>LNFB01000233.1 GCA_001464385.1 Deltaproteobacteria bacterium Ga0077550 | reverse complement strand
AGCGGCAAGGTGGTCCCCGACTCGCGCTTCGAGACGAACCTCGAGGCGCACGTGCGCGTGCTCGAGTCCGAGTGCCTGCGGGCCCACGCGCGCGGCGTCGCGCCGGGCCGCCACGTGAACTGGGTCGTGCAGATGCTCCGCGGGCCGTGAACGGCCCCCGCGTGGGCCCCTACCGGAACACGCTGCCGCGATAGAACGCCAGCTCCGCGATCGACTCGCGGATGTCATCCAACGCGCGGTGGCTGTCGGATTTCGGCGGCGCCTTCACGTCCGGGTACCACCGGCGCGACAGCTCCTTGATCGTGCTGACGTCGACGAGCCGGTAGTGCAGGTGCGCGTCCAAGGTCGGCATGTAGCGGACCAGGAAGCGGCGGTCCTGCCAGATCGTGTTGCCGCACAGGGGCGAGCTCCGCGGCGCGCAGTGCTCGGCGACGAACGCCAGGGTCTGCGCCTCGGCGTCGGCGAGCGAGATCGTCGAGGCCTTCACCGCGGCCGTGAGACCGCTCGCGCCGTGGTGCTTGGTGCACCACTCGTCCATCGCGTCGAGCACCGCATCGTCGTGGTGGATCACCAGGTCGGGCCCCTCGGCGATGATGCGGAGCTCCGCGTCCGTGATGATCGTCGCGATCTCGAGGATCGTGCAGTGATCCGGGTCGAGCCCGGACATCTCGAGGTCCATCCACACCAGGGGAGCGTTCACGGACGACGGTGTACTCGATTTTCGGCGGGTACACGACCGCGCGCGACTCGTCCCGCCCCCGGGCGGACTCACACGCGGCGCGCCGGGCCCGGCGCGGCATTCGGTGGACCCGCGGGCGCCGCGGCGTGATCCTGGGTGAACGCAAAGGGGGCCCGCGATGATCCCGAACCGCACGACCACGCCGACGATCACGGCGATGATGATGACGATGGCCGCCACGCTCGCGCTCGTCGCCTGCGGGGACGACTCGACCTCCGGGTCCGGCTCGCTCTCGGCCTCGGGCTCCGCGAGCTCGGGCGACGCCGAGGGCGCGTCCGGATCGGCGAGCGCCACCGGCACCGGCAGCGGGAGCGCGACCGTCGGCTCCACTGCGGCCGACACGGCGCCGGCCGACTCCTCGAGCAGCGGCGACGGCCCCAAGTTCGACGTCGGCACCAACGCCGACGTGCCCGAGGGCGAGTGCTCCGAGACCTGCGGCTTCACGGACTGGAGCTACCTGTTCGTCGCCAACAGCAACGAGGCGACGCTCAGCAAGATCAACACCCGCACGCTCGTCGAGGAGGGCCGCTACCACACCCGGCCCGACAGCAGCGGCAACCCCTCGCGCACCAGCGTCAGCGTCGACGGTCGCGCCGTCGTCGTCGCCAACCGCATGGGCGGCATCACCAAGTTCTGGGCCCGCCCCGAGCTGTGCGAGGACGACAACGCCAACGGCATGATCGACACGTCCGCCGGCCCGGGCAACGTGCTGGCGTTCGACGCCGAGGAGTGCGTCGCCTG
>LNFB01000232.1 GCA_001464385.1 Deltaproteobacteria bacterium Ga0077550 | reverse complement strand
TCGACGTATCGTGCCCAGCATTGGAGATCCGGTGCGGGTTCCAGCGTGCAAGTTGCGAGGTCGACGACGCGGTAGGCTTGGGTCCAATGGCACTCGTCGGAGGCCGCGGTGCACTCGGCCTCGGTGACTGCGGTGCGGCACACCTCGGGACCCGACGGTCCCTCTGTCGTGGAGCCCGTCCCGTCGACGCTGCCGGTGGAATCGGTCGTAGGCATGACCGTCGTCGTCGAGCTCGACGCGAGGCGGTCCATGTCCCATCGACTCGGGTCGGGGTGCCTCATCACCACGAGCGCAACCCGCTCCCCCGGCCGCAGGGCCAGCGGTGCGGACGGCCTCAGCAGGCCGTTCTCATAGTGCGCTTCGATCGGACGCATCGACCGAAGCTAGCACAGGGCGCGGGGCGAGGCCGCGGGCGGCGTCAAGCCCCTCACCATCCCCCGTCCCTGACCCCGCTGCCGGCCGTTTCCGACGCATCCGCAATCGATCCGCACCCGCGCGCATCGGTCCCTCCATGACCACCATCACCCCGCGTCCCCGCCGCCCGAGGATCCCGTCCGCGCTACTCCACGCCGCCGCGTGTGCCGCCCTCGGGGTCGGTGCGATGGGAGCCGTGTGCAACACCAAGCCGATCGACGATGACGACGACCTCGTCACGACGGCGTCCACCGGTACCGGCAGCACCGGGCCGACCTCTGGCGATCCCGGAACGGTCGACGGCACCACCGATACGCCGCCCGAAACCACGAACACGCCGCCGACGACCACGGTCGACCCCGACACCACCACCGCGGATCCGACCACGGGGGACCCGACTGGCGCCGCGGGTTGCATCGCGCCGGGGATCTACGGCGCCCAGCTGGGGGCGCTCACCGATCCCCACGGCCACTTCCCGTATCTCAAGCTGTTCTACGATCCCGAGGCCCCGGAGCAGACCACCGACGAGCAGCTCGAGGTCACCGTCGCCGCCGACGGCGTGATCACGGTCTCGGTGCTGCCCCGGAGCACGACCGAGTTCGAGGGCCACGACGGGCTCATCGATCTCAGCGGCAGCCTCGCGGGCGGAGGCCAGGGCTGCACCATGGCGATCGCCACCTCGGCCCCGTTCGTCGCCGGCGGCTCGCCCTTCGGCACGGTCGACGTTGCCCTGGGCGGCGACGTGCCGGAACTGACGGTGGGCAGCTCCGCGGTGGTGTCGTTGACCCTCGAGGGCGGCGACATTCCCAACGGGCCGATCGAGTACACGGTCACGCTCGTGCCGCAGTGATGGGAGGGGCGGCGACCGCGACCCGCGGCGGAGGTAGAGGGCATCTCGGGTTAGCCGGCCTCCCACTGCTTCACAACGCGCAGCGGACGGGGCTCGCCACGCCAGAGAATCACACGATACACGTCGTCGCCGTCGAACCCGTCCTCCGAAAGAGAGTCGAGGCCAGTGATTAGAACTCGGACGTCGTACACCCCTGGCTGCACTTCGACGTCGAGGACCGGCCCACCGGTGCACTCGTGCACTTGGAGCTTTCCACTTGGCAGGTCGAGCGCGCACTCGACGATGTGCTGCCAATCGCCCGATTCGACGCCAGGATCGGACTCGTGAATCTCGAGCTGGACCGGTACGGAGCCCTGTCGAACTGGCTGAACAACGACGACGTGTGGGCTCACCTTGACCAATCGGCGCACATCCTCGTCGGTGTACTCCTCCGGCGCCTGCGGCTCGACACCGGCATCCCAGACGTAGAACTGGTGGTAGTCGACGGCAACCTTGACCTCGTGGCGCTTCATGGCTCTTGTCCGTCCAACGAGTAGGCGTTCGGCGGCGGGAGCACCCAGTGTAGCTCGATGCTTCCGTCCGTTGCAAGGCCTTGTTGGGCGGCGTATCAAAGGCCGCCGCGGAGCGTCCTGCACGGGTCAACGCGGTCCTTGTTGATCGATCGTGGGAGTGACTCTCATCGCGTGCGCCCGTAGACCAATCTCAAGCAACCCCTGCAGCTCGTCTATTCTGCAGAAGTGTTTCTGCTGCTTTGCAAACAAGGGATGAGCCGTGTCGAAGGTGCACCGGAGTAGGTACGCGGAGATGTCGGGGCTTTCCTGGGCGGGTCGAAGATCGAACTCGAGGCCTCCGAATGCCTCACCTGAAAGGCCGTCTGCGTCCTCGCGGAACGTAACACCCAGGGTCTCGGACAGAGCCGCCACCAGCGAGTCGCGGTCGGGCACGCCGGATATCAGATAGGCTTGCTCCTCGGTCATGACTCGTCCTTCGAGCGGAGCGGTGCCCGCACAATCTCAGGCGTACGCTAGCCGCCCAACGACAGGGCGTTCAGCTGCTGCCCGCGCGAGTATGGCTCGAGTGAGCCGTCTGCTGCAACGGCATGTTGGACGGGGACCCAAGCTCGCTCCACTGCGCGGTTTCGCCTACCGCTTCACCCACGCTGCGATGCGCTCTCCGGGTTGGAGCTGGTCGCCGCGGTCGTAGTAGTAGACCTTGCCCAGCACCACGGTCACGTCCCGTGCAACAACCTCGAACAGCTCGCCGTCGGATCGAATTTCGTATCGGCGGCCGCCGCGAGAAGGTCCAGCGTCGCGGAAGGTGGGCTCGTCCAGGTAGGTCGCGCACCCGACGTACTCGACTTCCGAGAAGATGATTTCGACATCGTGGTAGTAGCAGAGGTCGAAGCTACCCACGATGGTGAGAACGTCCCTGTCGAACGAACCGAGCCGGAACTGGGTGATGCCTCGGGCGGACAACGCGTTGACTTCGTCGAGCGTCGGCATCGCGTTCTCCTCCGTCCAACGGATTGGCGTTCAGCGGCGAGGCGGCTTTAGCCGCCTCGTCCGTTGCAACGGCTGGTTGGGCGGCGGATCACCTGAGGCTCGCGCGCTCGGCGTGAGGATGATTCGCTTGTCTCCGAACGCGGCGACGAGCTCAAGTTGGCCGCCGAGTGCCTCGATGTAGCGCCGAAGCGTGTCGACCTGGCAGTCGTCGAGCGTGTCGCGAGTCTCGAGGCGGGAGATGTCACCTTGGTTGATCTGCGAGGCATCTCCGACGTCGACCTGAGTCTTTCCTGTTGCCTCTCGCACCGCCCGCAGCGTGAGATGCACACCTCGCCGCGCCCGCAGTCCGCGTCCGAGCACCCGCACGCTCGGCGTTTCCGGTTCAGCCTTTCGCTTCGCTGCCTGTGTCATGGTTCGTCTCCGCTCTCGTACACTTCCCGCTCGCCACTGGTCGCCTGTCGCGCGCTGATGATGCGATCTCGATCGCCTCGCTCGACGTGCACGACGTACAGAACTCGCTCCCGAAGCGATGCGCCGATCACGACCATCCTGCCGATGCCCGAGCCGTCATCGATGTAGACTGCGAGGGGATCGGCGAAGACGGTCGCGGCTTCGTAGAACGAGACGCCGTGCTTCTCGAGGTTGGAGGCCGCCTTGATCGGGTCCCACTCGAAGTCACCCTCGACGACCGTCCGCACTTCGCCAGCAAGTATGGGCTGAGACCCATGGGACGTCAAGCCGGCAGGAGCGGGCCCCGCAGCTGGTCGTTGAGCATCGTTGAGGTAGACTGCTCGGCGTCGGAGCGCGCCTTGCCCAACTCGAGACCCTCACTCTTCGAGACCATCGTGTCGGTTCCGAGCGCGGAGTTCATCGCGTGCCGGGACCACGAGTTCAAGCGAAGCACGCGCGATGCCCTGGAGGACGCGTGGCAACGCTACGGCCACCTCTGCCCAGAGGGGGACGAATTCGTGAAGCATTTCCAACTCGAGTTCCTTGCACGCTCGTGGGAGCTGTGGCTCATCGCCGCTCTCTCCGCGTCCGGTCTGCGCCTCGAGTGTCCGCCTGCCACGGGTCCGGACGTCATGGTCTCGCCGTTGACCGGGCCGAGGATCTGGATAGAGGCCGTCGTGCCGACGCCCGGGAGCGACAATAGTGCGGACCGCGTTCGGCAGCGCCGGCCCCGCGCGGAAGCGGAGTGCGACGACGACGACGACACGTGGGAGCCTGACTTGTCCACGGGCCCACGGTGCGACCAAGTCGCGCTTCGGTACCTATCCGCGCTCCGAGACAAGCTCGAGAAGATCAAAAGGTACCGCGCCACCGGGATCATCAGGGACTGCGAAGCGTGCCTGGTCGCGCTCGGCCAAGGTGGGATCGTCGACGGGGACCTCTGTGACGTCGAGATCCCCCTGCTTGTTCGGGCAGTATTCGGGATCGGATCGCCGGTACTCGTCGTCCCGCTCTTCGGAGAGGGCGAGCCGCATGGCAAGACCCCGTTGATGTCGAGCGTCTCGAAGTCGAACGGGGCGCGGGTGCCCGCCACGCAGTTCCTCGATGGCAGCGCCGCGGCGCTTTCAGGCGTCCTCTTCGCGGCGAACGCGGTTTGGAATCTCGAGTGGGCGGCAAGCCGCTCGCTCCGGATGGTCCACAACCCCTCGGCGATGGTCTCGCTGCCGAGAGGCGCCATCACTACCGCATGCGAGATGTGGGTCGACGACGGGGTCCTACGGCATCGCGGTAGGTGCGCCCGGTTTGGAGCCTACGGTGAAACATCGTAGAGGCCCCGCTTGAGGCTTGAAGCATCTGCGAGGCGCCAGCGAGTCGCAGGTGGCGCGGGGTGCCAAGCAGAGTGCCGGCGTCCACGTGCAAGATGCTGACGGACGCGTCGGGCAGCGAACATCGATCAGTCGATCGTCTGTTCGCAAACGGCGGGATTACTGTTCATCTTGCAGTTGAGGCCGCATTCATAGTCAGCCGTCGGCGGCAAACGTCCGGGAAATATTCGCTCAAGCTCGCCTCGAGCCCACCTTCGACATTGTTCTGCGGACTCGAACGGTCCCCCGCGCCGCCAGTCGTTGGGAGCCGAGGATGCGCCTTCCGGGTAGACCCACCCGTCCCAGCGATCTGGGGCGCTGGTACCCCGATAGAACAAGGTTCCGAGGATCGCGACCGCCACGATGAGCAGGGGCCACCTGTATCGCCCGACGAAACGGCCGAGTCGCTCTGCCGTTGGCTCCGTAGCCTCTACCATCTCAGCCACCGTACCACGACGCGGGCTGTGCGTCACCAGAGGAGGCGTGCCGCTCTCCTTCCGTGTGTTGCGCCTTCGTCTGACTTTCCGTTCCTGCCATGACGGTCCGGCCGCAATTGCCGGACGCACCGCTCCGCTGCCCAACTATAATTCAGCTGCGACGTGTTCGTCCACGCGGGACCGTGGCCAGCGCGGGATAGTCCGGAACGGCCCATCGCCGGCGGCGCATCCCTTCGGAATCCCGTCGGTTCTCTCGACCGCCACATCGGGTCTGTCGCGTTACGCTGCGAGCCTCCAGCGTTCCCTGCAGCGGTCGTCGCTCCCGACTGCCTGCGGCCTCACCGTCCAACCCTCGACCCCTCGACGCCGCGAGCCTCCCCGCCCCTACCGCGTCGCAGCCTCGAGCGCCGCGATCATCTCCCGCTCCCGCGTCCCCCCCGGATGCGCGTCCAGGATCTCACCCGCGACCCCCAACGCCGCCCTCGCCCGATCATTCTCCCCCCGCGCAATCAACACCCGTGCCGTGCCGACCAGCGTCGGCACGAGCTCCGGGTGCATCGCGCCCAAGGTCGCGTCGCGCAGTTCGCCGGCCGCCGCGAACGCCTCGAGCGCGGCGTCCCACCGGCCGAGCGCGCGCTCGAGCTCGCCGAGCTGATCCAGCGTGTAGGCCATCGACGGGTGGCGCGAACCGAAGGCCACCTCGCGCAGGGCCCGGGCGTGCTCGAGCCGGCGCCGTGACTCGTCGTAGCGATGACCCAGTCGCGCTGCCCAGCCGCGATTGGTGGCGATCGTCGCCTGCAACGCAGCGGTCCCCGACGCCTCGGTCACGATCGACTCGGCGCGGGCCAGCAGTGCGTCGGCCCCGTCCGCGTCGCCGTCGTCGAGCCGCACGAGCGCGAGGTTGTTGAGCACCGCCGCCACGTCGGGGTGTCGATCGCCGCGCAGGTCCTCCACCAGCGCGAGCAGCCGGGTCCACGTCGCGGTCGCGGCCTCGGCCTCGCCGCGGGCGCGCTGCGCGTCACCGAGGGCCATCCACGCGGCGCGTCGATCGAGGGCGGGCAACGCATCGAACGCGAGACCCTCGAGCCGCCGCTCGGCCTCGGCCGCATCACCGCGGGCGAGCGCGAGCCGGGCGCGGACGATCTCCGCGCGCTGCTCGATCGCGCCACGGGCATCCGCATCCGTCATGCGATCGACGAACGCCTCGAAGTACCCGAGCAGCAGCTCGGCCTCGCCCGCCCGCGCGTCCTGCAGCGCCGCGTCCGCGTCGTCGAGCAGCATCGACACCACCGCGTCGTCGTGGCCGTCGGCGACGCCGTGGCGCATGGCCTCGCGTCGCAGGCGCTGGGCCGAGGTGCCGTCACCCGCCTCGAGCTCGAGGTCCGCGAGGATCGACAGCGCGCGGGCGTGCACCCCGGGCAGCCCGTGCTCGTCCGCGAGCGCGCGCGCCTGCATCGCGGGCTCGCGCGCGTCGGCGCGGCCGAGCAATCGCCGCGTCAGCGAGCGCTCGAGCAGCCCGACGGCCAGCGTCCATGCCCGATCCTGCGCGGCGCTCTCGCGGCTCGAACGCGCGGCCATGCGATTGGTGAGCCTGGCCAGCGTCTCGACGTCGTCACACGCCGCGAGCTCGGGCAGCCGCGTCGCGATCGAGGCCGCGTCGAGGTCCGCGGTGTCGTCGAGCTCCTCGGTGAGCCCGGCGAAGCGGGCCGCGACGCGATCGAGACAGGCCATGCGCAGGGCCAAGACCGAGTCCGATTGCTCGCCGCGCACGCGCGTCGCCTCGCACGCCTCGCGCCGCTTGTCGCCGAAGTCCGCCGCGTAGCGCTCGAGGCTCTCGATCGTCGCAGCGTCGGCGATGCGCTCGCCCACCGCAGCGCGCGAGGCCGGGCTCCACAGCGCAGCGGCGTCGTCGGCTTGGGCGCAGGGCTCGGGCGTCACGGCGCGCGCGGCCCGGAAGCCGAGGCCGAGGGCGAGCACGCCCGCGGTCGCTGCGACAGCGACGCGCCACCGACGGCGACGGGCGTGCAGCGCCGCGTGCAGCTCGCCGAGCAGCGCGTCGATCGAGCGGTGGCGCCGCTCGGGATCGGGATCGAGTCCGCGGCGCAGTGCGGCGAGCAGGCGCCGGGGCACGCGGCGCGCGTCGGGCACCACGATCTCGCCGGCGTGCACCGCGATCGACAGCACCTCGAACTTGCTGCCCGAGAACGGGCGCGCGCCGAAGAGCCCCTCGAACAGCGCGACGCAGAACCCGAACTGATCGGCCGCGGGGCCGACGTCGAGCCCGTCGAACTGCTCCGGGGCCATGTACGCCGGCGTGCCCGCGACCGAGGGGGTCGCGCACTGCGACGGGCGGTCGCCGTCGCCGGGCAGCGTGCTCGCGGATCCCCGCGGGCTCCGCGAGTACGCCAGGCCGAAGTCGGCGATCCGCGGCCGCACCACGCGATCGGGATCGCCGTCCGCGAGCTCGAGCAGCACGTTGTCGGGCTTGAAGTCGCGGTGCACCAGGCCGACGGCGTGGGCCGCCGCGAGCCCGCGGCCGACCTGCAGGAACATCGCCACGACCTCGGTCCACGGCCGTACGCGCCGCCGCAGCCACGCGCCGAGCGTGCAGCCCGCGACGTACTCCATCGCCAGGAACACGCGGCCGTCGTGCACGCCGACGTCGTAGATCGTCACGATGTTGGGGTGGTTCAGCGTCGCGGCGGCGCGCGCCTCCTGCTCGAGGCGGTGCCGCGCGTCGTCGGGATCGGCGTCGCGCGCGTCGTCGACGAGCTTGATGGCGACCTTGCGATCGAGCTGCGGATCCCAGGCCGCATAGACCACGCCCATGCCGCCGCGCCCGACCTGCTCGACGAGGGCGAACCGTCCCACGCGGGTCGGGCTCGGGGCGCCCGCGCGAGGTAGATCACGGTCGTCGCGCGTGTCGACGAGCCGCGGTGGCGGCACGTCGAGGGTCGTCGGGGTCGCGGACATCGTCGGCTCCCGCGCGGCGGCGTCAGCCCCCGCAGGTGCACGCGATCTCGGAGGAGACCGTCACCTCGACCGACCACGCGATCGCCTTGTCGTCGCAGCGGCCGATCGCCCGCGCCTCGCGGACGCCCGCCCTGGGCTCGAGCACCTGGGCTTCGCCGGTCCACGCGAGCTCGAGCGACGCGCAGCCCTCCTCGCACGTGCGGCCGCCGTCGGCGTCGAGCCAGGCGCCGAGCGCGTTCGCGCCGACGTCCCGGTCCATGCGCTTGCCCACGCTCTCGATCCACTCCTCGGTGGGCCCCGTCTCCGGGCGGTACGGCTCGGGGCCCCACGGCGGCTCGCAGCCCTTCCACTTGAACGACACGTCCTGGTTGGCGGTCTTGAACGTCGCGGTCTGGCCCTCGCGCAGCTCGATGTCGGGCTCGTCGGGCGCCGCGGCGTCGCAACCGAGGCCGGCGAGCATCAGGGCCGCGATCCAGCGGGTTCCAAGCGGACGAATCGAAGGTGTCATGGCGGTCGACCTCGGCAACGGTGGTGGGTTCACGATCGCGCGGCCGAGCAGTGGCCCCCGCGATCGGCCCGAGGGACGCTCGACGCCGCGGGATGTGACGGTCGAATTGCCGACGATCGGGCGCTTCGGGCACGATCGGTCGGGGCGGGTGCGCACGGCTCCCACCGGGGCGCTGCGAGGACTGGCGCGGGCGCGCCCGCCGTGGCACACTCGGGCGGCCTCGGTAGCGAGGATTGGTTGGAATGCGGCGCGGGCGAGGTGCCCCACGCCGAGTTGGTGTTGGACCCCTGGACTGGAGATGACAACGATGCGTCCTGTTTACAGCCTCTCTGCGCTCGCGTTGGCGATGGCCGTCGCCATGGCCCCGCGCGAGGCCGACGCCTGCGGCGGCACGTTCTGCGATGCCGGACCGAACACGATGCCGGTCGATCAGACCGGCGAGAACATCCTGTTCGTGATGGGCGACGGCTTCACCGAAGCCCACATCCAGATCCAGTACGACCCCAACACCGAGGCCGCGAAGTTCGCGTGGCTGGTGCCGATGACGCTCGTCCCCGAGTTCGAGGTCGGGTCGCAGCGGCTGTTCGACAACGTGCTCGCGGGCACCGTGCCCGCGTACGGGTTCAACTACCAGTTCGACAGCTGCGGCGGCGACACTGGCGCTACCGATCCGACCGCGGCAGGGGATGGTGGCGGCGGCGACTCGAGCGGCGGCGGTGAGACCGGCGACACCGGCGGGCCGACCGTCGTGCTGCAGCAGACCGTCGGTGCCTTCGACATCACCGTGCTCGAGGGCGGGACCGCGGCCGAGGTGATGACCTGGCTGGGCGACAACGATTACCAGCAGGACCCGGCGGCCGAGCCGATCCTCGAGGAGTACCTCGCCGAGAACTACGTGTTCGCGGCGTTCAAGCTGACCAACGGCGCGCAGATCGGCGAGATCCACCCGATCGCGCTGCGCTTCGCCACCGAGGAGGCGTGCGTGCCGATCCGGCTGACTCGGATCGCCGCGGTCGACGACATGGAGATCCGCACGTTCTTCCTCGCCGACGCCCGCGTGGTGCCACAGACGTACAAGCACGTGCTGGTGAACCCGCTCAAGCTCGACTGGGTGAACTTCGCGAGCAACTACAAGGAGATCATCACGCTCGCGGTCGACGCGTTCGAGGCCGAGGGGCGGGCGTTCGTCACCGAGTATGCGGGGAGCGTCGACGTGGTGGCGCCGGACGGCATCTCGAGCGATGCCTGGGACGCGTCGGCCTTCGCGAACCTGGCGGCCGTCGACGTCATCGACACGCTCACCAACCAGGGCCTGATGTTCTGCGAGGAGTTCCAAAAGGAGTGCGTCTATCGGCACGCGCTCGTCCCCGGCCTGCTCGCGGCCTACCTCCCGGTGCCCGAGGGCCTCAGCGAGTACGACTTCTACAGCTGCGTGTCCTGCAACGAGGCGATGATCGATCTCGAGGCGTGGGGCGACGGCACCGCCTTCTCGGCCGCGATGCAGCAGCGCATCGTCGATCCCGGCAACCACGCGGCGTCCTTGCTCGCCACGTACCCGACGCTGACGCGCATGTACACGACGATGTCCCCCCACGAGATGACGGCCGATCCGTTCTTCTGGGCCAACCCCGATCTGCCGGAGGTCGATCTCACGCAGTCACTCGCGACGCGTCGGGTCCTGTGCAATGGCGACGCCGTGTGGACGCTGCCCGACGGTCGCGAGGTCTACGTGCCGGATGACGGGGCGTGGCCGATGATCGACGCCGAGATGCCCTACGAGGAGGAGGTCGCGCAGATGACCTCGAGCGGTGCGCCGCAGCTCCTGGTCGACAACAAGGCGACCATCGACACGCAGCTGCGCGAGTACAACTGCGCGCTGGGCTGGCCGGGCAACGAGTGCGGTGCCGCCGACACCGGCGACGATGCGGGCACGGCGGGGACCGCCGGCAGCGCGGGTTCGGCGGCCTCGGACGGCGCGAGCGAGTCGAGCGGCGACGCGCCGGGCCTCGACGACGGCGGCGACGGGTGCGGCTGCAGCAGCAGCGGCGGCGCGCCAGGCCTCGCCCTGGCGCCGTGGCTGTTGGTCCTCGCCGGCCGTCGGCGCGGTGGCCGTCGACCACGGTGACGCGCATCGGGTCGCGGGGGTGCGCTCTGGCACCCACCGCGACCGCGCGGGCTAGCGCGCCCAGAGGATGGCGAGGTCGAGCTCGATCGCGTCGAACGGCACCGCCCGCACCTTCGCGTCGTCGCGCCACGCCCCAGCGAGCGTCCAGCCGTCGGTCTCGCGCAGGAAGACCTCGAGCGTGCGCGCGATCGGATCGACCAACCAGACGTGCGCCACGCGCTCGCGCGCGTAGATCGGCAGCTTCAGCACGCGGTCGGTCGCGACCGAGGATGGCGAGAGCACCTCGCAGACCCAGTCGGGCGAGAGCTCGATCGCCGCGACATCGGGGAGCTCGGGCATGCGTTCGCGTCGCCACCCGGCGAGGTCGGGGACGAGGACATCCTCGCCGAGGTGCAGCTCGGGTTCGTCGAGGAGGATCCAGCCGCCAGGTCCGCCGCGTCCGCGCTTGAACGGTGGGCCGAGCTCCTCGCCGAGGGCGGACGATGCGGCGGCGTGTCGGATCGCGGGGCGCGGCTGCAGGTGGAGTTCGCCACCGAGGATCTCGCCGAGGACGTGCTCGGGGAGCCCGAGGAGATCCTCGTAGCGCGCGCGGCGGGGTGCGGCGGAGCCCATCTCGACCCCACCAACGTAGCACACGTGCGCGTCCCGCCGCCGCTAGCCGGCGCTCACCGCGTCGACCGCCCGCAGCAGGACCTCGAGGTCGATGGGCTTGTAGAAGAAACGGTTGGGGATGCGCGCCAGGAAGCCGGAGAGCTGCTCGTCGACGGTGCCGCCGGTGAGGAAGACGACCTTCGACGCGGCCTCGGGATGGCGCCGCAGCAGCGCGTCGTAGAAGTCCATGCCCGTCATGTTGGGCATCACCAGGTCGCTGAAGATGACGTCGAACCCCGGGCCCTCGGCGATGAGCGCGAGGGCCTCCGTGGCCCGGGTCGTGCACACCACATCGTGGTGGCGGCCGAGCCCGCGGCGCACGGCGCGGAGGATCGGCTCCTCGTCGTCGACGACCAGCACGCGCGCGCGCCGGGTCGGGACGATCGGGATCGAAGGTCGCGTGGCGGAGGGCTTGGGATCCGCGAGCGGGAGCTCGATCCGGAAGCACGTCCCGATCCCGACCTCGCTCTCGACGTCGATCTGACCGCCGACCGCGGTGATGATGCCGTGGCAGACCGAGAGCCCCAGGCCGGTGCCCGACGCCGCGCCGCGGGTGGTGAAGAACGGCTCGAAGATCCTCGGCAGCACCTCGGGCGCGATGCCCGATCCCGTGTCGCGGACCTCGACGATCGCCGTGGTGCCGTCGCGCACGGCACCGCGCACGCGCACGCTGTTCTCCTCGGCGCGGCCCGACGGGATCGCGAGCGCGGCGTTGACCAGGAGGTTGACGAGGACCTGGCCCAGGCGCGCCTCGTCGATGGCGACCGGCGGCATCGGGTCGAGGTCGACGACGGTCTCGGCGCGGTGGCGCAGCTCGTGCGCGGCGACGCGGAGCGCCCACTCGACCGCGCGGCGGAGGTCGGCGCGCAGCTCGACGCGCTCGCGCACCCGCGAGAACACCCCGAGGTCGGCCACGATCCGCGCGATGCGGAGCGCCGCGGAGCGCATCTCGCCCTGGAGCGTCGCGGCCTGGTCGGCGACCGCGAGCAGGCCCGCCGGCGCGCTCGGCTGGCCCGGGGCGCCGGCCTCCTCGATGGCGCGGCGCAGCTCGAGCTCGACGAACTCGGCGTTGGCGGTGACGACGAGCAGCGGGTTGTTGATCTCGTGGGCGACGCCGGCGGCCATCGTGCCCAGCGACATCATGCGATCGGTCAGCTCGACACGGCGCTGCGCGTCGCGCTGCTCGGTGATGTCGCGGAAGACCATCACCGCACCGAGGACGGTCTCGCCGTCGAGCACGGGCGCGGCGGTCTCGCTGATGACGCGCCGCGGCTGACCGAGCGGGAAGAGCACACCCTCGGTCACCGGCACCGGCTCGCGGCGCGCCAGGGCGCGCTCGAGGGACATCGCGCCCTCGGCCGCATCCTGCTCGATGACCTCGCGCAGGGGTTGATCGACGGCCGCGTCGGCGGCCACGCCGAGCAGCGCCTCGGCCACTGGGTTCATGAAGCGCACCTTGCCTACGGCGTCGACCGCGACGACGGCGTCCGCGATCGAGCGCAGGGTGGTCGCGAACCATCGCTCGCGTCCGCGGAGCTCCTCGTTGAGCGTGCGCAGGCGATCGAGTAGCGCCTCGCGCTCGTGCTCGGCCTCGATGCGACGCGTGACATCGACGATCGAGCCGAGCACGAACGTCCCCTGGGCCGTGCGAAGCGGGTTGAGGCCGATCTCGACGCGGACCTCACGACCATCTCGGTGTAGCCCGACGCGCGGCGGGTCGCTGCCCAGGGGCCGTGCGTGGGGCATCTGCGCGAAGCCCTGGCGATGACCGAGGTGGTCGTCCCGCAGCCGCACCGGGATCAACCGCTCGATCGGCGCGCCGACGAGCTCGTCGCTGCGGTAGCCGAACAGCCGCTCGACGTGCGCGTTCACCATCGCGATCCGCCCGGCGTCGTCCACGAGCACCATGCCGTTGGGCGTGGCCTCGAGCACGAGGCGGAGCTGACCGAGGTCGATCGCGCCGGACGATCCGGGCGCGGTGGCGTCGAGGTTCAGGTCTGCCGTCCTAGTCATCGCTGGCCTGACCGAACCAGCTTTGCCGATTCCCGGCGGCCGCGATACCGGTCTCGCGCGAATGGCCGCTCCGGGCGATATCCCGCTCGGATCGCGCCCGGATCATCGAGAAAGATTGCGCCCGCGCGGCGACGCCAAGCCCATCGCCGAGGCGCTTCAGTGGCAGGCGTCGTGCCGCGCGGAGACCTCGAGCGGCGCACCGCCGATCGAGCCGGTCGCGAAGCTGACGTGGACCTCGCCGACGCGGCACTCGATCACATTCGCGCCCTCGTTGATCTGCAGCGCGCCGCAGCCCTCGAGGTCCATCGCGGCGATCTCGTCGAGCGTGGCCGACGACGGGATCGAGCGACCGCCGAACGTGACGGACCCCAGGGCGCGCAGCTCGGCGCGCATGCCGGCGACGAGCAGGCGCGGCTCGTTGCCGAAGCGATAGGTGACCGCGCCGACGGTGCTCGGCGCGGGCGGATCGCTCTCGGTCATCCCGAAGCTCGGATCGCCGAGGCGCTTGCCGGTCTCGAGGATGTTCGTGCACAGCAGCGCGGTGTCGAAGTCGGCGGAGAGCCGCGGGGCGGCGATCGTCGCGGGGACCGCCGTCGCGGGGACCGCGGGGCTCGGGGTCGGGGCGGCGTGATCGGCCCGGGCGGTGCAGCCGGCCAGCAGCGCGGCGAGGAGCAGGGTTCGCATGCGCTCTGCAACGAGCGAGTCGCTGGGGCGAGCTGGACGACGGTGCGTCATGACCGATTGCAGACACTCCGGTTCGCGTAGACTCGCGGTCCGTGGGGCGTCCGCTCGCAGTCGTCGCGCTGGTGTCCGCCGCATCGCTCGCGGTCGGCGTCGCCCTCGGCCGCGCATGGTCCAAGCCCGAGGTGGCGGCGTCGGAGCGGGCCGAGCCCGCGGCCACTGCGTCGCCGAGCGCGGTGCCCAAGGCGGTGCGCTCGCTCGTCTGCGCGCCGGTGCGCCGCGCCGCGGGCGAGGACGCCTCGTGCGACGAGCTCGAGCTGCGCGAGCGCTGGTGCGAGGCCGAGCTCGCCGACTGCAGCAAGCAGCGCGACGCGGTGCGTCACCCGTGGCCCGAGGCCGACGGCGTCGAGTCGCCCGAGCGGTGGTCCGAGATCGTCGACGAAGCCTTCGAGGCCTGTGGCATCGACGCCGAGCTCGAGGTGATCGACTGCGCCGAGTACCCGTGCACCGCCGCGGTGCGCCCGAAGCTGCCGACGCCCGACGCCGCGTCGCACGAGCGCGAGCTCGAGCGGCTGACCCAGGCGGTGCGGGCGTGCCCGCAGCTGCGCGACGCGTTCCACGTCGGCGCCGGCCAGGACGACGCGCTCGACCTGTTCCGCCTGGACGCCCCCTGCGGCGGCACCCACGAGCGCTTCTTCGCGTTGATGGCGATCGACACGCAGGGCGACGCGTTCGCGAAGCAGCAGGTGTCGGACGGCGACATCGTCGAGCGCGACGTCATGCGCTGGATGTACCGCCGCGGCGACGATCTCGTCGGGCTGTGGCCGTGCGCGCAGTGAGCTCGCCGCCCGAAGCGCCGACTTGACAGCGTCGCCGCCGTCGCGTATCCCTTGACATCGTTCGTCGGCGCATTGCGTCCACGAGCGATTCCCTCGTCCCGTCGTCGTCCCCCGAACCGCAGGAAGGAGCCACCCATGTCGTCGACGTATTCCGATTATTCGTGGCTCTGCGGGTCGTGCGGGACCGTGGCGGATTGACCTCCGATCACCGACCGCCACGCGGGCCGCAGAGCGTCTAGACCGCCGTCGGGGCCGTCCTGGGCCGCCGTCGGCGCAATCCCGCGCCCGCGAGAGGTGACTGTCGGGTAGTCACGCCGGTCTGTAAAACCGGTCAGCTCTGCGCTGTCGATGGTTCGACTCCATCCTCGCGGACCGCCTCCATTGCGGAGGCGAACAGGAGCAATGTGTCATGTTCATCAAGGATCACATCAATGTCGGCACCATCGGTCACGTCGACCATGGCAAGACCACGCTGACGGCCGCCCTCACCAAAGTCTGCGCCGCGCGCTTCGGCGGGCGGGCGAAGGCCTTCGGCGAGATCGACAACGGCAAGGAGGAGCGCGAGCGCGGCATCACCATCGTGGCCTCGCACGTCGAGTACGAGACCGCGACGCGTCACTACGCACACATCGACTGCCCCGGCCACGCGGACTACGTCAAGAACATGATCACCGGCGCCGCGCAGATGGACGCCGCGATCCTGCTCGTGGATGGTTCGCAGGGCCCGCAGCCGCAGACGCGCGAGCACGTGCTGCTCGCCCGCCAGGTCGGCGTGACGCAGCTGCTGGTGTTCGTCAACAAGGTCGACGTCGCCGATCCCGAGATGCTCGAGCTCGTCGAGCTCGAGACCCAGGAGCTGCTCGCGGTCCACGGCTTCACCGACGTCCCCTTCGTGCGGGGCTCGGCGCTGCGTGCCCTCGAGGGGACGGACGAGGCGTCGATCGTGGCGCTGCTCGCCGTGCTCGACGCCGTCGTCATCCCGCCGCGGGACGAGGCGGCGCCGTTCCTCATGGTCATCGAGGGCGTGTGCACGATCCCGGGGCGCGGCACGGTGGTGACAGGTCGGGTCGAGCGCGGCACGCTGTCGACGGGCAGCACGATCGAGCTGGTCGGCGGGCCCGAGGACACCGTGCAGACCGCGGTGGTGACGGGCATCCAGATGTTCCACCGCGATCTGCCCGAGGCCAAGGCCGGCCTCAACGTCGGGATGCTGCTGCGGGGGATCGAGCGCGATGGGGTCGCGCGCGGTCAGGTGGCGATCCGTCCGGGCTCGATCCGGGCGCACCGCAGCGGACGCGCCGAGATCTTCACGCTCGGCGCCAAGGAGGGCGGGCGGCACACCGCGTTCGGCAGCGGCTACTCGCCGCAGCTGTTCTTCGGGGCGTGCGACGTCACGGCCCGGCTCGACGTCGGCCAACAGGGCGCGATCACCCCGGGCGATCGCGCGGAGGTCGGCTTCACCCTCGAGCACCCGATCGCGTGCGAGCCCGGCATGCGCTTCGCGATCCGCGAGGGTGGCAAGACCGTCGGCGCGGGCCTCGTGCTCGCCGTCGATGGGTGAACCGAGGCGCCCCGCGAGTCCGCATCGGCCGGGTTCGCGGGGCGTCATTCGCGGGTCCGACCGTTCGTCGGCGGATCGGCACCGTCCGTCGCTGGGCGCTGGCGGCCGCGGCGGGCCGCGGTCACGATGGGCCCCATGCTCGAGGTCTACGAGGTCGTGCGCGTGCTCCACATCGTCGGGGGCGCTTTGGGCCTGGTGTCGATGTTCGTGCCGCTGTTGTCGCGCAAGGGCAGCCCGATCCACCGGCGGGTCGGTCGCGTGTTCGCGTGGTCGATGCTCGTGGCCGGCGCCACGGGAGTGGCGATGGCCGCGGCGTGGCTGCTCGTGCCCAGCGCATTCGCGACCGCCGATCGCCTGGTCGAGCAGCGCATCCGCGGCATGTTCCTCGGCTCGGTCGGCCTGCTGCTGCTGTGCGCGGTCCAGCAGATGCTCCGCTCGCTGACGCGCAAGCGCAGCCCCGCGCCGGCGCCGACGCGCCTCGACCTCGCGCTGCCGGCGATCATGGTCGTCTTCGGGGCCTCGACCGTCGTGGTCGGGGCGATCTACGGCGCGATGCTGCCGGTGATCTTCGGCGTCATCGCCACCAGCACCGGCATCGGCGACCTGCGCTTCGTCACGCGACCGCTGTCGACACCCAAGGCATGGTGGTATCAGCACATGCGCGGGGCGATGGTCGCGATCATCTCGGGGGTCACCGCGTTCGCAGTGCTCGGCGGCAATCGGCTGCTGCGACAGGTGATGCCGGCCGAGCTGGTGTGGGTGCCGTGGATCGCCCCCTCGGTGGTGCTGGTGCCGCTGTTCACGGTGTGGATCGGCCGGTGGAAGCGGCGCTTCGGCGAGGCGTCGGCGGCGGGATGATCCGCCCCGTGGCCGATCGGCCACGCGTGCCGAGGTCCCGATTCCGCGCGGCTCCGTGATCGAATCGCGCGTTCTCCAGTCTACGTCTGCAATGCTGCACGTCGCTCCCTCCGCCCTGCGCCCACGCCTCGTGGTGCTCGCCTCGTCCCTGTTGTTCGTCGCGTGCGTCGACGCCGAGGAGGCCGAGCTCGACACCGATGCCGACGCCGAGTTCGACACCGACACCGACGATGGCGAACACGAGGCCGACGAGGGCGACGACGCCTTTCGCGCCGCGGTGGGCGCCTACGGCACGCACTTCGAGCTGGTGCGCGACGACTCGCAGGCGTCGCGCGCGACGGGATCCGTGGCGGTGCCGCTGCGCGTGAACGGGCAGCTGGACTACGAGGGTGGCTGGATCGTGCGCGGCACCTGCGGCGTCACGTTCATCTCGCCGCACTACGCGGTCACCTCGGCGCACTGCGTCACGGGGGCGAACGTCCCGAACCCGCAGGTCGACAGCGTCGTGGTGAAGACCTACGACACGAGCGATGTCTCGGGTTGGTCGCTGCTCGCCTCGAGCATCGTCGAGGGCACGTTCCCCGAGTACTGGCCGCAGACGCCGGCGTACCAGCTGCCCGGCTACAGCGAGCAGGGGTATGTCTGCACCGTCGTCTCGCGCTGCGGCGAGTTCGGCGACGCCTCGTGCACGGCCGGCGGCAACACGATCACCGGTGACGTCGCGCTCGTCTACTGCGGCGGTCGATCGTCCAGCGCGGCGTGGCTACCGGTCGCGACCAGCGACGATCCCACCGGTCCCGTCGAGATGTACTGGTTCCACGAGCTGCTCTACATGCCGACGACGCTGCCACAGGCGGGGACCTCCGAGCGCGAGCGCTGGGATCACTACACGATCCTCGGCAACGATCGCTCGCAGAACTTCCACTACCTCGAGCACCCGGGGACGGGCCTGCTCCCGCTCAAGTCGAAGTCGTGGGCCGGCGGCGTGCAGCGCCGACGCCTCGGCAGTACGTGGACCGATCTCTATGGGTGTCACGGGACCTCGGGCTCCGGCGTGCTGCAGCGCAATGGCCTGGGCAACCTCGAGCTGCTCGGGCCGGCGAAGAGCGCCTCGGCGCGCTGGAACGGCCGGCTGTGCGACGATCCGGCGACGCTCACCCCTGGCGTCTCGGGCATCAACTACGAGAGCAACACGCACGTGCTCGCGCTGCAGGCGGCCTTCGCTGGCACGCTGTTCTGGGACCGCTTCCCGATCATCTGGTGGAACCCGGGGAACGCGGGCCTCGATCCGGGGTGAGGCGGGCGCCCTCGGCCTGCGCTGGCGCCATCCCTTGCGCGTACAGCTCGGCGATCTCGTCGTCGCCGAGCACGCGGCCGTACAACCGCACCTCGTCGATCGATCCGGTCAGGAAGTTCGTGATGCCGATGATGTCGTGGTCGTCGTCGCAGCCGAGGAACACCGGCTGGTCGTCGACCTCGTAGCTGGTGTTCGGGCTCTGCTGGGCGACGACGCCGTCGATCCACAGCACCATCGTGGCGCCGTCCCAGGTGCCGACCAGGTGGGCCCAGCTCGCCGTCGGGATCGGGCTGGCCAGGGAGACGCCGGTGTCGTCGGCGGTGCCGACGCGGAAGTCGCCCACCGCGATGTCGTCCGCATCGTCGTAGGTCGCCAGTCGCCACGAGTTCCACGGCTCGATGCCGACGGGCTTGCACAGGATGCAGTCATAGCCCGGGGTCGGCTCGCGGAGCAGCCACGCGGTGAGCGTGAGCGCGTCGAGCTGCGCGAGCGCGGGGTCGGCGGGGAAGATCGCGCAATCGTCGACGCCGTCGAACTGCGCGCCCGTCCCGACCACCCCAGCGGTGCTGCTCGGGCACGACAGATCGGTGCAGGCCGCGACGCCGCCGAGCGAGCCGAGGTTCGGGACGCCGCCGACGTTTGCGTCGTCGAACGCGAACCACAGCAGCGGCTCGAGATCGACGGGGTCGCCGGTCGACGTGGTCGCGCTCGCGTCGGTGGTCGCGGTGGCGTCGGACGTGCCGCCGGCCGAGGTCGTCTCGCGCGTCGGCGCGGTGGTGCTCCCGTCCAGCGACGCCAGCGTGTCGTCGGTCGTGCCCACGCCGCCGGACGAGCTGGTGCCGTCCGCGACCGGCACGCACTGCCCGCCCACGGGCCCGCCGTGCTCGCCGTAGCGCTGACCGGACGGGCAATCGTCGTCGGGGAAGCTGCAGAAGCCGTCGGCCTGGCACACGCCGAGGAGCGCATCGATCGCGCACTGCCCGTCCTCGGTGCACGCGTACGCGGACGGACCGCAGGCCGCACACGCAAGCGCGAGAGCTGCGGCGGCCCGCATGACCACGACCGTACCAGGGTTGGGCGCTCGGGTCACCGCGCCGGTCCCCATCACCGCGCTTCTTGCGGGATGATGTGGCCCGTGACCGCACACGCACGCCAGGGCGAGCCGGTGCACTGGGCCCGCCGCGCGGTCGGCAACGCCGTGGCCCTCGTGCTGCTCTCCTGCGTGCTCACGGCGATCCAGGCGAGCATGCTCGGACTGCGCGGGGGCGCGGTGCTGCTGGTCGCCTTCGGCTTCAACCTGTTCGTCAGCGTGATGATCGGCTCGGGCATCGATCTCGGCCATCGCGCGGCGACGGTGGTGTTCGGCCTCGAGCAGCGCAGCACCGCGGTGCGCTTGGTGGCCTACGTCGCCGTCGTGGCGCTGGCGGTGGTGCTCGGGGTCGAGTCGTGCATCGCGCTCATCGGGTCGCTCTCGCCGCGGATCGCCGAGGTGTTCCCGCGCGCCGGCGTGCTGTGGGTCGCGACGCCGGTGACGGTGGTGATGGTCGCGATCGGCCGCGAGCGCGATCGACTGCAGACCCGCACGGCGCTGGCCGAGCGCGACGCCGAGGTCCGTACTCGCCAGGCGCTGCGGGCCGAGCTCGCCGCGCTGCGCAGCCGGACCAACCCGCACTTCCTCTTCAACGCGCTCAACACGATCGCGGCGCTCATCGCCGAGGATCCGCCGGTGGCCGAGCGCGCGGTCGAGCGGCTCGCCGCGCTGCTGCGCTTCGCCCTCGACGCCGGCCGACACGACGCGGTGCCGCTGCACGCCGAGCTCGCGGCGGTCGAGGGTTACCTCGAGCTCGAGCGGCTGCGCTTCGGCGATCGCATGCGCACGCGCATCGACGTCGATCCGGCGCTGCTCGAGGTCCGCGTGCCGCCGATGTCGCTGCAACCGCTGGTCGAGAACGCCGTGCTCCACGCGGTGGCGGCCCGACGCGCGCCCACGGAGCTCGAGCTGTCGGTGCGTCGAGACGGCGCGGCGATCGAGCTCTGCGTGCGCGACGACGGCCCCGGCGGCGACACCCACCACGGCACCGGCACCGCGCAATCCGATCTGCGCGCGCGCCTGCAGCTCCTCCATGGCGCCGACGCGACGCTGGTCGCCGGTCCACGGCCCGGCGGCGGCTACGAGGTCGTGCTGCGCCTGCCCGTGGGGACGCCATGAGGGTGCTCGTCGTCGACGACGAGGCGCCGGCGCGCCGCCGGCTGTGCCGTCTGCTCGCGGAGCTCGGCGATGTCGAGGTGGTCGGCGAGGCGGCCGATGGCGTCGAGGCGCGCGCGCAGATCGACGCGCTGGCGCCCGACGCCGTGCTGCTCGACGTGCAGATGCCCGAGCTGGACGGCCTCGCGCTGGCGCGGGGCGGGGCGATGCCCAAGGTGATCTTCACCACCGCCCACGCCCAGCACGCGATCGAGGCGTTCGAGCTCGCCGCGGTCGACTACCTGCGCAAGCCCATCGAGCGCGATCGTCTGCGCCGCGCGATCGACCGCGTCCGCGAGCACCTCGGGCGCGCGGCTCCACCGGAGGTACCGAGTGTCGACGACGTGCTGCGGGCCGCGAGAGGGCGCTCGGACGCAGCCCAGGCCGCGCCGGCACGGCTCGCCGCGCGCGAGGGCGGGCGCGTCCGGATGTTCGACGTCGGGGAGATCACGCGGTTGTTCGCCCAGGACAAGTACGTCGTGCTGCGGCACGACGGCCGCGAGGTCCTGCTCGACGACAGCCTCGCCGAGCTCGAGGTCCGCCTGGCGCCGCACGGCTTCGTGCGGGTGCATCGCTCGGAGCTGATCAACCTGGCAGCGGTGGTGTCGATCGTGGGGGAGGGCAGCGCCGCGCGGGTCGAGCTGCGCGACGGACAGTGGGCCGCGGTCGCGCGTCGCGAGCTGCCGGCGCTGCGCCGACGGCTCGGCTTCGGGTAGTCTGTCGCGCAGAGCGAGGATCGCCGAGCGGTGAGCACCGAGTCGCAGTGGCCCGAACGGGGCGACCCGAACCCGCGGACGGCCGACGGCGACGGGCTCGACAGCGCGATCCTCCGCGCGACGGTGGGCGCGCGGCTGTTCGACACCGCGCCGTTCCGCATCGGCCGCTTCACGGTGATCGGTCGCCTCGGCGCCGGCGGCATGGGCGTGGTCTACCTCGGCTACGATCCCGAGCTCGCGCGCGAGGTCGCGATCAAGGTGCTGCGCGCCGAGGACAGCACCGATCCGCTGCGGTCCGAGCGCTCGCGGGCGCGCATGCGCAGCGAGGCGCAAGCGATGGCGAAGCTCCGGCACGCGAACGTCGTGACCGTGCACGAGGTCGGCGAGCACGACGGTGGCCTGTTCGTGGCGATGGAGTACGTGCGAGGCACGACGCTGCGCGGATGGGCGACCGCCGAGTCGCGCAGCGTCGCGCAGATCGTGTCGACGTGGGAGGCGGCGGGTCGCGGGCTCGCGGCCGCCCACGACGCGGGGCTCGTGCACCGCGACTTCAAGCCCGACAACGTGCTGGTCGGCGAGGACGGGCGCGTGCTCGTCACCGACTTCGGGCTCGCCACGCAGGTGAGCGAGTCGGTGCCCACCGAGCCCGACGGCGAGACGCTCGGGCCCGAGCGTAGCCGATCGGGGATCGCGGGCACGCCGGCGTACATGGCCCCCGAGTGCCTGCAGGGCGCCTCCGCGACCGCGCAGAGCGATCAGTTCTCGTACTGCGTCGGGCTCTACGAGGCGCTGTGGGGTGGACGTCCGTTCGGTGAGTCGCTCGCGGCGCTGGCCGTGGTGCTGCGCGGCACCGACCCGCCGCGGCCGCCGGGCTCACCGCGGGTGCCGAGGGCGGTGCGCGACGCGGTGCTGCGCGGGCTGTCGCGCGAGCCCGCCCTGCGCTTCGGCGACATGGACCAGCTGCTGCGCGCGCTCACCCGCGATCGCGGCGCGACTGCCCGTCGCGGGTTCGTCGTCGGCGTCCTCGGCCTCGCCGGCGGCGCGGCGTGGTGGAGCGCCCGAGCCCCGGCGCCGTGCAGCGATCTCGACGCGCC
>LNFB01000231.1 GCA_001464385.1 Deltaproteobacteria bacterium Ga0077550 | reverse complement strand
GTCGATGAGCAGCAAGACGGTCGCGTTTCTCTGCGCCGACCTCGGCGTCACGAAGACCCATTCGCGGCCCTACCAGTCGAACGACAACCCGTACTCGGAGGCGGGCTTCAAGACCTTGAAGTACCGGCCAGACTTTCCCGATCGCTTCGGAAGCATCCAGCACGCCCGCAACTTCGTCGTCGACTTCGTCGCCTGGTACAACCACGAACACCACCACAGCGGCCTCGCCATGTTCACGCCCAACGACGTGCACCACGGTCTCGTCGAGGAGAAGATCGAACTCCGAGCCGCCGCGCTTCGCGAGGCCTACGCGCAACACCCCGAGCGCTTTCCCCACGGCGCGCCCACAGTGCGGCGTCCGCAACAAGCCAACCCACGAACCGAACGCCCATCCTCAACCCACGCCAGTCATCCACTGAACTCCGAACCAACTGGCTTCAAACTTGTTGACACGTTCCGCCGCCGCCGACCGACGGGGCAGTACGAAGCGATGACCGCCAACGGGGCTAGCAACCAGTGCCTGGACATCGCCGGAGAGTCGCTCGCCGACGGCGCGACCCTGCAGATGTTCCAGTGCAAGGCTGCGAACGCACCGAGCATCGGCAACCAGGTGTTCTCGATGGTGTTCTGATCTCGAGCCTTCGGTGGACCTGCCGGTTGAACGCAGCGCTGCTCGCACACCGGCACCCGCATCACGACGCGCTCGCGACCGCGAGGAAGAGCAGCGTCCCCACGAGGAACGTCACCGCGTGGTTCGCGACGATGAGCCCGACCACCGCGGCGCCCTGCCCCTCCCACCACGGATACGTCACGAGCAGCACGGCGGGGAAGCCGAAGTGGATGACGTAGAAGCCGACCTGCAGCGCGGTCTGCTGCTCGGCGGCGGCGAGCGCCCAGATCACCACGGGGAGCAGCGCGTGGGCCGGCAGGCTGTAGCGCGCCAGGTCGAACACATCGAGGCGATCGCCGGACGTCGGCTCCTCGGGCGGCGCGGCGGGTGCGTCCATGCCGATCCGCGATAGTCCGGCCGCACGGGCGACACCAGCGAAGAAGCTGCGCGTGAGCTCAGCGCCCGTGCACGGCGGTGAGGCGCGCGGCGAGGTAGGCCCGCAGTGCGAGCTTCGTCTCGGCGACGAGCCGCGCCTCGGTCCGCGGGCCGTGCGTCATGGCGACGAGCAGCAGTCCACTCACGAGGTGGACCGCGGTCGTGGCGACCAGGCGTGCCTCGGCGGGCCCCCACGCCGGGACGATCGACTTCAGCCGCGCGACGATGCGGCCGGTGAAGCGCGCGCTCCATTCGTCGCCCGTGCGGGCGAGCAGCCGTTGCGCTTGGGTCGCCGTCCACGCCGCGCGATAGCCGGGCTCGTGGCGCCACACCTCGGCGAAGGCGTCGACGGTGCGATCGGCGACGGCCAACGGATCGTCGCCGACCTCCCCGATCGCGGCATCGATCGCGGCCTGCAGGCGTCGACGGTGGCGATCGAGCAGCCCCGCGAGCAGATCCTCGCGGCTCGGGAAGTACTGGTAGACCGTCCCGATCGACGCGCCCGCCTCGAGCGCCACCGCATTGGTCGTGAGCGCGTCATAGCCCCCCGCATCGAGCACCCGCGCCGTCGCGTCGAGCAGCGAGGCGCGCCGCTGCTGCGCCCGCTCCTGGATCGGCTTGCGGACGGGGGCCCTGGTCACGTCGCGCCAGGTTGACAGAAGTTGAGCAAACCCTCAACTATTGGATCCGTGCTCCCCGCGACCGATCGCATCCTCGCCCTCGTGGCGCTGGGCCTGCTCGCGGGGTCCGCCGCGGTCGGGCCCGACGCCGGGCCGGCCGGGTGGGTGATCGCCGCGGCGTCGATCGTGCTCGCGGCGGTCACGGTGCGGCTGCGGGCGGAAGCCTCGCGCTCGATCGCCGTGCTCGTCGCGGCCCTCGCGGTGGCCGCGTGCGCGCCGCTGCCGTGGCAGGCGATGATGGCGATCGCGCTGGGCCTGCACGCCCTCGCGGCCCGCGTGCTGCCGGGCGTCGCCCCGGGGCCGCAGTGGCGCAGCCTCGGTCGCCCGACGCTGGGCTGGGCGGCGCTGGTCGGTGGGGTGACGCCGGTGGCTTTGCTCGGGTGGCTCTTCGCGTTGCACCCGGATCTCTCGGACATCCGCGCGATGCTCCCGGACCTCCCGCTCGCGGCGATGATCGCCGGCGGCGTCGCCTTCGCGTTCGTGAACGCCATCCTCGAGGAGCTCGTGTGGCGCGGCGTGCTGCAGGATCGGCTCGCCGTCCTGTTCGGCTCCGGCGGCGCCATCGCGCTGCAGGCCGCGTCGTTCGGGCTGCACCACCTCCACGGCGTCCCGCGCGGCGCCGTCGGGGTGCTGCTCGCGGGCACCTGGGCCGCGATGCTCGGGTTGCTGCGTCGGCGCAGCGGCGGCCTGCTCGCGCCGATCCTCGCGCATGTCGTCGCCGACGCGACGATCGCGATCATCGTCTTGTTGCGCCTCGGGTGAAGCTCGGCGCGTCGCGTGGAGCTCGGCGCCTCGCGTGGAGCTCAGCGCCCGAGGATCGCCGCGGTGTGCTCCCCCAACCGCGGCGCCGGGCCGGGCGACGTCATCACCAGGGGCACGGGCGCCCCGACGGGCGCGCCGGTCCGCGCGAGCCGCCACGCGAGCTGGGGATCGTCGGCGACCTCGTCGATCGGCACGACCGCCGCCACCGGCACCCGCGCGCGATCAAAGTGCGCGAGCCAGTGATCGAGATCGCGACGGGCGACCGCGGCGGCGACCCAGCGGCGCAGCGCCGCCGCGCCGACCATGCGCAGCGGCAGCGGTACGCCCGCGACCCGCGGCAGGTCGAGGCCCTCGCAGAGCGCCCGCCAGAACTTGTCCTCGTCGACGATCGCGATCGACAGCCATCGGCCGTCACGCGTGCGGAACAGCCCGTAGTGGGGCAGCGCGTGCAGCCGCAGGCGCACGAGCTTGCGGAACGCCGCGGTGCGCTTGATCCGTTCGCCGACCGCATCGGCGCCGCGGGCGACGTCCTCGCGCTCCAGCCACGACGACGCGCGCCTGGCCGCGGCCCCGAGCGCGGTCCCCAGCGCGCCGCCGTGCGGCGTCGCGGCAGCGTGCGCCCGCAGCGTGCGACCGAGCCCCGCGACCAGGCCCGAGGCCCGCGCGTCGCGGGGCGTGAGGCCCTCGGCCCACGCGTGCGTCCACGAGCGCAGCGTGTCGACCATCGCGACGTCGATCGCCCGACCGACGCCGGTGCGCTCGCGGGCGAACAGCGCCGCGAGCACGGCGCTGACCGCCGTCATCGCGCTCGAGAGATCCGCGATCGGCAACGCACATCCGAACGGGTGATCGTCGGCGTCGCGGCCCATGTCGCAGACGCCGGTGAGCGCCTGGAAGTTGAGATCGTGCCCCGGGTACGCGGCGTACGGCCCGTCCTGGCCGTAGCCGGAGATCGAGCAGTACACCAGCCGTGGGTTGGTGCGCAGGGCGGCCGCAGCGTCGCAGCCGAACCTGGCCATGACGCCCGGCCGGAAGCCCTCGACGACCACGTCCGCGTCGGCGACGAGCGCCGCGAGCGTGGCCGCGGCGTCGTCGCGCTTGAGATCGAGGACGCAGCTCCGCTTGCCCGCGTTGACGATCTCGAACAGCCGCGGGGTCATGCGCGCCGTGTCGCCGGTGGGCGGCTCGATCTTCACGACGTCGGCGCCCAGCGACGCGAGCACGAGCGTCGCGTACGGGCCGGGGAGGTTCTGCGTGAAGTCGAGGACGCGGACGCCGTGCAGGGGCGGCTGCGCGGGCGCGGGCGGCGACGGATCCATCCCGTCGACAGTACCGGCGAAACGGCACCCATCGCCACGCGCCGCCTCGGGGGCCCTACACCGACGCCGTGCGGCGCGCTCGCCCGAGGCCGCGCGCGCAGAGCCACATCCCCGACGCCACGAGCACGGCCCACCCGGCCGCCTCGCCCCACGCCCCCAGCCACGCCGCGAGCCCCGTCGCGCCCGCGCCGAGCCCGATCACCGCGAACCACCCCGCGACGCACACCGGGCACTTCGGCACGACGAGCGCCGCGATCCCGAGCACCACGCCGAGCCCCGCGATCCTGCGGCCGTCGGTCGGTCGCGGGGTCGCAGAGCAACACGCGGGCGACTCACCCTTCATACTCGTCCCTCCGGCGCAGCCACGCCATCGGCCCGGCCGCCTCGTCCCGCCCCTTGGGCACCAGATCGAGCCACGCGTACGCCCCGTTGACCACCTCGATGCCGCGGCCATACGCCGAGTACGTGTGGAAGACCTGCTCGCCGCGGCGGGCGAACACGCTGATCCCCGGGAGCTCACTCGAGGTCGTGCGGCGCTTGCCGTAGTTGTAGTCGACCTCGCCCGCCGCGAGCTGCTCGGGCGTGAACGACACGCCGAAGTCGACGTTGAACGTCGAGCCCGCCGACGACACCCACTCGAACGACCAGCCCATGCGCGCCGCGTACGCCTGCAGCTTGGCGATCGGCGCCCGCGAGACGGCGACCAACGCGGTGTCGCGGTGGGCGAGGTGCGTCGCGATGCCGTCGAAGTTGTCGGCCCAGAACGAGCAGCTCTTGCAACCGGCCTCCCAGTCGGGGGCGAGCATGAAGTGGTAGACCGCGAGCTGATCGTGCGGACCGAACAGCGCGGCGAGGTCCTTGGGGCCGGACGTCGTGTCGAAGACGTAGCCGGGCTCGACGCGGACCCACGGCAGCGCGCGGCGCCGCTCGCTCAGGCGATCGCGCTGCTGCGTCAGCGCCTTCTCCTCGTGCAGCAGCGCCTCGCGCTGCCGTCGCCACTCCTGCGGGGAAACGATCGGATGTTCGTCGTGCATGTCCGCGGTGTAGCGCGGCGACCGGACGCCCATGGAGTGACAAGGTTGGCGTGATTGCGGGTGAGGACGCGGATCGTCGACACTCGGGCGCGCGATGGACTCGCAGATCACCGCGGCCGCGCGCGCGCTCGCGACCGGCGACGTGCTGGGCGCCCTGGGCCACGTCGCCCTGCGTGACGATCCCTCCGCGCTCGCGCTGCGGGGGATCGCGATGGCGCGCCTGGGCGAGCTGGCCCTGGCGCGCGACCTCCTGCGCCGCGCCGCGCGGGGCTTCGGACCCCGCGAGGCCCTGGCACGCGCGCGGTGTGTCGTCGCGCAGGCCGAGATCGGACTGGCCGCCCGCGAGCTCGGCGACGCGCCCGCTGCCCTGGTCGCCGCGCGTCGCACCCTCGAGGCGCGGGGTGATCGCGTCAACGCCCTGCACGCGCGCGGGCTCGAGATCCGGCGGCTGTTGCTGCTCGGACGAATCGACGACGCCGCGGCCGCCCTCGACGCGCTCGCGACGACGGACGCACCGGCGTCGTTGGTCGCCGTCGTGCACCTGCTGCGGGCCGACGTCGCCCTGCGTCGCGTGCGATGTGCGGCCGCCGACGGGGCCCTCGAGGCCGCCGCCGAGGCCGCGCGTCGCTCGGGCCTCGGGGCGCTGCTCGCCGAGATCGCGACCCGGCGCGCGGCGCTCGAGCGGCCGGCCGCGCGCCGCATCGTCGACGGGACCGCGGTGCCGGTGCGGCTCGCCGAGATCGAGGCGCTGCACCGCAGCGAAGCGCTACTCGTCGACGCGTGCCGCCGCGTCGTGCGGCGCCGCGACACCTGCGTGTCGCTCGTGCGTCGACCCATCCTCTTCGCCCTGGCGCGCGCCCTCGCCGAGGCGTGGCCCGCCGAGGTGCCCCGCGCCGCACTGCTCGCCCGCGCCTTCGGGGTGAGCCGGCCCAACGACTCGCACCGCGCCCGGCTCCGCGTCGAGCTCGGCCGGCTTCGCCGAGCGCTGCGCGAGCTCGCCGAGATCCACGCGACCGATCGCGGCTTCGTGCTGCGGACGTCCGCGCCGCAGGTCGTCGCCCTCGCGCCACCTTTCGTCGGCGACCACGACGGCGACGACGAGGGTGGCGCCGTCCTCGCCCTGCTCGCCGACGGCTGCGCGTGGTCGAGCTCCGCCCTCGCGCTCGCCCTCGGCACCAGCCAGCGCACCGCGCAGCGGACCCTCGTCGCGCTCGAGCGGGCCGGGCACGTCCGCGCGATCGGCCGCGCCCGGGCGCAGCGCTGGGTCGCGCCGCCGTCGGTGGGATTCACGACGGTGTTGTTACTCCCCGCCCCGGTGCCCGTGGACTAGGCTGCACGCGCACCATGAAAGCCGCCGTCATCGAACGCGAGTACGGGCCCTTCGCCGACGCCGAGCGGATCCACGGGGTCACCTTCGACGGCACGCAGGTGTGGATCGCCGCCGGCTCGCACCTGCAGGCCGTCGATCCCAGCTCGGGCGCCGCGACGCGCCGGCTCCCCGTCGCCTCCGACGCGGGCACCGCCTTCGATGGCACGCACCTGTTCCAGATCGCCGGCGATCGCATCCACAAGATCGATCCCGCCGACGGTCGTGTGCTCGCGACGATCCCGTCGCCCGGCAAGGGCTGCGACTCCGGGCTGACGTGGGCCGAGGGCTCGCTCTGGGTCGGCGAGTATCGCGAGCGTCGGATCCATCGCATCGATCCCGCGACCGGCGAGATCCTGCGGACGATCGAGTCCGACCGCTTCGTCACCGGGGTCACGTGGGCCGACGGCGAGCTGTGGCACGCCACGTGGGAGGACGACCAGAGCGAGCTGCGACGCGTCGACGCCGAGACCGGGGCCGTGCGCGAGGCGATCGCCCTGCCCCATGGCACCGTGGTCACCGGCCTCGAGTTCGACGGCGACGGCACGTTCTACTGCGGCGGCGGATCGTCGGGGAAGCTGCGCGCCGTCCGACGCCCGCGCTGACGAACGCCGTTGCGCCGCGCGATCAGTCGTCCGCTGCGCCGGCCTCGATCCACGCGCGCACCAGCTCGATGCGCTCGGCCTCGAGCGGCGCATCCGGGGGCATCACGTCGCCCGATGCGGGCATCGATTCGGTGAGCTTCTCCATCACGTACGACGCGTCGGGGTCGCCTGCGACCACGCGGATCTTGCCCGCGACCACCGGCGACGCCACATCGACGAGGTTGGCGTGGGCCACGTCGCGCTCGAGCGTCATCTCGCCGGCCGGCGACGGCCCCGACTTGTGACACGTCGAGAACACGCAGCTCGTCTGAAGCACGCGTTCGTGCACCTCGGTGAACGTCGGCGGCGCCTCGCCACCGTCGTCTTCGCCACCGTCGCAGGCGCCGAACAGGCTCGCGGCGAGCAGGCAGACCGCTCCGACGCGGCCGCTGCGCGCGATGCCCGAGGCGGCCCAATCCCCCGCTACAGCCCGAATTCCGCGCCCTCGGAACCCGGGGGTGGCGTTCGGTAACAGGGTCCGCGTGCGGGCGTGCGAACGGTGCGAGCGGGGCTTCGACAGGGTCATCCGATCCTCTCGTCGCGACGGTACTGGAGCGCGCTCGCGACTGTCAAACCCGAACGCACGATTACTCGTCGCGCAAGGCACGTCGTTGTCCTTGCCGGGGATCACCGCACGCGTCGCATGGACGCGCGCCGACGTCGTTGGAGAGAACGCATGAATCGACTCGTCCTTGCATTGGTGTTCGCCTCGTCCACGGGGCTCTTCGCGTGCGGTGCCGACGGAGACGCCGACACCCACGACACGCATGGCGCCGACAGCAGCGGCGGCGATGCGAGCACCTCCGGCGTGCCCGAGGACGCCGTCGACGAGCGCGTCGAGATGCCGCCCGAGGATCCGAACGCGCTGCACTTCGCGGGCGCGGAGTTCGTCGTCGGCCCCGGCGAGGACGTGATGATGTGCTACTCGGTCGACTACGCGGGCGCCGAGGTCGCGTACAAGAACGCGATCAGCCTGCAGGGCAAGGGCGGCCACCACGTGATCCTGCTCGGGGCCAAGGAGCCGCTGCCGGCCGGGACCGTGGAGGACTGCAGCGACGGCATGGACATGTCGAAGTACGACCTGCTGATGATCCCGCAGGAGCTGCCCGCCGGCTACGGCACGATCCTGCCCGCCGGCCGCCACATGGTCATCCAGTCGCACTACGTGAACACCACCGACAAGCCGCTGTTGGTGCGCGACGTGGTCCAGCTCGATCTGATCCCGATGGCGAACGTGCAGACGTTCGCTGCCCCGATCGCGACCAACACGATCGACATCACGCTGCCCGCCGGCGAGTCCACCGAGGTGAGCTTCGACTGCGAGCTCGCCGAGGACGTCGAGCTGCTGATGCTCGGCGGCCACATGCACGAGTGGGGGACCAAGTTCGAGGCGAAGGTCGGACCGTCGGTCGACGAGCTCGAGTCGCTGTACCTCGTCGACCCCTGGCACTCGGAGTTCCGCGACGTCCCGCCGGTGACCCTGTTCCTCGAGAACCCAAAGCCCCTGGCGGCGGGCACGATCATCCGCACCACGTGCACCTGGGAGAACACCGAGGCCGAGGCCATCGAGTTCCCCCACGAGATGTGCTCCACGTTCGGGATCCTCGCGGGCATCAAGGACCCGGTCGAGTGCCGCAAGGGCGAGTGAGGACGGCCATGCGCAACACGACGTTCCTCTGGGCCCTGAGTGGTTTCATCGTCGCCTGCGCGGCCGACTCGTCCGACGACGGCGGATCGTCGTCGGGCGGGATGGTCGACACCTCCGCGGGCGCGTCCGAGTCCGGCACCGACGGTGGTGGCTCCTCGAGCGGGGCCGCGGCGGCGACCGGCACCGTGACCCTGAGCTTCGGCGTGTCGAACGGGGTGCGCATGGGCCCGACCCTCGTCGACCCGCTGGTCGGCACGGTCTACGGCGACCTCTTCCTCACCTCGGACGTCACGATCACCGGTCCGGTCGAGGGCGCGGTCTCCTACGCGTCGATCGCCCTCGAGGGCGTCGATCTCACGACCGACGAGACCGCGAGCGTGACGTGGACCAGCGAGGCGCTCCCCGCCGAGAACTACACGTTCCTCGGGATGTTCGACCTCGACGCGAACTTCGAGGCCACCGATCACAACCCCGACGCGGGCGATCCGGTCACGCTCCCCAACCAGAAGTTCGACCTGGCCGCGGATCAAGAGACCGCGTTCACGGTGATGTTCGAGCTCGTCTACGGCTGACCCGCGGGCGCGCCTCCGAACCCGGCGTCACGGCGCCGGCTCGGCGGTGATCTCGATCAGGTTCCAGCTGTTCACGCCATGGTTGTGGACGTGGAACTGCACCCACGTCCCCGCCGCCAGGTCGCGGTCCGTCACCCACCCCGACGACGCCAGGGCGCCCTCGCCGGGGATCTCGACCTCGTACTCCCAGCGCACCTCACCGTCGATCGACACCGCCGCGACCCCGATCGCCGGCTCGGCGGCGTTCAGGTCGAAGTGCCACAGCCGGACGTTGACGAACTCGCCCGCGGCGACGTCCTCGCCCAAGGGTTGCTCGACGGTGATGTAGTCGCAGAAGTCGGTGTGGACCTCGAACGCCGGGTAGCCGCCGAAGTCGACCGCGCCGTAGCCGTCGACCGGCGGGCACTCGACGGCCTCGGGCTTGTCGCCGACGAACACGTCGCGCTCGGGCGGCGCGGTCAGCCAGGCGTAGGCGTCGACGAGCTGCCGTGGCTCGGGCTCGGGGGCCCCGCCGCTGCTGCTCTCGCCCTCGTCGGCGCGCGGATCGGCGCAGCCCGAGGCGACCGTCGTCGCGAGCAGGACCCCGGGTGCGAAAAACCACCGCATCGCGAACGTGGGAGTGGCCGCGGCGCGCCCGAGGTTCCCGGGGCGCCGCGATGCCCCCCGCGCGCGCTACTTGATCATGTCCTCGATGCCCTTCAGCTCGCCGAGGTCGGGCATGAGGACGATCTCGATGCGCCGGTTCTGCGCCTTGCCCTCGGGGGTGTCGTTCTTGGCGACCGGGTCGATCTCCGCGAACCCCGCCGCGCCGAGGTTGGCCGACGGGAAGCCCTTCGAGATCATGTAGTCGACGACGACGACCGCGCGGGCAGTGCTGAGCTCCCAGTTCGACTTGAACCGCTTGGTCTTGATCGGGTCGGTGTCGGTGTGGCCGGCGATCATGAAGTCGCGGTCGTTGACCGTCTGCAGCGCGGTCACGATGTCGTCGAGGGCGGTCTTGCCCGCGTCCTTGAGCTCGGTCTTGCCCGAGTCGAAGAGGATCGCCGACGCCAGCTCGACGATCATGCGGCCCTTGCGGAACGACACCTTGATCGTGCCGGCGTCGATGAGCTTCTTCAGCTTGGCGAAGAGCTGACGGTAGGTGTCGAGCTCGGCCTTGCGGCGGGCCTGCTCGCCGCGCAGGGCCTCGAGCTCGGTGGTCATCGCGGCGTTGTCCTTCTCGAGCGCGGCGATCCGCTCGTCGCGCGACGCGATCTCTCGCTCGAGCTCGGCGATCTTGCCCTGCAGGGTCTTGACCTGGTCCTGGGTGCCGGCGAGCTCGCCCTTGATCTTGTCGATCTCGGCCTGCAGCTCCTTGCGGCTCGGGCCGCACGCGGTGAGGCTCGAGGTGAAGAGGGCGGCGGTGGTGAGCATGGCGACGATTGAGCTGCGCATGGGCGGCAGAGGTTCAACCGTCCGCGAGAAGCCTGTCAATACGTGGACTGCCCCCCGCGGCCGATTGCGCGCGCTCGGATCGATCGCCGCGTGACGCCATGACGTGCGCGCCCACGGACGCGACGCCCTGGGGTCCGAAGGGGTGCGTGCCCTGGCCGGTCGGACCGTGCGCCGGCGCCCGGGCCCACGCCCGCAGCGGTGGCCGACCGGGCGACGGGGCGACGGCAAGCACTGCGCGGCGTCGACGTTGCACGGCCGCCGGTGGCCGTGGTGCCGTGGGTCGTGGTGCAGGACGAACGGCTCGCGGGCGAGGACGCGGCTTGGCTGCACATGGATCGCCCGAGCAACCCGATGGTCATCACCGCGTTGCTCGAGCTCGACGGGGTGCTCGGCCTCCCGGAGATCCACGCGATCCTCGAGCGCCGACTGCTGCGCTTCGATCGGTTCCGCCAGCGCGTGGTCGAGCCGCACCTCGGCGGCGCGCCCTCGTGGCGCCTGGATCCGGACTTCCAGCTCGCGCGTCACGTGGTGCGTCACCGGCTCGACAGCCGCGCCGACGCCGAGCTGCGCGCGGCGATCGACCGCGTCGTGTCCACGCCGCTCGATCGCGGGCATCCGCCCTGGGAGCTCCACGTGTTCGAGCGACCCGAGGGGGGCACGCTCCTGCTGGCGCGGATCCACCACGCGATCGCCGATGGCTTCGCGCTGCTCGGCGTCCTGCTCTCGTTGTGCGACGACGCGGCGCCCGAGCCAGAGGCCCGCACGCCCACGCGCTGGTCGACGCGGCTGCGCGCCGCCGCGGCGGAGGTGGGCGCGCGCGTGGTGCAGCCGCAGCGGCTCCTCCGCGACGCGGCGCTGGGCGGGCGTTGGCTCCGCTCGGCCGCGCGGCTGCTGTTGCTGCTGCCCGATCGCGCGAGCCCGCTGCGGGGGCCGCTCGGGCCGCGCAAGTCGGTCGCGTGGAGCCGCGCCTTCGCGCTCGATCCGATCCGCGCCGCCGCGCATCGCTCGGGCGCGACGATCAACGACGTCCTCGTGGCCGCGCTCGCCGGCGGGCTGCGACGGTACCTCGCCCGCTCCGGCGCCGCGGTCCACGACGTGCGGGCGATGATCCCCGTCAACCTCCGGGACCTGCGGGCGAGTGTCGGCCTCGGCAACCGCTTCGGCCTGGTCGTGCTCTCGCTCCCGCTGTCGGTCGCCGCCCCGTCGGCGCGGCTGCACGAGGTCAAGCGGCGCATGGACGCGCTCAAGCGCAGCGCCGAGGCGCAGGTCGGGATGGCCATCGTCGCCGCGATGGGCCTGGCGCCGCGCGGCCTCGAGTCGCTCGGCGTGCGGTTCTTCAGCGCGAAGGCGTCGGCCGTCCTCACCAACGTGCCGGGCCCGCGCGCGGCGGTGCGGATCGGCGGGCGCACGGTGTCACGCATGCTGTTCTGGGTCCCGCAATCGGGCGACCTCGCCCTCGGCCTGTCGATCTTCAGCTACGCGGGCGCCGTCACGCTCGGGGTGATGGCGGATGCCGGCCGCGTGCCCGAGCCCGCGCGCCTCGTGGCGGACATCGAGGAGGCGCTGGAGCTCGCGATCGAGGGCAGCGCGTGACGACTCAGCCGCACCACAGCTCGGGCGAGCGTTCGATCGCGCCGAGGTGCTCGCTCGCGGCGTCGGTCCATGCCTTGGGCAGCGCCGCGCCGCCCGCCACCACGACCTCGAAGTAGCCCTTTGCGTCCTCGCACGCGCCGCGCTGCAGCGACGCGATCCCGCCGTAGAACCAGGCGTAGCGCGCCGCGTCGTCGTCGGGGAACTCGACGATGAGCGCGTATGCGGCGTAGGCCGCGTCGGTCGAGCGGCCCTGCTCGAGCAAGCCCATCACCACGTAGAGGTGCGCCCAGGGCACGTACGGATCGCCGGCGTGGCGGGCGATGAAGTCCTGGAAGGCGTCGGCGGCCGCCTGCCAGTGCGACGCGTCGAACTCGGCGACGGCGTGATCCCACAGCGCGTCGCGAGACAGCGACGCGGGCGCGTCGGGCTCGCCCGCGATCGCGATCACGCGCGACTGCATCGCGCGGTCGTCGTAGCCGCCGTCCTCGGCGAGGATCACCAGGTCGTCGACGTGGTCCGACCACTGCTGCGCGCCGTCCTTGCTGCGCGCGCGCACGTACGCGGCGCGCCCCGACAGCGTCGTCGGCAGCAGCGTCTCGGCGCCGGCCGCCAGCTCGAAGCGCGCCCCGACGTCGACGTCCCTCGACGGCGTCCACGCCCAGGCGCCGGCCTTCGTGCGGCGCTCGACCACGACCTCCAGCACCAGCGGCACCGTCGTGTCGTTGCGCAGCGCGATCCGCCGCTGGTCGAAGTGCTGGGTCTTCGCCGCGCGCGCCCGCTTCTTCGCCGGCTTGGGTCCGACCGCGGGGTTGCGGCCGGGATAGATCTCCGCGATGAAGCGCTTGTCCTCCGACGAGAGCACCGACCCACCGTGGATCGCCACGCGATCGGTGGTGAACGCGGCGGGAAACTCGTAGTGCATCACCGAGTCGGGATCCCACGCGCTCGCGCGCACGGAATCCTCGGCGACCTTGCTGAACACCCATTGGTCGACGAACGCCTGATCCCAGCCGATCTGCGCGTAGTAGGCGTAGACGGCCGGCTTGTCCCACGAGAACGCCGCCTTGGGGCTCTGGTGCTCGTGGTGCATGCCCAGCGCGTGCCCGAACTCGTGCAGCACCGCGCGGCGAAAGAACTCGCTGCCGACCATGTTGTCGATGTGGCAGAGGCGCATCGACGGGCCGCCCCACTGGACCGCCTGTCGCGAGCCCGGCCCCATCGACGAGTTGCACGCCGAGTCGTCGAAGGTGATCGCGATGTCGACCTGCGCAGGCGCGGCGTCCTCGAGGTGGAAGACGAAGTCGATGTTGGCGAACTCGGACCACTCGGCGGCGATCTGGGCCACGGCCGCGCGCGCGGCGGGCGAGCCGTCGAGGAAGTGGACGTGCAGCTTCGACGCATTCGGCCACACCCAGTACTTGTCGGCGACGAGGCCCTCGAGCCCGGGCCGGACGGCGCCGTCGTGGCTCGGACCGACGATCGTCGAGCACGGCGCGACGCCGAGCTTCGGCCGTGGCCTCGGCCGCGCCGGCACCTTGCGGGCCGCGGCGCCCTTGGCCTTGCCCTTCGCGGTCTTGGTCTGCGTGCGGACCTTCGGGCCGGCCGCGCCGACGCGACCGGGCACGCGCGCCGCCTTCGCGCCGGGCGCCCGTCGAGCCGCCGTGGGCTTCGGCAACGCGGCGACGTCGGCCCGCGCCGCGCGGGCGCGGACGGAGGCCCGCTCGAGCGCGCGGGCGCGGTCGACTTGCTGCGTGGAGGCGGGGGGAACGACGGCGAGCGTGAGCGCGGACGCGAGCAGGAGCGACACGTCGCCAGTCTCGCGGATCGGTCCGGGGCGAGCAACCCGCCGCGCCGGTGCAAACCGCCCGTGGAGCCACCCGCTCGATCCGTCACCGCGCCCCTGCGGCGCGTGCGGGCGTGGACTCGGACCCGCGCAGCAACACGTCTCGAGCGAGCTCGACTGGCCCTGCGCGGCGTCGCGCTGCGCCGCGGCGTCGATGGCCGACCGCCCGCGCGACGTCGAGTTCGCCGAAGTCGGCGCGCGCGAGGCCGTCGACGGCGCCGAGCACGATCGACACCGTGAGGTCGTGCATCGCCGTCCGCATCTGCGGCGAGTTCACGATGCGACCGAGCCGCGCGCGGTTGCTCGGATCGTCGAGCACCTCGAGCGACTCCTCGACGACGCCCCGCGAGACCCGCTCGCCGATGCGCTCCGTCAGCCGCTTGGGCTCGTCGGCCTGCCCGGGGGCGGCGACGAGCAGCCGCGGATCCACGCCACACCCGCCGAGCGCCGACGCCCATCCGAGCGCGCGCGCACGTGCCGAGCCCATGTCGTCGATCGCCGCGCGCGGAGCACCGCGGGACAAGTCCTCCAAACCGTTGCGTTCACCCCGGGGACGAGCCGTCGAGCCCGCGGCTTGCTCTGTCCAGCGGCGTCCGAGGCACCATGAAGAACCCGATCTCCAAGCTCACCCGCGACGACGTCCTCCACGCGATCGGCGTGCGACCGCGTCGACACCTCATCGATCTCGTGCTGCCCGCGATGGGTCTGTTCGGCGGCGGCGTCCTGCTCGGCGCTGGTCTCGGCATCCTCCTCGCGCCGCGCAGCGGCGCCCAGACGCGGGGTGCGCTGCGCGACCGCATGGCCCGACTGCGGCACCGATCCGCACGCTCGCGTCGTCACGACCCCGAGCTGCGGGCCGACCTCGACGCGATGTCGACGGACTTCGACTGCCCCGCCGGCTCGCCCCAATCCACCAGCACCGACACCGCGCTCTGACTCCCGCGCTGACTCCCGCGCTCTGGAAAGACCCTCATGATCGTCCACCTCCTCATCTCCTGGCTCGTCCTCTCCCTCGTCATGCTGCTCACCGCGGCGTTGCTCCCGGGGTTCCGCATCCGTGGACTCGGCGGCGCGATCGTGGTCGCCGCGCTCTTCGGCATCCTCAATGTCGCGCTCGGGTGGCTGCTGTTCGTCGTCATCGGAATCGGCACGCTCGGGCTCGGCTTCCTGCTCGCCTTCCTCACGCGGCTCGTCGTCAACGCGATCCTGCTGAAGTTGGTCGACGCGGTGAGCGACAACCTCTCGATCGACGGTTTCGGCTGGGCCTTCATCGGGGCGGCCTGCATCAGCGTCCTCAGCGGCCTGGCCGACTACCTGCTGCGCATGCTGTAGCCGCTCCCCACGGGCGGCCCGTCCCGGTGGGGTGTGCTCGATTGCCACGAGTGTGCGCTTGCGTCACAGTGCCCAGGCGCCCACCCGGGAGAGCCCCCCGCGTCAACCCCTCGACATTCCACGTCACCGCCCCTCGGCGAGGCACTTGCTCATGCAACCGCACACCATGCTCGACGCCCTGGAATCCACTGACGCCCCGCTTCTTGCGGAGACCCCGGCGAATACCGCGGCACGGCCCGTCGCCAAGCCCGATCGCGGCGGCGGCCACCTCTTGGTGGTCGACGACGACGAGCCGACCTGCGAGTTCCTCGCGACCACGCTGCAGGCCGCGGGCTTCGACGTCGCGTGGGAGACCACGGCGGACGCCGCGATGGCGCAGCTGCGAGCGCGGGGCTTCGATGCGGTGCTCACCGACCTGAACATGTCGGGGATGGACGGGCTCGCCCTGTGTCGCGCCGCGACCGACGTGCAGCCGGGCTTGCCGGTCATCGTGGTCACCGGAAACACCGACCTCGAGGCGGCGATCGCAGCCATCCGCGCTGGCGCCTACGACTTCATCACCAAGCCCGTCGACACCAAGCTGCTCGCGCACCAGGTCCGACGGGCCGTCGGCGTGCACGAGCTGCAGAACCGGGTCTCCAGGCTCGAGCGCGAGCTCGCGAAGGTCTCGGGCAACGGCAAGCTCATCGGCCAGAGCCGAGCGATGCGCGAGGTCTTCGAGCTCATCTCGCGCGTGGCCGATTCCGAGGCCAACGTGCTCGTCACGGGCGAGAGCGGCACCGGCAAGGAGCTGGTCGCGCGGGCGATCCACGAGGCGAGCGGCCGTGCCGGTCGGCCCTTCGTCGCGGTCAACTGCGCGGCGGTGCCGGCCTCACTCATCGAGAGCGAGCTGTTCGGCCACGTCAAGGGCGCCTTCACGGACGCCCGTCGCGATCGCGACGGCCTGTTCGTCCAGGCCGAGGGCGGCACCCTGTTCCTCGACGAGATCGGCGAGCTCCCGATCGAGATGCAGCCCAAGCTGCTGCGCGCGCTGCAGGAGCGGAAGGTCCGCGCGGTCGGAGGCGACGGCGAGACGCCGTTCGACACCCGCATCGTCACCGCGACCAACCGCGACCTGGAGGCCGAGGTCACCGCCGATCGCTTCCGCGAGGATCTGCTGTACCGGATCGACGTGGTGCGGGTCGAACTCCCGCCGCTGCGGATGCGCGGCCACGACGTGCTCCTGCTCGCGCAGCACTTCGTCGAGAAGTACGCGAACGCCGGGCGTCAGGCGACGCGCATCTCCGAGTCCGCGGCCGAGAAGCTGCTGGCGTACGACTGGCCGGGCAACGTGCGTGAGCTCGAGAACACCATCGAGCGGGCGATCGCGCTGTCGCGCTTCGACGCCATCAGCGTCGAGGATCTCCCGCGCAAGATCACGGAGTTCCGATCGAGCAGCGTCGAGCTCGACGCCGAGAGCCCGACGGAGCTGCTCACGCTCGAGCAGCTCGAGGATCGTTACGTCCGCAAGGTGCTCGCGATGGCGGGCGGCAACAAGACCCGCGCGGCGCAGATCCTCGGCATCGACCGTCGCAGCCTCTATCGCCGCCTGGAGAAGACCACCCCGTGAGCCCGGCGGGCACGGTACCGCCATCGCTGGACGTCCTCGCCCGTCGCATCGCACACGACATCCGCACTCGACGAGCTCGACCAGGTCGCGCCGAGCAGCGCGCCGATGATCGCGCTCGCCCGCCGATCGGTGCATCGGCTCGGCTGGCTGGCGCGACGCCTCGACTGGGTCTCGGCCGCGATCGCCGGCGTCGCAGCGCAGGACCGCGGCGCAGCGCCGCTGGACGAGCTCGCGCGCGCGGCGGTCAATGCCGCGCTGCAGTCGGGCTCGCGTCGCGGCGTGACGGCGTCGGCCCTGCCGATGACATCGGCGCCACCGCAGCTGCCGTGCGCACGGCTCTGGCGCCACGTCTACGAGGAGCTGCTCGTCAACGCGCTGCGCCACGCCCGAAGCACCGTCGAGCTCCGCGTCGAGGTCGACCGCGGCGAGGCCCGCATCGTCATCGAAGACGACGGCCCCGGCATCTCGGAGGCGCGCGCGCGGGATCCATTCGCCGTCGCCGCCGACGGTGGGCTCGGACTCTGGCTCGCCCGGCAGCTCGCCGTCGCCGCTGGCGGTGACCTCCGCCTCGAACCGCGTAGCGGCGGCGCACGCGTGGTCGCAGTCTGCCCCCTGTCGTCGATCCCAACAGACACCGCACTGCCATGACGACCCCTGTTGCCAGCACCGGGAGCGGCGCGAGCGACCCCGTCGACGCCGGAGCCCTGGTCGAGTCGCTCCCCGAAGGTGTCGGGATCCTCGACGCGACCGACCTCACCGTGCGGTACGCCAACCCGGCGCTGTCCCGCCTCTTCGGCCGCACCGCCGACGAGCTGGTGGGTCGGCCGCTGTGTGACTTCGTCGACCCGGAGGACGTCCCGCGCACGCTCGAGCTCACGCGCGTGCAGAGCCGGATCGAGATCCTCCTGCGCGTTCCGGGCGGCGCGCTCGCGCCGGTCGCCCTGTCGGCGACACGCACCGAGTCCCAGCACGGGGCCGTGCTCGCCGTCTCGGCGTTCGACCTGAGCGGCCAGTTCGAGCTCATGCGCCGCGAGCGGGATCAGCTCGAGCGCATCGGCCGGCGCAAGGACGAGTTCATCGCCATGCTCGGGCACGAGCTGCGCAACCCGTTGGCGCCCCTGCGCCACGCCGCGGAGCTCTTCGGCGACGCTGCCCGGGGGGCGCCGGGCCCAACGATCGAGGACCTGACCGCACTGGTCCACCGCCAGGTCGACCACATGGCGCGGCTCATCGCCGACCTGCTGGAGATCGGCCGCAGCACCACGGGCCGGCTGCCCGTCCACCCCCAGCGCATGCGCGTCACCGAGATCCTGGTCGCCTCGATCGAGAGCACCACCTCGCTGTTCCACCGTCGCGGTCACACCCTGGTGCACGACCTCGACGAGGCCGACGAGCTCGAGCTCGACGCGGATCCCGTACGACTCACGCAGCTGATGACGAACCTGCTCGACAACGCCGCCAAGTACACGCCCGAGCACGGCCGCGTCTACGTGTCGTGCCGCGAGCACGATCGATGGCTGACGATCACCGTGCGCGACGAGGGCGTCGGGCTCGCGCCCGAGGAACTCGAGCCGATCTTCGAGCCTTTCTACCAGGCCGGCACCTCGCTCGATCGCAGCAGCGGTGGGCTGGGCGTCGGCCTCGCCCTGGCCCGGGCGATCGCCGAGCTCCACGGCGGCACCCTGCGCGCGCACAGCGAGGGCCCCGGCCGCGGCAGCGCGTTCGAGGTCCGCCTGCCCGGCGCGCGCCGCATCATGAGCGAGCGCCGCGTCGCCGCCACCGCGAGCGCGCCCCCCACTGGGCGTCCCCTCGACGTGCTCGTGATCGACGACAACGAGGACGCCGCGCGCATGCTCGCGCTGCTGCTCGAGCGCCGAGGTTGCCGCGTCGACCTGGGCTTCCGGGGCGCCGAGGGCCTCACCCGCGTGGCGGCGCAGCGCTACGACCTCGCCTTCGTCGACATCGGCCTGCCCGACATCGACGGCTACGTCTTCGCGGCGAAGGTCGCCGGCGACCCACAGTGTCCGACGCACCTCATCGCGCTGACTGGGTACGGCCAGCCCGAGGACCGCGCGCAGGCCCTGGCCGCGGGCTTCCACGAGCATGTCGTCAAGCCGCTATCGCCCAAGCGCCTCGACGAGATCCTCGCGTCGGCGAGCCGCTCGGCGCCGACCATCTGAACGCCGCGCAGCTGGGCGAGCACTCCTCGCCTCACTGCTCGACGACCGTCGCGTCGTACGCCCGCCGGATCCCGGGGATCCTGCGGATCGCATTGCACACCCGCGACGCGACCTCGCGCGTGCTCGCGACCCCGTGCAGCGTGGCGATCGCCGCGTGGATGTCGATCTCGAGCCCCCGCGCCTCCGCATTGCCCACCGAGCGCAGCGTGGCATCGACGATCTTGCGCAGCTCCTCGTCCGGAACGGTCGTGCCGAACACTGCGACGCCATGGTCGATGACGCGCGCGATGCCGGGCACCGTCTCCACGAGCCGGCGCAGGCGGGCACGCTCCCACGCCGACGCAACGGTGCCGCGCAGCACCGCCGTGCCGACCAGCACCCGCACTGCCATCGTGTGCAGCACGGGATCCGCGGTCAGCCGGGCGCGCACGGCGTGCTCGAGCGGGGTGCGAACGGCGTCATCGCTCGCTTCTCCCGGCGCGTCGCCGACTGCGAGCAGCGCGTCGATGATCCGAGGCACCAACAGGGACTCGGCCGGCCACGCCAGCACGACGGCGGCGCCGATCTCGTAGAGTTCCTCGGCCTCGCCCTCGTCCAGCGAGTCCGCGGGCACGAGCAGCAGCACCGCGGGTTCGTGCCCCGCGACCCCGGCGATCAGGCGCCTCAGCTCCCCGCCGGGCGCGTCGCCGGCGAGGAGCAGCACCGCCGTCGTGGCGACGGTCATGCGCGAGATCGCGGCGGTCACGTCGTCGACACCGATGGCGCGCGAAGCCCAATGATCGAGCGCGAGCATCAACGCCTCGCGCTCTCGGACCTCGCCGACGATCAGCAGTTGGTCGTCGACGCCGACCATGACCGCGCTCATCCCGAGCGCGCCGCCACCGCGCCCGCACAGGCCAGGAGATAGCGACGCGCGCGCGCGATCGAGTCGGGAGAGCCCGACTCGACCAGCACGATCGCGCGTGCAGTCGGTGACTCGGTGCGCGCGACCGTGGACGCGACCGAACCGGACAGGGTGCTCGCCAGTACCCCGTAGAGCGCGCCCCAGGCCAGCGCGAGCGCGGTCGCCGTGACGAGGGCCAACAGCGTCACGCCCTCGAGCGCGAACGTCATCAGGATCGCGCACCCGAGACCGAGGACGACGACGGCACCGAGGCTCCGATCGTCGCGCTCGACCGCCGGCCCCTCGGCCCCGTGGTGCAGCGTCACGGCGTCGGTGGGATCCAGGGTGCCGCTGCCGCGCAGCGCGTTGCTGGCCCACGTCGCCCGGAGCTGGTTCTCGAACAGGACTGCGATTCGCATGGTCTCCCTCGTTTCGCGCACGGCTGGAGATTCGACAGGTGCGAGCCCGCGGGCGCGGGGACCCCCGCGCGCCGCAGCCTCGCGATCACAATCACAGCGCGGCGATCATGTCGTCGAGCGCGCGCTCGACCTTGTCCTTCGCCTCGCCGTAGTGCTCGCGGATCTTCCCCACGAGCTTGTCGCGCTGGCCTCGGGCCTGCTCCACGTCGTCATCGGTGAGCTTGCCCCACTTCTGTCGCAGCGCGGCCTTGAACCCGTCCCACTTGCCTTCGATGATGTCCCAGTTCATGTGTCGTTTCCCTTGGTCCGGAGCTCCGTGCGGGCTCTCGTGTGGGGTGACGTTTCAACTGTCGTGCCAGATGGCGCCCACGGGTTCTCCGCCCGCGCCGGTCTGGGCGTGTGACACGGGCGCTCGATCGGGCCCATGCGCGCGCGCGCCGTCGTCGTCGTGCACGAACTCGCCGACCATCTCGGCGTGGTTCGCACCGTGGGACTCCCGTCGCCCATCGACGTCGATCGCCGCCAGCGCCAGCTGCAGCTCGCGCACGCTCGACGTCGGTCTGCTCGCGGACGGCCGCCCCTATGCGGTGGTCGCCCGCCCGCCGGCGCAGCCGTTGGGGGCCGCGCTCGCGCAGCACGGCCCGATGTCGTGGCCCGTCGCCCGCGGCGTCGCGCTCCGCCTCTGCGGCGCCGTCGAGGCGGTGCGTCGCGTCGGCCTCGCCCCGCGGTCGCTCGACCTCGAGAGCTGCATCCTCATCGACGGCACCACGGACGACGTGCGACTCGGTGGGCTGTTCGTGCCGAGCGACGCGCGCCTTCCCGAGACCGACGCCCCCGCGATCGCGATGATCGTCCACGCCCTGCTGGGCGCCTCGCCGCGCGGGGCCGAGGGCGCGACGGAGGCCAGCGGTCTCGACAACGTGCTGCTGCGGGCGCTGGGCAGACTAGGCTACGCGAGCGTGCGCACCACCTGCGGGTGGCGCAGCCGGATCGACAGCTTTGCCGCGCGCACGAATCCGACCGCGTTCGCGAAGCGGTCCGCGCGAGGCCATTGCGGGACCAGGATCCACGCGGGGAGTTCGTCCCCACGCCGCGTCGCGCGGAAGGCCACGTGCTCGCGCCGCGGCGACGACTCGGGATCGACCCGGTAGCGCCGAGTGATCGCGCCGGGGGCTGCCCCCGCCTCACCGGCGCCCAGGTGGGTGGTGGACGCGGTCATCGGGCCGCCGTCGCCGCCGGCTTGACCCTGATCTCCACGCGACGATCGAGCGGCCATTCCGAGGGCTCGCTCGAGGCCGCGCCCTCGCCCACCGAGTTGATCTCCAGGTTCGTCGGCGCGACGCCGTGCTCCCGCAGGCACTCCGCGACGGACTCTGCGCGGGTCAGCCCGAGCTCCTTGTTGTAGTCGTCGCTGCCGCGCGGATCGGCGTGGCCGACCAATTCGAGCTCGCGACCCTTCAGCGGCCCCTCGTTCACGCACGCAGCGACGAGCGCGAGGACGTCGTGGGTCCGCGGGGTGACCTTCGTCGAGTCGAAGGCGAAGAACGTCTGCGCGCCGTCGACGTGGCAGGCGTCGACGATCTCGCGGTCGATCGTGATCCCCGTTCGCGCCAGCGCGTTCGCGTCGTAACGATCGTGCTCGGCGGTGCGCTCCCCGACGCTCGCCGGGGCGAGCGGAGACGGAGACGCGGCGCTAGCCGTCGCCTCGGCGTGACCACGATGCTGACAGCCCACGGCGCCGAGGAGCAGGACGAGGACGCCGAGCGTCGGGCCGCCGGAGATGGCGCTGCGGAGCCTGGGGCGCAGGAGCTTGGGAATCGTCGCGACGGGTCTCATGCGCCGCGATCACTGCAACGGTGGCGCCGCGGTGGACGAGCCGAGTCATTCCAGCGCGCTGGCCCAGGACGTCGGGGGAATCGTGCGCCGGCGCCCTCGACCAGGCACGTGCGGGCCTGCCCACCGTGCGGCGTTGACACGCGACGCACCGCCGCCTCCGCGATTTTTGTCGCGCGCTGCCGTCGGCACGGCGCCTGCACAGTCGGGGCGGCATGCGACGTCCACGTTGGATCCTCCCCCGCATCTGCGCCCTCTCGGTGTTCGGCATCGCCTGTCCGAAGAACGACACAGCGCCCGAGCCCACGCCCGCTCAGAAGGTCGATCGCGCGACGGACAAGGTCGAGAAGACCGTGGACGACGCGGCCTACGACGCCGAGCGCAAGGCCGCCGAGCTGAAGGCGCGGACCGCCGCGGGGGTCGAGTCGACCCGCACCGACCTCGAGCGCGCGGGCGAGCGCGCCGAGAAGAAGCTCGACGCCGCCGCGACCAAGACGGCCGACGGCCTCGAGAAGGCCGGCGGCGAGATCGACGAGGCCGCCCAGCGCGCCGCCGACGGACTGCGCAAGCGCGACGAGACCCCACCGCCACCCGTGAACTGATCCGCACCGCGACGACCCACAGCACCTCCAACCCCTGGAGCTCGAACCATGACCCTCGCCCCCCGCCACCTCACCCGTTGGATCCTCGGCCTCGTCGTCGGCATCTCCGCCGCGCAGCTCCCCGCCTGTGAGCGCAACGGGACCGGCGATCTCCGCATCTCCCGGACCTGCGCCGACTACTGCGCCGCCGCGGCCGGTTGCAATGACGAGCTCGACGAGGACGACTGCGCGTCGAACTGCGAAGATGCGATGGACGACTGCATGGCCGACGACCAGGAGGATGCGCTCGACGACCTCGACTCGTGCGCCGAGGAGAGCTGCGACGATTTCACCGGCTGCACGATCGGCGCCGGCCTCGAGTGCGCGTTCGGCCTGTGAACCGGCGTTCGGCCGGGGACCGGGGGCGAGACCCAGATCACGCCCCGCAGACCCGTGGCGACGCCTCGTGCGTCCCCGCGGCCGCCGTTGCCCTCGGCGGAGATCCGGTATAGTCGCGCCGCATGCCGCGTAGCGACCGCTCGGGCATCGTGGAGGCCTTCGACACGATCCTGCTCGTCGGCGCCAGCGCAGCGCTGGTGGCCGAGCTCGCGACGCTCGGTCGCCAGCTCGCGCGCCGCAGCGCCAGCGATGCGCTCGCCCGCGTCGACATCGACATCGCCGCCATCGTCATCGACCTCACCGCCATCCCCGACGCCCTCGAGGTGCTCGCGCCGCTGCGGCAGCACGCGAGGGCGCTCGACCTCCCGCTCGTCTTCCTCGGCGGGCCAGGGATGTCGAACGCGGAGATCTTGCACGCGTACGCATGCGGGGCGATCGACGTACTGGTCCGCCCGTACGACCCATCGATCCTCTGCGCCAAGCTCGACGTGATGCTCGCGATGTACCGCCGCCGCATCGGCAGCGAGCTCGCCTCCATCCCGAACTCGGCCGCCGCGACGAGGATCCCCGCGCGCGTCGCCGAGGATCCCGAGCATCGCTACCGCTTCCTCGCCGAGTCCATCCCGCAACAGGTCTGGACAGCGCGGCACGACGGCAGCCTCGACTACGTCAACACGCTGGTCTGCGACTACTCCGGCGTGCCTGCCCTGGTGCTGCTCGGCGCGGGCTGGCTCGAACTGCTGCACCCCGAGGACGTCCCGGAGGCGGTCGCCCGCTGGTCCCGCGCGCTCGAGACCGGCGAGGACTACGACATCGAGTTCCGCCTGCGGCGCTGGGACGGCGCGTACCGATGGCACCTGGGCCGCGCGATCCCCCAGCGCGACGAGACCGGACGCGTCTTGCGGTGGTTCGGCACCAACACCGACATCGACGATCACAAGACGATGGAGGCCGAGCTGCGCGCCAGCCAGCGCGCGCTGCGGGACAGCGCCCGGCGCTTCCAGGTCCTCGCCGAGGCGATGCCCCTCATCGTGTGGTCGATGAGCCCGGACGGCGAGGACGCGTATCTCAACCCGCATTGGTTCGAGTACACCGGTCAGGGCGAGTCCATCGCGCTGGCCGAGCGCTGGCGCCTGGCCCTGCACCCGGACGACTTCGAGGCCTGCTTCGCGAGCTGGGCCGCCGCCGCCGAGCGCAAGGTGCTCTGGCAGCTCGAGTACCGCCTGCGCCGGCAGGATGGCGTCTACCGCTGGCACCTCGGCCGCTCCGTGCCCGACCTCGACGGCGACGGCGCGGTCATCCGCTGGTACGGCACCGCGACCGACATCCACGAGCAACGGACGGCGATCGAGAGCCGCGAGGAGCTGCTCGCGACCGTCAGCCACGATCTCCGCGACCCGCTGGGCACCATCGCCCTCGCGAACGCCACGCTCCGCGAGACGCTCGACGGGGACCCGGTGGCCGCGCACGTCAGCCAGACGATCGATCGTTCCGTGCTGCGCATGGAGCAGCTGCTGGGCGACCTGCTCGACCTCGCGACGATCGAGAGCGGCCACCTCTCGATCGAGCGCGCCGCCCACGACACGGGCGCGCTGCTCGAGGAGGCCGTGGACGCGATCGCCCCGCGCGCGGCGAACCGCGGGGTCGCGCTCGAGGTCTCGCGACCGGCCGAGGTCCTGCGCGTCCAGTGCGATCGTCGCCGCGTGCTGCAGGTGCTGTCGAACCTGCTCGGCAACGCGGTGAAGTTCACACCCAACCGCGGCTCGATCACCGTGGCCGCGCGTCGCGAGGCGACGCACGCGGTCGTCTCGGTCAGCGACACCGGGCCCGGCATCGCCGCCGAGCAGCTCCCGCACGTGTTCGACCGCTACTGGAAGTCCCGCGATCGCGGCAAGGGCGGTACGGGACTCGGGCTGGCGATCGCCCGCGGCATCGTCGAGCAGCACGGCGGCACGCTGGCCGTCGACAGCCGGCCGGGCGCCGGCGCGACGTTCTGGTTCACGCTGCCCCTCGCGTGAGTCCAGCGCATCGGCCACACCGGGCGCCGGCGCACGCGCCACGGACGCCCCGCGGGTGTGGTCGCGCCCGAGGATCGCAACGTCGGTGCAGCGGCATCGGCATTGCACCGAGCCGTGGCATGATCCTCCCCCACTCCCTCGTCGTCTCGGCCCTCCTCGCGGCCGGTGTCCTCATGATCCCCGGCGTCGCGCATGCAGGCTTCGAGGCCTGCAACGACATCGAGGTCTCGGCGAGCGCCGAGTGCGAGCTCGTGACGTCGGGCGGCTGCGAGGCCCAGTGCGAGCCCATCGCGTTCCAGGCCGCCTGCGCCGGTCAGCTCACCGCCGAGTGCGACGGGCAGTGCAGCGCCAGCGCGAGCGTGGAGTGCACCGCGAGCTGCGAGGGCGAGTGCCTCGCCGAGTGCGAGGTGGATCCCCCGTCGTTCGACTGTCGCGGCGGCTGCGTCGCCGACTGCGAGGGGAGCTGCATGGGGCGCTGCGACAGCGGCGACTCCGAGTGCGCGGCCTCGTGCCGCGGCACCTGTGGCGCCCACTGTGACGTCGAGTGCGAGGCCACCCCGGGGTCGGCCGAGTGCGCGGTGAAGTGCGAGGCGAGCTGCAGCGGCTCCTGCGAGGCCGAGGCCAACCTCGACTGTCAGATCGACTGTCAGGCGGACGGGTTCGTCGAGTGTGAGGCGGAGCTGAAGGGCGGCTGCGAGGTCCAGTGCACGCAGCCCGAGGGCGCGCTGTTCTGCGACGGCCAGTACGTCGACGCGGGCAACAACCTCCAGGAGTGCATCGCCGCGCTCGAGGCCGGCCTCGACATCGACGTGCAGGGCAGCGCCTCGGGCGAGTGCCACAACCTCGAGTGCACCGGCAACGCCGACGGCGCGGTGTCGTGCGCCGTCGACCCGACCCGCCCGAGCGCGTGGTCGCTGGGGTGGTTCGGCGCGCTCGCGACCGCGGGCTTCGTCGTCGGTCGCCGCCGCAAGGCGTGAGGTCGTCGGCCTGGTGGCGCATCTCGTGGAAGGCGGCCATCGGTCGCCACGCGACGCACGTCGACGCCGAGCTGATCCGTCTCAGCCCGCCCGTCTCAGCCCGGATCGGTGCGCGCCGCGATCCCGAGCCGGCGGTGCTCGGCGAGCGTGCAGCGATCCTGCACCACGGTGATCCCGGCGGCCTCGAGCGCGGCCGCGACCGCGTCGTTGCGGATGCCGAGCTGGAACCACACCACCTTCGGCCGGTGCGTCATGCCGAGGATCTCGTCGACGTGCTGCGGCAGCAGCTCGGCGCGGCGGAAGACATCGACCATGTCGACCGGCTCGTCGAGCGCGGCGAGCGACGCGACGAAGGCCTGCCGGCGCGGGCCGTCGAAGAGCGTGCGGCCGACGCCCGCGGGGTTGACCGGCAGCACGCGATAGCCGACCTCGTCGAGATAGACCGGCACGTAGCAGGCCGGACGCGCCGGCTCCCAGTGGGCCCCGAGCACGGCGATCGTGCGGGTGTCCTCGAGGATCCGGCGGATTGCATCGGAGGTCGGTTCCATGGCGAGCATCATCGCAGAACGTCGCGGTCGTTCGGTCACGGGCAGTCGACCGCGGCGGTCGTCACCGTCGTCGTCGGGTCGTCGTCGGCTCCGCGGTCGTCGGGCCGGTGCCGCCGGTCTCACCCACGCCGCTCGTTGGGTCCTCGCCGGTGCCGCACGCGGCGAGGGCCGCGCGTCCCTGATGGGCCCTCCTGCGTTCTTCCCGTACGGGAATGATTCCATCGCCCGGCCCCCGCGCGGTCGTAATGTTCCCGTACGGGAAGATATCGATTTGCGCTCGGGCGGCGGAGCCGATATCTTCCCGTACGGGAATCACGATGCAGACCCCCGTCCGAACGCCCGCCGAGCTCGGCGCGTTGGTCCGTGACCACCGCAAGCGCCTCGGCGCCACCCAGATCGAGCTCGCCGCGCTCGCGGACGTCGGGCCGCGCTTCATCGTGGAGCTCGAGCGCGGCAAACCGACGCTCGAGCTGGGCAAGGTGCTCCGCGTGCTCGAGCGGCTGGGGCTGATCGTCGAGCTCCGCGATCGCGGAGCTCCGAGATGAACGCGCTCCACGTCCTCACCGACGACGCGTCGATCGGGGTGCTGTCGGACCCGCCCGACCACCGCCTGGCGTTCGCGTACTCGACCGAGTGGTTGCGCTCGCCGACGCGCTTCGCGATCAGCCACTCGCTGCCGCTGCGCGCCGAGCCGTTCGGGATCGAGGCCGAGCGATTCTTCGGGAACCTCCTCCCCGAGGGTGGCGTCCGCACCGCCGTGTGCCGGCGCCTGGGCATCAGCGAGGACAACGACTTCGCCCTGCTGCGCGCGATCGGCCGCGAGTGCGCTGGAGCGCTGCGCATCGTCGAGGACGATGGACAACCCGCGACACCGCACGCCTATCGCCGCCTACGGGACGCGGACCTCGAGCGGTGGTCGATCTCCGGCGCCTACGCCGGCGCGGTCGGGGACGAGCTGCGGCTGTCGCTCGCCGGCGCACAGGACAAGCTCGGCGTGCGGTTGGACGGGGACCAACTCTTGCTGCCCGAGCACGGCTCGCCGTCGACGCACCTGCTCAAGCTCCCCCACCGGGACTTCGCCGCGCTGCCTCAGAACGAAGCGCTCGTGCTCTCGTTGGCCCGCCGCGTCGGGCTGCCCACGGTCGACGCGGCGCTGTGGACGCGACACGGCGCGCCGCTGCTCCTGGTCGCGCGCTTCGATCGCAGCGTTGGCCCGCCGATCCGACGCCGTCACCAGGAGGACTTCGCCCAGGCGCTCGGCCTCGATCGACGGCGCAAGTACGAGGCAGAGGGCGGCCCATCGTTCCACGGCTGCCTCGAACTCGTGCGCGAGGCCAGCGCGAGCCCGCTGCCCGACTCGCGGGCGCTGCTGCGGTGGCTGGCCTTCTGCGCGGTGGTCGGCAACCGCGACAACCACGCCAAGAACCTGTCGCTGCTGCGGCACGACGATGGCCGCTGGCGGCTCGCGCCCTTCTACGATCTCGTGTGCACGACCGCGTACGCGCGGCTCTCGTCGCGCCTCGCGATGACCGTCGGCGGCCGCGCCGACGGGGGCAACCTCCCCGCCGTCGCGTGGCACGACGAGGCCCGGACGCTCGGCGTGAAGTCGGGGTACCTGCAGGCGGTGGTCGAGGAGGTGACGGCCGCGATCGCCGAGGCGCTGGGGCCCGCGATCGCCGAGATCGCGGGCGTGCTCGGGGGCGACGACGAGCTCGTGGCCGTACGTCGTGCGATCGACAAGGGGATCCGCGCGACCCGTCGGGGACTCCGCGCGCGCGGCCGCTGACGATCCTGCGCCGCGCGACGCGAGGTGCTTCACGCGGGCCGCGCCACGATCGGCGAGGCGTCGACGCCCTCGTCGATCGCCACCACGCGCATGCGGCCACCGCAGCGATCGCAGCTCGGGCTGGGCCACGGCTCGCGATCGCGACGTCGCGGGCCGCGGGCGCGGACGAGGTGCGACGCGTCGACCAACGCGAGCTGCAGCGGACGCGCGCGCCACTTCGCCGCCGCGCCCGGGGCGAGGGCACCGTGATAGGAGACGCGGTGCACGTGGCCCGCGGGCGTGAGCGCCACGAGGCGCCGCGCGAGCTCGTCGGTCGAGAACTCGACGTGGGTGCTGCCGTCCGCGAACGGCCGCGACAGCCGCTGCACCACCCGGCCGTCCCGCCCGGCACCGAGCTGCGCCAGCGCCACCGGGGCCCGCACCAGGTACCGCGCCAGGGCGGCGAGAGACCCCCGCGCGGCGCCGTCGATCCGCTCCATCGCATGGACGCCGAAGCCGTCCTTGCGCGCCCCGGCGCCGACGCGGCGCGGGCGACCGGGCCCCACCCCCTCGACCCGGATGCGCCGCACGGCCGTCGACGCCACCGGCCCCGCCACCAGCGATTGCTCGATCGCCACGCGCCACGGCTCGCGATCGCCGGTCGCCCCGCGACGCCGTCGCCACCGGGCCAAGAGCTGCTCGCGCACCGCGACCGCGAGCGCCGCGAGCTCGTCCGTCGTCGGTTCGTCGGCCATGGGCACGAACTCCCGGAGGCCGCGCTCGGCCGCGACGTAGCCGCCGTCGAGGACGAGCGCGTGGACGTGCACGTCGAGGACGAGCGCGCGGGCGGTGCGGTGCACCAGGCTCACGCCGCCGCACTGGATCCCCGCCGCGTCGGCCGGCACCCGCCGCCGCACGAACGCGAAGACCTGGGCGAGGAACTCGCGCGACAGCTCGCGCACCAGCCGTTGATCGACCGCGGACGCGCTGCACAGCACGCCGGGCAATCGCAGCACCCAGTGCCGCACGGGCACCCGCGGGATCACCCGCATCAGGGCGGCGGCCGCCCGCTCGCCGTGCTCGCAGTCCCGCTCGCAGCGCCCCGCGCAGCGGAAGCGCACCGCCGCCGCGAGCCCGCAGGTGTCGCAGCGCAGCTGCGCCTCGCCGACGCACGGCAATCGATCGCCGTCCCACCGCTCGCGCAGCCGAGTCGCAGCGTCGCCGGGGACCCCGATGCGGTGCAGGCACTCGGCGTCGAGCCCGACCTCGCCGAGGAGATCGAGCTGCGCCGCAGTGGCGGTGGCGCGCGTGTTCATGGCGGAGGTCCGCTCGGCATTCCAAGCGGCGTGCCAACACCCGCGGGGCAAGGGTGTCGCGGGGCCCCGTCGCCCGCCGACAGCCGGTGGCCCGCCCGCGGGCCGGTCGTGGCCCGCCCACGGGCCAGTCGTGGCCCGCCCACGGGCCACGCGTCACCCGCGTCCCTCGCACGGACGCGGTATCATGCGCGCGCCCTTGGCCGTCACGCTGGAACTCGCGCCGCCCGTGGTGGTCCGCACGCACGCTTCGGGTGCCGTGTACGCGTATCCCCTCGGCAACCCCGACCTGGTGTGCCGCGCTGGTGATCTCGAGGAGGCCCTCGCGACCCAGCGGATGTTCCTCGCCGAACACCTCGCGAAGGTGCCGGCCGACCAGCTCGCGGGCTTCTCGTTCCCCGACGGGGCCGTGCTGCACGACATCCCGGTGGCCCTGCCCCGGGAGGATCTCGATCGTCGCTTCGGCGTCGATCGTCCGATCGCGATCCCGTGCGTGGCGATCCCCGACGGCGACGCATGGTGGGTCCACGTCCTGCCGCTGCGACACGTGCTCCACGTCGCGCCCGGCGACGAGCTGCAGCGCCGCGTCGCCGACGAGGTCACCCGCCAGGTCGCCGCCCGCGAGTTCGACCCGGCGCAGTGGGCCGCGCTGTTGCCCGCCTCGGCCCACGGCCTGCACCGCGTCGCGGTCTCGGTACGGCGCAGCGACCACGACGACGCCGGCGCCCGGGCGCAGTCGCGACGCCTGAACGAGGGCGAGCGCTCGCGCACCGCCGCGCGGGCACTGCTCGAGCGCATCGGCACCGACGCGCTGCGGGCCAACGCGACCCGCCGGGGTCCGGCGACGATCGGACGCACCGACGAGATCACGCGGCTCGCCGCGCTGCTCGGCGGCGAAGAGCGCGTCGGCGTGGCGCTGGTCGGCCCGGCGCTCGCGGGCAAGACCGCCGTGCTCGAGGCCCTGCTCTCGCAGTCGGTGGTGCCTTTCCGCAGCAACCCGGTGTTCGCGACCTCGGGCGCGGCCCTGGTCGCCGGCCAGTCCGGCTTCGGCGAGCTCGCCGAGCGCATCCACGCGGTGATGCAGGCGGCCGCGACCCTCGACGCGATCCTCTATTTCGACAACCTCGCCGACCTCTTCGCCGGCAAGAGCGGCGGCATGGAGGACCTCGCCTCCGCCCTGCGACCGTGGCTCGTCGAGGGCCGGGTGCGGTTGATCGGCGAGTGCACCGCGGAGGCGTTCGAGCAGTTCGAGAAGCAGCAGCCCGCGCTGCTCGCCTGCATGCACCGGGTCACGGTCGAGCCGCTGGGCGCGGAGGCCACCGTCACGATCGTCGCCGCGCGGGCGACGTGGGCGCGGCGCAGCGAGCCCGATCGGCCGTCGCTGCACGCCGCCGCGGTCGCCCCCCTGGTCGAGCTGTGCGAGCGCTACCTGGTGGACGCCGCGTTCCCCGGCAAGGCGGTGCGCCTGTTCGAGGAGCTGCGCGCGATCCATCGCCACGACGTCGACGCCACCGGAGCGCCCCACGTCATCGACGTGCACGACGTGTACCGGGCGTTCTCGCTGCGGACCGGGATGCCGATGTTCCTGCTGCGCGAGGACGAGCGGCTGCGCCGCGGTGCGCTCGAGGACGAGTTCCGCCGCCGCGTGATCGGTCAGCACGAGGCCATCGCGCGCGTCACCGAGACGCTGTGCACGGTGAAGGCCCGGCTGCAGCCGCCGGGCAAGCCGCTGGCGAACTTCCTGTTCGTCGGGCCCACCGGCGTCGGTAAGACCGAGGTCGCCAAGACGCTGGCGCGCATCCTCTTCGGCGGGCCCGAGCGCATGGTCCGCTTCGACATGAGCGAGTACACCGACCCCTGGGCCGCCGAGCGGTTGATCCGCGGCACCCAGAGCGATGACGGCGAGCTGACCCGGCGCATCCGCCAGCAGCCGTTCTCGGTGCTCCTGCTCGACGAGATCGAGAAGGCCCACCCGGCCGTGTTCGACCTGCTGTTGCAGGTCCTCGGCGAGGGACGGCTCACCGACGCGCGCGGCCGCACCACGCACTTCGGCAACACCATCATCATCATGACCAGCAACCTCGGCGCGAGCCACCGACCGACGGGCGGCGGCTCGGGCTTCGGCGGCGCCCAGGTGCAGGCCGGCAACGACGAGCGCCGCTACTACACCGAGCAGGTCGATCGGCACTTCCGACCGGAGTTCGTCAACCGCATCGATCGGATCATCCCGTTCGCGTCGCTCGATCGGGCCGAGATCGCCGAGGTCGCGCGCGTCTCGTTGCAGCGCATCCGCGAGCGCGCCGCATTCGCCCAGCGGGGCATCGCCCTCGAGGTGACCGACGCGGCGCTCGCCGAGCTCGCGACGCGCGGCTACTCGCCGATCTATGGCGCGCGCGCGCTTCGACGCGAGCTCGAGGATCACCTGGTCGCGCCGGTCGCCGGCATGCTGTCGGAGACCGGGGCCCTCGGGGAGGGCGCGAGCGTCGTCGTGGCGCTCGGGGACGACGGCCTCGCCGCGGCGCTCGGCGAGCGTCGAGCGGACCGCGACGGGGCCTTCGGCGCGCTGCGGATCGCCATCGTCGCCCCGCCGGCGGGCCGCAGCTCGATCTCCGGGGTCGCACGGTTCGCCCGGCTGCGCCGCAATGCGGCGGCCGCCCTCGACACCCCCGCGGTCCAGGAGCTGCGGCAGCGCGCGGCGTACCTCACCGCGGAGCTCGCCGCGCAGCCCCAGGGCGCGGCCTCCCAGTACGCCCGTGATCACGGCGTCGCGGCCCTGCGCGAGCACCAGCGGATCACCGAGGCGCTCACGCGCCTCGACGCGGCGATGGGCGCGATCGAGGCCGTCGAGGAGCTCGCAGCGGGCGACGCGACGGGCGAGCTGTCCGGCGACCTGGTCGGGGACGCCGACGCCGCGCACGCGGCCTTCGAGGTCGCGGTGGTGACCGCGATCTTCGTCGGCGACCCACGCGACGCGATCTCGATCGGCGTGCACGCCCCCGCGGCCGTGACCCCCATCGTCCAGTGGTTGGCGTGGCTCGCCGCGTGGGCGGACGAGCGCCGCTGGAGCGTGTCGATCCACCGCGCCGGAGATCACCGCGCCGGAGATCACCGCGCCGGAGATCACCGCGCCGGAGATCACCGCGCCGGCGATCGCAGCCCCGACTGGCCCGCCCTCCCGTGGGGCCCGCCGCGGCCGCTCGATCGCGTGCGCGAGGACTTCGCCACCACCGGTGACGACGCGCCGTGGCGCGACCTCATCGTGTCGGTGACGGGTCCGCACTGCGGCTGGGTGCTCGGCCTCGAGGCGGGCCTGCACCGGTTCTGGCCCGCCGATCGGGCCACCGCACATCACCTCTCGATCCGCACGCTCACCGCCCGCACGGGCCTCGGCCACACCGAGCTCGGCGGGCGGGCGCTCGCCCCACGGCCGCGCAACGCACCCGAGCCGCTGCACCGCATGCCCGCGGTGCGCGAGGTCTTCGCCGACGGCATCGTCACGATGCCATCGACCGGGCTCACCACCGCGTTCCCCGTCGACCTCACCGCGGTCGGGACACTCGAACGCCTGTGGTTCGGCGAGCTCGTCCGCCGCAGCCGCGACGGCGCGGTGCTCGTCGACGATCCTCCCCAGTGAACCCTGCCCCAGTGAACCCTGCCGTGGTCCCGTGATGGAATTCCGCATCACCATCTTCGAGCGTCGCGCCGGCGGTCGCCTCCATTGGACCCCGCTCCGGCTCGGCGACCTCGCAGCGCCGCACGAGGGGCCGAGCGCGCTGAAGCTGCAACAGCGCCTCACCGACACCCTGCGCAAGGCCATCGCCAAGCTGTGGCCCGCGGAGCTCGAGGCCCTCGAGTTCGTGCCGGGGCGAAGGCTCGAGTTCGTCTCGCTCGAGCTCGTCGTCGGCGAGTCGCGACGGCGCATTCGCGCGCGGTTCCCCGTGGTGCTCGAGCCCCGCGGCCGCGGGTCGACGGGGGACGACGACGCACCGATGTGGATCGCGTACCACCCGATGCGCTCGGCCGAGTGGTTCGTCCACGCCGAGGATCGCCTGCTCGCCGACGAGGCACTCGCGTACTTCCGCGATCGCTGGGCGGCGCTGGAGGACTGGGAGATCGACGCGCTGGTGTCGAGTGGCCGCGAGTGCCTCAAGCTCGTGGCCTTCCACGCCGCGCCGCACAGCCTCTTCGATCGGCTCGCGCGCGCACCGGACGACGCACCGCGGGTCGGATCGGGCCCGCGCACGCGGGGCGAGGCGCTGCTCGCCGAGCTCGGCGCGGACCAGACCCAGCGCGCCGCCGAGGAGCGCCTCCCCCGTGGGGCCCCGCGGGCGCCCTACGACGGACAGCTGGCGCAGCTGCTCTGCGGCCCGCGCAAGACCTCGGTGCTGCTGGTGGGACCGACCGGCTGCGGGAAGACCACGCTGCTGAACGGCCTGGTGCACGAGCTGCTCGCCGCGGACGGTTGGGCGCTGCACCGGAACCTCGATCGCGTCCACGCGGTGTGGCTCGTCCGCGGCAACCGCATCATCGCGGGCATGTCGTACCTCGGGCAGTGGGAGCAGCGCTGCGTCGATCTGCTCGACGCGTGCCGCAGCCACCGCGCGATCCTCTGGGTCGACGACCTCCACGCGTGGGGCCGCATCGGCGAGAGCCGCGAGGCCGATCGCTCGCTCGCGACGTTCTTCCGCGGGCCGGTCGCGCGCGGCGAGCTGACCGTCGTCGCCGAGTGCACGGCCGAGCAGTACCAGATGCTGCAGGACGACGCGCCCGAGTTCGCCGCCGCGTTCACGGTGCTGTGGGTCGAGCCGACCGACGCGGCCACCACTGCCCGACTCGTCATCCAGCGCGCGCGCGCCCTCGAGCTCGAGCACGGCGTGGCCTTCGATCCGCGGGCGTTCCGCACGATCGCGGAGCAGGGCGGCGCGTTGGTCAGCGGCACCGCGCTGCCCGGCAAGTCCATCGAGCTGCTCGAGGCCCTCGCGAAGGGCGACTTCGGCTGGTCGCACGCCCTTCGGGCGGTCGAGCACGACCTCGCAGCGGGGCAGAAGCTCCACGCGATCCGTCGCTACCGCGAGCTCACCGGGTGTGGCCTGCGGGCGGCCAAGGACGCGGTCGAGGCCTTCGCCGAGCACGGCGTCTGGCCGTCGGTGACCGCCGCGCCCGGCGTCGCGCGGGCACACGTCCGCAGCCTCGTCGACACGCGCTTCGGAGCCGACGTCGAGCCGCCCGAGGTGGGCCCGCAGGCCGTCGTCCGCCTGCTCGCGCGACGTACCGGCATCCCCGAGCTGATGCTGGTCCCCGAGCGATCGCTCGCCCCGGCGGCCGTCTCCGGTGCGTTCGCCCGGCAGGTCGTCGGCCAACCGCGCGCGATCGCGGCGACGACCGACGTGCTCCTGCGCATGCGGGCCCAGCTCGCGGACGCGGGTCGCCCCTACGGCGTGCTGCTGTTCTCGGGCCCGACGGGCACCGGCAAGACCGAGCTCGCCAAGTGCCTCGCCGAGTATCTCTACGGGGACGCGCGACGGCTCGTGCGCCTGGACATGAGCGAGTACGCCGGCCCCGACGCGCCGGCCCGCTTGGTCGGTGATCGCTTCCGCCCCGACGGCACGCTGACGACGCCCGTGCGCTCGCAGCCGTTCTGCGTGGTGCTCCTCGACGAGATCGACAAGGCCGACCCCGCGGTGCTCGGGCTCATGCTGCAGGTGTTCGACGACGGCCGCATCACCGACGCCAGCGGGACGCTCGTCGACTTCAGCCACACCGTCGTGCTGCTCACGTCGAACCTCGGGGCCCGCCGCGGCCCCTCGGTGGGCTTCGGCGACGACGGCGGCGCCTCGCGGAGCGACGTCGAGCGAGCGGTCCGCGATTTCTTCCCGCCCGAGCTGTTCAACCGCATCGATCGGATCGTCACCTTCGACGCGCTCGCCGAGACCACCGCGCGCCGCATCGCCGAGCGCGAGCTGAGCATGCTGCTCGACCGCGCGGGCCTCGTCGAACGCAACATCTTCGTGCGCCACTCGCCGGCGGTGGTCGACCTCGTCGTCACCCGCGGCTTCGCCCAGCGCGACGGCGCGCGCTCGCTCAAGCGCTGGCTCGAGGATCACATCGGCGCCTGGCTCGCCGACGAGATCGCCGGCGCCCCGGCGGCCGCGCTGCGCGTGTTCTGGCTGCACGTGCGCGGCGGCGAGCTGGCGCTGCACGCCGAGCACCTGCGCGAGGCCGAGGTCACCGCGACGCCGGGATCGCTCGCCGACCTCATGGCCTACGACGCGCGTCGGCTGCGGAGGTCGATCCCCGCCGCGCTCGCGCGGACCGAGGCGCTGCTCGGCGGCGAGGCGCTGGCCCGCCTCGCGGCGACGATGCGCGTGGTGCTGTCGCGATCGCAGGCGGGCGACCGCTCGGCGGCCGAGACCGCGTACAACCTCGAGTCGCTGCGCGCCGATCTCGTCGCGCTGCGCGACCGCCTGCAGACCCAGGCCGACTACGACCCCCTGCTCACGGCGCAGGCCGACGGCGAGATCGAGGGCGACCTCGTCGAGGCCGAGCGGTTCGGCATCTCGCGGATCACGATCGACGGCCACAGCGGTCTCGAGGTCTACGCCCGGACGATCGCCCGGCGCGGCCAGATCCCGCAGCTCCCGCTGCGCACGCGGCCCGAGGTGCTCGCGCAGCTCGCCGAGCTCCGCGCGCTCGAGCACGCCGCCGCGCATGCCGACGACGCCGGCGAGCACGCGGTGTTGATCGAGCTGTCACGCGTGAGCCACTCGCGATCCGAGGGCCGCTTCGCGCGGGCGCGGCCGGGCCTGCTCGAGTGGCTGGCGCAGGGCTACGCCGGCGGCCGCGGCACCGTCGACGAGGCCGTCGCGAGCTTCGACGACGGCAGCACCCACGTGCTCGAGCCGTTCGACGCGGCGCGCTTCGAGCTGACCCTCGGGCAGGCTGCGCGCGCGGTGGTGCTGCGGATCACCGGCCCCGGCGTGCGGAGCTTCTTCGCCCCCGAGCACGGCGCGCACGTGCGCCACGCGGTGTCGGGGGCGACCGAGGTGGTGCGCGTGCGCGTGCTGCCGGCCACGGAGATCACCGCGTCGGCGCACCTCTGGGCGCAGGACGGGGCCCGCCTGGCCTTCCTCACCGCCCTCGAGTCGGGCGTGCCGGCGGACTCGCTGCCGCCGAACCCCGACGGCGTGCCGCCGGTGGTCCGCGCGTACCACTTCGATCCCGCGCCCCACGGCGGCCCCGCCCCGATCGAGGTCGAGGACTTCGCGATCGCCCTGGCCCTGCGCCTGCACGTCCGCGAGCTCGCCGCGGTGCTGCGCACGGTGTGGATGTACCGGCCCGACGCAGTGATCGCCGAGTCCGCGGAGCAGGACCCACCATGACGAGGCCCACCTTCCGCGTCCACCTGCAGACCCACCACGACGGCCGCATGACCGGCCGCATGGTGCCCTCGGCGGCGGTGTTCGACGCGCCACCGGTCGGCTACGGCGACGACGCCGAGGCGGTGCTCTCGCAGCTCGCCCTCGCGATCGAGGAGTCCAGCGCCGACATGGCCGCGTACCACTGGCGCGAGCCGCTCGCGCTGCGTCGGCTCGAGCTCACCGTCCATCCGCGCACGGTCGTCGGCAAGCGCGTCGTGATCGGTCGCCGCGCGATCCCGGTGCGCATCGGCTACCTCTGGGCCGAGCTGCGCTCCGGCGGCTTCAAGGTCGTCGTGCCGCCGATGGGCTGGAACTTCGTGCTCGAGGATCTCGAGATGGCGGCGGACATCCTGCGCCAGGCCGTCGCCACCGCCCTGCTCGGCGAGCACGCCGCGGACGTCTACGCCCTGGGCGACGTCCACGACGAGCAGGTCGTCGAGTGGTCGCCGACCCTGTCGCGTCGGCGCAGCTCGCCGCCGCAGCGCCGCAGCGCCGCGCCGCGCCCGGTGCTGGATGCGATCGCCGAGGACCTGGTCGAGCGCGAGCAACGACGCGTCGGTCGCCGGCTCGTCGGGCAGTTCGATTTCTCCGCCGAGCAACCCCTGCTCTGCCGCGAGCGGCCGCGCTCGATGCTGCTGGTGGGGCCGGCGGGCGCCGGCAAGACCGCGTGGATCCGGGCCCTGGCGCGGTGGCTCGGCAAGCGCGACGCCGAGGGCCCGACGCCGAAGATCTGGGCGACATCCGCCGACCGCATCGTCGCCGGCATGAAGTACCTCGGGATGTGGGAGCAGCGCTGCCTCGATCTCGTCGCCGAGCTGTCGGGCGAGGGCGACGTGCTGTACTTCGATCGCCTCGCGCCCGTGCTCGCCGCCCAGACCGGCCGCTCGTCGATCGCCGACCTGTTGCTGCCCGCGGTGGTGGCCGGCGACATCGCGCTCTTGTCCGAGTGCACCCACGAGGAGCACGAGCGCCTCGTCCAGCGCGCGCCCAACCTCCTGGGCCTGTTCCACGTCGTGCGCATCGAGCCGCCCGCGCCGTCGGCGATGCCGCAGATGCTCGCGACGTGGCAGCAGCGCGAGCACCCGCACCTGGGCGTCGACGGCACGGGCTGGCGCCGACTCGTGCAGCACCTCGAGCTGTTCCAGCGCGATCTGGCGTTCCCCGGCAAGGCGTTCCGTCTGCTCGACGCGCTGGCCAAGCTGCACCCACCGGAGACCCCGGTCGAGCTCGACGCCGAGGCGGTGTCCCGCGACTTCGCCAGCATCACGGGCCTGCCCCTCGAGCTGGTCTCCGACGCGAAGCAGGCCGGGCGCGAGCACATCGCGGCGCGGCTGCGGGCCGGCGTCGTCGGCCAGGATCACGCGTGCTCGACCGCGGCCCGCGTGCTCACGCGCCTCAAGGCCGGGCTCGACGATCCCGAGCGACCGGTCGGGAGCCTGTTCTTCGTCGGACCCACCGGCGTCGGCAAGACCGAGCTCGCCAAGCAGCTCGCGCGCTACATGTTCGGCGCCGCCGACAAGATGATCCGCGTCGACATGAGCGAGTACATGCTGCCAGGCTCGGCCCAGCGCCTGCTCGGCGTCGGCCCGGGGACGCGCAGCCTGGTCGAGCGGGTCCGCGAGCGGCCCCTGTCCCTGGTCCTGTTCGACGAGATCGAGAAGGCCCACGCGTCGGTGTTCGATCTCCTGCTGGGCCTCCTCGGCGAGGGGCGGCTCACCGATCACGACGGGCGCCTGGTCGACTTCCGCATGACGCTGATCGTGATGACCAGCAACATCGGCGTGGCCCGTGGCACCGCGGTGGGCCTGGGCGGCGACACCGGCGACGGCGACGTGGTCGCGGCCGTACGCGCCCACTTCCGGCCCGAGTTCTTCAACCGCATCGACCACGTGATCCCGTTCCGCGCCCTCGCGACCGCGGACATCCGCCGGATCGTCGAGCTCGAGCTGGCGCACCTCGCCGCGCGCACCGGCCTGCTGCGCCGACGCCTGCGGCTGGTCGTCGACGACGACGTCCGCGACGCGCTCGCGCAGGCGGGCTGGCACCCGACCCGCGGCGCGCGGCCGCTCAAGCGCGTCATCGAGGAGCGGGTCGTCGCGCCGCTGGCGGTGGCGATGTCCGAGTCCCCGGCGCTGGTCGATCGCGAGGTGTTCGTGGTCGCCGCGGGCAGCCCCCGCGAGGCCGACCTGCGCGCGCGCGGGGCCGTCGTGATCCCGGTCGCGCCCGCCCCCTAAAGGGAACCGACCGCGGCCGCCACGGGTGACAGCCTCCGCCTTGACAGCCGTGCCCCGCGCGATGAGCCTGGCAGCCGTGTCGGATGCGAACCGCTCGCGGCTGCTCCTGTTGACGACGCTCGTGGCGCTCCTCGGCGTCGCCGACGGCGTCTACCTGACGCTGGTGCACCTCGACTACGAGTCCGGTCGCGCGGGCGTCGCGACGGCGTGCCACCGGTTCTCGGCCACCGGCTGCAGCATCACCGCCGGGCGCTTCGGCGACCTCGGCGGCATCCCGGTCGCGACCCTGGGCGGGGCCGGTGCCCTCGCCACGGCGGTGCTCGCCGCGATCGCGTGGGGTCGCCGCGCGAAGTGGGAGGATCCGTTCCGCCAGGCGCTGGTCGTCCTCGCCATGGTCAGCGTGGGGGCCTCGGTCGCGATGGCCGGCGTCTCCACGATGGAAGGCGCGTGGTGCCCCTTCTGCGTCGCCTGGTACGGCATCAACGCGACGCTGGCGTGGCTCGCGTGGCGGGTCCGCGACCCGCACGTCGGCTGGCGCGACGCGCTCGACGACTCGCTGGGCACGCCGGCGATCGTCGCGGCGGTGGTGTTCGGCGTGGCGGTGGCCGGCAGCATGAGCTGGTACCACGCGCGCCGCGACACCCTGCGTCGCGAGGTCGAGGCCGAGATGCTCCCGCTGCTCGTCGAGGAGCTGCGCAAGAAGCCGCGCTACGTCGTCGACATGCCCAACGCGCACCGCAAGGGCCCCGACTCCGCCGAGGTCGTGATCGTCGAGTTCGGCGACTTCCAGTGCCCGCACTGCGCCAAGCTGTTCCACAGCGTCGAGCAGTACGCCGCCGCCAACCCGGACCGCGTCCAGGTGGTGTTCGCCCACTATCCGATCGGCAAGGCGTGCAACCCCAACGTCGACGACCGCCACGAGTACGCGTGCGGGGCCGCGGCCGCGGCCGAGTGCGCCGGCGCCCAGGGCAAGTTCTGGGAGTACGCCGAGCACCTCTTCGGCGCCCAGGACGACCTCGAGCGCGAGGATCTCCGCGAGGCCGCGACCAAGCTCGGGCTCGACCTCGCCGCGTTCGACAGGTGCATGGTCGACCCCAAGACCGCGGACCGGATCACCGAGGACATCGCGTCGGGCACGAAGATCGACCTGACCGCGACGCCGACCTTCCTCATCAACGGCTACAAGTCGAGCGGCGCGATGGAGCCGGGACTGCTCGCGGCCGTCATCGACGGCCTGATCGCGACCGAGGCCGGCGCTGCGGCCGAGGCCGGCGCTGCAGCCGAGGCCGGCGCTGCGGCGACGCCGTGACCGCCCGCAGGCTCACGCGATCGTGTCGATGAGCGTGCCGGTGAGCTCGTCGGCGGCGCGAAGCACCTTCGCCGCCGCGAGCACCTGGGCCTGGGCGAGCTTCTGCTCGACCACCGCCTCCGGCGACAGCTCGCTGACGACGCGCCCGTTGGCCTCGGCGAAGCGCGCCTGACCTGCGGCGAGTCCGCGCGCCGCGGACGCAAAGCTGCCCGCGATCCCGTCGGTGGCGCGCAACATCATCGCGGTCCATCGACCCGAGCCCGCCGAACTTGAGACGCTGATCACGGCGGCGTGCGCCAGCTCCCGGCGCCGGCGCTGGCCGCCCCGGGCGCGCCGCTGCTACGGTCGGGCCGATGTCGCTCCTCGCGTCCCTGCTCATCGTGCTCGCGCTCTCCGGCGTGCTGATGTTCGTCGCGGCCGCCGCCTACCGCACGCCGGTGCTCGCCCCCTGTCGGCTCAAGGACGACCCCAACCGCAAGGTCTCCGGCAAGCGCCTCTACGTGCGCGTGTTCGCCAACATGACCTTCTCGGCGGCGCTGGTGTTCGCCATGGCGTACGGCGCCTACGACCTGCTGTTCACCGAGGCCGACGTGCCGATGTGGCGCACCGCCGTGCAGCTCGTCGCGATCCTGCTGGTGTACGACTTCCTCTACTACCTGATGCACCGGTTCGCGTTCCACCAGTGGGCGTGGCTGAAGAAGGTCCACGCGGTGCACCACACCGTGCGCCACCCCAACGCGGTCGACAGCCTGTATCTGCACCCGCTCGAGACCTTCCTCGGGCTGTTCCTGCTGATGGTCTGCACCGCCGCGCTCGGGCCGGTGACGCCCGCCGCCTTCGGCGTCGTGTTCGGGGCGTACTCGTTCCTCAACATCCTGGTCCACTGCGGCCTCGACATCCCGATCGTCGGGCTGCGGACGATCGGGTTCCTCGCGCGCAAGCACGACCTGCACCACACCAGCATGCGCGGCGGCAACTTCGCCTCGATCACGCCGATCTGGGACCGGCTGTTCGGCACCGCCGAGTAGCCCGGACCTTCAGTCCGCGCAGTACTCGAGCGTGCGCAGCGACTCGCCCGCCGGCCCGTCGAGGCCCGCCGGCTCGACCTCGACGAAGCACGGCTGGATGTCGTCGCCATCGCCGAAGCGCAGGCGCAGGTAGCCGTAGCGCGGCACACCGACGCCCTGGTACGCGCCCCCGGTGCCGACGATGATCTCGCGCAGCACCGCGTCGCCGACGTCGATGCTGGGGAAGTCGTGCAGCGCGTGGTTGTGTCCCGCGAGCACGAGGTCGACGTCGGCGGCCGCGAACTCGACCAGCGCCTGCGCCGCGGTGTCCTCGCGCGACCAGCCGGACCCGGTGATTCCGGGGTATGGCGGGTGGTGCATCACCGCCAGCAGGTGCGCCCGCTCGCCGCGATCGAGCAGCTCCGGCAGGCGCGCCTGCACCGAGCGGGCGATCGTGCCGCTGCCGCTGTCGAGCATCGCCACGTGCACGTCGCACACCGCGAACGCGTAGTTGCCGGGCCCGAAGTTGCGGTTGTACTGCGGATGCAGCGGTCGGTAGATGTCGTGGTTGCCGGCGGTCACCGCCACGGGGAACGGCAGCCGAGCGAAGATCGGCGCGAGGGTCTCGAACTCGTCGTCCCGCGAGGCCTCCGACAGATCGCCGGCGATGACCAGCCCGACCAATGGCTCGCCTGCGGCCTCGGCGTCGGCGGCCTCGGCGATGAGGCGATCGACGATGCGCTCGAACTGCCATGGGTTGGTCTGGATGTCCGCCGTCACCGCGAGGCGGTAGCGCGGCGGGCACGGTCGCGCGCCGCGGATCCAGCGGACGGCGGGTCCGGCGACGTCGAGCGTGACCGTGCGCCGCGTGCTGCCGGCCACCGCGGGCACCTCCCGCTCGCCGCCGAGCTCGTCGACGACCACGCTCGCCGCCGGGTCGACGTTGTCGAGCGTGATCTCGAGCGACGCGTCCACGTCGGGGCGCGTCGGCTCGAACGACACCGCGAAGGCGCCTGGACCCGCGACCCGCAGCGACAGCGCGCCGGGGGCCGACTCGCGCGCGAGGCCGGTCGCCGCCCACGTCGCGGCGGTCCGGGCGGTCGGCTCCTGGAAGCGCACCTCGACGCCCGCGCCGGTGAGCAGCCGCGCGAGCTCGTTCTCGGCGATGACGCGACACTCCGGGTTGGCGTAGTCCGGTGACGCGCACTCGGGCTGAGCGCACGCGTGGCTCGTCGCGCCCGCGGCCGTGAACAGCGCGAGCCGACACCTGGACACCCACAGGTCGACACTGCCTCGCGACATCATCGGGACCTCCCTCGCAGACTCGGCAGCACCGCACCGACGGTGCCGGTCACGGCGTATCCGTTGCCGATGACGACGCCCGCGCCGAACTGCGCCGCCGCCTTGGCGCCCACAGGGCGCACGCGCACCGTCCACTCCGCGTGGATCGGTCCGAGGAACCCGATCACCGGGCCGAAGTTGAAGCCGCGCCCGCCGAAGCGCGAGTGGACGTAGCCGACGCTCAGCATGGCGGTGGTCTTCGCCCGCCGCGTCGCGCCGTCGCGCCGCGGGTGCTCGGTCAACGGCACGTCGATGTCGTACCAGGCCTCGCCGTAGATCGGCGCGACATTGGGCTTGCCCCGCGACAGCTTGCGACCATCGAGCGACGAGTAGGAGATGATGTCGAAGCGCGGCCCGACGTAGAAGGTGAAGCGCTGCCGCGGCGAGACGTGCCAGCGCGCCCCCACCAGCAGCGGCAGCAGCATCGTGTGCTCGACGATGCGCGTGCCTGCGTCGCCCATCGTGATCCAATCGCGGCGGTACTGCACCTCGGGTCGGTAGCGCAGCTCGGTCGGACCGAGGCGCGCCGAGCGGCGCAGCACCGGATACGGCAGGCCCACGGCGAAGTCGAGGCCGAGCGCGAAGCCCAGCCGTCGGCGCGCCAGCGTGCCCGGCTGTGTGCCGGAGCCCGCCGCGCCCGCGTCCGCGAGCTGCGGCCGCGGATCGACGTGGCGCTCGGCGCCGAGCAACCCGGTCACCTCACCCAGGAGTCGCAGGCGCGATCGAGCGTCGAGCCACAGCGTCGGGCCGACGCGCAGCGACATCGAGGGCGGGCTCCGCTCGCCCAGCACGCGCGTGCCGGCGCCGGTCATCGCCAGGCCGAGCGTCTCGCGTCGCACGCGATCCTCGAGCGTCGGTCCGTCGCCGAGCGTCCGCGCGGCGAGGATCCCCAGCAACGCGCCCGCGCCCGCGACCGCGCCGCCGCCGACCAGCAGGGTGCCGGCGTCGCCGTTGCTCAGGCGATCGCCCAGGGCGAACAGCAGGCCGGCCGCGCCCGCGCCCGCGATCGCACCGAGCGAGAGCAGCAGCACGCGGGCCGGCCCCGGCCGCACGCACGGCTCGACGCCGGGCGCACAGCACAGCGCGTCGAAGCGACCACACCCCGCCGGCTTCGACGCGGCGACGCCCGACCGGGCCTCGCGGCCTCGCGCGTGCAGGGGCGCCGGCGATCCCAGGACCGAGCCGAGCACGAGCGTCGGCACCAGCCCAGCGGCACCGACTCGAGCGAGCGCGCGCACGATCGTGCGAGTACCACGGCCGACGGGCCGCACCGAAAAATACGCGCCCGAGAGAGCGCGCCTTTGGTGCTTGTCACAGCGCCGTATTTTGCGCAAATTGACAGCATGCACATGGGTTGGCGTGGATGTCTGGTGGCGGTGATGGGACGCGGGCCGATCCGCACGGTGGCGATCGCCGCCGCCCTGGTGGCCCCGGGGTGTCTGGGTGATGCCTCGGACGGGACACTGCTCGACGAGCGGCTGGAGCGCGTCGCGCAGCTCGTCGCGTTGCACTGCGAGAGCACCGAGGCGTGCGCGTGCGAGGTGACCGTCGCGCAGGCCGGGTGCGCGCCGACCTTGACCGACCAGTGGCGTGCCCGCCTCGTCGCGGGCGAGGAGCGCGAGCTGACGTACGACCCCGCGTGCCTCGACACGATCGAGGCGGGCATCGACGGAGCGGTCTGCGCGTGGCCGCCCGCGGACGATCGCCACCCCTGCCACGAGTTCTGCCAGGTCTTCCACGGGACGCGCGGCGAGGGCGAGCGTTGCGATCGGTTCGACGACCTCGTCAGCGACTGCGACCAGGGCCTGCTGTGCGACCAAGGGCGCTGCGTCACCCCGTGCGCCGCCCTGTCCGGCCTGCAGGCCGGCGAGCGCTGCCGAGACGCCGCGACCTTCACCGAGCTCGATCGCTGCGCCGACGGCCTCGCGTGCATCGGTGACGAGGGCCGGTGCGCCCAGGCGCCGCCGGCGGGCGAGCCGTGCCTGCTGGGCGAGTGCGCCGCCGACAGCTACTGCGACTACAACGGCTCGGGCGCGACGTGCCGACGGCGCGTCGGCGAGGGCGCGAACTGCGAGTCCGCCGCGTGCGAGGTCGGGCTCGCGTGCACGTACGTCGACGACAACAGCGGCAACTACCAGGTCCGGTGCACGCGACGCGGCAAGGCCGGCGAGCCGTGCAGCGAGAGCGGCTGCGAGGAGGGCCTCGGCTGCGGGATCGACGGGCGCTGCACGCCGCTGGGCGACATCGGCTCGCGGTGCGACGTCGTCAACTGCCGCGAGGGATTGCTCTGCGACTACTCGGTCTCGGTCTGCGCCGTACCGCCGCCCGCGGGCCAGCCCTGCCTGTCGGGCGAGTGCGCACGGGGGGCGTACTGCGAGACCACGGACGTCTCGTTGTGCGTCGCGGGGCAGCCGCGGGGCACCGCGTGCACGGGCCATCGTCAGTGCGAGAGCGGCTACTGTCCCGCGGGCTTCTGCGACGTGCGGCCCGGGATCGGCGATCCCTGCGCCGGGTCGCTGGTCTGTGACGTGGGCGCGAGCTGCGATGGCGCGGTGTGCCGAGCGAGCGTGACCCACGGCCCCGCCGTATGCGTGTACGAGGGCTGGTGAGCCGCGAGCCGCCCCCCCCCGCGTCGAGTCGGCGACGAGAGGGCGTTTGCACCAAACCCCCTGAAAATGTCACCGTGTCATCCTCAGTCCAAAGGCTTGTCATGCTCCGCACGAACTTCGCGCTCCCTGGTCTCTCCTTGTTGCTCTGCCACGCGCTGCTCGGCGCAGGCTGCCTGGTCACGACGAACGACGGGACCGGCGACGACAGCAACTCGGGCGAGTCGACCGGCGGGAGCAGTGCGAGCCTGTCGACCACGGACTCGGTCTCGGCGACCTCCTCCGATCCCGACGAGACCGGCGACGACAGCCTCGGCGAGACCACCAGCGCACCGACGGGCGTGTGCTCGGACAACCTCATCGCCGACGGCGGCTTCGAGGGTGGCACGCCATCCGAGGCGTGGACCGAGATGTCGGTGAACTTCGGCACGCCGATCTGCGACGTCGACTGCACCGAGGACCCCGGCGCCGATCCCTACGCCGGGGACTGGTACGCGTGGTTCGGCGGCATCGACACCGACCCCGAGGTCGCGTCGGTGCGCCAGGACGTGACGATCGACGGCACCTCGGCGTTCCTGTCGTTCCGGTTCCAGATCAACGCGTCGTCCCAGACCGGCGACGACTTCTTCGAGGTCACCATCGACGAAGAGAGCGTGTGGCTCGCGGTCGATACGGAGATCGCCGACTTCGACGGCTACACGCCGGTCACGGTGGACATCAGCGACTTCGCGGACGGCGCAGGCCACACCATCACGTTCACCGGCGACGTGCTCGGCAACGGCCTGACCAACTTCTTCCTCGACGAGGTGTCGCTCGTCACCTGCACCGAGGGCAGCGACACGTCGGGTTCGTCGGGCGGCTCGAGCGACGGCAGCAGCACCACCGCGGCGGATACCACCGCGGGCTCGGAGTCCAGCTCCGACTCCGGCTCGAGCAGCAGCTCGGACTCGGGGACCGGCACGTCGAGCAGCACCGGCGGCTGATCCCGCGCGCCTCCCCGCGACGCCCGTCCCTTCTTGGCGGGCGTCGCCGTCCTCGCGCATACTCATGGACCCGTGACCGTCGCCCCGAAGCTGCGCGCTGCCGTCCCCTGGATCCTCCTCGGTGTGGGCGGGTGCACCGTCGACAGCGAGGACGGCGCGACCTCGTTGGGCGGTGGCTCCGCACCGGCGACGACGGTCGGCACCACGGTCGGCACCACCGTGACCGCGACCTCGGTGGGCACGGGCGCGGCGTCGGCCGAGTCCGGGACCGAGACCGCGGACGGCACGGAGAGCACGGCGAGCAGCGGCGACGCGACGACGGCCCCGAGCGAGGACGCGACCGGCAGCGACACCGGCCCGGACGAGCAGCCCGCCGATGGTCTCTACTCCGCGTGCGTCAGCGCGGTCGAGTGCTTCGGCACGACCGCCTGCGTCCTGGTGATGGGCGACCTCGGGTTCTGCACCAACGCGTGCACGATCCCCGGCGACTGCGGCCCTTCGCCCGCCGGCACCGCGACGCCGGCCTGCGTGACGGCGCCCGTCGGCGGCGTCGACATGCAGGTGTGTGCCCTCGACTGCGCGGGCGGCAAGACGTGCCCGGGCGGCATGGAGTGCCTGGCCCTCGGCGCGTCGATGGTCTGTGTGTGAGCGGCGATGTAGGGTGCGGAAGAACGCTTCACGTGCTTCCGGACACCCGGCTAGTCATCCGCCGCTCCGGCCTCGATCCACGCGCGCACCTTCGTCACCAGCTCCGGGCGCGACAGCGTCGGCGCGTTGAACGGCATGTGCTGCACGGGGTTGCCGTCGCCGTCGAGGGGCGCGCAGTCGGCGATGCGGCGGTACAGCCAGCTGCCGTCGGGGTCGCCAGGGGCGACCAGCGGGAGATCGGTGTTGCCGGCCACGGCGTGGTTCATCAGCCGTGCGTGCAGCCCGTCGGGCCGCAGGTCGAGACCACCGGCCATCGCCCCATCGCCGCCGTGGCACGACGAGAACAGGCACGTCGACTCGAGCAGCGTCGCCGAGATGCTGCCGAGCGTCGCCGGCTCGTGGGGCGGGTGCTCGGGGTCGACGTCGACGCACTCGGGCACCGGCGGTAGCTCGGCGTCACCCGGCGAGCTCGGCGGCACGTACAGCGCCGCGGCGATCTCCTCGGGACTCGGCAGGGTCTGGGCGTCGTTCTTGGGCAGGCCGATCACCTGGCAGTTGCCTTCGTTCATCACGATGCCGTCCTGCTCGCCCACGATCGCGCCCGCGCCCACCGTGCCGTCCATGAGCACCGCGGAATCTGCGAGGCCGAGCATCACGCACATCTCTTGATCGCCGACGCCCCAGCCGACCGACTCGTTGCGCCAGTTGTCGTAGCCGCAGGTGAAGCGGAAGCCGTCCGCCCCGGTGAGATCGACCGGCGGGTCGAACGCCTGACCGTTGCTGCCCGCGTTGAACCCGTCGAATCGGAACACGCTCTCGCCATCGCGGGGGCCGCCCGAAAGCGTGAGGTCGAAGTAGTTCCCCAGGTAGTGGTAGTGCGGCGTGATGTAGTAGAGCTGGAGATCGAGCGGCTTGCCCGCCTGCCCCTCGTAGGTCCCGGCGAGGTTGCAGTTGCCGGTGAACCAAGCCTCGCGGTTGGCCGGGATGTCGAGGTCGGTGTACGTCAGCCGGAACGGCGCCGTCACGACCTCGACATCCTTGGGGTGGATCAGGTCGAACGCCATCCGCAGCTCGGTGCTGTACGGCGAGTCCGAGAGGTTGAGGAAGTGACCGCCGGCGACGACCTTGTGCCGCGGCGGGATCTTGACCACGACGCCCTCGGGCAGGCGTTGCTCGTCGATGCGGGACTGCGTCGACTGGGCGAACAACACGGTCCCTTCGACCGCGGCGCCGAGCTCGGTGAACCCACGCGCATCGCAATCGAAGTAGCCGTCGTCGCCGGGGAACGCGTTCTCGGGGACGACGAACCAGTTCGAGTGGTGCGAGGCGCCGTCGTTCGTGAGGCGCACCGTCTGGACGTACAGCGCCGCTTCGTTGTCGAGCGTCCACTGGACGCACGGCTGCGTCTCCTCGAGTGGCGCGAGATCGACGACACCGAAGCTATGTACGATCGTCGCGCGATCCTCGGGCGTCGTCTCGGTGTCGCCGCCGGTGTCCGCCGTCGTCGATCCCGAACCCGAGGACGTCCCGACGGCCCCGGTGCCGGCGCCCGTGGTCTCGTCGTTCGCCGCCGGCAGATCCTTCGATCCGCAGGCGCACAAACCGAGGCCGACGACCAGCGCCGCGGCAGCGCGACGACGCGACATCGAGCGCACATCCATTCGGGGAGCGAGCAATGGGTTCGTCATGGCGCTCGTCCAGCGTACTACGCCGCGACGCGAGCTGCCCTCTGGGCGACGTCGCGGTGGATTTCGACGCTGGCCTCGCGCTCTCGGGCGCCCCGGGCACCGATGCGCTGCTGGTCCTCGCGCTCGACGGCTCGGGCGTCGAGGCGATCCCGTGGGTCGCCCCGGGCCCGAGCTACGTCGCGATCGGTGCCCCGCGCGGTTGGTCGAGGCTCCCCGCCGCGAGGATCTCGCGCGCGCTCACCTCGACGGTCTCGCCGATGCGCTCCATCGGCAGATCGTTGGGATCGGTGCCGAACGGATCCTCGATCTCCACGCCGATCTCGTCGATGCCGAACAACGCGAATGACAGCACGGCCGCCGAGATCGGCGTGTACACGTGCAGGGCCTCGACCATCGCGAACGGCACGGTGTAGCAGAACAGGACCACGAACACCTTGATGTGCTGGGCGTACGCGAACGGCACCGGCGTCCGGCGGATCCGCTCGCACCCACCGAGCGACGCGATCAGCGAGCCGAGGTTGGCGTCGATCGCCCGCAGCGGCTCGGCGGCGAGGTGCCCCTCGGCGTGGGCGCGGTGGAGCCGACCGGAGATCCACGTGATCACGACCGAGGCGCGGAAGCGCAGCGGCTCGAGCCGCGCGCGCTCGTCGGCGCCGAGGCGCTCACCGAGCTCACCGAGGTCGCGGCCGTCGCGGACGCTCTGCACCAACAGCGCATAGAAGGCGCCGATCCACCGCAGCACGTCCGCGCGCAGCGCCGCGCGCTCGGGGTGATCGCCGACGTACACGACGACCTGGCGCGCGAGGTCCCGGGTCGCGTTGACGACCCGACCCAGCAGCTCGCGGGCCTCGACGTAGCGGCCGTACGACGCGTTGGTGCGGAACACGAGCAGCAGGCCCAGCGCGACGCCGATGAGCGTGTGGGCGAGCGGCGGGATCGAGAACCCGCCGTGGTCGTAGGACCAGGCCGCGAAGACGCCGAGCCCGGCGGCGATGGCGACGCGCCCGAGCAGCCTCGGCACGACGCTGCCGCGGATCGTCAGGACGATGCGCAGCCAGGATTTCGGGTCGTAGTCGATCATGCGCGCCGCCCAGCCTATCACCGCCGGGGGGTTCTCCCGCCGCAGCGGCGTGCTAAGAGCAGGCCATGCGCCCCCGGTTCCGCCCAGGTCCGCTCGCGATGACGCTCGCACTGGCCGCGTGCTCGGCCGAGTCGTCCGCCCCCGCGCAGGGTCCCGCGACCCCGAGCGCCGCGGCGGACCCC
>LNFB01000230.1 GCA_001464385.1 Deltaproteobacteria bacterium Ga0077550 | reverse complement strand
TTCCTCGCCCTCGACACCGATCGCGAGGCGAACGCGGCGATCGTGGCCAGGTTCCCGCCCGCGGCCTGGCCGACGTTCTTCGCGGTCTCGTCGCACGACGAGTCGATCCAGTCGCGGTTCGTCGGCGCCGCGACGGTCGAGCAGTTCGCGAGCTTCCTCGACGACGGCGAGCGCGGCCACCAGGCGACGGGCGGCGCGGCGCTCGCGGCCCACGAGGCGGCGGCGCGCGACGGCGATCGGGCATCCGCCGCCAAGCAGTGGGGCGCGGCGATCGACGCCTACGCGAAGGCGCTGGCCACCGCACCGACCCCGTGGTCGCGGGCGCCCGACGTCATGGTGTCGCTGCTGTCGGCGCACAACCGCGACAAGCGGTGGGCCGCGTGCCCGCAGGTCGTCCGCGACCACCTGCCGAACGTCGGCAACGCTGCGAGCGCGTCGGACTTCAGCGCGATGGCGCTCGCCTGCGCGGACGCCCAGGCCGACGCCCAGCCCGGTGCCCAGGCCGACGCAAAGGCGGCGACCGAGCTTCGCGAGGCGGTCGTGGCCAAGCTCCGCGCGCTCGTCGACGATCGCGCAGCGCCGCTGTCGGTCGACGATCGCTCCGACGCGTTGATGTACTTGCGGGAGGCGCTCGACGCCCTCGGCCGCGGCGACGAGGCCCGCGAGGCGGCGATGCGCCAGCGCGTGATGCTCGACGAGGCCGCGGGCGACGCAAAGGACCCGCGCATCGCGATGACGTACAACTGGCCGCGCGCCGAGGTCTACGCGTACCTCGGGGTCCCGCTCGAGCTGGTCGCGGCGCTCGAGCAATCGGTCGCGGCCCTGCCCGACGAGTACGATCCGCCGTATCGCCTGGCATGGATCTACCTGCAGGCGAGCAAGCAGCCCGCGAACGCGGCCAAGGCCGACGACGCGCGCACGTGGGCCGAGCGGGCGATCGCCCGGGCGTACGGCCCGCGCAAGGCCAAGGCCCAGGGCCTGCTCGCCGAGATCCACCGCGCCCGCGGCGACGTCGAGGCCGAGCGCGCCGCCCGGGCCGACGCACTGGCGACCCTGAAGGCACTACCGGCCGCCGCGCAGAACCCCGACACGATCGCGAAGGCGCAGGCGGATCTCGACGCGGTCGGCAAGGCCGGCTGAGGCGCCGCGGCGCCCCGGCGCTCACCCGCCCGCGCGCAGCCGCTCGATCTCCGCCCGCGTCGCGCGGGGATCGTTGGTCAGCACCGCGTCGACGCCCATCGCGAGCCACCGCGGCAGGTGGCGGTGCAGGTGGGGATCGAGCGGGCACACGCGCTGGCCGCGGGCGTGTGCGCGCCGGACGTACCACGGGTTCGCGTACAGCAGCGGCCACCACGGCCCGAGCAGATCGCAGCTCGGATCGCCGAAGGGATCGCGGGTCGAGATGTGACCGGTCACCAGGCCGGGCGCTCCGGCGCGCACGGCCGCGAGCAGCCGCGCGTCGAAGGCGATGACGGCGGCGCGGTGGGACTCGGCGCGCGTGCCGAGGATCGCGAGCAGCCGCTCGAGCCGCGCGGGCTCGGCGAAGCGCGGGTCCTTGAGCTCGAGCACCACGGGCGTCGTCGCCGGCACCGCGGCGAGCAGATCCTCGAGCCGCGGGATCCGATGGTCGCCGCCCGCCGGGTCGATGAGGCGGTGACGCGCGAGCGCGGCGCCGGTCAGCGACGTGACGTCGACGTCGACGCCCGCAGTGCGACGCAGGCTGCGGTCGTGCATGCAGACGAGGTCACCGTCGGCGAGGAACCACAGGTCCGTCTCGATCAGATCGGCGCCGTGCTCGAGCGCGAGGGCGAAGGCGGCGACGCTGTTCTCGGGGGCGAGGTCGGAGGCACCGCGGTGCGCCATCACCCATGGCCGCACTCCGGGGAGCTCGAGCGGGGCGCGCGACATGGACACGCACTCTAAGCCCGGGGGACGCGGGCGTCCTCGGGATTCCCCCCACTTGGCAGGGTGGCCTCGGCTGCCCATACTCCGTCGGTGCCGCGTGCACGCCGTTGGCCCGCCCTCTTCGCCGTCCTGTTGTGGGGCGTGCTGGGCGTGCTCGTGGGCGTGCGCGCGCCGGGCACCGTCGTGCCGGGCCTCGCCGGCGCGCAGGCCGTGGTGGGCGCGGTCGATCGTCGCAGCGCGGCCTCGCGGCCCGACACCGGCGCCGATCCCCTCCGCGAGCCCCATCACGGGCCCGCGATCGCGCCCCCCTCGGCCTCGCATCCGCCCGATGCCGTGGCCCGTGCGGTGCCCGAGCCACCCGCGCGCGGGCACGCCCCGTCGCGGCGAGACGCCAATCGTCCGCGCGCCCGTGGTCCTCCGTCGGCGTGAACCAGTCGCGGTCCGTCCGTTCGTCGACGCGCGTCCGCGTCGACACCTGCGTTCACCCATTGTCCGGCTGCGTCGCGATCGCCCTTCGATCCGCGCCGCGCCACGGAGCACCTCCCATGTCTGCGTTTCCTCGCAAGGTCCTGTCCAGCATCACCCGCGATCACGAGTTCTTCATCGATCCCGACCACGGATCCCTCGAGCGCGGGCCCATGTCACCCACGTTCGAAGGCACCCTCCCCAAGCGACCCGGCGCCGCGCGGCTCGCGATGCGCAGCCTGTGGATGGGCTGCGTCGCGGCGATCCTCGCCATGTTCGCCGCCCGCGGCGGCACCCCCGACGCCGTTCGCACCGGTACGCAATACGGAGCGATGGGCCTCGGCGCCGTCGCGGTGGCCAACGTCGCGGCCGCGGTCGCCCGCACGCGCAACCGCCAGCTCGCGCGCGTCGCCGCGATCGCCGGCAACCGTGAGGACGAGCCCACCAGCCAGGGCAAGGCTGTCGTCGCCCTGCGCGACGGTGGCTTCGCGGGCCCGGCCTGGCTGGTCGCGCCGAACATCCCGACCGAGATCCGCGCCCGCGCGAAGGCCCTCGACGTGCGCTGCTTCGAGGTCGACGGCGATGGGCTGCGGGAGCTGCCCCCCGCGTGACCGCGAGGTCGCGCGCGCTGGAGACCGGCGCGCGCGGCCTCACACCACCCGCATCGGGCCGGTGACGAGCCGCCACGCCAGCGACTCGCCGGCGCGCAGCGGCACCAGCTCGCCGCCATCGAGCGGATAGGACGGCGGCACCTCCCACGTGCGCCGCTCGAGGACGACCGTGTCGGTCGACACCGGCAGCCCATAGAAGCGCGGGCCGAAGCGACTCGCGAAATCCGCGAGCTTGGCCAGGGCGCCCGCGCGTTCGAACGCCTCGGCGTAGAGCTCGAGCGCAGCGTGGGCCGTGAACACACCGGCGCAGCCGCACGCCGTCTCCTTCGTCGGCCGCACGTGCGGCGCACTGTCGGTGCCGAGGAAGAACTTCGGCTCGCCGGAGGTCGCGGCGTCGACGAGCGCGTGGCGGTGGCGCGCGCGCTTGAGCACCGGAAGGCAATACATGTGCGGCCGCACGCCGCCCTGGAACATCGCGTTGCGATCGTAAAGGAGGTGGTGCGCGGTGATCGTCGCGGCGACGTTGGGCGGCGCGTCACGCACGAAGTCGACGCCCTCCTCGGTGCTGATGTGCTCGAGCACGACCTTCAGCCGCGGGTATCGATCCACGATCCGCGTCAGCGTCTCGCGGACGAACACCGCCTCGCGATCGAACACGTCGACCGCGGGGTCGATGCTCTCGCCGTGGACGAGCAGCGGCAGGCCGACCGCGGCCATCGCCTCGAGCACCGGTCCGAGCCCGTCGAGGTCACGGACGCCGCCCTCCGCGTTGGTCGTGGCGCCGGCGGGGTAGAGCTTCACCGCCACGACGTGGGGGCATGCGGCGGCCGCCTCGATCTGCGCCGGCGTCGTGGCCGGCGTCAGGTACAGCGTCATCAGCGGCTCGAAGGCGAGGCCCGGGGGCACCGCGGCGAGGATGCGGTCGCGGTAGGCGAGCGCGCCGGCGACGTCGACCACCGGCGGTCGCAGGTTGGGCATGACGATCGCGCGGCCGAACTGCCTCGCGGTGTGCGGCACCAGATCCGCCAGCGCGCCGCCGTCGCGCAGGTGCAGGTGCCAGTCGTCGGGGCGCGGGAGCTCGAGTCGATCCACGGTGCCGGGAGTGTACCGGCATCGCGCCCACGGGCGCGCCGGATCAGCCGACGGGCGGCGGCGGGGGCGGCGGCACGTCGTGGCACACGCCGATCTCGAGGATGATGTAGAGGAGGATCAGCTCCTGCGGGGTGAGGCCCGCGTGGGCGCCCTCGTCGGTGTGGTAGGTGCTGAACATCAGCCGGCCGCAGCCGTAGTCGGCGCTGATCGTCATCGGCCGATCGGTGCCCACCGGATCGCACGACTCGCACGGGCCCTGGACCCACTTGTGGTGGCCGACGTCGACGTCGTTGCCCATGTCGTCCTGGGTGATGACGGGCGGGATCGCGTCGATGCCCGACCAGTTGTCGATGAGCGTCACCGACGGCAGCGACAGCAGGTTCGGGTGCCCACCGCCGATGTCCTTGAGCGCCGGCGGCAGCGCCTCGAGCCACGCGAGCAGATCCGGATCGACCACCATCCCGTTGCTGTCGTAGTAGCCGAGGTCGGGATCGAAGTTCTGGTCGTGCAGCGTCTGGTAGGTCGGGAACGTCTCGTAGACGTACTCGTTGGCCCAGTCGGTGACGTAGAACTTGCCGCCCTCGGCGACCCACTGGCGGATGTTGAGCATCCGCAGCTCGGTGAGGTTGCCCATCCCGACCTGCGACATGCACGGGATGAAGATGATGTGGTACTGGCGCATCGCGTCGAGGTCGTCGAGCAGCGCGCCACCCGACGGCTGATCGAGCAGGTCGAAGCGCTCGCTGCCCTGGATCAGCGCGCCCGATCCGTCGACCTCGGCCATGCCGATCTTCGCCAGGATGTTGAAGATGCTGTCGTTGAAGGTGTTGACCACCGCGACGCGGGGGATCCACATGCCCTCGGCGGGGTTCCACTCGCCCGGCAGGCTGCTCTGCATCGGCAGCACCGTGTTGGGCCCCTCGACGAGGTCGATGTCGCTGACGCGGAGGAACTCGCCCTTCTGGACGATGAGCTTCTGACCGGCGCCCGCGCTGACGGGCAGCTCGAAGGATCCGTCGGGGTTCGTGAGGACGAACTGCGCATCGCAGGGGACGCCGACGCACGTGGCACAGTAGACGCCGTCGGGGACCGGCTCGGGATCGGTGGTGCCGACGTAGACCAGCGCGCCGCTGATCGGGATCTGCAGGTTGGGTGCGTAGACCGTGCCCTTCAGCGTCGCGTTGGTCGGGCTCGGGTCGCAGTCGTTGCTGCCCTCGGCAACACCGTCGTCCGCGGTCCCGCCCCCGCCGAGATCGAGGAGATCGGGGCCGTCGTCGTCGTCGTCCGGCGGTGCGTCGGTCCCGGCTTGGGTCAACGTCGTGAGGATGGGCCCCGACTCGTCGCTCGACTCGCGCCCATCGCCGCCGCAGCCGGCCGCGACCACACCCAACGCACAACCCCAGGTCAAGGACGTCGCTCGTTTCATGAGATCTCGATTCGTCCCATGATAACCGCGTTGCCCCGGCGCGCGCAGAGGTTCCCTCCGGCTCCATTCTCACGGCCGCGGGCGCGTCCGCGGAATTCGGAGCCGACCGGGGAACCTCCGAGCTCGGGGTTCCGAGACAATCGCCGGTGACGATGGCGGCCACACCGAAGCTCGCGCCGACCCCGGGTCCCCGGGGCGCTCCGGAGCTCGATGCGGCCACGCTCGCGGCCACACAGCGGGGCGAGCCATGGGCCCAGCGCCTGTTCCTGCGCGCGTTCCAGGGCCCCGTGCATCGCCTCTGTATCCGCATGCTCGGCGCGGCGGGGCGCGCGGGCGTGGCCGAGGACGTCACCCAGGACGCACTCTTGCGGATCGTCCGTGCGGTGCCGCGCTTCACCGAAGTGGGGCCCGCCAAACTCTCGACCTGGGTGCTGACGATCGCGACGCGCACGGTGATCGACGAGCTGCGCCGACGCGCGCCCTCGCCCGCGCCGCTCGAGGAGCGCGGGCTCGCGGCGGGGGATCGCGCCGACGCCGACGCCGATCGGCGCGCGATCGGGGACGCGATCGCCAGGGCCCTCGACGAGCTCGCGCCGGAGATCCGCGCGACGTTCATCCTGCGCGCCTACCACGAGCTCAGCTACCCCGACATCGCCGCCGCCCTCGACGTCGATCTCGGCACCGTCAAGTCGAGGCTGTGGCGCGCCCGCGCCGCGCTGCAGCTGCGACTCCGCGAGGTCCACCATGGTTGACGCCCCCGATCACGATCCCGAGGCGCCGTGGGACCTCGAGGAGACCCTGCCGCCCCGCTCGCTGCTGGAGAGCTACGCCGTGTCCGAACTCCCCGTCGACTTCACCGACCGCGTCATGGCCTCGCTGCACACCGGCGCGCCGCGTCTCCCCGCGCCGTCGCGAGGGCCGTGGATCCTCGCGGCGGCGAGCAGCGCCTGCGCGGTCGCGGCGTGCGTCGCGTTGGTGCTCTCGCAGCGGCAGGCACCGACGCCGACGCCCGAGCCGGTGGTGCCCGCGGTCGCCGTCGCCCCGACGCCCGTCGCACCACCGAAGCCCGCCGCCGCGCCGGTGGTCGCACCGCCGACCGGCGACGTCATCGTCCAGGTCGATCCGCCCGACGCGATCGTCCGCGTCGACGGCGTGCGCATCGTCGAGGCCTCCGGCTCGCCGTTCGTGCGCACGAACCTCCTGGTCGGCCCGCACCTCGTCGAGGTCGAGCGCGAGGGCTTCGTGTCGTGGTCGCAGCGCATCGACGTGCCCGCCCACGCGCTGCCCGTGTCGGTGGCGCTGCAGCCGGTGTCGATCGAGGCGTTCGTCCCCCCGGCCACGCCGCGTCGACCACGGCGCCCGACGAAGGCCGCGGGCGCGCCGGATCTGAAGGACCCGTTCGGCGCGCCGTACGATCCCGGGCGACCGCGGGGCCCGAGCTCGCCGGACCTCGACGATCCGTTCGGGAAGTGAACGATCGCCGCGCGCCCCGCTGGATCGACCGAGCTCGATCGACACGATCGTCCGCGCCCGCGGATCGAATTCGCCGCCCGCCGCACTGGAGCACTGGGTCCGGCACGCCGTGACCCGGGATCCCGATGCACGCGAACATCCCCCTCGTCGTGACGCTCGCCGTGGCGTGCGTCCTGCCCACGCACGTCCACGCCCGCCCGCTGGCCCAACGCGCGCCGTCGACGGTCTACGGCCCCGCGCTGCCGCCGGAGCCGACGCCGACGCCCGAGACCGTGCCCGCCGACGCGGTGCCGGCCGAGCCGATCGACGCGCCCGCGCCCGCGCCCGCCGAGCCGATCGACGCGCCCGCGCCCGCCGAGCCGATCGATGCGCCCGCGCCCGCCGAGCCGGCCCTCCCCCCACCGACCGTGGTCGGCACGCCGCACGACGCCACCGGGGTCGGGCGCGCCGAGCAGCTGCGAGACACGGGCGCCGGCGCCATGGCGGTGAGCGGTGGCTTCACCGTGGCCGGCGTCATCCTGATCCTCGCGGGTATCGGCGCCACCGCGGCCGCGATCCGCCGCTCCGACTGCGGGGACGTGTGCGCCACGACCCACGACGTGCAGGTCGCCTCGCGCGTGACCGCGGCGGGCCTCGTCTTCGCGACCCTCGGCACCGCCGGTCTCTTGCCGAGCATGATCGTGTACGGCGTCGGTCGCAACCGGGTCGCGCGGGCGCGGCTCCCTTGACGAGGCCTCGGGTGCCGACACCCCGCCCATCGCCGCCGCGCGCTGGGGTGTCGGGGACTCGTCCCCCGAGGGGCCCGAGGATCATCGCGCACCTGGCCGCGGCACGGCGCTCGCTGTCGTGGTGCGGTCATGTCCAACGACGCGATCGCGCTCGTGTGCGCCGCCCACTCGGTGGTCGGGCGCCGCAAGAACAACCAAGACGCCCTGCTGGTCCGCGCGCACCTCGGCCTGTTCGCCGTGGCGGACGGCATGGGCGGCTACGCCGGCGGTGAGATCGCCAGCGCGACCGTCATCACCGCCCTCGACGACTTCATGTCGCGGATCCACGTCGACGCGGACGGCACGTGGCCCGTCCGCGCCCGCCGGGCCCTCGGCCCGCTGGAGGCGGTCGTCGACGCGGCGCTGCGGATCGCCGATCGCGAGGTCCAGGCCCGCCGCACCGGCGTGCTGGCGCGCATGGGCTCGACCGCCGTGGTCGCGCTGTTCCGAGATCGTCGGCTCGTCGTCGGGAACGTCGGCGACTCGCGCCTGTATCGCCTGCGCGGCGACCTCGAGCAGCTCACCGCGGACCACTCGGTCGCCGCGGAGCTCGAGCGAGGGGGCATGGCCGCGGCCGACGTCGCGCCGGCGTTCCTCGCGTGCCTCACGCGCGCCATCGGGATGCCGGGCTCGGCCGAGCCCGACCTCGTCACGAGCCCCGTGCAGGCGGGCGACACCTACCTGCTGTGCTCCGACGGGCTGTGGGGCGCGCTCGACGACGCGACGATCGCCGCGCACCTCGGGCAGGCGGAGGTCGAGCGGGCGTGCGCGACGATGATCGCGGCGGCCTACGCGGCGGGCAGCACCGACAACATCACCGCGGTGGTGATCCGCGCCGAGGCGACCTCGGCTCAGCTCTCGGGCAGGATGCCGTGACGCACGAGGAGCGCGCGCAGGTGCTTGCGATCGAGGTCGGCCTCGCGCGCCGCCGCCGAGATGTTGCCATCGCAGCGGTCGAACACGTCGCGCAGGTACCGACGCTCGAACGCGTCGACGACCGCTTGCTTCGCGTCCGCGAACGGCAGATCGGTGCGCACTCCCGCGAGCTCACCGTGCGCCGTGACGACGTCGAGGCCGAGCCGCAGCCCCGCGAAGTCCCGCGCCCCGGGCGACAGGGCCACCGCGCGATCGATCGCGTTGCGGAGCTCGCGGACGTTGCCCGGCCAATCGTGGACGACGAGCCGATCGAGGTTCGGGCCCTCGATCGCGCCCGGGTCCGCCATGCCGCGATGCCGCAGCAGCTCCGCGACGATCGGCAGGAGGTCCTCTCGGCGCTCGCGCAGCGGCGGCAGCGTCGCGCGCACCACGGACAACCGATAGTACAGATCGGGTCGGAACCCGCCCTCGGCCACGAGCTCGCGGAGGTCGCGACGCGACGCCGCGACGACCCGCAGATCGACGGGGCTGGCCTCGTCGGATCCGACCGCCCGCACCTGCCGCTGTTCGAGCACCCGCAGCAGCCGGGCCTGCACCGCGGGCGGCACGGAGTCGAGCTCGTCGAGGAAGACCGTGCCGCCGTCGGCCCGCGCGAACGCCCCGGCCCGCGGCGCCGAGGCGCCGGTGAACGCCCCGCGCACGTGGCCGAACAGCTCGCTCTCGAGGAGCCCCTCGGGCAGCGCACCGCAGTCGATCGCGACGAACCGTCGGCCCCGCCGCGCGCTGCGATCGTGGATCGCCCGCGCCGCGAGCTCCTTGCCCACGCCCGTCTCGCCCTCGAGCAACACCGAGACGTCGGACTCGGCGGCGAGCTCGAGGACCGCGAAGACCTCGCGCATCGCCAGGCTCTCGGCGACGAGCTCGCCGAAGCGACGCGACTGGCTCGGCGGCAGCGCGACGAGCTGCGGTCGAGGTTGCAGGCGCACGAAGGATCGACCGAGCTTCAGGGTCGCGCCGGCGGGCAGCGTCGCCTCACCCAGGTGCGAGCCCTGGTAGAGCGTGTGGTTGAGGCTGTCGAGATCGCGGACCACGAAGCGGGCGCCGTCGGCCCGGACCCCGAGGTGTCGGCGCGACACCGCCTCGTCCGTGAGCACCAGCGCGCAGCCCGGATCCGTGCCGACGATGACCTCGGCCTCGCCGAGATCGACGGCGCGACCGACATCCGGGCCCTCGACGACGACGAGCTGGCACGCGACGCCGATGCCCACGGGGCCACCCAGGGCCTCGGTGTGGACGGTGGCGGTGGCCGGCACGCTGCTAAGCTTAGCGCACCGTGACCGTGCCGACCCGCCTCGGGCCCTATCGCCTGCTCGCGCGGATCGGCCGCGGCGGCATGGCCGAGGTCTTCGTCGCCGAGCGCTTCGGCGCCAGCGGGTTCGTGAAGCGCTTCGCAGTCAAGGCGCTGCACCCCGAGCTCGCCGGCGAGGCCGAGCTGCAGCGCCGGCTCGTCGCCGAGGCCAAGCTCGGCGCGCGGCTCGGCCACCGCAACCTCGTGGCGGTCGTCGACCTGGGCGTCGACGACGGCCGCTACTACCTGGTGATGGAGTACATCGACGGGATCGATCTGCGGCGACGACTCGCGGCCGGCCGACCGCCGCTCGGCGTCGCGCTGTACGTCGTCGACGAGATCGCCGCGGCGCTCGAGTACCTCCATGGCGTGGCCGACGACGACGGACGAACGCTCGGCCTCGTGCACCGCGACGTCAGCCCGGGCAATGTCCTGTTGTCGCGCAGCGGCGAGGTGAAGCTCGCGGATCTCGGCCTCGCGAAGGCGACGCACCTCGCCAGCGAGACCGCGGCGCGCATCGTCCGCGGCACGTTCGCGTACCTGGCCCCGGAGCGCCTCGCCGGTGGGGTGCACGACGCCCGCGCCGATCAGTTCGCCCTGGGCGTCGTCCTCGTCGAGCTCGCCCTCGGACGCGCGCCGTTCGGCGGCGGCGACCTCGAGGAGCTGTCGCCGGCGCACAGCGGCGCGGCTCCGGACCTCGCGGGCCTCCCCGACGACGTCGCCGGCCTCGCCCGGCGGTGCCTCGCGGTCGAACCCGACGCTCGGTTCCCCGACATGACGGCGCTGCGTGAGGCGCTGCACGCGGTGCGAGCCCGGCACGAGCTGGGGGATTGCGCCCGGCTGTCGCGATGGATTGCCGGATCGCGGGCGACGTGATTCCATCCGCCCCGACGTCGGCCGAAGCGGCGCCGAATGGAGTCCCCCCGCATGTATCTCGTAGGTCGCTCCGACACCGGCCAGTACGTCGTCACCGACCCCGCGACGAGGACGGTGATGGTCGGCGACGACCTCCCGGCGCTCTTCGATCGCATGGCCGCGGCGTGCGGCGAGGGCGGTGCGGCCTTCGAGCCCGCGAGCGTGGCCCCGGTCGCAGCGACACCGCGCGCGAGCGTCGTGCCGTGGCTGGCGATGGCGCTGCTGCCCTTCGTGTGGCTCGGCGCCCTGCACGTGTCGCTCGGGCGACTCGTCTCCGAGGTGCGCCTCGGCAAGCCCGACGCCGCGGACCCGGGCGTCGTCGATCTGCGCGCGATCAGCGCGGCGGCAAGAAGCCGGGGAAGGCGGCGCCAGCGGCCGCGGCCGAGGACGACCTCGAGCCGCCCGTCGACCCCAAGGTGCCCAAGGCCGACACGAAGGCCGAACCCGACGCGAAGGCCGAACCCGACGCGAAGGCCGACCCCGACGCGAAGGCGCCGACCGGCCGCGCGACCACCCGCGCCGACGCAAAGGCGGAGCCCGAGCCCGAGCCCGACGCGAAGGACGACGCCGAGGACGCGCGCGACGACTAGCGGTCGCGGGAGCCCGTCACCGTGCAGTTCGACTCGCTCGCGTACCTGCTGCTGCTGCTCGCGACCGCGATCGCGTTCTTCCACCTCGGCGCGCGCGCGCGGATGTGGCTGCTCATCGCCGCGAGCCTCGTCTTCTATGCGGCGTGGAGCATCCCCTTCACGGGGCTCATCGTGCTGTCGGCGGTGCTCGACTACGGCGCCTCGCTCGGGATCCACCGCGCGCGCGCGCCGTGGGCTCGGCGGGCGTTCCTGATGCTCAGCCTCACCGGCAACCTCGGGCTGCTCGGCTACTTCAAGTACGCGAACTTCTTCCTCGAGAACCTCCACGCGCTGCTCGGCGACGGCGCGACGACCGACGCCCTGGCGATCGTCCTGCCGCCGGGCATCAGCTTCTACACGTTCCAGACGATGAGCTACACGATCGACGTGTACCGGCGGCAGCTGACGCCGACGCGCGCGTTCGATCGGATGTTCCTGTTCGTCACGTTCTTCCCCCAGCTCGTCGCCGGCCCCATCGAGCGCGCCGGCCACCTGATGACGCAGTTCGAGGTCGCGATCCGGCAGCGGTTCCGCGTCGAGAACCTCGTCGAGGGCGGGCGCATGATCATCTTCGGGCTGGCGAAGAAGGTCCTGCTCGCCGACAGCTGCGCCAAGCTGGCCGAGCCGGTGTTCGCCGCGCCCGCGACGTTCGACGGCTGGAGCCTGTTGGTCGCGACCTATGCCTTCACGCTGCAGATCTACTTCGACTTCTCGGCGTACTCGGAGATCGCCCGCGGCTCGGCGCGCATCTTCGGCATCGACCTGATGCGCAACTTCGATCAGCCGTACCTGTCGGGCAACCCGTCGGAGTTCTGGCGGCGCTGGCACATCTCGCTGTCGACGTGGATCCGCGACTACGTGTACCTGCCGCTCGGGGGCAACCGCGGCTCGCGGCCCCGCGTGCTCTTCAACCTGGTGGCGACGATGTTCCTGTCCGGGCTCTGGCACGGCGCCGCGTGGACGTTCGTGCTGTGGGGCCTGTACCACGGCGTGCTGCTGCTCCTCGACGTGGTGCTGCGCCGCGGCGATCGCCTCGGCCGCGCGTTTGCGTTCGTGCCCGCGGCCACGCGCGCGACGATCGGGTGGTTGCTGACGTTCCACCTCGTCGTCGTCGGCTGGATCCTCTTCCGCGCCGCGACCGTGCGCGACGCGTGGACCGTGTTCACCGGGATCCTCGCCGCGCCCCTGGGCGACGTCGCGGTGCGCCCCGAGCAGCTGCTGTTCTTCGCCGCCGTGGCCGGCTTCCTGTGGCTGAGCCGGCTCGACCGCCGCCATGGGCTGCTGCGCCGCATCGACGACGACCTGTCGCTGTCGGTGCTCGTCTACGGCGCGCTCGTCGTCGCCGCCACCCTCGGCGCCCCCGAAGAGGCGCCCGCCTTCATCTACTTCCAGTTCTGAGCTCCGTCCCCCACCCGCACCCCAACCCGGACCATGGCCGAGCCGCAGATCACCACCTGGCAAGACGGACGCGTCGCCGAGCGCGGCCCGATCGCGCGGCCGTGGTCGTTCGTCGTCGCTCTGCTGGGCATCGTGATGCTCGCCGATCTCGCGCTCGGCTGGCTCGCCGGCAGGGGCGGGCTCGATCGCGGCTTCGAGCCCCACGACGCCGCCGGCCTGCGGCGGATCCTCGCCGACGCCGCGGACGACCCCGAGTCGCCGTACCTGCTCGTCGGCGACTCGGTGCTCGCGGGCGACGTGATGCGCGGCAAGATCGACGGCTGGGAGCACCGCCGCGTCATCGATGCGATGCGCGAGGCGACCCACCCCGACAGCCCCGCCCGCTTCCACCAGGTCGCCCTCGACGCGCTGCTGCCGATCGACGTCCTGCACGTGATCCAGGAGCTCGACGCGATCGATCCCGGCGCGCGCGTGCCGGTCGTCGTCGAGCTCAACCCGCGCTACTTCTCGCGGAGCTACGCCGACCTGCGCACGTGCACGCGGCCGTGGCTGTGCGACGTCGGCCCGACACTCGTCAACAACTCCGGCACCACGCGCTGGGCCAGCCTGCGGCGGTGGCTCGTGGGCGTGGGCCTGGGCGGCGTCGCCGAGCACGTCCCTTTGCTGCGCCACCGCACCTGGTTGCACGGCGATGCGCTGCAGCGGGCGATCGCGGCCTTGGTCCCCGCGCCGCCCGCCGAGGCGCCCGACGCCCTGGCCGCGCGCGCGCGCCACCTCGCCCACTACCAGGAGCTCGACCTCGGCGCCGACTCGCGGCAGATCCAGGCGCTGTCCCAGCTCGTCGCCCGTCTGCGCGCCACCGGTCGCCGCGCGGTGTTCTTCACCACACCGCTCGAGGACGGCTTCGTCGCCGAGGCGATGACGGAGGCCGAGTACGGCCACTACACCGCGCGGATGTCCGAGCTCGTCGATCTGTCGACCGCGCCGCGGGTCGAGCTCGTCCACCTCGACCACGCGATCTTCGCCGCCCCGCTGTTCCTCGATCACTGTCACCTCGGGCCCGAGGGCAACCGGCGGCTCGCGGTCAACCTCCTGGTCGAGCTCGGCGTCGGCCTCGCGCAGGTCCCGGACGACGACGCGCTCGCGCGGCCCAGCGGCCCCGATCGCACCCTCGTCGGCCGGCCCGATCGCGGCTTCACCGACGGCGCTGCCTGGCAGGCGCGCTTCGATCACCCGCGGGGGCTGGCGGTCGCGCCGGGCGGCCGTCGCATCGTCGTCGCGGACACGCAGAACCACGTGCTGCGCGAGCTGTCGGGCAACCTCGACACCGTCCGCACGCTCGCCGGTCAGGCGCAGACCTCCGGCGCCCTCGACGGCCCGCGCGCGGACGCCCGGCTCGATCACCCGACGCACCCGGTCATCCTCGGCAGCACGGTGTACTTCGCCGATCAGCAGGGCAAGCAGCTGCGCAAGGTCGCCGGCCGCAACGTCCTCACCGTCAAGATGCAGGGCCGCGTCCCGTGGTCACGCATCGCCGGCATGCAGGCCGACGGCGATGGCCTGCTCGTCCTCGACGCGGGTCGTCGCATCCTCCGGGTCGACCCCGCGACCGGACGCGCGCGCGTCGTCGTCGACGTCGCCGCCGAGCACCACATCAAGGCCTTCACGGGCGCCGGTGACGGGCGGGTGTTCTTCGCCGATCAGGACAACCGCATCTGGATCGCGCGGCTCGATCGGCCCCGCGCCCACCTCGGCCCCGCGCCCACCGAGCTCGAGCTCGAGTTCCCCAACACCGGCGCCGACGTCGTCCCGCAGGTCAAGGGCCTCTACTTCCCGCTCAACTACCGCCGCATCCGCTTCGCCAACGTCGTCGGCATGGTCTGGGTCGAGCGCTACGGCACGCTGCTCGTGCAGGACGACGTCCCCGTCACCCGCCGCATCGACGGGACGAGCGAGCGCATCCACCTGCGCATGATCGATCCGCGCGCCGACCTGGTGTACCCGTGGCTCAAGCCCCTGGTGCACGGCGGCGGCTACGCCTACTACAACAGCCAGAGCCGCTCGTTCTCGTCGTACTTCCACGTCGGCACCATGGCCCTCGACCAGGAGACCGCGACGTTGTTCTGGCTCGAGCTCAACCGCTCGCGGCTGTTCTCGGCCACATCCGCGACCTGCCCGCCCACGGCTTCCGCGATCTGCTCGGGCCGTGGACGGCCACCCGCATGTTCGAGCGCTTCGACCCGCAGCGCTTCCTCGATCGCCGGCTCGAGCGCCACCCGCTCGAGGGCCCCTACCAAGGCCTGGTCATCGGCTCGTCGATGCTCTCGAAGTCCGACATGATCGGCTCGTACTCGTTCGGCGTCCGGCTCGAGCACCGCCTGCGCGACGCGCTGGGCTACCGCGACGGCATCGGCTTCGAGCTCTACCAGCGCTCCTACGGCGGCGTGCCGAGCGAGAAGCTCCTGCTCGAGCTGCGCAACATGGTCGACGCCGGGGCCCGGCTCGACGTCATCTTCATCGAGCTGTGCGGCTCGCGGAACCGCTTCTTCGAGACCGGGGATTCCGACGCCCGCATGCGCGAGATCCTCGCCGACGTCGACGACATCGCCCGGCGCCACGACAGCCTGGTCGTGTTCTTCGACGACGCATCCCTGGTGTCGGGGCCGCGCGACGGCAACCGCGGCGCACCGGCCAGCGAGCGGCGGTTCATGGCGATGGCGCGCGCCGCCGGCTTCGCGGTCGTGACGCTCGGCGAGGACCTCATGCGCGACGCCCTCGAGCTGGGCCCGTTCGGCAGCCCGCCGTACCGCTCGCACCACGCCGCGCCGTGGGCCATCGACGAGGCCGCGGACATGCTCGGCGATCATGTCTACCCGCTGCTGCGCGAGCACCTGCGCGGCCGGACCCCGGGGTTCCAGCGGCCCGAGGTCGACGTGGTGCGCGACGCCGCCGCGATCGCCGACGCCTTCGAGGCCGTGCCGGCCCAGTGGAGCGCGATGCTGCCGACGGTCACCGACGCGAGCGCCCAGGCGACCTTGGTGGGCGACGAGCTGCAGATCTTCGTCGACCTCGCCACCCTCGAGGTCGACACGACCGACACCGACGCCCTCGACGACCTCGCCGCGGCGGCGCTGCATCGGTTCCTGGTCGAGGACCCCGCCGGCGCCCGGGCCCGCCGCGTCCACGTCCAGCTCGCGCACTTCCGCCGCTACGACGAGTACGGCGCGGGGGTCCGGGACGCCGCCGAGATCGTGCGGGCGCACCGGCTCGACCGCGCCGAGCTCCTGGACTTCCTCGCCGCGGTCCGCCGGCGACACTGACCATTCCGGCGAATGGTTGCCCCGGGCGCCCCATCGGGGCGACGATGGTCGTCGGGGGTCGGCATGCACATCACGACGCGAGCTCGGTGGATGACGTTCGGTGCGATGGCGTGGGCGCAGACGAGCCTGGTCCTCGGCGCCGCGGCCTGCGGCGACGATGCGAGCGCCCAGGACGCGAGCGCGTCGGGCACCGGCGGCTCGTCACCGACCACCGGCGGCGTCGACGAGACCTCGGGCACCGCGGGCACCGCGACGACCCTGGGCACCTCGGCCTCCGCGTCCACCACCGCGCCCGCGGACACGAGCGCCGGCGAGGTCGAGTCGTCGGGCGGCCCGATCTTCGACGTCGGCGCCGGCGAGACCGGCACCCCGATGGACGAGTGCTGCGGCCCCGCGGCGTTCAGCTACATCTGGATCGCCAACAGCACCCAGGGCACGGTCAGCAAGATCAACACGCGCACGCTCGTCGAGGAGGGCCGCTACCTCACCCGCGACACGCTGGGCAGCCCGTCGCGGACCTCGGTGAGCGTCGACGGCCGCGCGGTCGCGGTCGCGAACCGCTTCGGCGGCGTGGTGAAGATCTGGGCCAACGCCGAGGACTGCGCCGGCAACAACACGTCGAGCGGCGCCGCGGACATCAAGCCGTGGGGCACCGACGACTGCGTGGCCTGGTACACGCCCTTCGCCACCGCGACCAGCCAGCGCCCCGTCGCGTGGACGACCGGCACGCTGGACGAGACCAACTGCGAGTGGAACGAGCAGAAGGTCTGGACCGCCGAGGGCGGCGGCGGCACGGTGAACAGCGGCATGTGCAGCGACGACGTCGTGCGCGTGCACCTCCTCGACGGCGAGACCGGCGTGGTCGAGCAGAGCATCGAGCTGAACTATCCCTGCACGACGTTCGGCTTCTACGGCGGCGCGGTCGACTCGAACAACGACCTGTGGCTGACGCGCCTGTTCGAGAATTCGCCGGGGGCGATCCGCGTCGACTTCGAGACGATGGAGCACGACGAGGCCCCGCCGTTCTACGGCTACGGCATCACCGTCGACCACGAGGGCAAGATCTGGGGCGCCACGGGCGTCCCGGGCAAGTGGGACCCGGCGACCTCGATGTGGACGACGATCGCGGGCTCGATCAACAACTACGGCGTCGGGCTCGCCGAGGATCCGACGGGTCGGATGTGGGTCGGCATCGTCGGCGGCATCCAGGCGATCGACGTCGCGACGATGGCCCTCGGGCCCACGGTGATGTTCCCGGGCGAGGCCTCGCAGTGCAAGGGCATCAGCGTCGACCTGGACGGCTTCATCTGGGCGGTGCCCGACTCGCAGGACCGGGCGTACAAGGTCGATCCCGAGGCGCTGACCTACGACATGATCGGCGGGCTCGTCGGCGCGTACACGTACTCGGACATGACCGGCGGCGCGATCAACAGCGTGGCGTGCAATCCGCCGGCCGGCTGACCGCAGGCGCCGTTGATGCCTCCTCCGGCGGGGCGTATGCTCGCGCGGTGTCGGTGGGTTCGCGCGGGTCGTGCATCGCGATGGTGATCGTCGCCCTCGTCGCGTGCGGCGACGGTTCGTCGTCGACCGGCCCCGTCGAGACCGGCGCGACCACGACCAGCTCGGGCACCGGGGGCGATCCCAGCACCGGCGCCGCGGTCGACACGTCGACATCTGCCGAGAGCGGCGGCTTCGTGACGATGCCCGACGTCGGCGCGCTGCCGCAGTGCTCGCTGTACGCCGACGACTGCCCCGCCGACGAGAAGTGCATGCCGTATGCGAGCGACGGCGGCATCAGCCCCGACGCGACCCGGTGCGTACCGTTGGCGGACCCGCCCGTCGGCCTCGCGCAGCCGTGCGCCGTGCAGGAGTTCGCGGCCAGCGGCCTCGACGACTGCGACCGCGGGCTCTACTGCGTCGTCCACGACGACGAGGCGCTGCTCGGCGAGTGCGTGGCGCTGTGCGTCGAGGATCCCGAGGCGCCCGATCTGGTGTGCGCCGACGGCAACGCGCGCTGCGTCGGCGGCCCGGACATCCTGCCGCGGCTGTGCTCGACCGGCTGCGACCCCTTCGGCGCCGACTGCCCCGGCGAGCAGAACTGCTATCGCATCGGTGACCACTTCACGTGCCTCGACGACGCCTCGGGGGCGCTCGGCGCCTACGGCGAGCGGTGCCTGTTCACCAACCAGTGCGACGCGGGCATGCTCTGCGCGGATCCTCCGGAGTTCTTCGAATGCGACAACGCCGACGGCTGCTGCACCCCGTTCTGCGACACGCGCGACCCGCAGGCGTCGGCGATGTGCCCGGGGGCGCCCGAGCACCTGTGCGAGCCGCTGTTCGATCCGGGCGAGGGCCCGCCGTTGTTCGACTGGGTCGGCGCGTGCGTGGTGCCGACGAAGACCGGACCCTGAGCCGCGCGCATCGGCCCGCGTGGTTCGTGCTCGCGACGATGCTCGGGTGCGCGCGCCCGGGCGAGGCGCCCGTCGCCCCCGTCGCGGGCGAGCCGGTCGCGTCGGGCCCTGCGATACCGGAGCCGATCGCGGCCCCGATCGCCGCCGCATCGGTCGACACCGCGCCCGTCGCCACCGCTCCTATCGCCGCGGCTCGGGCCGCGCCCGCTGGCCCCACGCTGCCCGACGGCACGCCGATCGTCGCCTGCGACACCGCCCCCGCGAACATGGCGTGCATCCCCGGCGGCAAGGCGATCCGCGGCACCGACGACGGCCCCGAGAACGCGCGCCCGAAGCTCGAGGTCTGGCTGCAGACCTACTACATGGATCGCTTCGAGGTGACGATCGCCGAGTACAAGGCGTGTGTGAAGCGCGGCGCGTGCAAGAAGGGCGGGCCGTTCTATCCCGACTTCTCGCGGCCGCACCAGCCGATCGTCGGCATGTCGTGGTTCGCGGCGAAGCAGTACTGCGAGGTCCACGGCAAGCAGCTGCCGACCGAGGCGCAGTGGGAGGCGGCGGCGCGCGGGCCCGAGGGCGCCGCGTTCCCGTGGGGCAACGATCGCGCGACGTGTCGCCTCGCGGTGCTCCGCGACAAGCGTGGCCGCAGCTGCGGCACCCCGATGGCGCGCAGCAGCGAGCCGTACAAGGGCCGCACGTTCGTCGTCGGCTCGCGGCCCGCCGGGTTCTACGGCCTGTTCGACATGGCCGGCAACGCGTGGGAGTACGTCGCCGACTGGTACGCGCCGGACCTCGCGACGTGCGGCGCGGCGTGCTCGGGCATCGATCCCAAGGGCCCGTGCGACGGCGCGGAGTCGTGCCCCGGCGCCACCGACAAGCTCGTCAAGGGCGGCTCGTGGTACTGGAGCGCCGAGTATGCCGCGGGCTGGGTGCGGCGCCCGCAGCCGCCGGGCAACTCGCCCTTCCACCACTTCGGCTTCCGCTGCGCGGCGACGATCGATCAGGCGGCGGCGCTGCGCGGCAAGCCGGCGGCCCCGGAGGCGCCGGTCGAGGGCGAGCGGAACACCGACGCCGATCGCGGGCTCTGACCCGCGCGACGCAGGCGGTTTTCAGGATCCGGCGACGGGCGGCGGCCGATCCGACAGCACGAAGTTGATCCCGTCCTTCGTCGCCGCCGGCTTCTCGCCGACGATGTCGACGAGCGTGCGGACCTCGGGCAGCGCGAGCCACTGCAGGAAGGTCTCGAGCGGCTGCGCGTTGTAGACGTAGTCGCGGTTGGTCTGCCAGACCAGGCGTGTGCGCAGCACGAGCGAGCGATCGTCGTGGGGCAGGCCCTGCAGGTTCGCGGTGAACTGCGCGTCGTAGGCGTCCCAGTACTCCTCGGCGTTCGACAGGTAGACCACGCGGATCGGCACGCCGAGCTCGCGGGCCGAATCGGCGATGCCGGCCATGCCCGCGGCCTCGTTGAGGTTGACCCGCAGCGGTCGCACGCGATCGCCGAGCACCATGTCGCGCACGAAGGCGTAGGTCGCGTCGTCGGTGAGCCAGCTCGGGACGCCGCGGCGCTTCAGCTTGCGCTCGACCGTCCGCAGCCGCCAGCGGAACATGTCGCGGTTGTTGCGGTACAGCCGGCGCAGGCGATCGTCGTCGTGCTCGGCGAGCGCCTTGCTGATGCGATCGGCGTGGGCCGACTCGAACGCGTCGAGGAACGCCTTGCGCGTCGGCGCGAGCTCGAACACCGCGCGGTACATCGCGTGCACGCGCATCACCTTCGAGTCGTAGTCGACCAGCCACGCGAACTCGGGCCGCTGCCAGCCGATGAGCAGGTACGCCTGATCGGGGCCGACGCCGACGTAGCCGCCGCCGAGGTCCGTGACCACCGGGCGGAACGCGTCGAGCGACCACTCGTTGCCGACGATGTACGAGACGTCCTCGAGCGCCTTGACGATGCCGCCCTTGGTCTCCGGCTCGGGGTCCTCGGGCGATCCGAACAGCACGTCGCGCTGCGCGACCGAGGCCGGCGCCGGCGCGGCGGGGCCCTCGGCGATCGCGGCGGCGACCGGGGGCGCCACGGGCTCGGCCGCGGGTGCAGTCGCGGGCTCGACCTGACCCTCGGCGCCCGGGGGTGCAACCGGTCGATCGGGCAGGTCCGAGCGCGGCGTCGGGCGCTCCGCGACCGGTGGCGTCGCCTCGATCGCTGCGCGGCGGTGGGCACAACCGCCCGATGTGGCGAGCACGGACAGCGCGGCGAACACCGATCGCACGGTGCTCGGGCACCAGGTCCGGCTCGCGGGGCGTCGCATCCGTGCTGGTGTACCGCAGACCCCGACCGGCGTGCCACTTTCGCTATCATGCTCGGCCGATGACCGATGCCGACCCGTTGATCCCACCCATCGGCGTGCTGTCCCAGGCCGAGCGGATGTTCCGCGTGAACTGGGTCGCCGCGATCGTGCGCTCGCCCAGCGGCATCCCGCTCTTGCCCGCCGAGTTCGTCGCGCGCCAGGGCCGGTCGGTGCGCATCGTCGACCTGCGCCGCCCCGAGGAGCTCACCGGCGCGCTCGGCCACATCCCCGGCGCCGACTGGGTCCCCGAGGAGCGCGGGCTGTCGCTGCTCGATCGCCTCCACCGCGACGCGCCGATCGTGCTCGTCTCGCGCGGCGGCGAGCGGGCGGGCGAGCTCGCCAAGGCGCTCGAGCGCGCCGGCATGCGCATGGTCGGCTGCCTCGAGGGCGGCATGGTGTCGTGGAAGAACCTCGGCTTCGCGACGACCCGCGACCCGGAGATCCTCGAGCGACCCGATCGCCTGCGGACCATCGAGCCCACCGTCCCCAACGACGCCGAGCTCACCGTCGAGCGCATCGAGCGACACGTCGGAGATCCGTCGTCGGTCCGCTTCCTCAAGCTCGCCGCGCTGCTGCTGCACGGCCGCCTGTCGTGCGTCGACGGCCGCGACGAGAGCGGCGTCGTCGGTACGCTCGGCGGCGACGCGGGCGAGTTCTTGCTGCTGCTCGGGGCGATCGAGCGGTCGAGCGGCAAGCGGTTCACGCTGCCCGAGGTGCGCGCACTGTTCTCCCGGCGGCTCGACGCGATGGGTCGCTTCTACCTGCACACCGACGTCAACTCCGCCAACGCGTTCATCGCCTCGATGCGCGCCGATCCGCGGCTCGAGGCGGCGCTCGAGGGCATCTCGGAATCGCTGCAGTGGCGCGCGTTCCTCATGGGCCCGCCGCCCGAGGTCCGCGATATCGTGCTCGAGCACATGCTGCAGCCGGCCCACCTCGGCTGCGGCCACGTCCGCATGATGTGGCAGAACTCCGAGCGTTACGGCGTGCGCGCCGAGCTGACCCGGATGTTCCTGCAGGTGTTGATGCAGGCGCGCTGGGGCGGCGCCATCGAGGCCGAGTTCGTCCCGCTCGCGGGTGGCCACGCCGAGCGGGCGGTGCTGCAGGTCCACGTCGAGGGCGACCTGCAGTCGTTCACGCCGATCCCGTTGGTGTCGCCGTCGTGCGACGGCACGCAGATGTTCGTGTGCCACCCGCAGGTGGTCGCGTTCCTACGCCGGCAGCTCGTCGCGTTCGCGCTGCAGCAGCGCGCGCTCGTGCCCGCGATCGGGCTCGAGACGCTGACCGCCACCCTCGACGAGCTGGCCGGGGCCCAGGCCGCCGCGACGCTGGGCGTCCTGGCCAAGGGGCTGCCGATCTTCGACGTCATCCACGCGCCCGGCGTGTGGGAGGTCCGCGACGGCGGACGCGTCCCGGGCTGACGAAGCATGAAAAAAACGCGGCCGCCGTTTCGGGCGACCGCGTCGATCCGGCTCGGGTTCACCCGAGCCGCGTCACGTCATCGGCGAGCTCAGTTGCAGGCGATCGTGCCGCCGTCGAACGGGTTGGTGCAGTCGGTGTCGTCGACGCAGCCCGGGACCGAGCAGGCGCCGTCGGTGCAGGTGCCGCCCTCGCCGCAGTCGTCGTCGCCGTCGCACTCGCACAGGCCGGTGCCGACGTTGCACACGAGGTTGCCGCAGGTGGTGTCGTCGACGCACGGGGCGACCGGGAGGGTGCACACGCCCTCGTTGCACTCACCGGCCGTCTGACCGCACACGGTGACGGTCGAGCCGTCGTCGAGGTTGGTCTGCTCGGTCTCCTGCTGCCCGAAGAGATCGCACATGACGAACTCGCTCGGCGGGGTCGCACAGCCGCCGGTGCCGTCGCCGAGGTCGACGCAGATCTGCATCGCCGCGGCACACTCGCCGCCTCCCATCGTGCACGGCAAGAACGACCAACCGGAGAGCGTCGCGACGCAATCGTCGGCGGTCTCGCAGGGGTTCGCCAGGACGCAGTGCGAGTCGGTGCAGATGAGGCCGATGTCGACCCCGCTCGCGGTGCAGTCCCCGTCGCCGGCGCAGGTGTGCTCGCAGACGCCCCCGCCCGCGGTGGGGTCGGTCGCGCTGGTGTCCGCGGTCGGGTCGGTCGCGCTCGTGTCGGCCGACGGGTCGGTCGCGCTGGTGTCCGCGGTCGGGTCGGTCGCGCTCACGGTGGCGGTCGCGTCGGTCGCCTCGGTGGCGGTGCCGGTGGCGGTGCCGGCCGTGTCGTCGTCGTCGCCGTCGGTGATGACGCACGCAGCGAGGGGGAGGGCGAGGAGGGCGGCGACGAGGGTCGAAACAGACTTCATGGGTGTGTCCTTCAGGGAGTGAGGAATGTCGGCTATGGGCAACGCCGCGACCCGCCGCGGGGGAGAGCGACGGCGTTGGTGGGTGGCATGCATCTACGCACGTCCGCCGCGTTTGATTCGTCCGAAGCTGCCCGTTCCAAGGGCAAACCGGATCCTCATGCGGGGGCGCCGTCGATCACGGCGCACTCATGCCACCGAACGCGGCGCGACGCCACTGCTCGAGCTGCTCTCTTCGGAAATTCCATGGGGCGGGGGCCCCGTGCCACGCACGGGCTGCGTCGCTCGCGAGCGCGAGCGCGCGCGCGCGATCGCCTGCCGTCGCGAGCAGTGCACGGGCGAGCACGAACTGCGCAACGCCGGTCTCGAGCGGCAGGAAGCCGCCGTCGCGACAGATCGCGAGCGCGCGCTCGAGCGGCGCGATCGCGTCGCCAGCCCGGCCGAGGTCCACGAGGATCTCGCCCTGGACCATGAGCGCGTACGCGGTCTCGGGCGCACCGGGCAGCGCGGGCAACAACACCTCGACGGCCGCGTTCGCATCGGCGAGGCCATCCGCCGGCCGTCCGGCGTCGCGCAGCAGATCGGCCAGGTTCGCGCGGGTGGTCGCGACGTGTTGGGCCGGGCCGCGTCGATCGAAGATCTCGAGGGCCCTGCGCATCAGCCCCACCGCCTCGTCGAACCGACGCAAGCCCTGCAGGACCCCAGCTTCGTGCTCGAGCGTGGACGCGACCTTCGGGCTGTCGTCCCCGAGCGAGGCCGCGAACACGGCCCGCGCCCGTTCGAGGAGCAGCAGCGCGTCCTCGAACCGCCCCACCGACCGCAGCACCTCGCCCTCGTTGTGCAGCGCCGTCGCGTAGTCGACGTGGTCGGGACCGCGCGACGCCAGCGCGACCTCGGTCGAGCGGCGCGCCGCCGCGAGGGCGAGCTCGGAGTGCCCGAGCATCACGTGCACCGAGGCGAGGTTCGCGTAGGAGATGAAGAGCTGCGGGTGGGCGTCGCCGCCCTCGGCCCGACGACGCTCCGCGACCTCGGTGTGGATCTGGATCGCGCGCTCGAACTCGCCGCGATCCTCGAGCACGATGGCCTTGCCCTCGAGCACCGCGAGCAGGTCATCCGGCTCCACGCGCCGCGCGAGGGCCTCGGCCGCGTCGAACTCCGCCGCCGCGACGTCCTGCTCGCCCCGACGATACGCGAGCAGCCCGCGCGCGAAGTGGAGATCGAGCCGGCGCCGATCGGCCTCCTCCGACGGTCCGAGGCGATCGATCGCGGCCTGGGCGTTGTCGGCGTACTCCTGCCCGCGCGCGTAGTCGGCGAGGTGGTCGGCCTCGAGCTCCACGAGCAGGCTCCACGCGCGCGCGGCCGCCGAGTCGTGCCCGCTGGCGCTCGCGATCTGGGCGGCGGACACGAGCATGCGCCGCGCCTCGACCAGCTCGCCGGCGGCGACGCGGTTGCCGGCGACGACCATCGTCGCCTCGGCCTCGAGCGGGCGGAAGCCGATCGCGCGGGCCTGCTCGAGCGCGGCGGCGCAGCGATCG
>LNFB01000229.1 GCA_001464385.1 Deltaproteobacteria bacterium Ga0077550 | reverse complement strand
GTCCGCGAGGAGCTCCTCGCGAGCTTCGATCACGTCGACGACGATCTGTCGCTGGCGCGGATCGATCGCGATCGACTCCACCAGCTCGCCGGTCACGGCGTCACCATCGTGCTCCGGTTCTCGGACGCGTCGACCGGCACGGCGACGCTCGAGCTGGATCCCGACGCGCTACTCGAGCCCGCGCACGACCGCGGCGCGAACCAAGAGGTCCCATGAAGATCCGAAACGTTGCCGTCCTCGGGCTCGCGCTGCCGGCCCTCCTCGGCGCCGGCACCTGCGGCATCCTGTTCGATCTCTGGAGCTGGGACGAGATCACCGATCACGCCGAGCGCCTGAACATCGACGTCACCGAGGGCGCGGTCGAGATCGCCGCGTATCCCCGGACCAACATCTGGATCCAGCGGCACGTCTATGCCTTCGAGCGCACGATCGAGCAGGCCGACTACGCGGTCGACGAGAACGACGTCGCCCAGGTCGTCTTCCACTGCGACGGCCGGGCGGTGTGCTTCGCCGATCACTGGCTCGAGATCCCCTCGGGCATGCCGGTGGACGTCGAGCTCGGGCTCGGCAGCGTGTCGCTGATCTCGGTCGACGCGCCGACGGTGCTGGTGGTCGACGAAGGTCCGATCGTGGGCGACGCCCTCGCGACGCCGACGTTCGAGCTCGACGGTGGGTCGCACGACGAGATCACGCTGAAGTGGACGGCGACCGCGACGCCCATGGCGATCTCCATCGACGCGAAGTCGGCCCCGGTCACGCTCGAGCTGCCGGCGGGGAACTACGCCTGCGACATCACGACGTCGGGCGAGGTCGACATCGATCCGGCGATCGTGTGTGAGGACGGCGCCGACGCGAGCCTCGTCATCACGCTCGACGACGGCGACGTGGTCATCTCGCCGGCGGACTGACACCGATCGTGGCCCTCCCCGCCGGCCTCGCCGTGCTCGCCGCGCTCGCCGAGCCCCTCCCCACGGTCTCGAGCGACGCGCCGGATCAGACCAACGGCACCTTCACCGTCGCGCCCGGGGCGTGGCAGATGGAGCTCGGCCTCGACGCCTCGCTGCCGGGGAGCGAGCTGCCCGAGGGTGAGCTGCCGCTGCGCATCCCGACCACGCTGCGCCTCGGCCTCAGCCCGCGGGTCGAGCTGCGTGCATTCGACGGCGAGCGACTGTTCCACCGCGACGTGCGGGGCGAGGCCAGCGGCGAGACGTCGTTCGGGTTCAAGATCCGCTTCGACGATCCGCGCCCGGACGCCCCCCATCGCCCGCTCTTCGGCTTGCAGCCGTACGTCGCGTTCCCCACCGTCGAGCTGCTCGAACACACGGAGTCGCTCGCGCTCGGTGCGACGCTGCTGTGGGCGCAGCCGGTCACGTCGTGGCTCGCGATCGACATCAACCTCGGCGCCGAGATCGCCTACGATCGCGACGCGCCGCCGGTGAGCTCGTTCGCGTCGATGTCGGCGCAGGCGTTCGCGTCGGCCCGATGGTTGCCCTACGCGGAGATCTACGCCGACATCCCGTGGCGCGAGCGCAGCGCCCTCGAGGTCGGCACCGACGCCGGGTTCGTCGTGGTCGCGAACCGGCGGCTGGCGTTCAACCTCGCCGGTCGAGCGACGATCGTCGCGCCGGCGCGGAGCTACGGCGTGCTCGCCGGGTTGGCCGTGTTGCTCGCGGACGGCACGCGGTGGCGACGCTTCGTCGCGTCACGCTGAGGCGTCACGTCAGCTTCGCCTGCGACAGGCGCACCGCGAGCTCCGCCCGCGAGCCGATCCCGAGCCGTCGGTAGACGTTCTCGAGGTGGCTCCCCACGGTGCGCGGGCGGATACCGAGGCGATCGGCGATCTGCGGGTTGCTGAGCCCGGACACGACGAGCCGGGCGATCTCGAGCTCGCGCTCGGTCAGGTGCGGGGGCTCGTCGCCCTCGGCAGGGACCAGCTCGCAGATGAGCTCGGCGACCGGGCCGATGCGGACGCGGTGCCCGAGGCGCAGCGACGCCAACTCGACCCGCGCGTCGTTGACGAGGGTGCCGTTGGTCGAGTCGAGATCGATGAGCACCACGGTGCCGTCGCCGGCCGGCATGACCTTGGCGTGGCGCCGCGAGACGCCCGAGTCCGTGAGGCGGAGATCGGCCGCCGCGTCGCGGCCGATCACGAGCTCGCCGCGATCGAGCCGCAGCACGCGGCCGGTCGCGGCACCGGAGACCACACGGAGCTGCCAGTGGCCGGTCGCGTCGCCCTCGTCGCGGCGGAACGGGCGAACCGTGGTCTCGTCGTCACCCACAGACGCAG
>LNFB01000228.1 GCA_001464385.1 Deltaproteobacteria bacterium Ga0077550 | reverse complement strand
GCCTTCGAGGGCTTCGGGATCGATCGCCGCGACGCGCTGTGGACGATGCGCGGAGCCCTGGCGACCCTGGGCGATCGTCTCCCGCTGCCGCCGGACGTCGCGCCGCCCGAGGACCAGCCCCGCTTCGCGCCGGTCGCCCCCGGCGAGGCGATCCTCTGGGACTACCGCACCAGCATGCACAGCACGCGCGGCCACCCGCTGTCGTGCCTGCGCGCCGAGCTACAGCGCCGCCGCCTGCCCACCGCCGAGCAGGTCCTGCGCCTGCCCGACGGCAAGGCGGTCGACTACGTCGGCCTCGTCATCTGCCGCCAGCGCCCGGGCACCGCCAGCGGCGTCACCTTCTACACGCTCGAGGACGAGACCGGCTTCGTCAACGTCGTCGTGTGGCAGCGGGTGTTCGAGCAGCACGCGCTGCTGGCCAAGAGCGCGCTGCTGCTCGGCGTCGCGGGCAAGCTGCAGGTCCAAGAGGGGGTCGTGCACCTGGTCGCCGACACGCTGTGGGATCCGGATCTGCGGCTGCGCACCGAGGGCACCACGGTGCGCAGCTTCCATTGAGTTGCGGGCTCGAGACGGGCACCAAAGAGCGGGCTCCCGAGGGCCCGGCGGCCCGCCGCAAATCCCCCGCTGATCCCCCGAACCGCCCCGTGATATGACAGGGCGGCCGTCCCCCCGGGCGGCCTGCACTCGCCCATGGCCGACGACGAAATCCCGTGCCGACGCATCGTCATGCTGCGCCATGGTCACTACGACCGCACCCCCGGACAGGGCGACACCTCGTGGGGGCTCTCGCCGCTCGGTCGTCGACAGGCCGCACGACTCGGTCGCCGCCTCGCGCAGCTCGTCGCCGCCTCGGGCGCGCGGTTCGAGGGCATCTACGCGAGCCCGTGGCCCCGCGCGGCGCAGACCGCCGAGATCTCGGCGCACGAGCTCGACCTCGGAACGGTGAAGATCAAGCCGTACCTCCACGAGGTCGTGCCGGTCGTCGATCCGGCGCGCGTCGACTTCGGGCCCCTGCCGCTGGGCCTCGAGCGCACGCCACCCGAGGAGCGGGAAATCGCCCACCAGCAGATCGAGCGCGTGCGTGACCGCTTCTGCAAGCCGCCGCGCAAGTCGTCGCTGGTGCTGCTGTTCACCCACGGCAACCTGATCCGCTTCATGGTCAGCCGCACGCTGCGGCTGCCCTACGAGGCCTGGGCGATGATGGACATCGCCCACAGCGGGATCACGGAGATCCGGATCTACGCCAGCGGCTTCGAGGCCCTCATCGGCTTCAACGAGACCGGGCACCTGCCGCCGTCGATGATCACGACGGCATGAGGACCCGCGATGTCTCGATCGCTCCGCACCACGACCGCCACCGCATGAGGTCCGCCATGTCCCGCTCGATCGTCCTCGCGCTGTGTTCCGCCCTCGGCCTCACCGGATCGCTCGGCCTGACCGCCTGCAAGAAGGAGCCGCCGACCAAGCCGCCGACCGAGGCGAGCAAGCCCAAGGTCGAGTTCGCCGCGGCCGTCGACACCGTCCTCGCCGCGTGGTTCGCCGCGCGACCGGTGACCGCGACCTCCCTCGGGGAGCACAGCCACGACGGCGTCTGGCCGGACGTCAGCGCCGAGGCGATCGCGGCCGACCTGCGCCGCATCGACGAGGGCCTCGCGGTGGTGCAATCCCTCGCCGGCGGCGCGCTCAGCCCCGACGAGCGCATCGATCTCGACGTGCTGCGCGCCGAGCTCGAGCTGCAGAAGTTCGGCCACGAGGTCGAGCAGCCGTGGCGCCGCGATCCGTCGTGGTACACGGCGACGATCGGCGGTGGCATCGAGGACCTGGTGTCGCGGGAGTTCGCGCCGCTCGACGAGCGGGCGGCGAACGTCGCCGCGCGGCTCGAGGGGCTGCCCAAGCTGTGCGAGCAGGCCGCCGCGATGCTCGTCGCCGCCGAGGCGCTCGAGCCCCAGACCAACGTCGCGATCGGCCAGATCGAGGGCGTCGTCGCCCTCATCGAGCAGGTGCTCCCCGAGCGCATCGAGGGCGCGTCGGCCGAGGTGAAGGGCCGCATCGTCGCGGCGACGCCCGGGGCCATCGCCGCCGTGCGGGCGCTGCAGGCCAAGCTGCGCGACGAGGTCCTGCCCCAGGCCAAGGGCGAGTGGCGGCTCGGCGCGGCGAACTTCGAGCGCAAGCTGGCGCTCACGCTGCAGAGCGGCATCTCGGCCGACGAGCTGCGCCGCGTCGCGGTGGTCGAGCACGGCCGGGTCCGCAAGCGCATGGCCGAGCTCGCCTACGATCTCGCCGGCGACCTGCTCGGCAACGCCAAGGTCGCGCGGATCAAGTCGCGCGCCGCGGGCGATCCCGACACCGAGGTCATCCGCGCCGTGCTGCAGGAGCTCGCGGCGATCCACGTCGAGCCCGACGAGCTCCGCGATGCGATCGAGGCCAAGCTTCAGCGCCTCACCGACTTCGTGAAGTCCAACCGCGTGCTCACGATGGACGACGCCGAGGTGCTGCAGGTCATCTGGACGCCGCCGCACCAGCGCGGGGTGTTCATCGCCGGGCTCGCGGCCCCCGGCCCGCTCGAGACCCAGGCCGCCGGCCTGCCGAGCTTCTACCTCGTGCAGCCGATCCCCGAGGGCTGGTCGGCGGAGGTCCGCGAGTCGTTCCTGCGCGAGTACAACGACTTCATGCTCGAGATCCTCTCGATCCACGAGGCGATCCCCGGGCACTTCGTGCAGCTCTACCTCGCCAAGCGCGAGCCGTCGAAGGTCCGTCGCGTCCTGGGCAACGGGGCGTTCGTCGAGGGCTGGGCCGTGTACGCCGAGAAGCTGATGGTCGACGCGGGCTACGCCGGTGCGGGCCCCGACGCCAGCGCCAAGCGGCCGCGCGGCGTCAGCAAGGGGGCGTGGCGCGTCGCCCAGGACCCGGCGCTGCGGGCCAAGGCCATCGCGCTGCACGGCCTCAAGTTCTACCTGCGCTCGGTGACCAACGCGATCCTCGACCAGGGTATCCACGCCGGATCGATGACCGAGGAGGAGGCCCTCGATCTGATGGTCGGCCGCTCGTTCCAGCAGGAGGGCGAGGCCCGCGGCAAGTGGACCCGCGCGCAGGTCACCTCGACGCAGCTCTCGACGTACTTCGTCGGCGCGCAGGCTTGGCTGCGGCTGCGCAAGCGGGCCGAGGTCCGGGCGCGCGATGCCGGCACCGACTTCGACATGGCCGCGTTCCACGATGCGGCGCTGGCCCACGGCGCGCCGCCGGTGCATCGCCTGCCGATCCTCCTGGGCTGGGGCGAGAAGGACCCGGCGCCGGCCCCCGCCGCGCCAGCGGCCGAGGCAAGCGCGCCGGCGGCCGAGCCCGCCACGGCCGAGCCCGCGGCGAACTAGCCGCGGCGCCCGACCGCTACGGGCACACGGTGATGCAGCCCCCGTTCGTGCAGACGCCGGGGACGAAGCAGCTCTCGTCGCACAGCGACCCGTTCGGGTCGTCGTTCGAGCAGTTGTTCGAGGTCTCGTTGCAGACCTCGCTGCAGTCGGTGTCGCCGTCCGGGCCCGGACACGGGTTCGCCCCGCCCACGCACGTGCCGGCCTGACACCGATCATTGCTGGTGCAGAACAGCCCGTCCGAGCACACCGAGTTGTTCGGATCGTTGCTCGTGCAGTTGTTCGTCCCCTCGTTGCACGACTCGCTGCAGTTGTTGTCGCCGTCGGCCCCGGGGCACGGGTTGCCGACGCCGCCGCAGACGCCGCCCGAGCAGGTGTCCGTCGCGGTGCAGAACAGCCCGTCGCTGCAGGTCGAGCCGTTGGGGTCGTTGCTCGAGCAGTTGTTGCTCACCTCGTTGCAGCTCTCGCTGCAGTCGCTGTCGGCATCCCCGAGGTTGCCGCTGCACGGGTTGCCGGTGCCGCCGCACACCCCGTTCGTGCAGGTGTCCGTCGCCGTGCAGAACAGCGCGTCGTTGCACGCCGAGCCGTTGGGGTCGTTGCTCGTGCAGTTGTTCGTCACCTCGTTGCAGCTCTCGCTGCAGTCGGTGTCCGGGTCGCCGACGAAGGCCGTGCAGGGGTTGCCGGTGCCGCCGCACACGCCGTTGCTGCACGTGTCGGTCACCGTGCAGAACAGCCCGTCGCTGCACGACGATCCGTTGGGGTCGTTGCTCGTGCAGTTGTTGCTGACCTCGTTGCAGCTCTCGCTGCAGTCGGTGTCCGCGTCGCCGAGGAAGCCCGAGCACGGGTTGCCGGTGCCGCCGCACACGCCGTTCGTGCACGAATCCGTCAGCGTGCAGAACTGACCGTCGTTGCAGCTCGAGCCGTTGGGGTCGGCCGCGGTGCAGCTGTCGGCGCCCTCGTTGCAACTCTCGGCGCAGTTGTTGTCGGCGTCGCCGACGTTGGCCGCGCACGGGTTCCCGCCGCCGCTGCAGGTGCCGGCGCCGTTGCACACGTCGCCCGTGGTGCAGAACAGCCCGTCCTCGCAGGCCGAGCCGGCCGGATCGTTGCCGCCGCAGGAGTTGGCCGCCTCGTCGCACGTCTCGGCGCAGTTGCTGTCGCCGTCGGGGCC
>LNFB01000227.1 GCA_001464385.1 Deltaproteobacteria bacterium Ga0077550 | reverse complement strand
CCCCGTCCGAGGCGATGCAGGAACCGCCGCTGGCGCTCGACGAGCGCGCCGTCGTGGTCGGGCTTGCCGGGATCGAGCGCCGCGTCGAGCAGCCCACCGACCGGCAGGCCCGACAGCGCGGACGCGTCGAACCACAGCGCGATGCGCAGGTGGTCCTGCTCGGCCGTGGGGTAGGTGTACTCGAGCCGGAGGTTGGCGCCGTCGACGAGCGAGAACAGCCCGCGCACGACGTGGAGCGTCCACGCCCACCGATCCTGCGAGCGTGTTCGCTGGCGCGCGAGCGCCTCGACGCGATCGACCGTGAAGCGCCGCGTCCGCGGGCCCGCGGGCGCCATGCGGCAGGCGAGCACCGCGCGCGTGACCGCGTCGCTCAACGCGTGCCTCCGGAGGACTCGGTCGCTCGCATCGTGTCGACCGCCCGCATGATCGCGGCCGGCTTTGCCCCGAGCTCGCGACCGACCGCGAGGGCGAGGGTGGCAGCCGCCACCGCGGGTGGAACCTCGAGCGCCGCGCGGTAGAGTGGGTGGCGGGTGTCGAGCCAGAGCAGCGCGCGTCGCATCGGTGCGCGGGCCGGGGGCATGGCGACGCGGAGCGTGGTGTCGTCGAGCTGGGCGGCGAAGGGTCGACCGATCGGGCCCTGGAACGCGCCGACGTACACGTCGCGCGCGAAGCCGACGCGTCGGGCGATGGCGGCCACGCGCCCCGCGAGATCGCCTGGAGCGCGCGCGGCCGGCTCGACGTCGTGGACGAGGTGATCGAGCGCCTCGCACCCGAGGCCGTGCTCCGCGAGCCAGGCGGCGAGCCAGCCCTCGCGATCGTCGACGTCGGCGACGAGCAACGGGACGCCGGCGTCGCGGCGGATCTCACCGTGATCGACGTCGAGCAGCGCGACGACGCGCCACGTCGCCGCCTCGATCAGCGCCTCCATCGACAGCGGGCCGTCGACGCCGCGCAGCAGCGCGCGGCCGTGCGCGAGCTCGGGGATCGCCCGTCGCTCGAGTCGGAGGTGGGCGTGCAGCGCGGAGTAGCGGGCGTGGACCTCGGCGGTGTGGGGCAGGGCAGCCACGGCCTGGAGCTCGTCGACGAGCGCACTGCGGCACGCGTGCAGCAGGTTGATCATCCGCGCCTCGATGGTCCGGCGGCCCGCGTCGTCGACGACGTGATCGCGGGCGATGTCCGTGCGCCACGCCGCCGAGTCTGCCCAGATGTCGAGGTGCTCGGCGGAGTCCGGGTTCTCGGCGACGACCCGCGGGACGAGGGCGTCGGGGCGGCCCTCGGCGAGGACCAACGCGTTGCGCAGGAGGATGGCGCGACCGCGGGGCGCGAACGCGACGCGGACGTGCGTGTCGCCACCCCGGTGCTCGACGCTGACCGCCGCATCGGGGGCGTCGACGGTGTCGGTGACGAGCTCGGGCGCGGCGTGCTCGTCCTGGTCGAACCAGACCTGGAGGCGACAGAACCGGCACCAGCGCCACAGCGTCCGCCGGATCTCCCGCGCGGTCGCCTCACGCGCGCCCGCGCGGTCGCGGCGGAACAGCCGCACCGTCGTGCCCTCGATCGGCTCGACCACCTGCTGCTTGGAGAACCGCCCGCGGGCGTCGAAGTCGAGCTCCCAGGCCTCGCCGTGGCGCCCGGTCTGCAGCAGCACCGCGTCCGGGCGCCACGCGAACACGCTGACGAACCCGACCCCGAAGCCGCCGGCCATCGTCCGGTCGTTGCGCTTGGACGACACGAACAGCCGCGCGAGCTCGTTGTCGATCACAGCCTCGGTCATGCCGCAGCCGTCGTCCCGCACCGCGATCTCGAGCACCGTCGAAGCCTCGTCGTCCCCGGCGTGCTCCCGCAACACGACGTCGATCCGCGAGGCGCCGGCGTCGAGCCCGTTCTGCACGAGCTCGCGCAGGAAGTCGTAGGGCGACGCGAACTGCTCGATCAGTCCGGCGAGCACCGCTTCGTCGGCCAGCACCTCGGACATGGGAGGGGAGCGTACGCGATCGTGGGGCGGGCTGCTCGCGGGGAGGCGGGGACGGGCGGTGACGCGGGGTCAGATCCCCTCGCCCCGCTCGATCGCCCCCCGCTCGCTCCGCGCCACCACCAAGTACACGACCCACCCCACCATCGCGCAGCTCAACGCCATCGGCAGCGGCAGCCCCAGAGGATCCACCACCGGCGCCAGGAACGTCTCCCACCCGATCGCGAAGTGCACGACCCAGCACGCGGTGCCGACGATCATCGACGAGAGCGCCGCGCGCTCGCCCCCGATGCCCGTGCGCAGCCCCATCACCAGCGGCACGAGCAGCGACACCAGGCCCAGCTCGTACGCGCTCTCGAGCAACGAGTACGCGCTCTCGCCGAGGTATGCGGTCGCGATCGACACCACCGTCACCGCGACCACGCTGCCGCGATTCAACCGCAGCTTGTCCGCGTTCGGGTAGCGCGGCGACAGGAGGTTCTGCGCGAGGACGCTGGCCGGGGAGAGGATCGCGCTGTCGATCGTCGACAGCACCGCGGACATCACCGCGAGCACGAACAGCGCGGCGGCCCACGGCGACAGGAACATCCCCGCGAGCATCGCCATCGTCGACTTCTCGGCGGCGCCGGGGGCGACGAGCTCGGCGGACAGCCCCAGCACCAGCGTGCACAGCCCCAGGCCGAAGTAGACGATGCCCGCGATGTGGCAGGCCCACACGGCGGTCTTCGCCGAGTTCGAGGCGAAGATCCGCTGCGTGAGATCCTGGCCCGGCAGGTTGCCCAGCGCGCCGACGGCGACGATGCCGAACCAGGTGACGAACTTCTCGAGGTCACCCGTGGGGATCACGACCAGCCGCTCGTCGGGGGTGTGCTCGGCGAGGTGCGTCAGGCCGTCCATCGCCGAGCCGTCGCCGAGATCGCCGAGCACCGTGATCGTCAGGATCGCGAGGCCCAGCGCGACGACGGCGATCTGCGCGGCGTCGGTGATCGTCACCGACCACATGCCGCCGAGCAGCGTGTACGCCATGCCGACGACCGCGACGACGAGGATCCCCCAGGTCGGGTCGAGGCCGAACACCAGCTCGAGCAGGTGCGCGAGCGCGACGAACTGCGCCGCGATCCACCCGAAGTACGTCGGGATCATCAGCACCGCGGACAGCCGCTCGGTCCGCGTGCCGAAGCGCCGCGCGTAGTAGTCCGGCAGTGTCAGCAGCCGCATCTCCCACAGCGGCCGCGCGAGCAGCCAGCCGGCGAGGAACAGGCACAGCCCCGCGCCCACCGGATCGAGCGCCGCGCCGACCAGCCCCTGGGCGCGCACCGTGTCCGTCGACGTCAGCATGGCGCCCGCGCCGAACCACGTCGCCACGATCGTCGCCCACGCCAGGTGCAGTGGCAGCCGCCGCCCCGCGACCATGAAGTCCTCGTGGTCGTGGATGCGGCTGCGCGTCCACCACCCCAGCGCGAGCATCAGGACGGTGTAGCCGATGACGGTCGCGCCCAGGATGCTCGAGAGCGACGACGACATCGGCGCGGCATGGTAACGCAGGCCCGCGGCGCCGCGGCGATGCCCGGGCGGATCGCCGCGTGCTAGCGTGCGGCCGATGATCACCGTCAGCGTCATCGATCGCGCGGAGGTCCCCGAGGTCGTCGAGCACGTCGCGCGCGTGCTCGCCGAGTTCGGCCTCGAGTTCGGGGTGGGCAGCGAGACCGACGAGGCGGTGCGCAATCTTCCGGCGTCGTACCTCGATCACGGCGGCGCGTTCTGGGTGGCGCGCGAGGTCGACGGCGATCGGCGGACGCTGGTGGGGACCTGCGGCGTCTTCCCGGTCGCGCCGGAGACGTTCGAGCTGCGCAAGATGTACCTCGCCGCCGCCGCGCGCGGGCTCGGCGTGGGCACGCGCCTGCTCGACGAGGCGATCGCGTGGACGAAGGCCCACGGGGGCGAGCGCATGGTGCTCGACACGACCGATGCGATGGGCGCCGCGATCAAGTTCTACGAGCGGCACGGCTTCGTGCGCGACGACACGCAGATCCGCGGCGCCCGCTGCACGCGGGGCTACGTTCGACCGCTCTGAACTGCCTGTAGCGCGCCCGGCCTCACCCGCACGCGCCGCAGTCCACCGTCGCCTCGCCCACGCACGTCGCGTCCCACTCCGCGGTGCAGCACGCCGCGTCGACCTCGCACACGCACGCCTCGATCGCATCATCCGTGCAACCGCCCCGGCCGTGGGCGCTGCAGCAGTTGTCCCCGGTCGGCACGCCGAACACCACGTAGCTGCGGCCCGACGAGTCCCCCGCGGGGTCGGCCTCGGCGGCGCCGATGATGATGTCGTCCAGGCCGTCGCCGTCGACGTCGCCCGCGCCGTGCACGGTGCCCGAGCGGTCGCCCGCGGCCTCGCCGTCGAGCACGTAGCCGCCGTCGCCCAGCGTCGAGAGCACGACCGTCGTCGTGTCGGCCTTCCCGAACACGACGTAGCTGCGGCCCGACTCCGCGCCGTTCGAGGCGTTTCTCCACGCGCCGACGATGACGTCGGCGAGGCCGTTGCCGTCGACGTCGCCCGCGCCGCTCACCCGGGCGCCCGAGAAGTCCTCGGCCACCTCGCCGTCGATCGCGAAGCCGTCGTCGCCGAGCAGCCCGAGCGCGACCGTCGTGCTGTCGGCCTTGCCGAACACCACGTAGCTGCGGCCCGATCGCTCGCCGTTGGGATCGGCGCCCGGGGCCCCGACGATCACGTCGTCCAAGCCATCGCCGTCGACGTCGCCGGCGCCGCTCACCGACACGCCCGAGAAGTCCCACGCCACCTCGCCGTCGATCGCGAACCCGGCCTCGCCGAGCGTCGCCAACGCCACCGTCTCGGTGTCGGCCTTGCCGAACACCACGTAGCTGCGGCCCGAGTACGCCGCGCCGTTGGGGTGACCGTAGGGCGCGCCGATGATGACGTCGGCCAACCCGTCGCCGTCGACATCGCCGGCGCCGCTCACGGAGTTGCCCGCGTGTTGGAAGGGGCCCTCGCCGTGGATCGCGAAGCCGCCGTCGCCGAGCGCCGACAGATCCACGGCGGCCGAGTCCGCCTTGCCGAACACCACGTAGGCGCTGCCGGAGTAGGTGCCGGTCGGCTCGGAGCGGTAGGCCCCGATGACGATGTCGTCGAGTCCGTCGCCGTCGACGTCCCCCGCGGCGGCCACCGAGATCCCCGCGCGGTCGCTCTCCGTCTCGCCGTCGATCACGAAACCGCTGTCGCCGAGCGCGGACAGATCCACGGCGGCCGAGTCCGCCTTGCCGAACACCACGTAGCCGCGGCCCGAGTTCATGCCATTGGCGTCGGAGCCCATGGCCCCGATGACGAGGTCGTCGAGTCCGTCGCCGTTGACGTCGCCCGCACCGTTCACCGCCTGGCCCGAGAAATCGTAGGCGGCCTCGCCGAGCACCGCGAACCCGCCGTCGCCGAGCATCGACAGATCCACCGCCGTCGTGTCGGCCTGGCCGAACACGACGTAGCTCCGACCCGCGTAGGAGCCCTCGCCGTCGGCGGCCCGCGCCCCGACGACGAGGTCGTCGAGTCCATCGCCGTTGACGTCGCCCGCACCGCTCACTGCGGTGCCCGATTGATCGCCGGCCAACTCGCCGTCGAGGACGAAACCACCCGCGCCCGAGGCCACGACGCCGAGCGGGATCTGGCGCGGGGCCACGAACACCGTCACCGTCGCCGAGTCCGTCGCGCCGAGCCCGTCCTCGACGGTGTAGCCGAAGCTGTCGCGACCCCAGAAGCCCGCCACGGGCGTGTACGTGAAGCTGCCGTCGGCCGCCACGTCCACCGCGCCGCCGGCGACCGAGACCGCATCGAACGCGGTCACCTGCGCCGCGCCGCCCTCGCCCTCTGCGTCGTTCGCCGAGAGCCCCGCGCCCGCGTCGATCGGCAATGCGGCGTCCTGCGCCGTGAAGTAGGTGTCGTCCACCGCGTCGAGCACGACGGGGCCACCGGAGGTGGAGCTCTCGCTCGAGCCGCCACTGGAGCCGCCGCTCGAACTCGATCCGCTGCTCGAGCCGTCGCTCGAGGTCCCCGCCGAGGTCGACGAGCTGGTGTCCGCCGTCGACGTCGAACCCGCCGTCGAGGTCGACGTGGTGTCTCCGGTCGTCGAGCTCTCCGCGCCCCCATCGTCGCCGCAGCCCACCAGCAGCGACACGAGCCACGGCATCTGGGATCGAATGGTCGTGAACCGCATGTGCGAAGTCTATCGACGGCGCGCGGCGGATCGGTGCGTCGCGGAGGCGCAACGATTGCCCGGCGGGCCGGTGGGTGGCCGAGATCTTCGCCGCCGCCGGCCGCACGTCTCGCGCCGCGCACCCGCACGCGTTACCCTCCGCCCGCGTTGTCGCGGAGCTCCCCATCGGCGAAGGCCTCCGTGATGACGTGGATCGCCCTCGCGGTGGTCCTGGCGTGCGGGGCCTACGCCGCGCTGAACCTGCGCGTCCACAGCGGCATCACGCAATTCGCGATCGAGCCCGGGGACGCGCGACTCGGGCCGTGGATCGGGCGGCTCGCGGTGACCGAGCCGGCGCGCACGATGGTCGTCGCCGTCGCAGGCCCGTCGATCGACGACGCCCGCGCGGCCGCCCGCCGCTTCGCCGACGATCTCGCGGCGCACCCCGAGGTCGAGGCGACCCGCACCGGCCCCGATCCGGCCCTCGGCGAGCGGCTGTTCGCCGCGCTGCACCCCCGGCGCTTCCGCTTCGTCGATCGCGACCCGGCGGCGGTCGCCGATCACTTCACCCCCGAGCGCCTCGCGGCCGCGGCGACGCGGCTGCAGGCCGAGCTCACCCGGCCCACCGGCGCGGGGATCAAGCGCCTGGCGCCCACGGATCCGTGGCTGCTCTTCCTCGATCGCACCGCGGCCCTGCGCGCGGGGCTCGGCGACGCGGTGCGCGTCGAAGGCGGCCAGTTCGTCACCGCCGACGGCGCGCACGCGATCGTGCTGCTCACCACGCGCCACGGCCCCTTCGAGGGCGCGCACCAGGGCCCGCTCGAGGACGCGATCGAGGCCGAGGTCGCGGCGCTGCAGCGCGAGCTCGGCGTGGTCGTCGAGCGCAGCGCGCTGCATCGGATCGCCGTGCGTTCGGAGCGGACGATCCGCGGCGAGGTCCAGGTGCTGTCGATCGCCTCGAGCCTCGGCGTGGTGGTGATGCTGCTCGTCGCCTTCGCGAGCGTGCGGGTGCTCCTGCTCGCGATGGTGCCGATGCTCGCGGGCGTCGTGGTCGCGACCGCGGTGACGCTGGCGGCTTCGGGGCAGATCCACGGCCTCACCCTGGCCTTCGGCACCACGCTGGTCGGCGTGTGCGTCGACTACCCGGTGCACCTCGTCACGCACCACGTGCTCGGTCGCGATCGCGACCAGGCGCTCGCGATGGTGTGGCCGGCGCTCGTGCTCGGCGCGCTCACGACGGTCGCTGGGTTCGCGGCGCTGGCGGTCTTCGGCCTGCCGGGCGTGCGCGAGATGGGCCTGTTCGCGGCGGTCGGCGTCGCGGTCGCGCTCGCGGCCACGCGGTGGTTGGTCGCGCCGTTGCTGCCCGCGCCCCACGGCGCCGGTGCGGCGAGGGGCATCGGCCTCGCGCACGTGTCAGCCGCGGCCCTCGATCGCGGGCTCGACTGGCTCGCGGCGCACCGTCGATCGGTGGCGGCGATCTTCGGCGTCGCGATGCTCGCGGCGCTGTCGGGTTGGACGCGGGTACACTGGGTCGACGACGCGCGCGCGCTCAACTCGGCGTTGCCGGAGATCTCCGACGAGGACGCCCGCGTCCGCGCGCTCGTCGGCGGCAACGAGGTCGGGCGGGTGCTCCTCGCCGAGGGCGCGACGATCGACGACGCGGCCGCGGTGCAGGACGCGGTGTGGCGGCGATTGCCGGGGACGACGGCGCGCTCGTCGGCGCCGATCCTGTGGTCGGTCGCGGTGCAGGACGCCAACCTCGCCGCGGTGCGGGCGATCCCCGAGCTCGCGGCGCGCACCCGCGAGGCGCTCGTCGCGGTGGGCTTCCGCGCCGAGGCCTTCGCGGCCCTCGATGCCCGCGGCGCGGACGATCCGGGCCCCCTCGATCGCGCGGAGATCGTCGCGGCGGGCCTCGACGATCTCGTGCGGCCCTACGTGTTCGAGTCCGAGGACGGCGTCGCGCTGCTGTCGTTCGTCGGCGACGCGGATGCCGAGGCGTTGGCGGCCGCGGTCGACGGCATCCCCGGCGCGGCGTACTTCGATCAGCGGGCGTTCACCGAGCGGCTGTACCGCGAGCACCGTCGCGGGAGCCTGTTCGCGGTGGCGCTCGGGCTGGTCGTCATCGTCGGCGTGCTCGCGATCCGCTACCGCAGGCCCGCGCTCGTCGCCGCGGCGCTCGGGCCCGCGGTGCTCGCCGCCGCCGCCGCCCTCGGGATCCTCGCCCACGCCGGCGTGCAGCTGCAGCTGCTGCACCTCGTCGCGTGTATGCTCGTGCTCGCGATGGGCGTGGACTACGGCGTGTTCCTGGTCGAGACGCAGCACGTCCGCGCCGGGCGCGGCACCGCGGCGGCCGGCGTCGCGATCGCGTGCGCGACCACGGTGCTCGCGTTCGGGGTCCTCGGCACGTCGAGCAACCCGGCGCTGGCGGCCCTCGGGATCACGACCGCCCTCGGGGTCGCCCTCGCCGCCCTCGGCGCGCCGCTCTCGCTGGTGCTCGCGGGTGGCTCGTCGCGCCCGAGCGACGGCAGCGGTCGCGATGCGAGGGCCCGGACTCGTCGGATCGACCCGGCTCCGCCATGATCCCCCGCGCCGTGCCGAGCCGTGCGAATCGCAGCGTCCTGGCCCTCGCGCTCGCGTCGGCGATCGTCGGGTGTCGACCCGCGGCCGCGCCGAGCGAGCCCGAGGTGCCGACCCTCGTCGCGGGGGTCTCACCGCCGTTCGTCGCGCGGCAGAAGGTCGTCGCGACCCATGCGGGCGTGCGGCGGGCGTTCGACGCGGTGCTGCAGTTCGACGGCGCGGCGCTGGTCCTGTTGGGCATGACCCCGATGGGCACCAAGGCGTTCGCGGTGGTCCAGCGCGGCGACGGCGTGGAGGTCACGTCCTACGTGGACATGCCCGTGCCGGCCCCGCCGCGGGCGATCCTGCGGGACATCCACGGCGCGTACTTCGATCCGCCGCAGCGGGTCGAGGCCGACGGCTGGCACCGGCGCCGCACCGCGGTCGGCGATCCCCTCGACGAGCGCTGGGCCGGAGGACGCCTGCAAGAGCGGGTCTACGGCCGCAGGCGCGACGCTCGGGCGAGCCGGCTGCGCTTCCCCGAGGGGCTCGCGCCCGGGGAGATCCCGCGGGAGGTCGCCCTGGATCACCCCGCGCTGGATCTGCGCCTCGAGATCCACACCGTCGAGCTCACGCGCACGGAGCCCTGACCCCTCACAGCGCCTGCAGGCCGTTGGGCGGCGACGCGTTCACGAGCACGCCGCCGTCGCAGGCGATCTCGACGGCGACGAACTCCACGCCCGCCTTCGTCGCCGTCAGCGTGTACGTGCCCGTGGGGACGTTCACGAACAGCACGCCGCCGTCGTCGGAGGTCTCGGTGAGGTCGAGCTGCGGGATCACGTCCGCGTTGAAGTAGATGGGCCCGTGCTCCGCCGGCAGCGGCGGATCGATCGTGACGGTCGCGCCGGCCTCGCCGTGGGCGCCCGGATCGTAGATCGACTTGCCGACGCGGGTGACCGTGGTGGCGATCTGGCAGGTGGTCTCGTCCGGCACGACGCCGACGACGCCCGCGAGCAGCTCGTAGGTCGCGTCGTCGGGGACCTGGAAGGTGACGCGCTCGAGGGCCTCGCCGGCGGCCGGGAGGGTGAACGTCTTGGTCGAGGTCCGCGGGTAGCCCTCGGCCTCGATCACGAAGGTCGCGGCGGCGCCGGGGGGCAGCGCCTCGAACACGAAGTGGCCGTCGGCGTCGGTCGTGGTGCCCTGCTCGGGGAACTCGCGGATCGTCACCGAGGCCCCCGCGATCATGGTGTAGGGGCCGAACTCGAAGGCGTCGCCGCTGACCATCACGGCCGTCGCGCCGCCCGAGGTGGAGCCCTCCGAGGACCCCGCGGACGTATCGGCGCCGGTCGTGGGGGTGTCGGTCGTCGGGTCGGTGCCGGTGGAGAGATCGTCGCCCGTGGTCGCGTCGCTGTCGGACGCGCATGCGGTGGCGAGCGCGGTGGTGGCGAGCGCGACGAGGACGCGGGGGAGGGCGGTGCGGATCGGGGCCCGTGGCATGCCCCCGAAGAGTGCCCGAGAGCAGCCACCGACCGCGAGCCCAGGCGTCGGGTGGGATCTCCCCGCGACGTGTCCGGACCTGCACGACGGGCCGAGGGCGACACGTCGGGTGCCGCCCGCCATTGAGCCCCACGCGCGCGCGTAGTAAGAAGTCCCTGCCGTCGAAAAGGAAGATCCCAGGATGCAAGGCGCCTTTGTCCATCTCGAGCTCCACACCGATGAGATCCCCAGCGCGAAGGCGTTCTACGCCGAGTTGTTCGGCTGGAATTACAGCGACATCCCGATGGGCGAGTCCGTCTACACCATGATCGGGACCCCGAAGGATCCCGGCGCCGGCATGCAGCTGCGCGGGATGCCCGACGCCCCGCCGATGTGGCTGCCGTACATCACCGTCGACGACGTGCGCGTCACCGTGACCAAGGCCCGCGCCGCGGGGGCCGAGGTGATCGTCGAATACATGGAGGCGCCCGGCTTCGGTGCCGGTGCGATCATGCGCGACCCGACGGGCGCGACCTTCGGCGTGTGGAAGGGCGAGACCGCCGAGGCGCCGCCGGCCGAGGGCCGCAAGACCGGGAAGAAGGTCGCGAAGGAGAAGCCCGCGAAGGCGGAGAAGCCCGCGAAGGCGGAGAAGCCGGCGAAGGCGGAGGAGGCCGCGGAGGCGGAGGAGGCCGAGGCCGCGCCGGCGCCCGCGAAGAAGGCGTCGAAGAAGGTCGCGAAGACCGAGGCTGCGCCCGAGCCCGCGAAGAAGATCGGGAAGAAGGCGGCGAAGGCCGAGGCTGCGCCTGAGCCCGCGCCCGAGCCGGTGAAGAAGGTCGGGAAGAAGGTGGCGAAGGCCGAGCCGGCGCCGGAGCCGGTGAAGAAGGCGTCGAAGAAGGTCGCGAAGGCCGAGCCCGCACCGGAGCCGGTGAAGAAGGTCGGGAAGAAGGCGGCGAAGGCCGAGCCGGCGCCGGAGCCGGTGAAGAAGGTCGGGAAGAAGGCGGCGAAGGCCGAGCCGGCGCCGGAGCCTGTGAAGAAGGCGTCGAAGAAGGTCGCGAAGGCCGAGCCCGCGAAGGCGGCGAAGAAGTCAGTCGCGAAGGCCGAGCCCGCGAAGGCGCCCGCGAAGGCGGCGAAGAAGTCAGTCGCGAAGGCCGAGCCCGCGAAGGCGCCCGCGAAGGCGCAGCCGGCGAAGGCGCCCGCGAAGGCGGCGAAGAAGCCGGTCGCGAAGGCCGAGCCCGCGAAGGCGGGGAAGAAGCCCGCGAAGAGGAAGTAGTCGTCGCCGGACGTCCGGCGCGGTCCCTCGGGGCCGCGCCGAAGCTGCTACAGGCGATCGGACGCGATGCCGACGTCGGAGATCCCGGACTCGTGCGCGGCCGTCATGACGCGGATGACGTCGCCGTAGCGCGCTTCACCCTTGGCGGTCACGATCAGCTTGCTGTCGGACTGCGCCTTCTCGTTGGCCTGGAACTGCTTGATCATCTCGTCGTAGTTCTTCGACAGCTGCTGCTGGCCGAGCTTGGCCGAGCCGTCGGGCAGGACCTCGACGAGCAGCGGCGAGTTCGGATCCGACGGCACCTGCGTCACCGACTCCTTCGGCACGCTGATCTGGATCTGCTCGTTGGGCGGCTTGGGCGCCGCGACCATGAAGATGATGAGCAGGCACAGCAGCACATCGACCATGGGGGTGACGTTGATCTCGCAGACCGCCTCCCCCTCCGCGCCGCCCGTGGCCATTCCCATGGCCGCGAGTGTAGGGCGGCGAGGGGGCGCGGGGCAAGGCGGGGGGTACGGGCGGGCACGGGCACGGGCACGGGCACGGGCACGGCGCTTCGCGTGAGGGGCGAGACTTCGTCTCGCTCCTCACTCGAAGCGGGCCCCGCCCACACACACCAGCTCCGGATCGTCCCCCGCGTTCTCGATCGTGACCACCGGCTCCTCCTCCGCCCCGAAGTGCAGGTCCGCCCGGCGGTTGCCCAGCACCTGCAGCGCGCGGCCGGTGCCGAAGCGCAGGTGGCGGCCCTTGCCGTCGCTGCCGCGCCGCATCGCGAAGCCGACGACGTGATCGCCCGGCTCGCCGAGGCGGATCGTCGCGGTGTCGCCGGCCGCGATCCCGAACGAGACGCAGCGGTAGAGGTACGGGTCGATGTAGACGAACGAGGGGTTGGGCCGGTAGTCGCCCTCCTCGCATTCGACCAGCGCGTCCTTGCCCAGCAGGCCGTCGCACACCGGCCGCGCGGCGCGATCGATCGCGATCTCGCGGGTGATCGTGAGGTCGTCGACGAACTCGGGTGCGCCCGTGCGCGCGAAGAAGCGGGTGTCGGCGTACTCGTGCCACGTGCGATCGAGCTGCGTGTGCTGACGACGCACGACCAGCACGCCCATGCCCACCGCGCCCACGCCCAACGCGATGGCCACCGCGCGGCCCGAGCCGAACGATCGTGACCGCAGCGCGAGCGGTCGGCCGCGCAGCACCAACCCCGCGACCACGACGAGCCCCGCGAGGCTCAGCCACCGGCCCCAGCGCTCGGCGTCGGTGGTCACGTACGTCGCGACGACGCGGCCGCCGTGCGGCAGCTCGAGGCCGACGACGTCCATGTCGCCGTGCACGGTGGAGGTCGACGCCTCGATCGGCGCGCCGTCCAGCGTCCACGCCCACCGCGACGACGGGGCCTGGGCGATCTGCAGCGTGCCGCCCGACGTCTCGACCTCGAAGACGCGCCGCTCGGGGCCGTGTTCGACGGCGCTCGCCGTGCCCTCGCCGCGGACGAACCGCGGCCCGGTGTCCGGCGCCGCCACGAAGCGCGCCAGCGTGTACGGCCCGAACACGCCGACCGGCTCGAGCACCGCGGCGAGCTCGGCGTCGCCCTCGCCCAGCGGACGATCGTGGATCACGTGGGTGACGCCGAGCCGCTCGAACACCGCGACGCCGCGGCGCTCGACGATGTGCTCGAAGTTCACGGTGGCCACGTGGCCGTCGAGCACCGCGGCCGCGCCCGCATCGGCGATCGCGAACATCGGGTAGGTGCCGCCGCCCATCTCGGCGCGCAGGAACGCGACCCGCATCGCCGCCGTGTGCTCGGCCTCGGCCACCAACGCGGCCCGCAGCTCGCGCTCCTCGACGGCGAGCTCGCTGCGGCGCAGGGTGTCGATGCTGCCCACCGGTCGCGGCGCGAACAGATCGGTGCGCCCGAGCAGCGCGGTGAAGGCGGGCGCCAGCACGATCGCGACGAACCACCGCCGCCGCGCGTCGACGACCGCGCCGCGACCCAGCGCCGCGGCGACGGCCCGGATCGCGACGACGAGCGCCGCGCCGGCCATCGCGAAGGCCAGGGGCTTCAGCGCGATCGCGAAGCGGGGGAACTGCAGGTTCTTGAAGCCGGCGGCGACGAGGTCGAGCTCGAGCAGCGTGATCGCGTCGCGCGAGCCGAGAAACAGCAGCCCGCAGCACAGCCCGGCGGCCAGCCACGCGCTCGCGCGCCCGCTCCACAGCGCGAGGCCCAGGCCGACGACCGCGAGCCCGCCCGTCCACGCCCACGTGCCCGCGAGCAGATCGCCCGTGGTCAGCCGCGCCGCGAGCTCGCCGAGCTCCGACCACGCGACCGGCGATCGACCGAGCTCCGCCGACGCCGCGAAGAACGTCGCGACGCCCGCGGCCGCGAGCGCGGCAGCGAGCCCATGGATCAGCGCGAGCACGCGCAGGGATCCGGGCGCCCAGCGGCGCGCGTCGTCGGCCAGCCGCGCCACGACCACGAGGCCGACCGCGGACGCCACCGCCGTGAGCAGCCCGAACGGGTGCGCGAGCACGCTGGCCGCGAGGCACACCGCCGCCATCGCGATCGCCCGCGGCCGTCGATCGTGCAGCGCCCGCAGCGTCCACACCAACCCCGCGATCCACAGCGCAGAGGACAGCTGCTGCGGCCACACGCCGTGGAACATGAGGTAGTTCCAGCCGCCTTGCCGCGCCGCGCCCGGATCGAGCAGCCACGCGAACGCACCCGCCGACCCAGCCCAGCGCGATACGAGATCACCGTCCTGCGCCTCGACGTCCCCTTGTCGCGCGCGGACGTCCGTCGCGATCGCGGCGGCGATGCGCCAGCTCCCCCACAGCGTGAGCGACCAGACCCCGAGCAGGCCCCACGCGTAGCTCTCGCGCAGGTCGAGCGCGCCGAGGGTGAGCAGGTGGCTCGCGCTGGCCCAGAGCACACCCAATGTCGGGTAGCCCTCGCCGAACGGGAAGCCGTGGTTGAAGCGCTCGGTCCACCCCGAGAGCCGACCCGAGGGCAGCATCTCGTCGACGAGGATCCGCGCCTGGAAGTAGTGGATCGCGTGGTCGCGCGAGGCCGGTGGCTCACCGGTGACGAGCGGCCACAGCATCCCGCCGGCGACCGCGACGAGCAGCGCGATCGGGGCGGCGCGCGCGACCGCGAGCCAGCGCTGCGGGCCGAGGTGCTCGCGCAGCGCCGCGAGGCTCGACGGCGCGAGCGCGAGGACGATCGCCAGCGCGGCGACGCGCCACAGCCCGTGCGTCGCGAACGCCGCGGCGGTGGCCAGCGCCACCATCAGCGGCGCCGTCCATGCCGATGGAGGTCCATGCGTCGGCGACGACGCTCCGTGCAACCCGGGATCCAGGCGACCCATCGTAGACGCGCGCGCGCGGCCCGGCAACGCCACGGGCCGGCGCGGACGACGTCGCCGCGGGCGTCGAGCTCACGGCTCCTGGCGTGGCACGCCGTTGAGCTCGTGCCGCCGCTTCGAGATCGCCTCGTACGCCCGTCGCCGCGCGCGGTTGAGGCTGCCCAGCGGCCGGTGCTCGGGCAGCGCGTGCCACGGCGTGAAGGACAGGTGCTCGCAGGCCTCGCGGTTGGCGTCGGACGCGAAGTCCTGCGCCGCGATCTCGAGCGTCGCGACCGGCACGAACGCCGACTCGGCCTCGCGCCACTCGACCGAGTTGTCCTCGATCGGCATGGTGGCCGGATCGCGCTGGCGCTGGATCGCGAACTCGAAGCACGCCGTGCCGGCCGCGAGCTGCTGCTGCATCGACGCGGTGAAGTACTCGGGGTCCGCGTCGTCGAGCTCGGGCCCCAGGGCGGCGCCGGGGCAGGGGCGCGCGCGGTACTTCACCGCGACGGTCTCGCCGCCGAGGCGATATGGGCTCTGACTCCAATAGGTGGTCGACAGCGGGTTGATGATCGGCGTGGTCACCGACGCGATGAGCAGGCGGATCTTGGTCAGCTCGATGTCGAAGGGGTTCCACGACAGGAACGCGAGCACCGGGTTCTCGTCGTCCTCGGAGCGATCGACGATCGCCGCGAAGTCGAGCGCGTCGGCGGTCGGGATCGTCGGGGTGTGGTTGAGCAGGAAGTCGTGGGTGTCGGCGTCCTTCTCGTCCTCGAGGAGCTTGGTGCCGGGCACGTCCATCAGCTTGATCGCCATGCCGCGCACGTCGCCCTCGCCGTCGGCCTGCACGTGCGGGTTGCCGTTGCTGAAGCGGACCCACGCGGGGTACGCGGTGTCGCTCGCGAACACGCCGACGCGCAGTGACGCGGGCAGGGCGGCGTTGTCGACGGTGAAGGTGCCCTGCACGCAGCGGCCCTTGGCGTGCAATCCGCGGGTCGAGGGCCGTGCGCCGGCGGTGAACTCCCGCTGCATGCGATCGCCGATCCGCGCGATGATGCGATCGGTCGCCTCGTCTTCGCCCGGCGGCGGGTACTCCTCGCCGAGGCCCGGGCACAGGCCCTCGGCCTGGCCGTACTCGAGCATCGCGCGGAACGACAGGAACCCGACCCAGTCGACGGCGTCGAGCTCGGTCAGGGTCGCGAACTGCAGGTCGTCGGCGGTCGACGGCTCGCCGTCGGGGCCGCGCTTCGCCGCGATGATCGCCTTCGCGGAGGCGCCCCACAGGCCCGCGTCGTCGTCGAGCGTCGCGAGGTCCGAGCCGTTCGCGACGCGCAGGATGCAGGTCGACTCGTACCCGCGATCCTCGTAGCCGTTGGTGTCGGCCTTGCCGCCCTGCGCGACGCCCGGATCGTCGATGCCGTCGTGCGGCGCGTCGTCGTCGGCGCTCGACGGGGAATCACAGGCCGTGTAGGTTAGCGACGCGATGAGCAGGAGTGCGGTGCGGGACGGGGTCATGGTCGTTCCAAGCGACGCGCCCGGCGACGTCGGCGACGACGTCCGGGCAGCGATGCGCGGCAGCGTAGCGAGGTGCCTGCGATCGGCCGCTCGCAACGCTGCGACCACGATTCGCGTTTTTGCGACCCGGGGCGCGGTCCGCCCATGACCGCCCGCGCGCTGCCCGAGGGGCTCGATTGGGACGCCCTCGCGCACCTCGAGGCGGTCGAGCGGCTCGGCACCGCGGCCGCGGCCGGTCGCGAGCTCGGGGTCGCCGCATCGACGGTGTATCGCCGCATCGCTGCGCTCGAGGCCTCGCTGGGCCTGCGCTGCTTCGTCCCCGGCGAGGGCGTGACGGCGGTGGCCCGCGAGCTCGCGTCGCTCGTCCGCGAGACCGCGGCCGGTGTCGTCGCGATCCGCCGGCGCGCGCGGGAGGATCACGGCGTCGTGCGCGGCCGCGTCCGGCTGACCACCGTCGACGGCTTCATGCCGCTGCTGGTCGAGCCGTTGACCGCGCTGGCCGCCCGCCACCCGGAGCTCGAGCTCGACGTGAACGTGTCGAACGCCGGCCTCAGCGTGCGGCGCGGCGAGGCCGACGTCGCGCTCACGGCGGTGCCGCGCCCGGGCCCCCACCTCGTGGGCCGCCGCCTCTTCTCGATCGAGTTCGGCGTCTTCGGCCTCGAGCGACTCGCCCGCGATCCCGACGCCGCGCCGTGGGTGGTGCTCGGCCCGCCGCTGCACACCTCTGCGATCGCGCGCTGGGAGCAGCAGCATGTGACGGGCCGCCGCATCGCGGTGCGCACGGCGTCGCGCCGCGGCTTCGACGATCTGGTCGGCGCGGGCGTGGGCATCGGCGTGATGCCGCGCCGGCTCGCCGCGCTCGACCGCCGCCTCGTCGAGGTGCCTGCGTTCCGCGAAGCGACGGCGGAGCTGACCACGCCCGCATGGCTGCTCACGCACCCGGAGCTGCAGGGGCGCGCGCCGGTGGTCGCGGTGATGCGGACGATCGCGGACTACCTCGCGGGGTGAGGCACATCCGCGGTGATATTTCGTCTACCGTGATCCGGTGGTGTCGTTGCTGCCGAGGCGGGCCGCGGGGCTCGTAGTGTTCATCTCCTGTCTCGCGGCGTGCCCCGAGACTGCGATGCACGGCAGCAGCTCGGGGGGCTCGGGCGCGGGGGCCACCGGTGGCGACACCAGCACGTCGAGCGCCGATGCGAGCACGACCGAGGACGGATCGCCCGCGGATCCTTGCGCCGACGCGTGCGTCGAAATCGACGCGGATGCAGGCGCGGCGACCTGCCACGCCTGTCGGTGCAAGGTCGCATTCGACGGCTGGCTGCCCGCATCCGACGAATTGCAGTGCGCCGACGCCACCCCGATCGTCACGTACCACGCCGACCTGTCGAGCGGCTCGACGGTCCTCGAGCCGGCGCCGATCAACGCGAGCTCGTGCGCGAACCCATCGCTGCTCACCGGGTCGTGTCGGCCCGGGAGTCGGCTCGGTCGGCTGGAACACGACGACGTGGTGGTGCAGTGGATCTGCCGCGACATCGCCCTCGAGGTCGATGGTTCGGCGCTGTTCCACGACGTCGCGGTCATCGGGCACAACGTCCGCACCGGCGCGACGTGCTTCTGGGACGACGTCGACGACGTGACGCACGAGGACGATCTGCCGCCGCTCGATCTGGCGGAGGCGACCCCGGCGGAGCTCGAGCGTCACCTCGCGGTGTTCGACCTGGTCGATCCCGGTGTGTGCACGAAGTGTCACGACCACGATCCGTTCGTCTACACGCCGTACCTCGCGTCCACGGGCTGGGTCTCGGTCGCGCAGGACAAGGGGCCCTACTCGACGGTGTCGCTGGATGTCCTGCCGGCCGCCGTCGATGCCTCGCACCTCGTCTCGGACGCCGCGGCGCCTTGCCTCGCGTGCCATCGATTGGGCAGCAACAACACCTGCGGTCGATTCGCCGGGGACGCCATGGGGCTGAACAAGGAGGGGTACTACGAGGCGGAGGTCCGCGAGGCTGCCGAGCCGGGGAGCCCGCACTGGACCCTCGCGCATTGGATGCCGACCGAGTCGCTCCCGATCGCGGACTACGACGCGTGGTTGGCGACGTTCGGCGCGGCGCGTGAGCACATCCTCGGCTGCTGCGCGTCGCCGGGCATCGACTCGGACGAGTGCCGCTGGGCCCCGGTGCCCGCGGAGTGACCGAGCGCCGGGACGAATCACGATCACGACGGCATCACGCACGCGCCGATGTGCTCCTCACCGGCCGGGGCGTGACCCTCCTCGAACCAGGGCACGCACTCCATCCCCGGGTGCAGCGACGCGCAGCCGTCGCCCGCGGTGTCGCAGTAGGGCGTGCAGCAGCCGCTGCCCCCCTGGCACCCGGGGACCGCCTCGGGGTTCGCACAGAAGAGGCCCGGGTCGCAGACATTGATGAACTCGCAGGCGTCGCCGAACGCCCCGGTCTCGCCGCCGGCATCGGGCACGCATTCGAAGGTGTCCCCTGTCGGGTAGCACGCCTCGCCCTCGTGGCAGGTCTGCTCCAGCGGGCAACACGACGGCAGGCACAGCATGAAGTCGCGGCCGGTGCAGTGCTGCGTCGAATCCTCGCAGATCGGGTTGGCCTCGCTTCCGGTGCAGTACGCGACGCACGTGCCCAGGCTCGTCTCCCCGTCGACGTTCCAGCACACCGCCCCGATCTCGCACGAGTCGAGCCCGCTGACGCCGCTCTCGACGACGCTGCACTCGTCGCCGATGGCGTCGGGGTCGGCGTCGATCGGCACACACTTGGTCGCGTTCCAGGCGTTGCCACCGTCGCTCGCCCAGATGTTGCACTTCTCGCCGGGAGCGCAGTCCTGATCCCACAGGCTGCACATGTAGTGCGCGGAGCCGCCGTCGGGATCGACGATGAAGACGGCGTCGGGCGGCGCTCCTTCATCGCCTTCCTCTGTGGCGGGCGGCTCACGCTCCGGCTCACCGCGCTCGTCGATCGTCACGCCGGTCGAGGTCGAGCTGGGATCGGTGGCGGCGCCCGTGTCCGCCGACATCTCTACGTAGGGCCGCGCGCACGCGACCGCGAGGACGCAACAATACGCGGGGGAAATCAGCCGTAGCGTGGGGTTCGTTCGCATGGTGTCTCGTCCTCATTCTGGGAGCATGCAGCCGCCGACGTGCTCCTCGCCGAACGGCGCATATCCGGGTTCGAACCACGGCACGCACTCGAGGTCCGGGTGGACCGCCGCGCAGGTCGAGTTGCCGATTTCGCAGTACGGCGTGCAGCAGCCGGTGTCACCGTCGCAGCCGGGTACGAGGGCGACGTCGGCGCAGAACAGGCCGATGTCGCACACGTTGATGAAGTCGCACGTGTCGCCGAACGAGCCGTTGTCACCGCTGGCATCGGGCGCGCATTCGAAGGTGTCGACGACTGGGTAGCAGCCGAGGCCCTCGGCGCACGACTGCTCGAGCGGACAGCACGACGGCAGACACAGGGTGACGTCGCGGCCGACGCAGTGCAGCGATGGATCGGAGCACGTCGGGTTGGCCTCGCTCCCGTTGCAGAAGCCGACGCACACGCCCTCGTCGGTGCTCTGATCGACGTCCCAACACACCGAGCCGCGTGCGCAGGAATCGAAGCCGCTCGCGGGGCTGCCGAAGACGGTGCAGGCCTGGCCGACCTCGGCGGGATCGGGATCGATCGGGAAGCACTTGGTCGCGTTCCAGGAGCCGCCATCGTCCGCGAACACGCTGCACTTCTCGCCCGCGGGGCAGTCCTGCGACCACAGATCGCACTGCCGTCCGTGCTCGCCGACATCGATCGGATCGAGGAAGTTGCCGTCGCGCCGCTCCGCCGCGTCGCCGTCGATCGGCAGGTCGGACGGCGTCGGAGACCCCTCGACGTTGCCCGTGCTCGACGAGGAGCCGCTGTCCTCGATGCCTGCCGCCCGCACACAGGCCACGAGCGCCAAGACCCCGCAGAGCCCTCCGTGGTGTGAGCCAGAACGCGCGAACGACAGCACGATCTGATCGTATAGCTTTCAAATCTAACCGATCAAGCTACTTTTCCTTGCGGACTGGTCCCCGCGGAACCATAGCGAAAAGGCCGCGCCCCCGGACGGGAGCGCGGCCTTCGTGGTGCACCCGCGGGAGGCCGCGGGCGAGTTCCGCTCAGCTCACGGCGTGCGGACGGTGGCGACGAGGCGGTAGGTGAACTGACCGGCGACGCCCGCCTGCGAGAAGCTCGAGGCGCGGACCTGGACGAAGTAGGTGCCGGCGGCGAGGTTGTGGGCGAGCGGGTCGAGCGGGGCCGCGCCGGTTCCGTCGACGATCGAGCAGAAGCCGCGACCGGTGTCGTCGTCGTCCTCGAGCTGGACGAGCGCCGGGCTGAACAGCGTCAGCCGCGAGTCGATGCCGTTGCTCTCGCAGGTCTCGACGGCACGATCGCCCTCGATGATCTCGAGCCGCAACGAACCGCCCTGGGGCACGTCGATCGCGTAGAAATCGGAGTCGACGTTCAGCGCGTGATCACCGAAGACGTAGACGTTGCTGCCCGCGGCCTGGAGGTTGACGTTCGCGGTGGCCCCGTCCTCGTTCGGCTCGGTCTCGAGTCCGAAGTCGGACTGCCGCGCGACCTCGAGGAGGTACGCCGGCAGGACCGCGTTGTTGCCGTTCTCCTCCACCTGCGCGTAGTAGGTGCCCGCCGCGAGCGGGAACGTGATCGCCGAGCAGCCCGAGATGCCGAGGGTGGCGGTGTCGGTGATGATCGACGCGCCCGCCGCGTCGAACAGGCGCAGGCTCGTGCTGTTGTTGACGACGCAGTCGTTCAGCGAGGTGAACGTCTCGAAGCGGTAGAAGCCCGCCGCCGCCACGTCGACGCGGAAGCGATCGAGGTCGCCGACGGTCGGGATGCCACCGCGGAACACCGTGGTGTCGCCGGCCGCCACCACGCCGGACAGCGCTGCGGTGTCCGCCTCGGCGTTGGTGCCGTTGGGCTCGATCTCCGCGATCGCCGGCTCGTAGGCGCACGTCGCACTGCAGCCGTCACCGTCGACGTTGTTGTTGTCGTCGCACGTCTCGCCGGGGCCCGCGATCCCATCGCCGCACACGATCTGGTCGAGCTGCACGTGCAGGAAGTACGAGGGCAGGAGATCGTTGTCCTGGAAGTCGATGACGCGGACGTAGACCGTCTGGCCCGGCGCCATCAGGAAGTTGGTGAGCAAGGAGCAGCTGTCGATGCCGGCGTCGTCGTTGCTCGTGATCACGGTGTTCGCCGCGGTCCGGACCTCGATGATGGTGTCGATCGCCGCGCAGGTCCCGACGCCGCCGGGCCCGAAGGTCTCGAGCCGGAGCAGCGCGTAGCCGGTGCCGGGGTTGGAGATCGCGAACACGTCGTCGTCACCGGCCGGGCTCATCGCCGCCGCGATGAACACGTCGTCGTTGAACGGCTGGGCGTTCGCGACCAGGAAGTCGTTCGTGCCGGTCGCGACGGCGCCGTCGTCGTTGGGCTCGATCTCGTTGACCTGGAAGGCGCAGCTGCCGAGGTTGTAGTCGCAGTCCAGCTCGCACGCGAGGTTGCCGATCACCGCGCCGAGGCCGACGCAGGTCTGGCCGCCGAGCTGGCCGCGATCACACGCCTCGTCCGGCTCGAGGATCGAGTTCCCGCACACCCAGGTCACGCACGCCGACGTGTCGTAGTCCCCACAATCCCCCGCGCACGCGAGCGTGCCCTCGTCGAAGCCCTCGCTGACACACGTCGCGCCGCCGAGATCCGTGCCGTCGCAGAACTCGTCGGGCTCGGTGAGGTCGTTGCCGCAGACCCAGTCGAAGCAGCCCGAGGTGTCGAAGTCGCCGCAGGAGTCCTGGCAGGCCAGGACGCCGTCGTCGAAGCCGAGGTCCTGGCAGGTCTGGCCGGCGAGGTCGTCGCCGTCGCAGGCCTCGTTGGGCTCGCTGATGCCGTTGCCGCAGACGTAGTCGAGGCACGCCGAGGTGTCGTAGCCCGAGCAGTCGTCGGCGCAGCCGAGGGTGCCGTCGTCGAAGCCCTGGGTGATGCAGGTCTCGCCCGAGAGGTCGCTGCCGTCGCAGATCTCCACGCCCTCGAGGATGTCGTTGCCGCAGCTGAAGGCGACGCAGCCCGAGGTGTCGTAGCCGCCGCAGTTGTCGGCGCACGCCAGCACGCCGGCATCGAAGCCCTGGGTGATGCACGTCTCGCCCGCCAGGTCGGCGCCGTCGCACACCTCCCTGCCCTCGATCTCGTCGTTGCCGCAGCTGAACATCACGCACGCCGAGGTGTCGAGCGCGCTGCAGTTCTTGAGGCAGCTGATCTCGCCCGCATCGAAGCCCTCGGAGATGCAGTCCGCGCCGCCGAGATCGGTGCCGTCGCACGCCTCGTCGCCGCCGATGGCGTCGTCGCCACACACCGCGACCTCGCCGCCCGACGAGCTCGACTCGCCACCGGACGAGCTCGACTCGCCGCCCGACGAGCTCGACTCGCCGCCCGACGACGACGTGTCCGGGTTCACCGTCGTGTCGGCGGTGGTGTTGCCCGTGGAGCCGCTCGTGTCGGCCGTCGTCGGGGTGTCGGTGGTCGTGCCGGACTCCGAGCCGGTGGAGGCGTCGGTGTCGACCTCGGTGACGTCGTCACCACACGCGACGAACAGGACGAACGACGGGATCAGGGCGGCGCATAGGCGAACTCGTTGCATCCGCGGATGCTAACCGAAATGCCGCACCGCAGCGCTTCGATCCGGTGAGCGACCGCACCCGATCGCGGCGCTCGATTTCGTGCGACGCTCGTCGTCGACGATGCGCTTCGACACCCAGCTCATCCACGCCGGCGAGCCCGAGACCCGCGTTCGCGGTGCGGTCGTGCTCCCGATCTTCCAGTCCTCCACCTATGCGTCGGAGTCCGGCGCGGGCTACCACGATCTCCGCTATCTCCGACTCAGCAATTCGCCCAACCACGAGGTCCTGCACGCCAAGCTCGCGGCCCTCGAGGGTGGTGAGGCGGCCGTGGTGACGGCGAGCGGAATGGCGGCGATCAGCACCGCCCTGCTCGCGCTGCTGCGAAGCGGCGATCACATGCTCGCGCAGCGGTGCCTCTACGGCGGGACCCATGCCCTGGTCACGCAGGATCTCCCCGCGTTGGGCATCGAAACGACGTTCGTCGACGCCGACGACCCCGCGGCGTGGGCCGCTGCGCTGCGACCCAACACCCGGGCGTTCTACTGCGAGAGCCTGACCAACCCCACGCTCGAGCTCGGGGACCTGCCCGGAATCGCGGCGTTCGCACGGAACCACGGCCTCGTCTCCGTGATCGACAGCACGTTCGCCTCACCGGTGAACCTCCGCCCGATCGAGCACGGCTTCGACCTGGTCGTCCACAGCGCGACCAAGTACCTGAACGGTCACTCGGACATCGTCGCCGGGGCGGTCATCGGCCGCGCCGAGCTGGTCGCGAGGGTGAGGCACAAGCTCGACCACCTCGGGGGCTCGCTCGATCCCCACGCGTGCTTCCTGCTGCACCGCGGGCTGAAGACGCTCGGCGTCCGCGTGCGCCACCAGAACCAGACCGCGCTGACCTTGGCGCGCTGGCTCGTCGAGCACCCCGCCGTGGCCCACGTGAACTATCCCGGGCTGCCGACGCACCCGCACCACGGGCGGGCGCAGGGGCTGCTCGCCGGCTTCGGCGGCATGCTGAGCTTCGAGCTGCGCGGGGGTGCGGACGCGGTCGGCCGGTTCCTCGACGCGGTGGCGCTCGCCATCGATGCGCCGAGCCTCGGGGGCCCCGAGACGCTGGTCTCCTCGCCGGCGCGCACCTCCCACGTCGGACTCGAGCCGGGGATGCGCCGCGCCCTCGGCATCGGCGACGGCCTCATCCGGCTGTCGGTCGGGCTCGAGGACGCGGCCGATCTCATCGCGGATCTCGGGCGCGCGCTGGTCGGCTCGACTCGAGCGCCGGCGGTCGACGCGACCGACGACGACGCGCCGGCAGATCCGTCTCGCACCACGCGGTGATCGATCGCGATCCCGCCGCGGTGCTGCGGGAGGTCGCGGCCTCGGTCGCGCCGCCGCGGACGTCGACGACGATCGACGCGGACGTCGACGACGATCGACGCGGTGAGACGACGTGCTGCGGTGGCCCGAGGTCGACGACCCCCACCCACCGATCGCCGCGATCCAATGGCCGCTGTCGCTGCGACGCGGTCCGAACCAGTCCTGCGCCCGCGTTCTCGCCACTGGCCGAATGGCCACGATCGGAGGCGCTACGGTGGATCGGTGGGCACGGTCACGGTCGAGGGCGAGCCAGGTCGCTGGACGGTCGTCGTTCGCGGGAAGCTCGACGAGGCGGCCGGCGCCGCCGTGCACCGGGCGTTGCGCGAGCGGATGTCCCGCGGCGAGGACCCGCGGCAGGTCCTCTTCGACCTCCGCGACGTCGAGGACTACGACGTGCTCGGCCGGGCCGAGCTGACCTCCGCGCATCGCCTGGTGGTCGCCGGCCACCGTCGCTGCGTCTACGTCTCGGAGCGCTCGCGGATCCGCGGGCTCGCGTTGCTGGCGATCCGCGAGGTGCAGGACGCGAACGCCCAACCCGTCGCGACGCTCGAGCAGGGGCACCTGTGGCTCGCCGAGGGTCGGCTGCTCGACGCCGAGCAGGGCGCGCTCGAGCAGGGCGTGCGCGTGCGGCCCCGCTCGTGAATCGCGGTCCGCGGCCGTCGCTGCGCCCCGCAGGCACGACGCGGTGTCCGCACGGAACGAGCTGATATCGTCCTCGCGGTGGTGCCGGTCCGCGACGATGGCGAGCTGCTGATCGCGTGGCGCGGGGGCGACAAGCTCGCGGGCAGCGAGCTCGTGCGGCGGCGGATGCCGGAGATGATCCGCTTCTTCCGCAACAAGGTCGCCGCCGAGGCGGACATCGCCGACCTCGTCAACCAGACGTTCCTCGGCTGCGTCGGGGGCAAGGACGAGTTCCGCGGCGAGACGAGCTTTCGCCGCTTCGTCTACGCGATCGCGAACAACGTGTTGTTCGCGTACATCCGCCGCCGCAGCAAGCAGGCCCGCGAGCAGCTCGACTTCGCCACCGTGTGCGTCAGCGACGTCGCGCCGCAATCGGCCAGCTCGATCGTCACCGATCGCCGCGAGACCCAGGCGCTCGTCGCCGCGCTGCGCGAGATCCCGATCGAGGACCAGGTGGTCGTCGAGCTGATGTACTTCGAGGGGCTGTCGGGCGCGCAGATCGGCGAGGCGCTCGATCTGCCGGAGGGCACCGTGCGCGGCCGTCTGCGGCGCGGGCTCGAGCGCCTCCGCAGCCGCGTCCACGCGGCGCTCGACGCCGGCGCCACGTCGGCGCCGCCGGGCGAGGACGAGCTGCTGCAGTGGGCCGCGCACGTGCAGCAGCAGCTCGGGTCGACGCGGCGCCGCGCGGACACCGACCATGGCTGACGAGGGCGCGACGCCCCTGCACGACAGCCTCGCCGACGCGGTGATCGCCGCCGCGGTCCATGCCTCGCTGTTCGGGGAGTCCGAGCCGCCGCCGAGGCTCGGCCGCTTCCGCGTGCTGCGATCGCTCGGGGCCGGGGCGATGGGCACCGTGTGGCTGGCCCGCGACGACGAGCTCGACCGCGACGTCGCGGTCAAGCTGCTGCGCGCGCACCATGGCGGTGATCCCGACCTGGTCGCGCGCATGCTCGCGGAGGCCAAGGGGTTGGCCAGGCTGGCGCATCCCAACGTCGTCGTCGTCCACGAGGTCGGCACGGCCGAGCGGGGGATCTTCATCGCGATGGAGCACGTCGACGGCGGCACGCTCGGCGCGTGGCAGGCCGCGACGAGCCGCAGCGTGGCCGAGCTCGTCGAGATGTACGCCGCCGTCGGCCGCGGGCTCGCGGCGGCCCACGCCGCGGGGGTGGTGCACCGCGACTTCAAGCCCGACAACGTGCTGGTCGGATCGGACGGTCGACCGCGCGTCGTGGACTTCGGGCTCGCCCGGATCCACTCCGTCGCGGCGCCGCGGGGCGTCGCGGACGCGGCAGGGACGACCGCGGCGGAGGGCCCGCTCGCCCGGACCACGCGCACAGGTGAGATCGTCGGGACGCCGGCGTACATGGCCCCGGAGCAGCTCGATGTCGGCGAGGTCGACGCGCGCTCGGATCAGTTCGCCTTCGCCCTCGCGCTGTTCGAGGCGATCGCGGGGCGACCCGCGTTCACCGACGCGTCGATCCCTGCGCGGCGCCTCGCGATCGCGCGGGGTGTCGTCGAGTGGCCGGCCGCCATCGGTCGCGCCCTGCGTCGCGTGCTCGCGCGGGCGCTCGCCGAGGATCCCGCGGCGCGCTGGCCCGACATGGACGCGCTCGTCCGGGCGCTGGTCGTGCGGCCGCGGCGTTGGTGGGCGGTGCCCGTGGCCGCCTCTGCGCTGGGCGCCGCCGCCCTGCTCGGTCGCGCGTGGACCGACGACGACCGTTGCCGCGACGCCGCTGGGCCCGAGCTCGCGCTGTGGGATCCCGCGCGGCAGCAGGCGATCGCGGCGGCGTTCGAGGCCTCGGCGATGCCGTTCGCCGCGCCTGCGCTCGCGACCACGAGCGCGGCGATCGACGCCGCGGTGCAGCGGGGCGTCGACGCGGCGCGCTCGGCCTGCGCGGCGGCGGGGCTGCGCGACGACCCGAGCTTCGCGCCCGCGAGCGAGGCGTGCCGCCAGGTGGTGCGCGACGAGATCACGACGCTGCTCGACGAGCTCACCGCGCCGTCGACCGGCGCGCTGGCAGCCGCGCCGCTGCGCGCGACAGGGTTGCCCGACGCGAGCGCGTGCTCCGATCCGCGGCGCGCCAAGCTGGTGGGCAACCTCGACGCCGACACCTGGCGCGCGCTCGCCCCGGCGCGTGCGGCCCTCGCCCGGGCGCGTCAGGCCCACGCCGAGCTGGTGTTCGGCGGTGGGGCCGACTTCGCGACGCGACTCGACGCTGCCCTCGCCGACGCCCGCGACGCCGCGGAGCAGGCCGAGGCCAGCGCGGCGCTCGTCACCGCCGCGATCGCGCGCACGCTCGAGGCCCGGCTGCTCGCGCGCCGCGGCGACACCACGGCCGCCGAGATCGCGGCTGCGCACGCGGTCGAGCACGCCGGCGCGATCGATGACCCGATGCTGCGGACCATCGCGATGCTCCAGCGCGTCTACGCGATCGGGGCCGCGGGCAGTCGTATCGCCGAGGCGCGCGCCCTGGCGGAGCAGGCCAACGCGTCGGTCGTCGCCGCCGGCGATCCCCCGCTGCTGCGCGGCCAGCTCGAGAACAACCTCGGCCTCGTGGTGGCCCGCGACGGCGAGGCCGACAAGGACGAGGCGATCGGTCACCACCGCCGCGCGATCGAGCTGTTCGCGGCGGCGCTCGGCGACGCGCACCCCGACACGATGGCGGCGCGGGTGAACCTCGGCGGCGCGCTGGCCCGCCTCGATCGCACCGATGACGCCCTCGCCGCGCTCGATCCGATCGTCGCGCCGGCGCTCGCCGTGTGGGGCGAGGACCACCCGAGCACCGCGCGGCTGTTCGGCGTGATCGGCAACGCATGGCTGCGCAAGGGCGAGCTGGCGCGGGCCGAGACGTGGTTGCGCCGCGCGCTCGCCAGCGCCCAGCGCTTCGCGCCCGGCGACGCCGAGGTCGCCAACGCGCAGTACAACCTCGCGACGGCGCTGCGTCGGCGCATGGACGACGAGGCGGATGGGGGATCCCCCGCGGCCGTCGCCGCCGCGGCCGAGGCGGTGGCGCTGCTGCGGGCTGCCATCGCGATCCGCGAGGGGCTCGAGGCGCCGGCGCCCGTGAACCTCATCGCGTACCGCGTTGCGCTCGGCGAGGCCGAGCTCGGCGCGGGCGATTCGATCGCAGCCGAGGCCGAGCTTCGGCGGGCGCTGTCGACGTGCGAGCGGACCGGCGCGGCGGTCCTCGACTTCGCGCGGGTGCGGCTCGCGCTCGGTCGCGCGGTGATCGATCGCGATCCGGCCGAGGCGCGCGTGCTGGTGAGGGCGGCGCGCGAGGCCTTCGCGGCCGAGGGCCGCACGGCGTCGGTGCAGGCCTGCGATCGCGTGCTCGCGCGGCTGCCCGCGCCCTGATGGGCCTACTGCACGAGATCGTCGAGGTTGCGCGGCGCGATCTCGTAGCCGTCGCCCGTGGTTCGCAGCGGGCCGACGATCGCCGAGTACTGGTTGCCGGTCGCCGGCGTGGGCGCGAGATCGCCGAGGAAGAGATCATCGACGCGGAGCTGGGCCGTGATCGCGAACTCGCCCGCGCACACGTCGTCGTCGAGGACCTGCGGGGTGAGGACCTGGATCAGCGCCGAGTCGTAGGGATCGAGGACGGCCGCGGGATCGCCGAGATCGACGAGCTCGACGACGAACGGATCCGGGAGCGTCGCGGTGCCCTCGGCGAAGATGTCCTCGTCGGCGCCGTCGACGACGATCTGCGTCAGCTCGCCCAGCCGCGCGACGCGGCCGACGACGCGGACGCGCGTGCCCATCGGTAGGTCGTCGATCGTGGTCGCGATGGCGGCGGTGATCGCCGAGTACTCGCCGCCCTCGGGGGCCTGCAGGAACACGAGGCTGCCGAAGTCGGTGGGCACGATGGGCGCGGTGACGACCAGATCCTCGATCTCGACCAGCGTCCCCGCGTCGACGTCGTCCTGACGCACGGCGAACACCGTGAGCCCGACCGGGATGTCGCCGCCCATGCCGGCGTTGGTGTCCTCGGCACTGCCACCGCCCGAGGTGGCGCCCGTGAGCTCGAACTCCCCGGAGCTGCCGTCGCACGCCTCGTCGCCGGGTCCCGGGCCCGTGGCGTTGGATCCGCCCGCGGTCGTGCTCGTCGTCGACGTGCCGTCGGTCGTCGTGTCCGCGCCCGAGCCGCCCGCGGTCGCGCTCGACGTCGATCCCCCGGCGCCCTGCGCGGTCTCGGAGCAGCCACCCGCCAGACCCACCAAGAGCGCCCATCCCACCCGAGTTCGTCCCATGCGCGAGAGCGTAGCGCTTTTCTCTCCGGCGACGGCGATCGGTCGGCGCGGCGTCGACACTCGTCCATGCGTGCGCCGGAGTTCCCGGCAGATGGATGGGCGACGATGCGTAGCAACCTTGGCTTGGGTGCGGTGTGTGGGGTGGTGCTGGCGATGACGGCGTGTGACACCGACGACGGTGGGGGGCCCGATGGGGTGTCGAACCAGGGCGCGGCGACGGCCGTCGACGGCGAGACGGACGGCGAGACGGACGGCGAGACGGATGGCGAGACGGACGGCGAGACGGACGGTGAGACCGATCCGAACGGTGAGCCCGAGCTGCCGCAGGCGACGACCGCGAACCCGGAGCCCGAGCCCGAGCCGGAGACGTGCGACACCGAGGCGGCGACGCGCGCGTGCGTGGTGCCCGGCGGCGCGAACGGTGGCGGCAACGACGGCACGCAGTGGTGTGACGGCGGCGCGTGGGGCCCGTGCCTCGAGATGGGCGAGTGCGAGCTCGGCGAGGAGCTCGACTGTGGCATCTGCGAAAAAGAGGGCTGTCCCGCCGACGTCTGCGTGCTCGACGACGGCATCCCCCAGTGGCAGTGCAACGTGGACGCGGAGAACTGCGGCTGCAACACGCCCCTCGTCCTCTCCTTCGACGGCGCCGAGCCGCAGTATTCCGCGTCGCCTGCCGCCGCGTTCGACCTCGACGTCGCCGGTGGTTGCGTGAGCACCGACTGGCCGAGCGCGGCCACGCCCTGGCTCGCGCTCGATCGCGACGGCGACGGTGGCATCGCCGATGGTCGCGAGCTGTTCGGCTCGGGCACGCGGCTCACCGATGGGCGACGCGCGCGCCACGGGTTCGCGGCGCTCGCCGAGCTCGACGCCGACGGCAACGGCCGGATCACGCCGGCCGATCCGCGCTTCGCCGAGCTGGTGTTGTGGTCCGATCACGACGGCGACAAGCGCGGCACCGCGGGTGAGCTGCGATCCCTCGCGGACCTCCGGGTGCTGTCGATCGAGCTGGCGTACGACTCCCGGCGCGTCTGCGACGAGCGGGGCAACTGCGGGGTCGAGCGCGCGGTGTTCCAGTTCGCGGCCCGCGGCGGTGTGATCGGCCAAGGCGAGGTCGTCGACGTCCACCTCGCCTGCCAGTAGACCGCGGGGTCGCTGACCCGCGCAGCCAGCTTGCGCGGCGGTCGTCGCCGCGCGAAGGTGCGGCCGTGCAGCTGCGGCCGTACCAGCACGAGGCCGTCGCGGCGGTGCTCGCCGCCCGCCGCGAGGGCGTCCGTCGCATGGTCCTCGCGCTGCCGACGGGCGCGGGCAAGACGGTGATCTTCGCCGAGCTCATCCGCCGCGCGCGGCACACCGTGCTCGTCCTCGCCCACCGCGACGAGCTCATCACCCAGGCCCGCGACAAGATCGAGGCCGCGCTGCGCCGCGATCCGAGTGATCGCCGCGTCGTCGCCATCGAGCAGGGCAACGCGAGCGCCCCGCGTGACGCCGCGGTGCTCGTCGCGTCGATCCGCTCGCTGCACGAAGGCCGCATCGGACGGGTGCTCGCGGGTCGCGACCTGCGGCTCGTGATCTACGACGAGTGCCACCACGCCGTCGCCGACGACAATCGGCGCGTACTGGAACAGATCGGCGCGTTCGATCCGGACTGGCCGGGGACGCTGGTCGGGTTCACCGCCACGACGCGCCGCGCCGACGGTCGTGGACTCTCCGAGGTGTTCGAGCGCATCGTCTACCACCGCACGCTGCGCGAGATGATCGACGACGGCTACCTGCGTCCGCTGCGGGGCCTGCGGATCGCGACCGGGGTCGACCTCGCCGCGGTGCCCGAGGCGGGCGACGACTTCGACCAGGCCGCGCTCGCCGAGGCGATCGACATCGAGCAGCGGAACCTCTTGGTCGCGCGCAGCATCCAGGACCTCGCCCGCGATCGGCGGACGATCGCGTTCTGCGTCGGGGTCGCCCACGCCGAGCACCTGTGCCAGGCGCTGCGCGGCCTCGGCGTGCCCGCGGGCATGGTCTGCGGCGAGATGCCCAAGCCAGCCCGCCAGCGCACCCTCGAGCGCTTCGCCCAGGGCGCGCTGCGGGTGATCACCAACGTCGGCGTGCTCACCGAGGGCTTCGACGATCCCGGGGTGTCCGCGATCGCGATGGTCCGGCCGACGCGCTCCGAGGCGGTCTACCTGCAGTGCGTCGGCCGCGGCATGCGGCTGCACCCCGACGCCGCGGATTGCCTGGTGCTCGACTTCGTCGATCTGTCGGGCCTGCGCATCGTCACCACGCCCACGCTCGACGCGGGTCCGTCGGGCATGCGCGAGGAGCCCGAGCGCGCCGAGTCCGAGGGCGCGCGTCCGCGGATCCCCGCAGAGATGGACGACGACGAGGCGCCCGCGACGTTGGGCGAGATCGAGGCCCGCCTGGCCGCCTTCGATCCGCTGACGATGGTGCAGCGCGAGGAGGCCGCCGCGATCTCGCCCAACGCGTGGCTGTCGCTCGGTGCGCTGGGCATGATGCTGCACTTCGTCGATCACCGCGGCGAGCTGCGGCAGTTCGAGCTGCGCCCGGCCGGTCGGATGGGCGCGGCGGTGTGGCTCGGCGATCGCAAGCTCGCGCGGTTCTCGACGATGCAGGCCGCGATCGAGGCGGTGGATCTCGAGCTGCCCGGGCACGGCGATCCGGCGAGCGCGCGGGCGGACGCCCGGTGGCGTCGCGCGCCGATCCCCGAGGCGCTGGCGGCGACGCTACGCGCCCTCGTGCCGCCCCGCGTCGCGCACGACGTCGGCGGCGCCCTCGCCCACCTCGCGCTGGACGGGGCGCTGCGGACGGTCCGGGTCGCCCGACGCGGTCGGCGGGCCTGAGGCGCGCGGCGGCTCGGGCGATCGCGGCCGTCCGTCGCCGCGCCGACCCTCGGCCCGCGCCTCGCGGACACGCTCGATCTCCACCACGCGCGGCCGATCCGGCTGCATCAGCGCCGCGAGGTCCATGAGCGCGTTGCCGATCGCCGCGCCGAACAGGCCGATGCGCGCCGCATGCTTCGCGCCCATGCCGAAGCGGCGCGCGGCCCAGCGCACGAGCCACCACGTGATCGCGAGCGCGGTCAGGGCGACGACCAGGCTCGAGAGGCCCATGGGGAGGGCAGGGGGCGGCGGCGGGGGTGGGCCCTGGATCGACGGGCCGCGATCGTCGAAGAGCGGCGCGAGCCACCCGAGCGCGAGACCCAGCATCGGCCCAAGCCTATCCGCGGGCGGGCCGCGATCTGACCGCCCGTCACCCCTCGATCGTCAGCATCCGCCGGATCTCGTCCGTCACGAACCCCAGCGCCATCGGCCGGCGGATCCCCGGCAGCGGCACCACGTCGTACAGCTCCGACACCACGCCCTCGATCCGCAGCCAGTGCACCGCGTCGCCGGTGCGCAGGTCGATGATCTGCAGGCCGCAGCGCGCGTCGGCGTCGCGGCGGCGGAGCTCGTCGGCGAGCGCGAGGTCGGCGAAGGTCGAGCTGTCGCGGGGCTTCGACAGGCCGACGACGGCGAAGTCGCCGACGAAGCCGAGGCCGCGGGCGAAGCCGGGGCAGAAGCACACCCGCTCGAACACGCCGCGGCTTGGATCGACCCAGCCGAACCACCCCGAGCCCGAGTCGAGCAGCCACAGGCGATCGCGGTACCACCGGGGTGAGTGGGGCATGCTGAGGCCGTCGACGACGACGTCGCCGGTGGCAACATCGAGCACGCAGCCGCCCGAGGTCCGACGGTCGCGCCAGCCGTCGGCGACGTCGCTGCGGCTGCCCGCGGTGACCCAGCCCGGCTTGCCGTCGCGCATCGCGAGCCCGTTGAGGTGGCAGCGATCCTCGGGCGCGAGCTTGCTGAGGAAGGGCGGCCGCCACACCGGCCGGAAGCTGTGCGTGACGCTGGGTCGCGCGAGGCAGCCGAACAGGGTGTTCACGAACACAGGCGCGCCGTCGCCGTCGACGGCGATGTCGTGGATGTCGAGGTCGCCGGTGGTGTAGCCGAGCTGCGGTACGAACAGCGCGTCGTAGCCCTCGTGCGTGGCCCCGGGGGCGAGCACGTTCTCGAACCGCCACAGCTGCACCAGCGAGCTCATCCACAGCGTGCTGCCGTGGGCGCACAGGCCCATGCAGCGGTTGAATGTGCGCTCGAAGATCGACAGCGATCGATCGGGCTGCAGGCCGACGAAGAACAGCTTGCCGGCCTGATAGGTGGTGAAGGCCAGGCTGGTGCGCTGCTCGGCGAGCCAGGCGGGGAGCTGGCGCGAGGCGGTGAGACCGAGGGCGGGTGTGGCGGTGGTCATGCGCGGGCCGTTCGCGGACCGAGCTTACGATGTCGGGCTCGCGCCCGGGGGCGCAACGGCGAGCGGCAGCGGGTCGGGCCCCACGCAGCGCAGCTCGACGAGGCCGAAGCGGTGCAGCAGCACCAGATCGTCGGCGACCGCGGCGAGGTCGGCGAACAACTCGGACACGCGCCGGCCGCGGGGCCAGATGGGTGCGAGCGCGCGCAGGCCGAGGCGCATCGCCGCGTCGGTGACGTCGACGGTCTCGCCGCCGTCGTGGCGGAACTCGGTCGGGACGCCGTCGTGGCCCTCGATCTCGGTGAGGCTCGACGCGACGAACAGCGCGCCGAGCTCGTCGGTCGTGGGCGGCTGCGTCGTCCACGGCGCGGCGGTGAGCACCGGGGAGTGGAGCTGGCGATAGCGCAGCAGATCGCTCGTGTCCTCGGGCGCGCGGCCGCGGATACCCTCGGCGGCGAGCCACGCATCGAGCTTGGAATCACCCCGGCCACCAGGTCGCGTGAAGTCGGCGTCGGCGACGAGCTGCAGGCCGTGCGCGGCGGCGAGCGCCGTGAACTCGCTGCGCCAGTAGGCGTGGTTCTCGGGGTTGAGGTACTCGTGCGCGACGTAGCTCGGATCGCCCGCGGCGACGAGCTGGAACTCCTGCGCGAGCAGCCGCGAGTAGGGGTGCTCGCCGCCGTCGAGGGACGCGGCGAGCTGCGCGGCGCGGCCCATCGCGGCGTCGGTCCGCGCGCGCAGGCTGCGTTGGTCCGCGGGCATGTGCGCCGCATCGGTCTGCGCGAGCAGGAACTCGCGCACCATGCCGCGGACGTTCCACCCCGGCTTGGCGTTGTAGTTGAGGTAGACGAGCCCGCCCTCCGCGAGGCGAGTGCGGTGCAGGCCCAGGATCGCGTCGCGGACGTCGTCGGGGACCCACGAGAGCACGCCGTGGGCGAGGATGTACTCGAAGCGGCCGTCGGTCGCCGCCGCGGCGTCGCGCAGATCGGCGTGGACGAAGCGGAGGTTGTCGAGGCCGATCGCGCGGGCGCGGGCGGCCTCGACGTGTCGGGCCGAACCGTCGACGCCGACGAACTCGGCGTCGGGGCGACCCATCGCCAGCGCGATCAGGTGGGTGCCGTCGCCGCAGCCGAGCTCGAGTACGCGGGCGCCCGCGGTCGGCGTGCGCGGCCCGCCGTGCAGCAACGAGGTGATCGCGAGGTGCTCGGGGGTCGCCCACGCGATCGGCATCGAGTGGTACGGCAGCTCGTCGTAGGGGTTGGCCGGGGCGCTCACGCCGACGGCTCCGCGGCTCCCGTCTGGTCCGGCGCGGCGACCATGCGCGCGAGCAGCCGCGGCATCACGCCGAGGCGCTCGCAGCGGCCGCGCACCGCGTCGAGCCGGTGCACGCCGGCGTTGCGCTGCCGCAGCGCACCGCGGATCAGCAGGTTCTTCGGGGTGTGCGTGTCGCCGACGAACTCCAGTGTATCGACCGACCAGCCCATCGCCTCGAGGATTTCGATGCGCAGCGCATCCGTCAATGTCGCGGCGAAGTCCTGCTTGAGCAGGCCCTGCTCGGCGAGCGCCGGGGAGATCGTCGCGAGCGCGCTGGCCCGGAGCTGACCGGCGAGCTCGTGCTGACAGCAGGGGGCGACGAGGATCGCGGGCACGGCCAGCTCGATCGCCAGGGCCAGCGCATCGTCGGTGGCAGTGTCGCAGGCGTGCAGCGCGACGAGCACGTCGGGGGGGCCGCCGAGCGCCGCGATTGCGTCTGTGGCCGCGTCGATGCGCGCGCACGAGAACGCCAGCTGATCCCAACCGAGCGACCGGGCGCGCTCGGTCGCGCGATCGATGACGTCGGCGCGCACGTCCACCCCGTGGATCCGCGCCGGCAGCTCGGCCAGGCGCAGGGCCTCGGCGATCACGAAGGTGAGGTAGCCGTTGCCGCAGCCGAGATCGAGCACGCGCAGCGGGTGCTCGGCGTCGATCGTGCGGCGCTGTCGCGCGGCCTCCCAGACCGGGCGGCACAGCTCGAGAAAGTGGGTGATCTGCTTGTACTTCTTCGCGTGCTTCGCCGACACCGTGCCGTCGGGGTTCATGACCCCGATCGTGCGCAGCAGATCGCCGCTGCGATCGGGCCGCAGCCCGCCGGTCTTGCCCGCGGTCATCTTCTCGATGCGCTCGTCGTCCAGCGTGACGAGCTTGCCGCCGCCGTGGCGCGCGTCGACGACGAGCCGCGTGCGCGCGTCGAGGACCCAGGTGTGCTTCACCTGGCCGTTCTTCGCCGCCGCCGTGGCCCGCTTCAGGAGCTCGGTGGTCGTCGCGGCGTCCGGCGCGGTGCCGGTGCCCTCGACGATCTCGTCGCCCTCGCCCTCGCTGCCGGGGCGGGCGAACACGGCGCGGACGAACCCGCGACGGAGGTGGCGCGCGACCGTGCTGCGCATGCGGGCGATCGTGCCGTCGTGGACTGCCATGGTGATCTTTCGTGGGCGATCCTAGGGGGGCGAGGATCGCTCGAGGGTGCTCAGTACGGCTTGCGGCGCGCCTTGGCGCGGGCCTCGGTGGCGGCGACCAGGCCGCCCCAGAGCGACTCGAGGCCCATCGCCTCGCGCGTGCGCTGCAGCGTGACGTTGGCGACCTCGCGGGCGCGGATGGTGCCGTCGACGAGGATCTCCTCGACCAGCCCGGCCTCGCCGGCGAGCGCGGCCCGACGCTCGCGGATCGGCGCGAGCCGGGCCTCGACCGCCTCGGTCACGCGGGCATGCGCGGCCGCCAGGGTGATCGCGCCACCGTCGAGCTCGACGCGCAGCGCGGCGGTCGGCTCGTCGCCGAGGAACGCGCGCGCGAACGCCAGCAACGGGGCCTGATCGCCCAACCGCCGATCGCCGTCGTCGTAGGTGAACGTCGCGATCTTGTCGCGCACGCGCGTCGGCGGATCGCCGAGGTTCACCGCGTTGCCGAGGGACTTCGACATCTTCGCGCCGCTGCCGACCGGACCGGTGCCCACGCCGGGCAGCGCGGGGAACTGCGAGATCTTGGCCTCGGGCAGGGGGAACAGATCGCCGTAGAGCTCGTTGAACACGCTCGCGCACTCGCGGGCGATCATGATGTGCTCTTCGTTGTCGAGCCCGACCGGCACGACGGTCGCGCGCGCCATCAGGATGTCGGCGGCCTGGAGCACCGGATACGCGAGCAGGCCCATCGTCATCGCGTCGTCGGGCATCGCGGCGGCGCGCGCCATGCTGCGGAGGCTCTTGACCTGCTCGAGCCGCGTCTTGGGCACGAGCATCTGCAGCAGGATCGCCAGGTCGTAGACGGCGGGCACGCCCGACTGCAGATAGAACGTGACCTTGGCCGGATCGAGGCCCACCGCCAGCTGATCGAGCACCACCTCGCGCACGAAGCTCGGGACCTCGCCGAACTCGTGCTTGCGCGGCCGCGTCGTCAGCGTGTGCAGGTCGGCGACGATGATGAAGCACTCGTGGTCGTCCTGCAGCGCGACGCGGTTGTCGAGGCTGCCGACGAGGTGTCCGAGGTGCAGCGGGCCGGTCGGACGGTCACCGGTGAGCAGGCGGGGCTTCGGCGCTTGGGCCATGGGGCGTAGGCGTAGCAGGTTCGCCCTGCCGTGGGGAGGCGCGGTGGCGCGGCGTATTCCCGGCGTGCGCGCGATGGCGTGCTGCGGCGCACGGGTCGATCGGGTGGCGCGCGTCCGCGGGTCGAGGGCGCCCGACTACCGCAGCCGTGAACCATGCACGCCGACCCCTTGGCCTCCTCTCGAGCTCGCTCGCCGTCCTCGCGTTCGCGGGGTGTCGACACGACACCGCGACAACCGAGCCCCAGGTCGTGACGCCGCGCTTCGCCGCGACCGAGCCCGCGGCGTCGGAGCCCGCGGCCGTCGAGCCCGCGGTGTCGGAGCCTGCGGCGTCGGAGCCTGTGGCCGTCGAGCCCGCGGCCGTCGAGGCCGCGCCGGTCGAGGCGCCGGCGGAGGAGCCCTCGGTCGCAGCACCTCGACCGCTCGTCGAGCTCCCCGACGCGACGATCACGATGGGCGAGGTCTCGGCCGACGGCCTTCGCGTCGCCGAGCTCGCGTGCGTGGTCGACTCGATGCCGATGTTCGGCGCGCTCGTGATCGTCGCCAGCCTCGCGAAGCAGGACCGCGCCCTCGATCGCTGCGCGCCGCGGGGCGACGCCGCGATCGCGTCGTGGAGCTTCGCGAAGGGCCATGCGAAGGACGTGGTCGTGACGGGCGGCGGCTCGCCGAAGATCGACGCGTGCCTCACCGCCGCGCTGCGCAAGGCCGCGGGGCCCTTCGACGCGCGGTGCTCGGCGGTGCTGCTGGTCGGCGCCGAGGCGGGCGCGGACGCGGCGTTGCAGCGGCTGCGTGCGGGCGGGTGAGGCGGCAGCTCAGTTCGGCGTCTTCCCGGTCGCGTGGTGGCGCACCACCACGCGCACGGTGTCGGCGAGCAGCTTCGAACCCAGACGCGGGGTCTCGGTCATCTCGAACGACACGTAGAGCTCCTCCGCGCCCTTGCGGAAGAAGTGCTCGCCGTCCCGCATCGGCGGCGCGTAGGGCCCCGACGGCACGTGCTGGGCCCAGCCCGCGCCGTCCATCTTGGCGAGCAGCGTCGCGCTCAGCTCGTTGGACTTGGACGTGTCGCCCCAGTAGAGGATGGTGGCCTCGCTGTCGCGCGCGTCGCAGACCTTGCCGCCGTCCTCGAGCAGAGGAAGCGACGACAGCACGGCGGGCAGCTCTGCGGACTGATCGCCGCAGGGGTGGGCGCGACAGCCGGCCGCCAGCAACAGCCCGAGGAGGATCGACGGGAGCCTCGAGTTCATGCCGCATGGTAGTCCGCAGCCCCCGAGGTCACCTCGTTGCGTCGGTGCGAGGCGGCTTCGCAGAAGTGCAACGACGCGTCGACCGCACGTGGTGTGGGTCGCCGGAACCTCCGGGCCCTGCGGCTGTCCGGGTCACACGGAGTTCCGATGCGCTCGACGTTCGCAGTCCTGCTGGCGTGTGCGTGCGCGCCGACCGGGGAGCCGGCCGACGCAGTGCCCGCGACCGTCGACGCGCCCGCGGCCGTCGACGCGTCCGCGGCCGTGGACGCGCCCGCGGCCGTGGCCGAAGCCGACGAGCGCTACCTCCCGATCGTCTGGCCGGACTGCGCGCAGTACTCGTCGCAGGGCAGCCAGCACCACCCGTTCGTGTGGGATCGGTGGCCGACCGCCGTGGTGGAGGATCATCGGTGTCGTTTCGGCTGCACGTCGACGCTGGCCGATCCCGTCTCGTGGGCGTCGGGGATCGGCGTGCGGTTGCTCGACGATGGCGAGATCGCGATCCGATCGTCGAACCCCGACGCCCGCTGGGATCGTGGTCTCGCCCGCGCCGGGTTCAGCCCCGAGATCGTCCGCTGGACGAGCTGGTGCGGCGACGAGATGACGATCGCCGCCCACGATCGCCGCGTCGTCCGCGTGGTCTCGTTGTCGCGCAGGACCGGTGAGATCGTCGACGAGTTCGAGCGGAGGATCGCGAGCGACGATCTGCCCGACGCGACCTTCGATCTGCAGCTCCACTGCTGGGACCTCCACACGGCCGTGCACGCCCGGGGCGCGCAGGAGGCCTGGTCGATCGACGTGCCCCGGCACGACGCCCACCTGCAGCCGCGGATCGTGCCCGCCGAGGTGTTCGATCGCCTGTTCGCGCCGCCGCGCCGCGAAGAAACCTCCGCGGCGCGGGAGATCCGGCGCACCCCCACGCGCGTCCACCACCGCGTCGGTCGCGAGCTGTTCGCCCTCGACAGCAGCGGCGCGCCGCTCTGGCACCGCGAGGCGTCCGAGCCGGAGATCGGGTGCCTGCACGGCCGCGAGCGCATGATCGGCGGCAGCGGGGGAGGGCCGCGTCGCGACGAGTGGCTCTCGACCGTCGGCGAGTACGTGTTCCTCGACGTCGATGGGGGCACCGACGTGTTCGACGCCGACGGAACGCACGTGGCGTACGTGTCGCCGTAGTCTGCCGCGGCGGCTCGCGCGGGGGAGGCGGCCGGTTTCGGGGCGCCGATCCGTGATCGCGCGGTCCCGGCCTCAAGCTCGGCGCGACCTCGGCCGACATCTTGCCCGCATGTCGTCCTTCGCGCGATGGAGCTGGGTGTCGTCCGGACTGCTCGCCTGCGGCCGCGCCGATGCGCCGGTCGAGGACACCGATGTCGGCACCAGCGGCATCGTCGTCGATGCGAGCGACGCGAGCGGGCGCGCGGTCGACGACGGGACCACCGCGGCCGACGACGACGGCGACGACGACGGTCCCAGGCCGACCAAGTACGACGTCGGCAGCCCCACGGGCACGCTGGACTGCAGCGACGGCGAGGTGACGACGGCGTTCTCGATCATCTGGATCGCGAACAGCCCCGAGGGCACGGTGTCGAAGATCGACACCGGCAGCGCCGTCGAGCTGGCCCGCTACCGCACAGGCCCCGACGGCCCCGATCCCTCGCGCACGGCGGTGAACCTCGCGGGCGACGTCGCGGTGAGCAACCGCCGCGGCTCGATCACGAAGATCGCCGGGACGCTCGCCGGTTGCATCGACGCCGACGGAGACGGCGAGATCCGGACCTCGAGCGGCGCGGACGACGTGCTCGACTGGGGCGCGGACGAATGCGTGCTCTGGCACGCGTCGACCAGCTTCGACGCCTCGATCGCCGGCAGCACCGGGGGCCCGCGGGCGACCGCGTGGACCGGCGGCACGCTCGATCTGGACACGTGCGCCGTGACCGGGGTCGATCTGTGGGTCAGCTGGCGCAACCAGCCCGAGAGCTCCGCGACGATCCGCAAGATCTCCGGCGTCGACGGCACGACGCTGGGCGAGGCCGTGATCGAGGACTGGCCCGACAACTGGGGGCACGGCCCGTACGGGGGCGCGGCCGATGCAGCGGGCGATCTCTGGGCGCTCGGCACCTCGGGCAGCATGTTTCGCGTCGACGGCGACGACTTCAGCGTCGAGCGCTGGGACAACGCCGTCTCGCACGTGATGTATGGCATCGCGTTGGACGCCGCGGGCGATCCATGGGTCGCCGGCTACGACGGCAAGCTGTGGAACTTCGACCGCACGACCGCGGCGTGGGTCGACAAGGGTGGCACCGACGGCGGACCGTCGCGGCTGCGCGGCCTCGCCGTCGATGCCGAGGGCCACGCGTGGGTCGCCGGCAACGGGCCGTGCGGACTGATGCGCTACGACACCCTCGCCGACGAGCTCGTCGACGGCCACATCGAACTCCCCGGCTGCGCGACGCCGGTCGGCGTCAGCGTCGACGCCGATGGGATGATCTGGGTCGTCGATCGCGACGCCGAGCGGGCCTACCGCGTCGACCCCGACGACTACGCCGTGACGACGGTCGAGGGCTTGGTGCAGCCGTACACGTACTCGGACATGACGGGTGCGGGGCTGGGCCTGGTCGTGAACCCGCCGGGGTGAGCGGCGGGTCCGGGAGCCTTCAGCCGCAGTCGTCGCACAGCGCATCGATGTCGCACGCCCACGCGCCGTCGACGATGTTGCAGGGCGGGGCCTGCATTTCGTCGAAGCAGGTGAGCTCCGCCGGACACGTGTCGCGGCACTCGGATTGCGGGGTCAGGCACGCCAGCGCGATCTCGAGGTTGCCGCAGAGGTACTGCTTGATGCCGAGGCCGCACAGGGCATCGACGCCGTCCTGCGGATCCTCGTCGCCGCAGCCGAGCGGATCGGTGCAGCCGGCGGGCACGCAGACCGGCCAGGGATCGACCGCGCCGGTGCACGCACAGACCTCGCCTTGGGCACAATCCGCGCTCGTCTCGCAGCCGTAGACGCAGCCGCAGCCGGCGAGGATCGACGGATCGTCGAGGCACGCGCCGTTGGGGAACTCGGTGCAGTCGGCCGAGGACGAGCAGGTGTCCCCCTGGTCCGTGCTGCACGTCGCGGGCGCCTCGGGGATGAGGCACGTCTGCTCTTGCCAGAGGTGAACGAACCCATCGGCGCACTCGCGGAAGCCGCTCGGCGTGACGCCGTCGAACTGCATGATCTCGACCTCGCCCTCGCAGCCGACGTCGATCGGAGCCGGGGGGCCGCCGGTCGTGTCCTGGCCGGTCGGGTCCTCGCTTCCGCTCGTCGAGCTCATCGAACCCGAGCTCTCGGAGCCCGAGCTCGCCGAGCCCGAGCCGCCGCCGGTCGGGTCGTCGCCGACATTCTCCGGATCGAGCGCGCAGGCGACCTGCGTCACCACTGCCACCACCGTCGTGCCCGCGAAGACCGTCCAACGCCGCGCGAGCACCATCATCATCGTGTTCATGGGAGTTCCTACGTCGTGCATATCCAACCTACGACCGGTGGATGTCCGCGCCCGACGGGTTCCGTCACGGCGTCGGCAGGCACGCCGTGCGCACGCGGCCCACCAGCGGCGAGCGCGGCTGGGCGTCGATCCAGGCGCGCGCGCGGGCGACCGCGTCGGGCTCACGCAGCTTGCAGCCGGCGATGACCGTGATCGCGTCGCGCTCGGGGCCTAGGGCGCCCGACGGGAACGTGCGGCGGTGCTCCTCGGCACGCCGACGCGCGGTGTCGGGATCGCCCGAGGCGAGGGCCGACCACGCCTCGACGACGAGCTCGCGCTCGCGGAGCGATCGGGCCTCGGCGTCGTCGGTCGCGTCGCCGGTCGCGTCGCCAATCGCGTCGCCGTTCGCGTCGCCAATCGCGTCGTCGATCGCGTCGTCGGTCGGTCGATCCTCGGGGGCGACCGCGGTGCGCGGCGGTGCACGTCCGGCCGAAGGCGAGGCGTCGATGTCGACGGGTGCCGTGCTCGGGATCACCGGCGCGAGCTCTGCGGGGATCGGCCGATCCGGCGGCGCGTCGAGGACCGCAGGCCCCTGCGGCGTCACGACGTCGGCGGCCTGCGAGCCGTGGGCCTCGCGCGGGGATTGCTGCAGCCGCACCGCGCCCCACCACAGCAGCAGCACCGCGGCCGCGAGCGCCACCGCCCACGCCCACACGGCGACCGGCCGCGGCGCCGAGGGTTGCGGAACGTCCTCGATCGCTCGCCCCACGCGGAGCTTGGCCGCGCGCGGCATGGCCTCGGCCTCGCGCCAGTTCGCGAGCATCCGCGCCGCGTCGGCGCGCAGGGGCGCGGGCTCGAGGGTGGCGTCGTCGCGGTCGTCGTCGATCATGGGGTCCGCCTCGGGTGCGCGCCCCGGCGCGCGTCGATGAACGCCTCGAACTTGCGCCGCGCCAGGCGGAGCCGCGAGTACACGACGTTGAGGTTGGTCGCGAGGAGCTCGGCGACCTCGGGCCCGCGCAGCCCCTCGATGTCGACGAGCTCGAACACGCGGCGCTGATCCGGATCGAGCTCGGCGAGGAAGGCCGCGACGCAGGCGATCGCCTCGGCGCGCTCGATCGCCTGGTCGGGCGCCGGCGGCGGATCCGAGACCGGGACGAGGTGCGCGCGGGCCTCGGCGCGCGCGCGCCCGCGTCGCACGTTCGACGCGACGCCGCGGGCGATCGCGAACAGCCACGTCGTCGGCTCCGCGCGGCCGTCGAATTCGGGCAGGCGGCGGCGCACGATCATGAAGACCTCGTGCACGACGTCCTCGAGCGCCTCGTCCGGCACGCCGAAGCGACGCAGCACCCGCCACACGAAATCCGCGTGGCGGCGATACAGCTCGCCCAGGGGTGGGACGGGGGTCCCGGGTCGGGATGCGTGCGCGGGCGCGGCCGCCACGACGGGTGGATGTCCGTCCCCCGGAGGTTCCGTCACGGCCATCGCAGCACCGGGCCGAACACCGCGCGAACGCCCGCCCGCGGCGTCCTGACCACGAACTCCGAGGGCTGCACGACGAACGCGGGCCGGGTCAGGGCGACTACGGTGTCGACGTCGAGGGCGAGGGCGAACCGCGGCGTGATCCAGCCCCACAGCCCCGCGCCCAGGGTGGCCGACAGCCACGGCGCGACCCGGCGGTGGGGGACGAGATCGCCGTGGCCGCGGCCATGGGCGGCCCCGACGCGCGCGCCGATGCACAGCGGGATCTCGAGGCGACGCGCGAGCGGTGAGCCGCAGCCGCGCACGCCGAGGCTCCACCCGGTGACCTGCACTCCGATCGTCGCGTCGTCGCGGCGCGTCGGTGTCCACACATCGGCGTCGAGCTCGGCGCGCCAGCGCGCCCCGGCGACGCCGAGGCCGATCGCGACGACGCCGGTGGCGGTCCTCGGCACGGTGCCCACGCCCACGCCCGCGGACGCGCGGACGAGGCCCCGCAGTCGCGCGCGGGCGGGGCGAACGGCGGGGGGATCGTCCGCGGTGCGCGGCGTCGCCGGGGCCACCGCGGTGCGCTCGCCCGTCGCGGTGGGCACGACGGGGACCGGCACGGCGGTGTCGATCGCCTGCGGGACGTCCGGCACCGGCGCGTCGGATCCACCGAGCCGCGGATCGATCGCCATCGCGACGATCAACGCCGACGCATCCGCGACCTCCTCGCACGTGGGCGCCACGACCTCTCGCTCGCCCACAGCGTCCCCATCGGTGATGCGCACGCGGGCGAGGAACCCGGCGGCGTCGGCCTCGATCACCACGTCGGCCGTGACGCGGCGCGCCGGGTCGGGCGCGTGGCCGTCGAGCAGCGCGTCGATCGTCGCCCGCGCGCCCGTGACGTCAGGGCAGGAATCGGGCGCGCGCCAGCCGAGCTCGAGCGGGGCGGCGAGCGTCGCGGCGAGGATCGACGCTGCGATCACGACCCCTACACCACGCGCCAGGCCGGGAACTCGTCGCCCACCGCGGGCGCGTCGACCAGGCCGTTCTCGACCAGGCCGTCGTCGCTCTGCGGCTCGCACAGGTACGTCGCGATCGCCCCCAGCGGCTGATCGGTCTCGACGCGCATCCAGCCCGGCGGGACGTCGCGCAGCTCGTCGTGCCACGACACGCCGAGATCGCCGGTGCCCGCGGCCTCGAGGATGCCGCGGCCCACCGCGGCGCCGAGCGTCTCGATGCGCGCGACCTGACAGTCCATGCGCCCGATCGCGGACTGCACCGCGAGCCCGTGGCGCTGCAGGTGCTCGCCGACGACCGCCGGTACGAGATACGCGCTCGGCCGATCGACGACGACGGTGCCGACGAACCGCGCGAAGTGGGGCAGGTGCACCGAGCTCGGCGCGCCCTCGAGCGTCCGCGGCGTGCGGGTGAGGATCTCGACGGGGCGCTCGAACGCGTCGAGTCGGTAGCGCACCGCGATGCGATCGGGCGGGCGACGACTGGCCGCCACGACCTCGAGCACGTCGTCGGGGTGGGCGGCGACCCAGCCGAGCGTCTCGATCTGCCACGCGCTCGCGGTGGCGACCCGCTGTTCGAAGCTGAGGTAGCTGTAGCACTCGAGCAGCAGATCGAGGCGGTTGGTCAGCCCGCGGTAGTTCGAGCCGAAGCGCGGGTGGTGCGGATACGTCATCCAGCCCTCGCCGACGCCGGTGCTGGGGTCGACGTCGCCGCCGCCGTCGAGCACGCGCTCGTCCTCGGCGAAGTTGCCGTACCAGCCCGAGTCGAAGCCGCGGCGCTTCACCGCCGCCATCACCTCGGGCACCACGCGGCCGCGCATGAACTCGATCGGCTCGGCGCGCCCCGAGCCCACGGTGTGCGGCACGTCGACCGTCATGTGGAAGCGGTGCACGCTGCCGTTGGTGGCGTGGTTGTCGATCGTGAGATCGGGCTGCCACGGGATGCACACGCCCGATTGCAGCGCGCGCATCTCGGGCGCGCCCTGGCGCAGGTAGTCGCGGTTGAGGTTGATGCCGTGGCTCTGCGTCCGCGTGCCGACCACGGGGCCGAGCTGCCCGGAGAGCTTGGCGAGATCGAGGCGGCGGTTGGCCGGATCGAGCGCGTCGTTGCCGTCGGGGTTGAACAGCGGCACCACCAGCAGTGTGAGGTGCCGGAGCAGATCGGCGTGCTCGCCGTCGAGCAGGTCGCGGACGAAGGCGAGGCTCGCCTCCTTGCCCTCGACCTCGCCGGGGTGGATGCCGTCCAGCATCAACACGACCGGGCGACCGAGCGCGCGGGCCTGCTCCGGGGTCTGCACGCCGCGCTCCGAGAGCACCAGCAGCGGCAGCGCGCGACCCTGCGGGCTCTCGCCGAAGCGCGTCACGAACAGCCGCGGATCGGCGCGGGCATCGAGCGCGGCGACGAACGCCATCACGTCGGCGTGCAGAGAGGTCTCGCGGAACCCAGTGGCCTCGGCGCGCGTCAACAACATGCGCCGCGGACTGTACCGGATCCCGGCCACCGATGGCCCCGCACGCGGGGTCGCCCGCACGCGGGCGCGGTACGCTGGTTCCGCGGTGCGTCGAGCCGCGCGGCCGAGTTCCCGCTCGCCGTCAGTCGAGGCGCGGCGCCTCGGCGTCGTGCCGGGCCTGCCACATCGCGACCACGACCTCGCGGTAGCGGGCGGTCTCCTCCGGGAGCGCCTCGCCGGCGAGCCACGCCTCGACGCGGCGCGGCCCGCCGTTGTAGGCCGCCGCGGCGAGCCCGATGACGTCGGCGTCGAGCTCGTCGCCGCCGCCGTAGTTGTCGATGAGCGTCGCGAGGTGGTACGCGCCGAGATCGAGGTTGTACGCCGCGTCGTCGAGGCGCTCGACCCGGTGATCCGCGAGCCCGCGCTCGAGGGCGATGCCCGCCGC
>LNFB01000226.1 GCA_001464385.1 Deltaproteobacteria bacterium Ga0077550 | reverse complement strand
CCACACCGCCTCGGGGTTGAGCGGCTCACCCACGCTGGCCACGAAGCGCACGCGCGACAGATCGTGGCCGCGGGCGACCTCGGCCCCGGCCTTGATCACCGTGCCGGCGATCGGGTCGGGTTTGCCGATGACGCCGGCCTCGGCGACCGCAGGGTGCTCGAGCAGCGCGCTCTCGACCTCGAACGGACCGACGAGGTGGCCCGCGGACTTGATCACGTCGTCGGAGCGACCGACGAACCAGTAGTAGCCCTCGGCGTCGCGCCGCGCGAGGTCCCCCGACAGGTACCAGCCGTCGGCGAAGCACCGCGCGTAGCGCTCGGGATCGTCGAGGTAGCCGCGGAACATCGACGGCCAGCCCGTGCGCAGGGCCAGCTCGCCCTCGACGTCGGGCTCGGTCACGATCTCGAGGGCGCCGCCGTCGAGGCGACGGACGATCGCGACCTCGATGCCGGGCAGCGGCTTG
>LNFB01000225.1 GCA_001464385.1 Deltaproteobacteria bacterium Ga0077550 | reverse complement strand
CCACACCGCCTCGGGGTTGAGCGGCTCACCCACGCTGGCCACGAAGCGCACGCGCGACAGATCGTGGCCGCGGGCGACCTCGGCCCCGGCCTTGATCAACATGCGGATCGCGGTGGGCGCGGTGTACCAGACGGTGACCCGCTGCTCGTCGAGGATCCGGTACCAACGCTCGGCGTCGAAGTCGGCCTCGTCGACCAGGAGCGTCGCGCCGCAGGTGAGCGGCGCGATGATTCCATACGACGTCCCGGTGACCCAGCCCGGATCGGCGGTGCACCAGTAGACGTCGTCGGCGCGCAGGTCGAGCGCGTAGCGCCCCGTCATGTGGTGGGTCACCACCGCGCCGTGGACGTGCAGCGCGCCCTTGGGCGCGCCGGTCGTGCCGCTGGTGAAGTGCAGCAGCGCGGGCGTCTCGGGCGGGGTGGGTCCGATGCGGTAGACCGGCGAAGCGTCGGCGAGCAAGCGCCTCAGGTCGTGCGTGCCCTCGGGCGCGGCCTCACCCTCGGCTTCGGGCAGGACGAGCACGTGGGCGAGATGCGGAAGGCCGGCGCGGATCTCCGCGAGCTTGCGTGCGTACAGCTTCGCGGTCGTGATCACCACCTTGGCCCGGCCGCGACCGAGGCGAGCCCGCAGCGGCTCGGGGCCGAACGCCGAGAACAGCGGGGAGAACACGGCGCGGTGCTTCAACGTGCCCAGCGCGGCGATCCAGAGCTCGGGCACGCGGCCGATCACGCTGGCGACGACGTCGCCCGGGCCGACGCCGAGCCTGCCGAGGACGTTCGCGAAGCGGTTGGTGAGCGCGGCGAGCGAGCGGTAGTCGAACTCGCGGACCTCGCCCCGCTTGCCCAGCCAGCGCAGCGCGATCGCAGCCGCGCGCGGACCGGCGGCGTGGCGATCGACGGCTTCGTGGGCGATGTTGAGACCCCGGTCGGGCAGGCCGTGGAGCCACGCCCGCGCCTGGTCCCACGTGAACGTCGCGTACGTCGCCGCGTAGTCCGGCAGGTTCGCAGTCGTCGATGCGCGCGGGATCCGTGCGCCACGTTCGTGGGTGCGCTCGAGCGGGCGAACGCCTTCGGGGTCGTCGTGGTTCGCCATCTCCATTCCAACGAGTAGCGCACCGCAGCGGAGGTGGCGTGCGCACGATTGAGGCCGACCCTCGGCGCGCGCGGCAACGCTTGCGGTCGCGATCAAACCCGCGGCGCCTCGCGGAGGACCACCATCTCGTAGAACACCTGCGCCTGTGGGGTGGCACGCACCGGCGTGGCGAGCCGCTCGATGCGTAGGATCTCGGCGCCGTGCGCCGTCATGGCATCGAGCAGCACCGCGAGTCGCTCCTCGAGCTCGCCGTCGTCCGCGGCCTCGACGGTGATCCGCTTGCGTCGCTTGACGATCATGGCCGCCCCCGGGCGTCGTCGCCCTCGTGCTCCGTGGTCGGGACCACGCGGTGCCACACGGCGTAGTCGAGGTCGAACTCGTCCTCGCTCTCGGATCGGGCGTAGACGACCAGTCGCGCCGGCCCGTCGGCGCGGCGCATCCACGCGACGAGGCGACCGCCGGGGGCGAGCTGGGCGACCACGCCGGTGGGCACGTCGTCCACGACGTCGGGAATCACGATCGCGTCGAACGGCCCGTGCTCGGGCCAGCCCTCGCGCGGATCGTGGTCGCGCAGGTGGGCGGGCTCGTAACCCAGCCGCATCAGGCATCCGGCGGCGCTCCGTACGGAGCCGGCGTCGGTGTCGATCGAGAACACCTCGGTGCCGAGCTCGAGCAGCAGCGCGGTGCCGTAGCCGTCGCCGGTCCCGGCCTCGAGCACCCGGTGCCAGCGCTCGAGCCGGGCGGCCTCGAGCATCATCGCCATCGACGCGATCGAGGGCCACCCGGCGTCGAGGTCGTAGGCGTCGTTCCACCGCGCTTCGGGGAGGAACACCTCGCGCGGGACCCGACGCAGCGCGCCGAGGATCCGCGCATTCCGGACCCGACGCGAGGCGAACAGCTCGAGCACCATCGCGTGGCGGCGGCGCTCGAGCATGCGGGCGTCGGGGCGGGCAGGACCCGTCGTCGCGGCGCCGGTCGCTGCGGATGCTGGGCTGGCGGAGGGGGTCGTCATGGACCTCTGCCCCTACAACGTCCGTGCCACCTGTGTTCGTGTCACGTCGTCGTGGGGGGCGGTCGACGACGCGGAGGAACTCGCGTCGAGGTGCGGGAATTCCCGCGAGGGCGGGGGCCCGACCGCCTCGTCGAGCACGAAGTGCGGCGCGACGCCAGCGACGCCCGCAGTCCCGGCGCGCGCGTCGGATCGCGAATGCCGCTAGCGTGCGTGACACCCCAACAGGAGCACCCATGCGCACCTCCGTGATGTCCAACTCCGTCTTCACGTGCCACGTCGACGACACGGCTGGCCGCGCCGCCGAGTTGATGTGGAACAACGACGTCGGGTTCCTCCCCGTCGTCGGCGACGACAATCGCGTGGTCGCGACGATCACGGATCGCGACCTGTGCATGGCCGCGTACACGCAGGGGCGCCCGCTGTCCGAGATCCCCGTCAGCTCGGCGATGTCCAAGCACGTGGCCTGCGTGCGGCCGGCCGCCAAGCTCGAGGACGCCGAGCAGCTGATGCGCGAGCGGCAGATCCATCGCCTGCCGGTGATCGACGCCGGGGGCCGGGCCGTCGGCGTGGTCTCCCTCGCCGACCTGGCGCGCTCGTGCGAGCACAAGGGTGGCGCGAGCCCGCAGGACGTCGTGCGCGCGATGATGGGGATCACCCGGGCGACGAACGAGGTGGCCCGAGCGGCGGAGTGACGCGTTTGGTGGAGGACGACGACGGCCGCGGCTTACCGGGTCGGATCGGAGCTCGAGTGGGCGGGGTTGCGCGGTCGTCCGCGGCCGGTCGATTGACCGCAGCGCGGTCGGGGCGAGCACACCCGATCCCGCAACTCACGCCTGCGCGACGCGGTCGCGCACGAACTCCACGAATCGCAGCGTGTCGATCGGCTTGGCCACGACCTCGGCGACACCGGCGGCCATCGCGGCTTCGAGCTGCACGTCACCGGCGAACGCCGTCATCAGCACCACGATGGTCTCCTGGGAGCGCAGACGGGCGGCGTGCACGACCGTGAGCCCGTCCAGCGGCGACATGCGGAGATCGGTGACGACGAGGTCGAAGTGACGGGCGCGGATCCTGTCGATCGCCGAGATGGCGTCGTAGGCGATCGCGCAGTCGTAGCCCTCGTCCTCGAGCACCTCGCCGAGGTTGTCGGCGAGGTCGCGGTTGTCATCGACGATGAGCACGGAACCCGGAACCATGGGCGGCGCCGAGCCAGGATAGCAGACCGCGCCTCGTCGTCGATGTTGGGATCGAGTTCGATCGCGTCACGGGCTCGGGGTGCCGAGCCCATCGTGGAATCGCCCGAACGCCGCGAGCACGGCCGGAGGATCCTCGATCTGCGGGTAGTGCCCGACGTGCGGCAACACGACGACGTCGGCGTGCGGCACGAGCTGGCGGTAGCGGTCGGCCAGGTGCGCGCCCGAGACCGGATCGAGCCCGCCATCGACGAGCATCCGGGGCACCTGCGAGCGCACGACCGCGTCGACCCAGCGCTCGCGGTGACGCCGTCGCTCGGCCATGTAGCCGAGCAGCGCGGGGAGCACGAGGTGGCCGTCGTTGTGACGCAGCAGCGTCCACAGCTCGTCGACGAGCGCGGCCGAGGGTGGCGTCGACGGTCCGAACACGCCGGTGAGGCCCGACGCGAACATCCGCTTGGTCGAGCAGCGCGCGACGATCGGGCCGATCGGGCTCGCGAGCAGCCGCTGGATCGCGCGGGGTCGATGCGCCTCCGGGAAGAGCCCGCCGTTGAGGAAGCAGATCGAGTCGATCGTCGGCGCCCCGCCCCGCGCCGTCCGCTCGTCGTGCCGAGCGAGTAGCTCCTGCGCGACCGTGTCGCCGTAGTCGTGGGCGAGCACGTGCGTGCGCGTGACTCCGAGGTCGGCCAGCAGCGCCTCGTGCAGCGCCGCCTGATCCATGATCGAGTAGTCGTAGCCGCGGGGCTTCGCGGACCAACCGAAGCCGATCATGTCGAGGGCAACGACGGTGAAGCGGCGGGTGAGCTCTGGCCACATCGGCGCCCAGTCCCACGAGGCGCTGGGGAAGCCGTGGATCGCGAGCAGGTGCGGACCCTGCCCGGCGACGCGGAACCAGATCGCGTGGCCTCGGTGGCAGAACGTCCGTCCCGCGCGGCGCCAGTCGTCGAGCGCGATCGGCATCGCCGTCACCTGGGCGGGGCCCTGCTACGCACTGGCGACCGTCGCCGTCGCGCCGCGCCACGGCAGCAGCAGCCGCACGATCGCGCCGCCGCCCGGTGCGTTCTCGGCGATCGCCTGGCCGAGGTGACGATCGGCGACGCTCTTCACCAGCGCGAGCCCGAGGCCCACGCCGCTGGCGCGCGAGGTGACGAGCGGCTCGAAGACCCGCGGGAGGAGCTCGGGGTCGAAGCCCGGTCCGTCGTCCACGACGATCAGCGCTGCGAATCGGTCGTCGTGCCGCGTCGCCCGCGTGACGATCGTCCCCGGGCGCCCGCGCAGCGCGATGACCGAGTTGACCACGAGGTTGATCATCGCCTGCTCGAGGAGGTTGCTGTCGCCCTCGAGCTGCATGCCGTCGTCGACCTCGATGCGCACGACGACACCTTCCGGGATCGTGACCATCGCGAGCGAGGCGTCGAGCATCACGCGGACGTCGATGCTGGCGAACTGCGGCGGCCGCGAGCGCGCCAGCTCGAGCAACGCGGTGACGATCCGGTTGCAGTTGCGGACCTGGCTGTTGATCTTGTCGAGGTGCCGCTGGCCCCGCTCGTCTTGGAGCATGCGGCGCAGGATGTAGGCCGACGACTCGATCACGCCGAGCGGGTTGCGGAGATCGTGACCGATCGTCGCGGCGACCCGACCGATCGTCGCCAGCCGCTCGCCGCGTCGGAGCTGGTCGTCGGAGTCGATCCGATACGTCTGGAGCATGATCGCCAGCTCGAGGTCGAGGAGCCGATCGACGGCGCGCATGCTCGCGTGCAGCCGCGGAACGTCGTCGACGAGCGTGTCGGTGAGCACGGCGTGGTAGTCCTGCCGCATCACGCCGATCGCCGTGACCATGTATTGCTGCGGAAGTCCTATCGCGACGTGGCGGCGTCCGATCCGTGCGCGTCGCTCGTAGAACGCGTCGTCGAACGGACCGCGCAGCCCGGAGTCCATCCATGCGACGAGCGAGTGCTTGAGGCGTGCGACCTGCTCGGCGCCGCCGGTGATCGCCGTGTGGGCGCTCGGGTGCTCGAGGATCCGCGCGTAGAAGTGCTCCGCGAAGGCGTTGAAGTGCGGCTCGAGGAGCGGAACCAAGCCCTGCAGTCGCTCGCCGTCCTCGGCGTCGAGACCCACGTAGCGGCGAACGTCGTCGAGGAAGCTCTGCACTTGCCTGAAGAGAATCGGTCCCTCGACCGACCCCGCCCAACGCAAAATCTGCGGGATTCGTGCGTGTTGCGCCGCGTCGGAGAGGTCTATGATAGCCCCCATGGCACGGACGATATTGGTCGCCCTGGACGGCTCTACGCGGGAAGCCGAGGTTTTCCGCACGGCCGCGAAGCTCGCCGCCGCGGACGGCGCATCACTGAACATCTGTCGCGCAGTGACGATCCCGATCGGCCTGCCCGACGCGGTGTGGAGCATGTCCATGGCCCAGCTCGACGCGACCCTCATCGCCGAGGCCCAGCGTGCCGTCGATGTCCGCGCCGCCGAGGTCCCCGGCGCCAAGGCGATGGTGCGCATGGGTCAGCCCGCCGACGTCATCTGCGACATCGCCAAGGAGATCGGCGCCGATCTCGTCGTCATCGGTGCCCACGGCTACGGCGCGATCGAGCGGCTGTTGGGCACCACCGCCAGCAAGATCGTGCACCGCGCCCCGTGCTCGGTGCTCGTCGTCCGCCCCACCGCCTGACGCGAGCGGGTCCCGCCATCCCCATCTACCAGCAGCCGGAAGATCTTCGCCATGTCGCTCGAGCCCCACGCCCACATCGCCAACATCCTCGTCGTCGACGACGAACCGTCCGCCCGCGCGGCGCTCGTCGAGTTGCTGCGGGAGGAGGGCTTCACGGTGCGCAGCGCCGCCGACGGCTTCAAGGCCCTCGGCCAGATGGACGACTGGACGCCCGAGCTCGTGATCACCGACGTGAAGATGCCGGGGATGGACGGCATGGAGCTCATGGCCAAGGTCCGCGAGCGCTTCGAGGGCACGGCGGTGGTCGTGATGACGGCGCACGGCTCGGTCGAGCACGCGGTCGCGGCGATGCAGCAGGGCGCGGACGACTACCTGACCAAGCCGCTGCACTTCCCCGAATTGCTCGTCGTGGTGCGCCGCGTGCTCGCCAACGCCGAGCTCCGCCGCGAGAACGCCCAGCTCCGCACCGCGCTCGTCGGCGAGCCGATCTCCCCCGGCCACGACTGGATCGGCCAGTCCAAGGAATCGCGGGCGCTGCTCGGCCTCGTCCGGCAGGTCGCCGATTCCGACGCCTCGGTCCTCATCCTCGGCGACAGCGGCACCGGCAAGGAGCTGATCGCCCGTGCGCTGCACGCCTGGAGCCCGAGGAAGGACAAGCCGTTCGTCGCGGTCCACTGCGCCGCGCTCAACGAGGGCGTGCTCGAGAGCGAGCTGTTCGGCCACGAGAAGGGCGCGTTCACGGGGGCGAGCGCCCGTCGTGATGGCCGCTTCGCCAAGGCCGACGGCGGCACGCTGCTGCTCGACGAGGTCGGCGACATCCCGATGCCGGTGCAGGTCAAGCTGCTGCGGGTCCTGCAGGAGCGGCAGTTCGAGCGGGTCGGCGGCGACGAGACCGTGTCGGTCGACGTCCGCGTCATCGCGGCCACCCACCGCGACCTCTACAAGGAGGTCCGCGAGGGCCGCTTCCGCGAGGACCTCTTCTATCGACTCGACGTCATCACCCTGCGCACGCCGTCGCTCGCCCAGCGTCGCGACGACATCCCCGCGCTGGCGATGCACTTCCTCGAGCGGCACGCCTCGAAGAGCCGCAAGCACATCCGCGGCTTCAGCGACCGCGCGCTGCGCGTCCTGCTGAGCGCCGACTGGCCGGGCAACGTCCGCCAGCTCGAGAACTGCATCGAGCGCGCGGTGGTCATGTGCCAGGGCCACGAGATCGAGCCGCGACACCTGCCGCGCGACATCATGGCCCACCTGCGCATGGGCGACGAGGCGCCGCCGGTCCCCGGCTCGTCGATGGCGGAGCTCGAGCGCTACGCGATCCTGAAGACCCTCGAGCACGTCCGCGGCAGCACCAGCAAGGCCGCGGAGATCCTCGGCATCTCCCCGCGCAAGATCCAGTACCGCCTCGCCGAGTACCGCGGCGAAGCGCCCAACGGCAGCGCCAGCGGCACGGCAGAGACCGAGCGGCCCCGGGTCGAGGACTGACGCCGCAATTGCGGCGGGCCTTGGTACAAGCACCCCGGTGACGACCGTCCCCGCTGTCGACCCCGCCGGGGGTGCCCTCGTCGCCACCGGCCTGACCAGCGAGCAGGCGGCGGCGCGGCTCACCGAGCTCGGGCCGAACGAGATCACGCGGCAGGCGGCGACGCCCAAGTGGCGGCTGCTCCTCGCGCAGGTCAACAGCCCGCTCGTCCTCATCCTCGTCGGCGCGGCCATCCTGAGCGCGGTGGTGCAGGCGATCGACGACGCGATCGCGATCGGCGTCATCGTCACGGTCAACGCGATCATCGGCTACCTGCAGGAGTCGCGCGCCGAGGCGGCGCTGATGGCCCTGCGCTCGATGACGGCGGCCCGGGCGTCGGTGCTCCGCGACGGCGTCGGTCGACTCGTGCCCGCCGCCACGGTCGTGCCGGGCGACGTCCTGCTGCTGCAGCCCGGCGACGTCATCGCCGCGGACGCGCGCCTCGTCGAGGTCGCCTCGCTGACCATGATCGAGGCGGTGCTCACCGGCGAGAGCCAGCCGGTGACGAAATCGGTGGCGTCCGCCGGTGAGCCCGACGCGAGCATCCCGATCGCCGACCGCGTCGATGCGGTGTTCATGGGCACCACGGTCGCGACCGGCACGGGCCGCGCGGTGGTCACGGCGACGGCGATGTCGACCGAGCTGGGGAAGATCGCCCACCTGCTCGCGCAGGCCGAGTCGGGCGACACGCCGCTGCAGCGCCGCCTCGCCGCGCTGGGCAAGCTGCTGCTCGTCGCGACGATCGTGCTCGTCGGCGTCGTCGCGCTGCTCGGATGGTGGCGCGGCCTGTCGTGGTTCGACCTGCTGCTGACGACGGTGTCGCTCGCGGTCTCCGCGGTGCCCGAGGGCCTGCCCGCGGTCGTCACCGTCGCGATGGCGGTCGGGGTGCGGCGTCTGTCGGCGAAGCGCGTGCTGGTCCGTCGGCTGTCGACGGTCGAGACGCTGGGCTGCGCGACGACGATATGCACCGACAAGACCGGCACGCTGACCACCGGCGTGATGACGCTGCGCGAGACCCGAGCGATCGATCGTGCCGTGCTGCTCCACGCCGCGGCGGCCTGCTGCGACGCGGAGCTCGAGGCCGACGGCGGCATCGGCGATCCCACGGAGATCGCGATCCTGCGGGCGGCCGCGGCCGAGGGGATCCACCGCGCGGCGATCGAGGCCGAGCTGCCGCGCACGCGGACGATCCCGTTCGACACCGACCGGCGGCGCATGGCGGTGTGGCGCGCGGGGTCGCGGCTGTTCGTGAAGGGCGCCGTCGAGGTCGTGCTCCCGCTGTGCAAGGACGCCCCGCACGACACGATCCTCGCCGAGGCCGCCGAGCTCGCGACGCGCGGCCTGCGGGTGCTCGCGGTCGCCGTGGGCGACGGCGACGAGGAGCGGGACCTGACATGGGTCGGGCTGGTCGGCCTCGCCGATGCCCCGCGGGCCGAGGCGCTCGCGGCCGTGCGGGCGGCCCAGGCCGCCGGCGTGCGCATCGTGATGATCACCGGCGATCACGCCCTCACCGCGACAGCGATCGCCCGCGAGCTGGGGATCGTCGTCGAGGGGACCGACCCGGCGCTCAGCGTCTTCGCGCGCAAGACCGCCGCCGACAAGACCGCGATCGTCAAGGCGCTGCGCGACCGCGGCGAGATCGTCGCGATGACCGGCGACGGCGTCAACGATGCGCCCTCGATCCGCGAGGCCGACATCGGCATCGCGATGGGGCGCGGCGCCACCGAGGTCACGCGCGAGGCGGCCGACATGGTGCTCACCGACGACGATCTCGGCGGCGTGATCACGGCGATCCGCGAGGGCCGGATCGTCTACGACAACATCCGCAAGACGGTGATCTACCTGCTGTCGGGCAACGCCGCGGGGCTCATCATGATGCTGGTCGCCGCGATCGTCGGCTGGCCGCTGCCGCTGCTACCGCTGCACCTGCTGTGGCTCAACATCATGTGCGAGCCGCTGCCCGGGATCGCGCTGGCGATCGATCCGGCGACCGACGACGTGATGCAGCGACCGCCACGCGACCCCAAGGATCCGCTGCTCGGTCGCGCCGCGTGGCTGCACATCGCGGGCGGATCTGCGGTGCACGCGACGGTGGGGTTGGCCGCGTTCGCGTACGGCATGGCCGCCGGCGGGACCGATCTGGCGCGCACGCTCGCGTTCGCCAGCCTCGTGTTCAGCGTCCTGCTGCGCTCGTTCGCCGCCCGTCACGCGGACCGCGTGCTGTGGGAGATCGGCTGGTCGCGCAACAGCATCCTGCTGCTGGTCGTCGCGATCTCGGTGGGGCTGCAGGTCGGCCTGCACATGATCCCGCCGGTGCGCGCGTGGTTCTCCCTCGCGCCGATCTCGTGGGCGATGTTGGCCGCCGTGTTCGCGACCGCATTGATCCCGGTGACCGTCGTCGAGGTCGGCAAGCTCGTCCGGCGCGCGCGGGCCCTGACCGGCGCGAAGGGCTGAACTCGGCCCGACGCGGGCCGGTTCAAGCGCGCCGGCGCGGCGGACGATGCTCGGCGCACGGGGCTGTTGGGCTGACGAACCACGACGAAACGACGGGCGCGATGGCGGTGACGCTCAGCGCCGAGGAGCTCGCGGCGATCCGCGACGCGACGCGCGCCTGGACGTGGGGCGTGACCGTGTTCGTGGCGGCCATGCCGAGCGCGCGGCAACGCTGGGCGCAGTCGCTCGTCGGCTGTGCGATGGACTACGCGATCGTCGGCAATGCTCACGAGCTCGCTGCGCTGCTCGCCGGGGGCGACGTGCGCGCGGTCGTGATCGACGCCGACGCCTGCCCATCGGGCGGTCTGCCCGAGCTCACCGTCGCGCGCGCTCGCGGCCCGCTCGACCTGCCGCGCGTCGTGATCGCGTCGGCACCGACGCGCCGCCACGTGGTGAGCTGCGTCGCGGCCGGGGCGACCGACTACGTCGCCAAGCCGGTCGAAGTCGAGGCGTTGTTCGATCGTCTGGCCCGCGCGTGAGGCCGCCTCCACGGCGCTCGGACGCGGCGAATCGACCCGCCCCGCGGGGCACCGCGCAGGGTTGCCAAGCCCCGGCCACCGGACTACCGTCCGCCGGCCATGTCGCTTCGCCTCGTGTCACCCACCCTGGTCGTCGCCGGTCTCGCGGTGCTCTCGTTCGGTTGCAGCGGTCCCGCGGCCGACGACAAGGCCGGCAAGGCCGAGGTCAAGTCTGCGTCCGTCGCCGACGGCAAGGGCAAGGCCGAGAAGAAGGCCGAGGCCAAGATCGACGCGAAGACCGGCGCCGACAAGCCGGTCGCCAAGCCCGACGTCGCGGTGCCGACCGACGACGAGGCCCGCGCGTTCGTCAAGGAGACCGACGCCGAGCTGCGCAAGTTCTGGGTCGCCGGTGCGAAGGCCGAGTGGAACAAGGCCACCAACATCACCGACGAGACCGAGAAGGCCGCCGCCGATGCCAACGCGGCGACGATGGCGTACGAGACCAAGGCGATCAAGGCGGCCACCCGGTTCGACGCGTACCCGGGGCCGGGCGGCGGCGGTGATGCCGACGCCAAGCGCCAGATCACGCTGCTCAAGCTGACCTCCACCCTGCCGGCGCCGGACGACGACGCCAAGCGCACCGAGCTCGCCGGCACGATGGCCAAGCTCGAGGGCATGTATGGCAAGGGCAAATACTGCAAGGGTGAAGGCGACAAGAACTGCCGCGATCTCGGTCAGCTCGAAGACGTGCTGATGAACGACCGCGACTACGACAAGCAGCTCGACGCGTGGAACGGCTGGCACGACGTCGCCAAGCCGATGCGTCCGCTGTACTCGCGCTTCGTCGAGCTCGGCAACGAGGGCGCGAAGAACATCGGCTACGCGGACATGGGTGTGCTGTGGCGCTCGCGCTACGACATGCCGCCCGAGGCGTTCGAGCAGGAGGTCGAGCGGCTGTGGGGCCAGGTCAAGCCGCTGTACGAGGCGCTGCACTGCCACGTCCGCGCCAAGCTCCACGACAAGTACGGCGACAAGGTCCCGGCGTCGGGCCCCATCCCCGCGCACCTGCTCGGCAACATGTGGCAGCAGGACTGGCAGAACCTCTACCCGATGCTCGAGCCGTTCCCCGGCGAGCCCAGCATCGACGTCACCGCGGCCCTGAAGAAGAAGAAGGTCGACGAGCTGAAGATGGTGAAGATGGGCGAGTCCTTCTTCACCTCGCTCGGCTTCGACGCCCTGCCGGCGACCTTCTGGGAGCGCTCGATGTTCACCAAGCCCGAGGGCCGCGACGTGGTGTGCCACGCCAGCGCCTGGGACGTGGAGATGAACAACGATCTCCGCATCAAGATGTGCATCAAGATCGACCACGAGAACCTCGTGACGATCCACCACGAGCTCGGCCACGACTTCTACTACCAGAACTACTACACGCAGCCGGTGCTGTACCAGAGCGGCGCGAACGATGGCTTCCACGAGGCCATCGGCGACGCGATCGCGCTGTCGATCACGCCGCAGTACCTGCAGAAGATCGGCCTGCTCGACAAGGTGTCCGACAACGACAAGGGCGTCATCAACAAGCAGATGCAGGACGCGCTGGGCAAGATCGCGTTCCTGCCGTTCGGCAAGCTCATCGACCAATGGCGCTGGGATGTGTTCGCCGGCAAGGTCGGCCCCGACAAGTACAACGCGGCGTGGTGGGACCTGAAGCTGAAGTACCAGGGCGTCGCGCCGGTCAGCCCGCGCGGCGAGGAGTTCTTCGATCCGGGCGCGAAGTACCACATCCCCGGCAACACCCCGTACGCGCGCTACTTCCTCGCCCACATCCTGCAGTTCCAGTTCCACAAGTCGATGTGCGAGCTCGCGGGCCACACCGGTCCGCTGCACACCTGCTCGATCTACGAGAGCAAGACCGCCGGCGAGAAGCTGAAGGCGATGCTGGCCCTGGGCTCGAGCAAGCCCTGGCCCGAGGCGCTCGAGGTCCTCGCCGGCACGCGCGAGATGGACGCTGCGGCGCTGATGGAGTACTTCGCCCCGCTGATGAAGCACCTCGAAGAGCAGAACCAGGGGCGCACGTGCGGCTGGTGAGTCGCCGATGAGCGACCGTAGCGACGACTCGGTCCCCAGCTGGGCCACGTTCTTCGACGGCGAGGAGTACGAGGAATTCATGGAGGTCGTCGCCGACGACCTCGCGCGCCGCGGCGACGTCACCATCGAGGACGGCGTCGCCGAGCTCGAGATCGACGGCGGCGGGCAGCACCGCCTCGGGCTGCAGAACCTCGCCCAGCTGTGCAACCAGGTCGAGCGCGACCAGTGGCAGGACCTGGTGCGCGAGCACTTCGACCGCGTCATCGTCAGCACGCACACCCACGACCTCGAGGCGATCGGTCGCGACTACGACCAGGTCAAGGCGATCGTGAAGGTGCGGCTGTACGCGCGCGAGTCGCTCGGCGAGCTGACCGAGAGCACGATCCACCGCGACATGGGCGAAGACCTGGTGTCGGTGTTGGTCTACGACCTGCCCGACGCCGTCGCGACCGTGCCGACCGAGGCGCCGACGCACTGGCCGGCCTCGCTCGACGAGGTCTTCGAGCTGGCGTTGGCCAACGTGCTCGCGCAGGACGAGGTCGAGACCGAGGTGCTCGACCTCGACGACGGCACCCGCTTCACGGTGATGGTCGGCGAGTCGTTCTTCGTCACCTCGCACCTGCTGGTGCTCGAGAAGTACCTCGACCCGCTGTCGCCGATGGGCGCGCTGGTCTCGGTGCCCAACCGCCACACGCTGCTGTTCGCGCCGATCCTCGACCTCACCGTCGTCGACACGCTGCACGCGATGGCGATCCTCGCCCACCGCCGCCACGCCGAGGGCCCCGGCTCGCTCTCACCGCTGCTGTACTGGTGGCGAGACGGGACCCTGCTCGCGTTGCCGACCGAGATCGACGACGACGGCGTGCGCTTCTTCCCGCCGGCGGACTTCGTCGAGGGCTGCCTCGAGCGCTTGGCCAAGCCGAGCGGCTTCGGGCCGAATTAGCCCGTCTGGAGGACACTGCCGCGTCCTCCCCCGCGCCGGCGAAGCCGTCGCGGGACCCCCTCCTTCCATCGCTTCGCTCCTTCGCGCCGCGTGATCGGGCATCGCGGGACGTGATCGGACCCTGCGGTCACGCGTCGTCGACGGTGCCCGAGGCGGTGACGCGGAAGGTGCGGTCGCGGCGGCCACCGGTGACCTCGACCTCGATGGTGTCGTCGTCGATGCGATCGAAGGTCATCGTGATCTCGTTGCCGCTGGGCTGGGTGAGGACGTAGGCGCCGTCCTGGGGCACCGGGTCGATGCCGCGGATCTCGACGTCCTCGATGTCGACGTGCCAGTCGCCGCGCGGGCCCGACCAGTCGCGCGTGCCCGAGACGACGATGCCGTCGCCGACGGCGCCGAGGCGGCGCTGGGTCCGGTCGGCGTTGGCGGTGAAGCTGCCGCGGGAGGTCTCGACGTCGAGATCGGTGACGACGTGGCGCGACGCCTCGGTCCAGGTGACGACCGCGCTGCCGTCGAGCGTCGCGCGACCGTTGGTGAGCGCCTCGTAGGTGTGGGTGACGACGACCTGGTCGACCGAGGCCTCGAACGCGACCGTCAGCTTGCCGCTCAGGCTGCGGCCGTTGACCTCGCAGTCGCCCTCGGCCTCGCCGAAGGCGACGACGAGCGTGTTGGGAACGGGCGCCTCGATCACCGCGCACGGCAGCTGGGTCTCCACGTAGGCGCGGACCTGCGTCGCGGCGGTCTCGAGGCCCGCGGCGAGGGTGAAGCTCGTCGTGATCTCGAGGATGTCGTTCTCGAGGCTCTCGCCCTCGCCGGTGGCGACGACCTCGTCGACGGCGGCGCGGAAGTCATCGCCGCCGTCGAAGAGCGCGCCGTCACAGCCGGTGAGCGGGGCGACGCAGGTGAGGAGCAGCGGGAGCAGACGCGACGCGGTGGTGGTCATGGCGAAGGTGCATCGCAGCATCCGTGCCAGCGGGCCCGTGGCCGCGATCGCAGGCCGAACGGCCGGGTCTGCGGCGGTCTGCGACGACCCCCTGGACAGTCGTCCATGGGGGCGACGCCTGGGGCGCGGAAAATACTTCGCGGCCGGTTGTAATCCGCGGGCCCGTCGCGTGCCTCACCTAAGTGCGCGGGTGACCGGCGCGCGGACGGCCCTCCTCGTGGGCGCGTCGCGTGCCGCGTCTGTCGCGGTCGTCTCTACAACCCTTCGTGTCCTCAACCTGTTCGAACTCCAGGAGTGTCTCCCATGGTCCGTCGTCGCATCATTTCCAGCCTTCGCGCCCTCGTCCTGTTGCCCCTCGTCTCGGGCGCCTGCGATCTCCCCGAGCCGCCCGATGACGGCGCTGAGGACAGCGATGGTGACGACGACGACGACGACGACGACGGCGGTGGCGAAGAGGGCGGCGGCGAAGAGGGTGGTGGCGCCGAGGGTGGCGGCGAAGAGGGCGGCGGCGCCGAGGAGGGCGGCGGCGGCGAAGAGGGCGGCGGTGCCGAGGAGGGTGGTGGTGAAGAAGGTGGCGGTGGTGAAGAAGGTGGCGGTGGTGAAGAAGGTGGCGGTGGTGAAGAAGG
>LNFB01000224.1 GCA_001464385.1 Deltaproteobacteria bacterium Ga0077550 | reverse complement strand
TCGAGAGCTGCGCGCCGAGGCTGCGCGCAGAGACGGCGCCGTACGTCAGGTAGTGGTTCTCGGTCTCGGCGCTGAAGCTGCACGGGGACACGCCCTCGTTGCCGTAGCCGCAGGTGATCGAGTCGCCGACGATCTCGATGCGCCGCGTCACCGGCGGTGGCGGCAGCAGCTCGCCCTCGATGTCGACCGAGATCACCGACGTCGTCCCGAAGCTGCCCTCGGTGCGGCGGTACACCTCGACGGTGTGCTCGCCCGGCGCGAGCCCGGAGGCGATGACGTAGTCCTGCTCGCCGGGCTGCACCGCCCCGTCGACCACGACCGTGAAGTAGCGCCCGGCGTCGTCCATGCGCGCGCTGACGCCGGTGCCGTCGAAGCGCACGACGAAACCGGCGCCCGACCACGAGAAGCGCGTGCGCGTGGGATCGGTGCTGTCGATGCGGCCGACCCACTGGATCGCGGGCTCACCCGGCGGCTCGCCGGTCGACGTGTCGCCGCCGTCGGACGAGGTGTCCGCGGTGCTCGCCGTCGTCGCGGTGCCCGCCGTCGTCGTCGGCCCCGTCGACGCGGTGGTCGAGCTCGGGTTCGTGGTCGCGCTGCCCGTCGCCGACGCGCTGCCCGTGCCGCCCGTGGAGCCGACGTCGGTCTCACCCTCGCCGGCGGGATCCGACCCGCACGCCGCGGCGAACCAGGGCACCAGCACCATCGAGGTCAACAAGGCATGCGCGCGGCGGATCATGCGGCCATGATAGACCCGCGCGGCGACGAACGGCGTCGACGAACGACGAAGGCCCCGCACGATCGAACACGGTCGATCGACGGGGCTCATTCGCACAGGTGTGCGATCAGACGCAGACGCCGTCGACGCAGACCCCGCCCAGGAGGCACTCCGCGTCGCTCATGCAGCCGCCACCCGGGTTGCCGCCGTCCCCACCGCCGGCATCGGGGGCGCACATACCACCGAGGCAGACCTCGCCCATCGCGCAGTCGCCGTCCTCGGTGCATCCGCCGTCGGTGTCGCCGCCGCAGCCGGGATCGAGCAACGGATCGCAGTTGCCACCGTCGGTGCCCGCGTCGGGGGCACACATCCCGCCCTGGCACGTCTCGCCCATCGGACAATCGGCATCCTCGACGCAGACGCCACAGCTCGGGTCGACCATCGGGTCGCAGGCGCCACCGTCGGTGCCGCCGCAATCCGCATCGCCCGGCTCACAGTTGCCTCCGTCGGTGCCGCCGCAGTTCGCGTCCGCCGGGTCGCAGTTGCCATCGGGCGCACACATTCCGCCCTGGCAAATCTCGCCCATGCCACAGTCGGCGTCCTCGACACAGCCGCCACCGCCACAGCCCGGATCGACCATCGGGTCGCAGTTGCCGTCGTCGGCCGCGTCGGGGGCACACATCCCGTTCTGACAGGTCTGGGCGGGCGGACAGTCGGCATCGTCGACGCAGACGCCGTCGCCACCGTCGGCGCCACACCCCGGATCCGACATCGGGTCGCAGTCGCCGTCGTCCGCGTTGCCGTCGTTGCCGGAGTTCCCGGAGTTGCCGTCGTCGGCGGGGTTGCAGTCGGCGTCCGCCATCGGATCGCACTCGGCCGCATCGCCCGTCTCCGCGTTCAGCTCGTTGCCACCCAGGTCGCCCTTTTGCAGGTCACACGCCACGGGCACGAGCAGCGCGAACGCACCAAGAGCACCACCGATTCGCCAAGTTCGAGTCATCGTCAACGTCCTCCGTCTGGAACTGACATGCTGCTCGTCGACGCATCCGTCTGCGAATTCGTCCGCTCGGTGCAGACGCTGCGGACCCGGGCGAGCAGCGGCGAGCTCGGGTGCGCCGCGATGAAGTCGTCGGCCACCGTGCGCGCCTCGTCGACGCGGCCGAGCTGACACAGCGCGTTCATCCGCGCCACGGCCCGCTGCGGCGCCAGCGACGAGCGCGGATACTCGGCGCCGTGGCGCTCGAGCTGCGCGAGCGCCTCGGCGGGATCCTGGGCGAGAAGGCGCTGTGCGGCCCGAAGCGCGAGGATCTCCGCGGGGTCGACCGACGGCTCGGGCTCGGGCTGCACCGCGGGCACCGCGGCGACGGGCTCGCGACGCGGACGCGGACGCGGCAGCTCGGCGACGCTCGGCGCATCCACGCTCGGCGCATCCACGATCGGCGCGCCCACGATCGGCGCGTCCTCGATCGGCGCGTCCTCGATCGGCGCGTCAGCCTCGGGGAGCACCGCGGGTGTCGGCTTCGCGGCGCGGGGTGGCGACACCAGCTCCGCGCTCGACGGCGACGCGGTCGTGGTCTCACCGTGCAGCGCCTGATCGAACCCCGCCGATCGCGACGGGCTCGCCGATCCGGCGCCGAGGGAATACGCGACACCGGCAATCACGACCACCGCAGCCGCAGCCGCAGCGAACACCCCGAACGGCCGCCGCGGGCCGACGATCGGCTCGGGCTCGAGCACCACGACCTCGCCGGCGCGCGCCCGGCGGGCGAGCCCCGCCCACGCGCGGGCCTTCGCCTCCGCGTCGGGGCCCGCAACCTGGCGATATGCGGACAGCAGCGGCGCGACATCCTCTTGCTCGGTCACAGATCACCTCCTGGGGCGCGGTGTCGCGACACCGCCGCATGGAACTGTTGCCGCACCAACCGCAGTCGCGAGTACGCGGTGTTGAGCTTGATGCCGAGCATCTGCGCGATCTCGGGGATCGGCACGCCCTCGACGTCGGCGAGCACGAAGATCATCCGGCGATCGTCGTCGAGGCCGTGCAGGAACGTCTCGACGATCGCCGCGGCCTGGCGCCGCGCGAGCTCCTCGTCTGGCGTCGGCGCGGCGGGGGCCTCGGGCAGCGCGGCCAAGCGCTCGGGTCGTCGCGCGCGGCGGCGGTGGCTCTGCGCCACGCGCCGCGCGATGCCGAAGAGCAGGCCCCGGGCGACGCCGCGATCCTCGAGCTCGTCGCGGCGGCGATGCATCACGAGGAACACGTCCTGCACCGCGTCCTCGACGGCCGAGGGCGTGACCCCGAGGTTCGCGAGCACCCGCCACACGAAGTCGTGGTGGGCGGCGTACAGCGCCGCGAGGTCGTCGAGCTCCACGGCCCCCGGCTCGGGCTCGGGCTTGGCGCGGACGCGCTCGCTCAGGCTGATGACGGACCCCACCTCAGGGAGGTACATGCCGCGGATCGGCCGATCCGTCACCGCAGCCGGATCTCGAGCCCGACCAGGGCTCGGACCCCGATCGAGGCCCGCCACACCGTGCCCAGCTCGCGCATCGCAAACGTGGGCCGTCCCAGGGGAAACGCCGCGTGGGCGTCGGCGAACGCGGTCATCCGCGGGTGCACCCGGACCGCGAGCGCGGGGCCGACCAGGGCCGCCGCCCACAGCACCGCGTCGCGCCGCGACACGTCCACGCCGACGCCGCGCCCGAGCGCCGCCCCGAGCTCGAGCCCGACGCACGGCGCCGCGAGCTCGATGCGCCGCAGCAGGCCCCGGGGGCAGACCCGCGCCGCCGCGGTGACGAGCTGCAGCACCGCGCCCGCGCCCCCGCGCGCGCCCGTGTAGCGCGGCATGAAGTAGAGCGCGCTCACCTCGGTGCGGACGCGTCGGGTCAAGAGCGCCGTCGCGACGCCCATCGTCGGTCCGGTCCCGGGCAGGCCCCCCGACTCGAGGCCGAGCATCGGCCGCAGCCCGATCTGCAGGCGCGGTCGCGGCCGCGCGGGCGCGGCGGGCTCGGGCGACGCGGGGCGATCGCGCGGGGGCGGGTCGACGAACGGATCGGGCAATCGCGGCGGATCGGCCGCGCCACCGCCCGGCGCCACGTTGGCGTCGAGCGGCGGCAGCACCTCCGCCAGCGACTGATCGATGGCGGAGACCGCCTGCGCGACCGCGATCTCGGCCAGCGTGGCGCACGCGTCCGCGACCCACCGCCGCTGCTCGCTGCCGGTCGCCGAGGTCGTGTGCGACGACAGGGCGAAGCGACCGTCGTCGGTCCGCTGCACGTCGTCGTCGACGAGGATCGACAGGGGATCGCGCGGCCGCGGCACGATCGCGAGGTCCGATCGGATCCGCGAGTCGATCCACGCCGCGTCGGGGCACTCGGCCGGCGCACGCCACCGCAGCTCCACCGCGCCATAGGAGAGCCGCGCGGGCGCCGAGTCGGGCGCCGCGGGCATCACACCCAGGAGCGAGGACAGGAGGTGGTGCAGCACCGTGCGCCAGGCATGGATGTCCCGAGCACGGCCCGCACTTCAAGCGCTCGCACGACGAACGCGGTGCCGTCGTCGCCACATGGGGCTAGCACGCAGTCGAGGCGCGACGCCGACGCGGGCGTCCCGGGCACGCGGCGCCCGGGACCGGCCAGCGGCGCGAGGGCGTCACAGCCCCGCGCAGGCCGCGTTCTGCAGCGCCCACCCGGTGTTGTCCGAGCTGAAGCCCGAGACGCGCATGCCGCCCAACGTGTCGACGTCGCCGGTGTTCGGATCGAAGCGGTACACGCGTTGGTCCGCCTGCGAGGTGGTCCAGATGCGCCCGGCGAAGTCGATCGAGATGCCCTCGCACGACCCGCCGCCGCAGGGCTGGGCGATCTGCGGGCCGACCTGCAGCGACTCGGCGTCGATGAACGTGCCGCCCGACAGGTTCTGGGTGGCGAGGAAGTGATCGTAGTTGATCCACAGGCGGCCGCGACGGTCCTGCACGATCCCGGAGCGGCCGCGCACGACCTCCTCCTGCACGAGATCCCACACCCCGATGCCGGGGGTGTAGCGGACGGCCGTCGACGCGCCGCTGCCCTCGGTCGACGTCAGCCACACGCGCCCCACGGCGTCGATCGTCATGCCCGCGGCCGTGAGGGGCGGCTGCTCGAAGAGCGTGACCTCGGCGTCGTTGGAGATCCGAGCCAGGCGCGGCATCCCCGGCTCGGTCGTCGCGACCCAGAACGATCCGTCGCGATCGGTGGCGCCGAGGGTCGGCACCGCGTGCCCGCAGGGGAAGCCGCTCAGCGCGACGACGTCGGTGATCACACCGGTCGCGGGATCCATGCGGAGCGCCGACGACATCGCGTCGGTGGCCTCGTTGCAGCCCGCGGTCCACACCGCCTGATCCTCGTACTCGCACGACACGGGATCGAGGGTGCCCGCGCCCCACGCCACCGGGATCTGCACCGTGAACTCGGTCGGTCGCACCCAGTCGATGCACTCCTCCATGCCCCATGGCAGCGCGTCGTCGCCGTTCGACGTCTGCAGACCGGCGATCGCGTTCATGCCGGGATTGCACAGCTCGGGACGGGCCCAGATCTTCACCACGTTGCCGTCCTGGTTGGCGACCGCGACCGCGTCGCCGTCGATGCTGACGGCGACCGTGGCGGGGCGTCCCATCGTGCTGGTCTCGGTGGTGGCGTAGACGGCGAGCGTCTGCATGCTGTCGGCGTCGAGCTTGCGCACCGTGCCGGTCGAGGCCTCGGCGAGCCAGACGTTCGGGAAGACCTCGGTGCCGCCGCACGAGCACGTCGTCGTCGGGCCGCCGCTCGGGATCGTCGCCGCCCTCGGAGCCGTCGTCGGCCCCCGCCGACGAGCCGCCGCCGCCGCGCGTGGGATCGGGCGCGTCACCGTCGTCGCTCGAGCCGTCGGTCAGCCATCGGCCGGGCTCGTCGCCGAACTCGTCGGTGCCACCCGAGCCGTCACCGCCCGAGCCGAACGACGGCGCGCCGCAGCTCGCCGCGCCGAGCAGGACCAACAGCGCGCCCCTCGAGGATCCATGGTGTCGCGTTTTCACGACCCGCGGCATCGACCCGCGGCCCGGCCGCACGACGCTCGAAATGGGCCCGCGCATCGGCGCTGCGCCGCCACGCGGACAGATCGCGGTCGCGGTGGCCCACGACGGTCCGTGCCCGCGGCCACGGAGCGCACGATGGAACGTCGAAAGCGCCGCGATCGACCTCGAGTGGGTTGCGCCGGCTCGGCGGGCGCACTACATGCTCGGCCCGCCCCTCGTCGCGCGCGCGCTGCGGGCTACGTGATCGCGCTGCAGTACAGCAGCGCCGGGTAGGTCGCGACCCACGCGAACACGAAGCGATCGAGCCCGAACACGTAGGCGTTGGCGACGTGGAAGGGCAGCGCCAGCGCGATGAAGGCGGCGCAGATCCGCGGGTCGAGCAGCGCCAGCGGGAACAGGCACTCGAGGGCGATCATCGTCCACGACAGCAGCCGCGCGGTCCCGGGTCGCGCCAGCGCGGTTGCGCGCGGGGGCGGCCCGTGCACTGCGCCCGCGACGAAGATCCCGAGCGCGGCGCCGGTCCGCCACGCGGGCGCGCGCAGCTTGACCAGGCCGGCGATGAGGTACGAGTGCACGCTGATGAGCGCGATGTACCAGACGCAGCCGAGCTGGATCGCGGGCGAGCCCTCGAACGCCGCGGCGATCGACGTCGCGAGCAGCACCGTGATCGTCATCGCGTCGCTGCCCCCGTTGAAGCTGCCCCGCCAGCGCAACGCGACGAGCAGCGAGGTCGCGAGCATCACCAGCAGGCACGGCAGCGCCGGCGCGACAGGCACCGCGGCGGCCGCCGCCAGGCGCAGCACGAGGATCGCGATCGTGCCGCGGTAGCCGAGCACCGCGTCCGCGAGCCCCGCGGGCGCGCCCGCGAAGTCGCGGCGCAGCACCGACCACGCCCAGACCCCGTCGTCGGCCATCGCGCGGCGCAGCGCGAGCAGCTCGACGCTCTGCTGCACCACCGCGATCGCGATCGCCAGCCTGGTCAGCTCCAGGGCGAACGCCGGCGTCAGCACGGGTCGACCTCCGAGACGAGGACGTCGGTGCGCGCCGCGTCGAGGCTGGACACGAGCGCGAGCTTGAACTGGTAACGAGACGCGGGCGCTTCGGCCAGCCGGCGCACGTGCTCGCGGGCCAGCCGAGCGGTCAGCGCGTACGGGGCCGACGCGCCGATCTGCGCCGCGGTGTCCACCGCCGAGGCCTCGCCGGTGGCCTCGATCGCGTCGACGAGCGACTGCAGCAGCGCGGCGTGGGCGAGCGCGAGGTTGCCCGCCGGGTTGAACACGAGCATCGCGAGGTGCCGCCTCGGACGCAACGCGACCGCGTGCCACGGCCCGAGGCGATCGGCGTCGGGCCCCCACCGCACCGACAGCACCGGCACGTCGCCGGGCGCCTCGAAGAACCGCCACGACGGCAAGAGCACGCGCAGGCGCACCACCCACGGGTGCGTCACGAGGCGCGGCGCCATGCCGACCACCGCGATCAGCACGACCGCATACACGAGCAGCAGCGTCGGCGTCATGCGAGCCGGACGAGTGTACCCCGCTTCGTCACGCGCCCGGGCACGCGTCGCTGGCCTCGGCGAGGCCGTGCGCGATGAAGAAGATCGGGTGGCTCGGGGCGAACGCACCGGGCGGCAACGTGTCCCAGGTCAGGCCGTCCGTGCTGCGCAGGAACACCTGCGCGTCGTAGCCGAGCCAGACGTTGTTGACCGCGACGAGCGTGCCATCGGGGCTGCGCGCCACCGGCCCGACATCGGCGTCGGCGTCGATGGGCTCGGTCGTCCACACCGCGCCGTCCGTGCTGCGGTAGCGGTTGCCCCAGCCCCAGAACCAGAACTCCTCGCCGGTCCACACGCCGGACGAGGCGATGCGCTGATCGGTGATCTGCGACGACGTCCAGGTGTCGCCGCCGTCCGTGGATCGGCAGCTGTGGCCGTCGCCGTCGACCATCACGATCACCCCATTGCCGCCGAGGATGTCGCCGTAGGCGCCCGGCCCCTCGCCGAGGCAGTCCGTGGGGATCGCGGACGGTCGCCAGAACGTCGCGCCGCCATCGGAGCTCACGAGCGTGTCCGTGCTGCTGTCGCCGCTGGCGTAGGCGACGAAGCGTCCGCCGTCGACGTCGGCGAAGCCGAAGCGGCGCACGCTCCAGATCGTCACGCCGTCGGCGCCCTCGAAGTTCGCCTCCGCCGACGCGGTCCACGTCAGACCGTCGGCCGAGACCTGCGGCGCCCGCGAGGCGGCAACGAAGCGATCGCCGCCGAAGCGCAGCCCGCCGAACGTGTCGTTGTCGAGCGTCGTCGTCCAGTCGACGCCGTTGGTGCTCGCCGCGATCGCACCGGGCCAGCCCCAGCCCCAGCTCGCCACGAAGCGCCCGCCGCCGTACGCGATGCCCTTGCTGAAGCCCGGCGAGTGACCGCAGTCGCACGGCTCCATGCTGCACGTGCCGTCGAACCACACCTGCGAGCACGTCGCGCCCTCGTCATCGCACGACACGGGCGACGCGGAGCCGCACAGGTGCGGATCGCCCTCGACGTCCCACGCCCGATCGGCGACCCACGTGTGGCCGTCGTCGCAGGAGATCGTGGTGCGGCCGACCATCCCCTGCGCGACGAAGATCGGGATGCCCTCGGGATCGTCGCCGCTGCTCGAGCCCGCGTCGTCGGACCCCGCGCCCGTCGGCGACGTGGCGGACGACGAACCCGTCGTGCCCGTCGGATCCGCGCCGGTCGAGCCCTCCGCGGGCTCCGCCGTCCCGGGCCCCGACGCGTCGACGCCGGCGCCCGAACTCTCGATCGCGCCGGCCTCGGTGGACGGATCGTCCGCGCTGCAGGCGGGCGTCGTCGCGGCGAGGATCAGGACCACGGGGCACCACCGTGCGGTCGTCGCGGGCATCACCCCTGCAGTAACGCGAACGACCGATCGGGCTCACCCGCGCCGACGATTTCTCGCCCGCGCTTGCGCCGACGTCACGCGCGCGACTGCGACGGGGTGTGGCGGCCCAACCACGCCTGCAGGCTCGCGACCGTGAACGGCTTGCTCAACAGCCCGTCGACGGTGCGGCACTCGCTCAACGAGATCGACTCCGAGCCCGACACCAACAGCACCGGACAACCGAGGCCCGCGGCGCGGACACGCTCGGCGAGCTGGATCCCGGTCATGCCCGGCATGTCGAAGTCGGTGATGATCCCGACCGGCGCCCCCTCGGCGATCGCGGCCCAGGCCCGCCGCGGATCGGCGAAGCTCGCCGTGGCGAGCCCGGCGCGCTGCGCCGCCGCCTCGATGACCATCCGCACGCTGTCGTCGTCGTCGACGATCACCCAGCGCCCGCGCGTCGACGGCAGCGCAGGTTGGGCGTCGGAGGCCTCGAGGTGCACGCCCACCGCGTGGGTCGGCCGCCCCTGTGCGTCCCACGCCGTCGCGCGGCCGCGATCGAGGATCGTCCGCCACGTCCCGTCGGCCGCGCGCAGCCGCACCCGCGACTCGTAGTTCGCGATCTTGCCGTCGAGCAGCGCGTCGACGGCCGCGCGCGCCGCCGAGAGATCGTCGGGGTGCACGAGCTTGCCCCACGCCGCGACCGAGGAATCGATCTCGCCGATCGCATAGCCGAGCATCGTCGAGCAGGTGGAATCGTACTCGACACGCCGATGGCGAACATCCCAGTGCCACGTCCCGACGCCCGCGAGCTCCACCGCCTGCTGCAGTCGCCCGAGGGCCTCGCTGCCCGCAGCTTGGGCGGGCGTAGGCGTCGCCTCGGGCGCCGCCTGAACGCGGCCTCGCATCGTCCAACCGAGCACGATCGCCGGGGGCACGAGCGCGATCCACCACGACACGCCGGCCGCCACGATCGCGACGCACACGCCGCACGCGACGACGATCGCGGTCGCGGCACCGCGGGAGATCCTCGGCAAGGCAAGCGCCGCCACCGCGCCACCCTAGCAGTCACCCTTGGAGGCGACAAGGTTGGTTCCCCCTGGGGACCGCGGGGGGATCCGCCGCGCGGGCTCACAAGTGGGCGCCGCGATCGATCGGCCACGTTGCCGGCGCGCTGGGGCCACGGTGCGGCGACCTTGCGGGGGCGCGGACCCGAGCGAGAACGCCCGGGACCGCGCGCGCACGCGGTTCACGAAGCGAAGCTGCGCACCATCGCGACCAACTCGTCGACGACCGCGGGCTTGTCCTTGAGATCCGGGTTCGCCGCCATCTCGACGCTGAGGCCGACCGCGCCGCCGCCCTCGATCATCACCTGCTTGATCCGCTCGTCGGTCGTCTCCTTCTGCCAGGCGCCGTCCTTGAAGCTGCGGGGCTTGGTCTTGAGGCTCTTGGCGTTCGTGCCGTTGCCCATGCCCTGCGGCCCGTGGCAGGTCACACAGCGGGACTCCCAGACCTGCTTGGCCTCCGCCACCACCGCCGGATCGGCGGCGGGCTTCTTGGCCGCATCGCCACCGCAGCCGGTGACCAGGGTGCCGCCCCCGGCGAGCAGGAGCAGCGCGGTGGAGGCGAGGATCGTGCGCATCATCGTGATCATGGTTCGGTGCTTTCCTCGGCCGCGACGCATCGCGGCCAGTGATCTGCTGCCGCGACTCGTCGCGGTCAGGCGCCGCGACTCGTCGCGGCCAGTGCTTCCATAGCGTCGGGGAGGTCCGTTGACAGCGGAAAGCGTTGCGCGCCGGGACGCACGTCCTGCGCCCGCCGGGCGGGCCCGAAGGTCCGCGACGCGAACGAGCTGCCGATCACCGTCAGCGAGCTGATCGGCATCAGGATCGCCGCCACCAGGGGCGTGATGAACCCGGCGAGGGCGAGCCCCGCGAACACCGCGTTGTAGATCAGCGAGAAGCCGAGGTTGCGCAGCACGACGTGCTGGGTCCGCTTGGCGCCCTCGAAGAGCTCGGCGATGCCGTCGAGGTCGTCGCGGCCGAGGTACACCTCGGCGACCGACAGGGCCGCCTCGGCGCCGCCGCGCACCGCGATGCCGACCGTGGCGCGGCGCATCGCCAGCGCATCGTTGATGCCGTCGCCGATCATCGCCGCGGGCGCCCACTGGGCCACGCGGGCGGCCTTGTCCTCCGGTGTGCAGCCGCCGCGGCCGGCGACACCGAGTTCCTCGGCCACCGCCGCGACCACGGCCGGGTGATCGCCGCTGCAGATCTCGATCGACTTGCCGAGCGCGCGCAGGCGCTCGAGCACCGCCCTTGCCTCCGGGCGCACGCGATCCGAGACCGCGAGCACACCGCGGACGACGCCGTCGACCTCGACCGCGACCGGCGTCCGCGCCCGCGCGAGGGCGAGGCGGACGTCGTCGCGATCGGCGGCCCCCAGCCACTGCGCGCTCCCGATGCGCACGCGGTGTCCGGCGACCGTGCCCTCGAGCCCGAGGCCCGGGTGCTCCTGCACGTCGCGGACCCCCTCGAGCTCGGCCGTGGGCCCCGCGGTGGGCGCCGCCCAGGCCGCGAGCGCGCGGGCGATCGGATGCCGGCTGCGGCGCTCGAGCGCCACGACGAGCGGCTCGACCTCGCGATCGACCGAGCTCGCGACGACCTCGAGTCGACCCTCGGTCAACGTGCCGGTCTTGTCGACGAGCAGGTGCTTCACCCGCGCGAGCGACTCGAGCGCCGCGCCGGAGCGCAGCATGAGCCCGGCCCGCGCCGCCCGTGCCCGCGCGACGGTGAGCGCCATCGGCGTGGCGAGGCCGAGGGCGCACGGGCACGACACCACCAGCAGCGAGATCACGACGTCGAACGCCGTCGACGGCGAGCGCGGCCACCACCACAGCCCACCGATGACCGCGAGCAGGAGCACGGCCGCGACGAACCATCCGGCGAGTCGATCGGCGGTGCGCACGATGGGCGCGGGTCGGTCGTCCTCGGCGCACAGGCGCGCGACGATCTGCCCGACCCGGCTCGCGCCGCCGGCCCGGCTCACGCGGAGCTCGACGGCCTCGCTGAGGTTGGTGGCGCCGGCGAAGATCTGCGAGCCGGGACCGATCGCCTCGGGCCGCGACTCGCCGGTCAGGATCGACAGATCGGCGTGGCTGTGCCCGTCCAGCACCTCGCCGTCCGCGGTGAACTTGCCACCGGCGAGCACGCGGATGCGATCGCCCTGCACGAGCCGGTCGCTGGGGATCTTGGTCCACACGCCGTCCTCGTCACGCTCGGCGAGCGGCGGCACGAGGGCCGTCATCAGCTCGGAGCGCGTGCGCACGCGCGCCTGCCCCCAGCTCTGCAGGTGGCGCCCCACGAGCAGCAGGAACACGAGCATCGTGACCGTGTCGAAGTACAGGGCGCCGTTGCCCACGATCGTGGCCCAGGCGCTGGCGACGAAGCCCGCGACGATCCCGAGGGAGATCGGCAGATCCATGTGGAGCACGCGCATGCGCAGCCCCGCGATCGCGCCGGCGTAGAACGGCCACGCGCCCCAGGTCACCGCCGGGATCGCGAACAACAGGCCGAGGATCTCGAACATGCGGCGGAAGCCGTCGTCCATCGACGACAGCTCGCCGGCGTACAGGGCGAACGCCGCGAGCATGGTGTTGCCGGCCAGGGCGCCGGTGACGGCGAGCCGCCAGATCGTGCGGCGGCGCGCGAGCTTGGCCGCGCGATCGGCCTCGGCGGCGCCGAGCTGCACGGGGTAGCCCAGGCCGTGCACGAAGCTCGCGATGCTCGACAGCGACACGCGGGCGGGATCCCACTGCAGATGGAGCACCTGCGCGCCGAAGTCGACGCGGGCGCGCAGCGTGCCGGGCACCGCCTGCGGCAGCCGCTCGAGCAGCCAGACGCACGCGGCGCAATGCAGGCCCGTCAGCCGCAGCGCGACCGAGCCCGGCGTGAAGCCGTGGGTCGCGAGCACCTCGTCGGTGTCGAGCCACGCGTAGTCGAAGCTCGCCGCCGCCGCCGTCGCGCGGGCGCCGAACTCGTCGCGCATGGCATAGAAGCCGCCGAGGCCGCACGACCCGAGCGCGGCGTAGACGGTCTCGCAGCCGCTGCAGCAGAACGCCGGCGCGACCGCCGGGGCGATCTCGCGGCCGCAGTGCGAGCAGGACTCGACGAGCGCGATGGACTCGGTGGCGCCGATCAGTGACACGACGCCGGCGCCTCCCCCTCGTCCGCGGTCCACGTCGGCATGAGCCGACCGGTGAGACTCGCGATCGCCAGGGCGAACAGCACCGCAGCGGTGATCTTCGGCGCGTGGCGCCCGAGCGCGCGGCCGAGCCACGCCGAGCCGACACCGACGGTGGTGAGCGCCGGCAGCGTGCCGAGCCACATCGCGGCCATGATCGCCGCGCCGCCGCCGACGTCGGCCTGCGCCGCCGCGAGGGCGACGAAGCTCCACAGCCATCCGCAGGGCAGCACCGCCGTCAGCAGGCCGACCACGGCCGCGCCGGTGGTGTCGCGCCGCGGCAGCCACTTCGACAGCAGCGCCGCGCCGCGCCCGGCCGCACCGGTGCGCAGCTGCACCAGCGGACGGGCGCGCACCGGCCGGAGCTGCCGCACGGCGAGTGCGAGCAACACCACCCCCATCAGGATCCCCGCGACGTTGGCGAAGCCGAGCGCGGCGCGGCCGAAGCCATCGACGCTCGCGCCGAGCAGACCCGCCACCCCGCCGAGCACGAGGTACCCGACCAAGCGCGCCGTGTGATAGGCGAGCGTGCGCCCGGCTGCGTCGCGGACGCCCGCAGGGGATGACCCGCCGACGCACGCCGCGATCCCGCCGCACATCGCACCGCAGTGCAGGCTCCCGACCAGGCTCGCGAACGCCACGGCGAGCAGGTTCATGGCGACGCGCTCCCCTCGACCCACAGCTCGCGGGTATCGGACCACTTCTCGTCACCGTGCTCGAGCGCGATCGACAGCGCGTGCAGTCCCCGCGCGCTCGACTGCAGCGTACCGCCGTAGCGGCCGACGCCGAGCTCGTGGATCTCCGCCTCGCGGTCGAAGCGGGGATCGTCGGCCCGCCGCGCGACGATGGTGCCGTGCAGCCCGTCGATGCCGCGGCCGTCGCGATCGACGACCTCGAGCACCACCTCGCAGGCGCCGTCGGGCGCGATGCGGCAGGGACCCAGCGTCACGCGCCAGCCCAAGGCCGTGGTCGCCCGCTTGCGCGCGATGGCCTGGTCGTAGTCGAGCGCGTCCTGCTCGATGTCCCCGGGCACCAGGGGCGAGCGGTTCTCGACCGCGATCCACACCATCGTGAGGTTGATGCCCACCGCCAGCGCGAGGCCGCCCGCGATCGCCCACGGCCAGAGGTTGCGCGTCTTCCCGCCGTTGTTCGTGCTCATTTGGCCCCCGGACCCATGAACTGGGTCTCGATCTCCTGCGAGTACTCGCCGTCGTCACGCACGCGCAGCTTCACCGTCTGCTTGCCCGCGCCCGCGCCGAGCGTGAGGAACATCGGCACGTGATCGACGGCCCCCGGCGCGACCACGAACGGGCTCACCGGGACGACGACCTCGAGGTCGGCCGGCGACACCGCCTCGACCACGAAGCCGCGGCTCGTCTCGCCCTTGTTGGCGATGCGCAGCTGCATCGAGTTCTGCACCGCGCCGTCGGGCCGCACCACGTACGCTGCGCCGACCTGCCGCGAGACGTTGAGCTCGACGTCGCTGCGGTTGAACGTCGCGTAGGCGAAGCCACCGGCGACCAGCGTGAGCCCCACGGCGTAGACGCCGACGCGGGCCCGCCAGAACCGCTGCTTGCCGCCGGCCTGCGCGGCCTCGCTGTGCACGCGGATCAGCTTGGTCGGCCGGTGTAGCTTGGCCATGACGTCGTCGCAGGCGTCGAGGCACGCCATGCACTGCACGCACTCCATCGTGACGCCATTGCGGATGTCCGTGCCGGTGGGGCACACCGTGACGCAGCGGCCGCAGTCGACGCAGTCGCCCGCGCCCTCGGTGCCCTTCTTGCCGCGGGGCTCGCCGCGCGGCTGGTCGTACAGCACCGTGAGCGAGTGCTTGTCGAGCAGCGCCGACTGGAAGCGGCCGTAGGGGCACACCACCAGGCACACCTGCTCGCGGAAGTACGCGAAGTCGAACAGCAGCAGCCCGGTGATGAAGAGGAACGTGAACGTCCCCGCCGGGTGGCTGGTGGGATCGAGCTGGGCATCGAACGTGCCCTGTCGGCCGAGGAAGTACGCGGTGAAGGTCGTGCCGACTGCGCCGGCGATGACGAGGTATGCGGCGTACTTGGCGGCCTTGCGGGCGATCTTGCCGGCGGTCCACGGCGCCGCGTCGAGCTTGCGCCGCTGCTGCGCCGAGCCCTCGATGAGCCGCTCGATCGGCCGCACCAGCGACTCGAGGAAGACCGTCTGCGGGCAGGCCCAGCCGCACCACACGCGGCCGAACAGCGCGGTGAAGAGGAACACCGAGAACACCACGAAGCCGAACAGGAACAGGAAGTACGCGCCGTCGGTGGCGAACAGGTGCAGCCCCCAGAAGTGGATGCGCCGCCCGACGATGTCGACGCGCACCGCCGGGTGCGAACCGATGTCGATCCACGGACCGATCAAGAGGATCGCCATCAGCACGCCGTGGACCCAGCCGCGGGCGGTGAGCCAGCGGCCGCGGAACCACTCCGGGTACAGCCACACGCGGCGGCCGCCCTTGCCGATGGTCTTGGGCGCCTCGGTCGGCAGACCGCCCGAGCCGCCCGTCACGTCAGTGTGCTCCAGCCGTGCCATGGTCGCCTGCCTTCGCCACCGCAGCGATGGGTTCGCCCTGCGGCGCCTTCGCGTTGCTCGGGGTGGTGCCGCGCAGCGAGTAGGCGTGCAGCGCGACGGCGAGGACGTCGTCGCGGGACAACCGGTCGCCCCACGCGATCATCCCCTTCGCGGGGACGCCGTCGTTGACGACGCGCGCGACGATCTCGCGCGACCACCCGTGGATCGAGTAGTCGTCGGTGAGGTTCGGGCCGACCTGGCCGCCACCGTCGACGCCGTGGCACGACACGCAGCGCGTCGCGAAGATCTGTCGGCCGCGCTCGGGCAGGCCCGGCTGGGCGGCGAGCGCCAGCAGCTCGGCCTCGTCGGGCAGCGGCACCGGCGGGTGCAGGCGCCGCCACTCCGTCATGTCCTCGGCCCACTGCGCCCCCGGGAGCTTGCCGCCCCCGAAGTGGTAGTAGGGGATGTACACGACCGCGAAGATGACGGTGCCGATGAAGAGGTACACCCACCACCGCGGCAGCGGGTTGTCGTACTCCTGGATGCCGTCGTAGTCGTAGTCGAACTTGCGGTCTTGGACTTCGCTCATCGGTGGGTCTCCTCTCGATCCGACTCGTCGAGGGCCATGCTCGCGTGGCGGGCATAGGCCGCCTTGGCGCCGGGCCGCAGCACCAGCCACAGCGCGCCCACGAAGATGGCGACGAAGATGACGAACGCGACCTCGGGCAGGAACAGCAGGTCGGTCCGCGAGATGATCATGGACTTCATGGGGTGGTCTCCGGTGCCTGAGCGCGGATGTCGGTGCCGAGCCGCTGCAGGTAGGCGATGAGCGCGACGATCTTCTTGTCGCGGATGTCGGGGCGGCCCTCGGCCATCAGCCCCTCGGCGATGGTCGCGGCCTGGCCACGCGCCATCACCTCGACGTGCTCGAGGTCGTACTTGTTGTAGGGCGCGCCGAACGTGCCGCTGAAGAGCTGGACCTTGGCATCGATGCCGCCGAAGTCGACCGACTGTTCGAACAGATGGGTGTACGTCGGCATCAGCGAGCCCGGCGACATCGACTGCGGATCCATCATGTGGTCGTAGTGCCAGCTGTCGGGGTACTTGCCGCCGACGCGCTGCAGATCGGGACCGATGCGCCGCGAGCCCCACAGGAACGGGTGGTCGTAGACGTACTCACCCGGCTTGCTGTACTCGCCGTAGCGCAGCGTCTCCTCGCGGAACGGCCGGACCATCTGCGAGTGGCAGCTGACGCAGCCCTCCGAGATGTAGACGTCGCGGCCCTCGAGCTCGAGCGGCGAGTACGGGCGCACGGCCTCGATCGTGGGGATGTTGCCCTTGATCGCCATGCTCGGGATGAGCTCGAAGAGGCCACCGGCGGCCACCGCGACGGTGGTCCAGATGGTGAACGCCATCGGCTTGCCCTCGAGCTTGTGGTGCCAGTCGACCGACGACGTCGGGCCGGGGGCATCGGCCACCGTGACCTCCACGACCTCGTCGGCCAGATCCTTGCGGGTCTGCCAGGTCTTGTAGAGGTTCCACGACATCACCACGACGCCGCCGAGGTACAGCGCGCCCGAGAACACGCGGACCCAGTACATCGCGGCGAGCGACGGGACCATCTCGGCCCAGATCGGGTAGACGAGGCGACCGTCGGCGTCGAACTCCTTCCACATCAGGCCCTCGGTGATGCCGGCGGCCCACATGCTGAGGATGTAGCCGGCGATGCCGAGCAGACCCATCCAGAAGTGAACCGTCGACAGCGCCTTGCTGTGCAGCTCGGTCCGCCACAGGCGCGGCATGAGCCAGTACAGCATGCCGAAGGTGAAGAACCCGTTCCAACCCAGGGCACCGGAGTGCACGTGGGCGATGGTCCAGTTGGTGAAGTGCGACAGGCTGTTGACCGACTTCAGCGACATCATCGGACCCTCGAAGGTCGACATGCCGTAGAAGGTGATCGCGACCACGTAGAACTTGATGATCGGGTCGGTGCGCAGCTTGTCCCACGCGCCACGCAGCGTGAGCAGGCCGTTGATCATGCCGCCCCAGCTCGGCGCCAGCAGCATGATCGAGAACACGGTGCCCATCGACTGCGCCCAGTCCGGCAACGCCGAGTTGAGCAGGTGGTGCGGTCCGGCCCAGATGTAGAGGAACACCAGGGCCCAGAAGTGGATGATCGACAGCCGGTAGCTGTAGATCGGCCGCTTCGCCGCCTTGGGCATGAAGTAGTACATCAGCCCGAGGAACGGCGTCGTCAGGAAGAACGCCACCGCGTTGTGGCCGTACCACCACTGCACCAGGCCGTCCTGGGCGCCGGCGAACACCGAGTAGCTCTTGGTGAGCGAGACCGGGACCGCGAGCGAGTTGACGATGTGGAGCAGCGCGACCGTGACGATCGACGCGATGTAGAACCAGATCGCGACGTACAGGTGCTTCTCACGGCGCCGCGCGAGCGTGCCGAAGAAGTTGATGGCGAAGATGACCCACACCGCCGCGATCGCGATGTCGATCGGCCACTCGAGCTCGGCGTACTCCTTGGAGCTCGTGATACCCAGGGGAAGGGTCACGGCCGCCGCGACGATGATGAGCTGCCAGCCCCAGAAGTGCGCCGCCGACAGCTTGTCGCTGAACATGCGGGCCTTGAGGAGCCGCTGGGTGGAGTAGTAGATGCCGGCGAAGATCGCGTTGCCGACGAACGCGAAGATGACGGCGTTGGTGTGGAGGGGTCGCAGCCGCCCGAACGAGATGAACTGCAGCCCCAGGTTGAACTTCACGTTCGCCAGCTCGAGCGCGAGCCACAGGCCGGCGAGCATGCCGACGAGGCCCCACACGACGGTGATGAACGCGAACCGGCGGACGATGGCGTCGTCGTATTTGACGGTGACTTGACTCATGATCGGGCCTCGCGGTCGGATTCATCGAACACCGCCCGCATCGGCGGTGTCTCGAGGTCGTCGAACTGCCCCGCCTTGACCGCCCAGCGAAACGCAACGAGTGCGATCACGGCGAGGCCAGAAGCGAGCGGAACGAGCAGGTAGAGGATTCCCATGGGTGGCACGCAAAACGATGTTTGCGAGGGTGGTATCGCTCCGGCCCGATGGCCGAACCACCGTAAGGCTTGCGACGCAGCTGCTGCGGCGGTGCAAGCCTTGCGCGGCGCGGATCCACGGGCGCGGGCGCGTCCGTGATCCGTCCGATCGGCGCAGTTGGATGGCCCAAACGCGGTCCATCCGCGGACGCACGCGCTGGGATTGCGCGAGACGACCCCGGCGCGGACGAAGAAACCGCGGCCGGAGCTCACGCCCTCGGCAGGCCCGTCACGGGCGATACGGGCGCGAGATCACGCAAGCGTTCACACCACCGACGCCCATCGACAGCTTGCCGACCACACCCGCCTCCACCGGCGCAGGCTCGCGCAGCACGAAGCGATCGTGCACGCGGCGGATCTCGGGGTGGACCTCGTCGTGGGCGATGGTCGTGGGGAAGTACGCGCCCGCGACGTGGCCGAGGTACTGGGCGGTGAGCTCCCAGCCACCGCCCGCCCCCATGCCGTGGCCGAAGGTGCCCTTGCGCGCGCTCAGGGTGCAGCTCGCCGGTAGCAGCTCGCGCAGCACCTGGATCTCGTTGTGGTCGCCCGGCGTGCCGGTCGCGTGCATGTCGAACTGACCGATGTCCGCGGGCTGGACCCGCGCCGCCGCCATCGCCATGCGGATCGCCGCCACCGCGCCGTCCTTCGACGGCGTGATGATGTGATCGGCGTCGGCGGTGATGCCCACCGCGACCGGCTCGAGGCCCAGCGGCACCCAGCCGCGGGC
>LNFB01000223.1 GCA_001464385.1 Deltaproteobacteria bacterium Ga0077550 | reverse complement strand
GCCCCGACGACGACGAGCTTGGCCTCGCCGCGGCGGATCGCCTCCATGCCGAGCTTGAGCGCGAAGCCGAAGGTCGAGCACGCGGCGAACGGCGCGAAGCACATGCCGGTGATCTGACCGAGCATCGAGATCTGCGACGACGGTGTCGACGCGATGTTCCACAGCGCCGACGCCGAGACCTGATCCCACGGCGCCTCGGGGGCCCCCCAGGCGGCACGCAGGTCGCGGATGCCCCGCTGCTTCTGCTTGATGATCGCCGCCTTGGAGCTGCCGATGTCGCCCTCGACGTCGACGCCCTCGATCTTCGCCAGCGCGGCGAGGTAGGTCGCGAGGTCCGCCGAGCGCTCGGCCCAGTACGCCCTCCAGCGATCCTCGGCGTCGTCGCGATCGAGCTCGGGGACCGTCGTCGGATCGGCCGGCGCCCCGGGGTCGACCGCGCCCGCGAGGTGCTCGCGCAGCGCCGCGTTGCGCTCGGGGTTGGCCCAGAACCGGTTCCACCGCCGCTGCGCCCGATCGAGCTCGCGGCCGATCTGGTCGTACGTCGGGATGTCGGTGAGCCCGCCGCCGACGATCACGTGGGCGAGCTCCTTCAGCTCGCGGAGCTCGGCCTCGATCTCCGGGTTCTGGCCGAGGGCCTGGACGAACGCACCGATCGCGAACTTGGTCGGGCTGCCGAACTTCCGATCGAGCAGCGCGTAGCGGCTGGGCGGGAACCGGGCGTCGACCCACGCCTTGTAGTCGGCGAAGTCGAACGCAGGGTCGCCGACCAGGAAGTTGCTCGGGCCGAAGCCCTCGAAGCGGGTCAACCAATTCTCGGTGTGCGTCATCGACTCGCGGAACGCGTCGATGTTCCGCGCCCCGGGGGCGACGAGGCCCCAGCCAAACACACCGATGCGCCGTGGGTCCATGGTTGGTCTGCCCTGTTGTAGCTGACCTGGGTGGGGCTTCGACAGCCCCGAGGAGGCCCGTCGCGCCGCCGGGCCCTGGCGTAGACTCACGGCGTGCCCGGACCCTCGACACCGCGCGCGCTACGGGCGATCGCGGCGCGGTGGGACGCGCTCCTGGTGGTCGCGCTCGCCGCGTGGATCCTCGCGCCGGTCCCGTTCGAGATCCCGCGCTCGCAGGATCACACGGTCCACCTCGCGCGGGCGTGGATGATCGGTCAGAACCTCGCGGGCGGCCACGTCACCGGCTGGAGCTCGGTGTGGTTCTTCGGCTTCCCCGCCGGCGAGCTCTACCCCGTGCTCGGCGATCTCGCGGTGTCGACGCTCCGCGGGCTGTCGCTGTGGATGTTGCCGTGGTCGCGCTGCTACGCGATGGCCTTCTGGCTCGGCTACGTCGCGGCCGCGCTGGCGATCGCACGCAGCGCCCGCGCCCTCGGCATGGGCCCCTGGCCCGGCGTGATCGCGGCGGCGCTGTTCCTGCTCGACCCCGGTGAGCCGCGCGAGGGCGGCTACCGCTTCACCGTGTTCTTCGGCGTGTGGCTGCACCCGCTCGCCGTGGCGTGGACGTGGTGCGCCATGGCCGAGCTGCACGCGTGGCTCGGCGACGCCACGTCCACGCCGCGCCGCCTGCTGATCCCCGCGGCGCGGCTCGCCGCCGCGATGCTGGCCCACCCGATCACCGTGCCGCTCCTGGCGATCCTCGCGGTGCCGTGGATCGTCCTGCGGCCCGGCGCCCAGCGCATGCGCGCCGTGGTCGTGCTCGGCGCCGCGGGCGGACTCGCCTTCGCCGCCGCCGCGTGGTTCGTCCTGCCGATGGCGGCGCACCGCGCCTGGATGGGCAACTTCGGCGCGCTGCACCTCGAGCTCGCGACGATGCTCGACGGCGTGCTCGCGGGTCGCTGGGCGGCGAACATGTCGCCCGTCGCGGGCTGGACGATCACCGCGGGCGTGGCGTGGGCGTGCTGGCGCGGCGGCTTCGCGCGCATCGCCGCGGTCGCGTCGCTGCTCCTGTGGTTGCTCGCCAGCCGCGAGGCGTTCTGGATCCCGCGGCTCGACGCGTGGTCGCCGGGCTTCGGCGCGCTGCAGTACCAGCGCTTCGTGCTGTGCGCGAAGCCGGGGCTGCTGCTGTGCGGCGCCGCCGTGATCGCTGCCGCGGTCCAGGCGGTGTGGACCCGCCGCGCGGCGCTGCGGACCCGCCCCGCGCTCGTCGTCGCCGCGGTCGGGTGCGCCGCGTGGATCGGCGCGCTCGTCCACGGCGTCGCCACCAACGCGCGCGAGCACGACGTCGGCGCGGCCCAGCTCACCCGCGGCGCCGATGCCGAGGCCGCGGCGCGCTTCGAGGCCGACTGGGAGGCCTACGGCGCGTGGGCCCGCGCGGAGTGGGCCAGCCGCGACGGGTTCTACCGCTTCGCCTACGAGACGGCGTCGCGCCACGGCCACGGCCTCGCCGACGCGCCGGTGCTCACCGGCGCGCCCGCGTTCAAGATCGGCTCCACGCCCGGCGAGACCTTCGTCCACCGCGTCGAGAGCTCGCGCCCCGCCGTGCTCGATCGCCTGCGCGTGCGCTACCTCGTCACCGTCACCGCCACCAAGGGCCGCGAGGTCGCCCGCTTCGGCAACATCCGCGTCCTCGAGCGACCCGTGCGCTCCGAGGTCGCGCGCGTCGTCGGGGGCGGAGACGTCACGATCGTCCAGGACGATCCCGACGGCGACGGCGTGATCGTCGACGTCCAAGGCGCGACGCCGGCGGCACGACTGGAGTTCGCGATCGCCGGCCATCCGCGGTGGGAGCTGCTGCACGACGGCGCGCCCGTGCCGTGGGTCGAGGTCCCCGTCGTCGGCGATCGGCCGCCCGCCACGCAGGCGGAGCGCCGCGCCGGCGCGCTCGTGGCCGGCGTCGCCGATCGTACCGAGCCGACCGAGCCGATGCTGCTCGCGGCCGAGGCCGCCGACGGCCGCTGGGAGCTGCGCTACCGCCGGGTGATGCCGGTCGATCTCGTGGGCTTCGGACTCGCCGCGCTCGCGGTGCTCGGCGCCGTGGTCGTCGTTCGCCGCGGCGCGTCGGTCAACGCCACGATCGACGGCGCCGCGGCTCGCCTGCGACCGTGGTGGCTGCTCGCGGCGGCCGGCGCCATGCTGACGATGCCCGCCGCCCGATGGCTGGGCACCCGCGCCGACGAGTCCCACCGCGCGTCGGCGCGCCTGCGATCGGGCGACGCCCTCGACGTCGTCGATCTCCGCGCGTGTGCCCTCGAGATCCAGCGGGTGATCGGCCCCGCGGCCTGCATGACGCCGGGCGCCCGAGAGGCCACCGCGACGTTCCCCGGGATCGCGGTGGACCGCGGACCGCTCGTCGGCTTCGTGGCCGTCGACGACGGCACCGCGCTGAGGGGCCGCGGCCGGGCGACGATCGAGATCTCGGCCCGTCGCGCGAGCTCGGCCGATCGGGCGAACGATGATTGGCGGCCCCTGCTGCGCGAGGAGCTGCGATTCGACCGCGGCCGCCTCCCGCTCGAGGTCGGCCTCGAGCCCTTCGGGGACGCGGAGATCGTCGACGTGCGGATCCGCGTCCTCGAGGTCGAGGACCCGCGGGCGCGCGTGGGCGTCGAGCTCGAGCTGCCCTGAGCTCGCCCTGCGACGCGAACTCGCGACGTCACCCGGCGTGCACAACGTTCTGATCCCGTTCGGCCGCGGGCGATGGACGCACGGCACGGATCGCAGATATCGTGCGCATCGTGCCCGTGCCGTGGATCCCCCTGTTGGTCGCCCTGTTCGACACCACCGAGGGGAGCGCCGAACCGGCAGCCGACGCCCCGGGCGTCGCGAACGAGCCCCGGCGGATGGAGGGACCGCTGGCGGTCCCGGCCCCGGGCGAGGTCGTCACCGAGGCCCCCGCGACCACGCCCGAGGTCGGCAACGACGCGTCCGCAGCGACGGCCGTCGCCGCCCCGGCCGCGGAGCCCGACGGCGACGACGACGACGACGACGACGACCGTGGCTCGAGCCGGCGCCGCCCCGGCCTGCAGCGCCACCGCTTCGTCTACAAGAACCTCACCGCCGCGCGCTACAACCCGCTCGGCCTCGTGAACGAGTTCCAGTTCGGCTATCGCCTGCAGCTCGTCGACAAGAACACGACGCTGTTCAAGGAGAGCTACTTCGCGCTCAAGGCCCACACCTTCCTCAACCCGGCGTTCGGGCGGGTGGGTCCGATGATCGAGCTGCAGCCGCTCGCGCTGCTGAACCTCCACGCGATCTACAACGCGGTCGGCTACTTCAAGACCTTCGATCAGCTGCAGACGTTCCAGAGCCCCGCCGCGACCTACTCGGACACCAGCCTCGAGAAGACCACCGACCGCCGCTATCCGGGCATGGGTCACATGGTGACGCTGTCGGCGTTGGTGCAGGCGAAGGTCGGTCGCGTCGCCGTGCGCGACAACGTCAAGGGCTACTGGACCAGCTTCGACGTGAAGCGTGACGCCCAGACCGGCCGCGCCGACACCGTCTACTACGATCAGACCCTCGACATCCTGCAACCCAACAAGGGCTGGGTGCTGACCAACGACCTCGACGCGCTGTATCTCTTCGACTTCGGGCTCAAGCTCGGCGCGCGCTACACGTTGACGCACGCCTTCTACCGCGACTCGATGTACCTCCCCGGCGAGGGGACCAAGAACCGCAACAACACCCAGCGCGTCGGCCCCGCGATCCTCTACAGTCCGCCCAAGTGGCGGGCCAAAGCGGCACGCCGCACGAAGTTGTCACGCAAGCGCTGGTACAACCCGACCGCGTTCCTGCTCGCCCAGTGGTGGGTCCAGCACCGGTGGCGAACGGGCACAGATGTTTCGGCGGGGGTGCCGTACCTGGTCCTGGGCTTCACGTTCGAGGGCGACTTCCACCCCTGAGCCGCCGTGCCCGCGACTTCGGCGGCCGTGCCCGCCCGGTGGCGGCCGTGATACGGTGCGCCCACCGTGGGACTCCAGGATTTCTTCCGCAGCCTCCTCCCCAAGGAAGAACGCTTCTTCGACCTCCTGGAGCGCCAGGCCCAGATCGCCCACGAGGCCGCACTCGCGCTGGCCACGTTCAGCGACGGCAAGTCGGTGAGCGACGTCTGCAAGCGCGTCCAGGAGCAGGAGCACGCCGGGGACAAGCTCGTCCACGAGCTCGAGGAGTCCCTGGCCAAGACGTACGTCACGCCGATCGATCGCGAGGACATCCACGCGCTGGCCGTCGAGCTCGACGACATCACCGACCTCAGCAACCAGGCCGCGCGCGCCTGCGAGCTGATGGGCGTGGTCACGCCGACCGCGGCGATGAGCGCGATGATGGCGGTGCTGGTCAAGACCACCCTCGAGCTGAGCCAGGCGGTGCCGATGCTCCGCAAGCGCGACTACTCGGGCATCTTCGCCGCCAAGGCCCGCATCCGCACCCTCGAGAAGGAGGGTGACCGCGTGCACCGGGCCGCGATCAGCGAGCTGTTCAAGACCCCGGAGATCGACGCCAAGGTCCTGCTGCGCGAGCGCGAGGTCCTCGAGGACCTCGAGAGCGCGCTCGACCACTGCGAGAGCGTCGCCGACACGCTGTCGAACCTGGCGGTCAAACATGGTTAGCCTGATCATCGCCGTGATCATCACGGCGCTCGTCTTCGACTTCATCAACGGCTTCCACGACGCCGCCAACGCGATCGCCACGGTGGTCTCGACCGGCGTGCTGCGGGTCCGCACCGCCGTCTTCATCGCCGGCGTGTTCAACTTCGGCGGCGCCATCATCGGCACCGCGGTGGCCAAGACCATCGCCTCGGGCTTCGCCGACGCCAGCGACGTCACGCAGACGGTCGTCCTCGCCGCGCTGATCGGCGCCATCGTCTGGAACCTCATGACGTGGTGGTGGGGCATCCCGTCGAGCTCGTCCCACGCGCTCATCGGCGGCCTCTGCGGGGCCGTCGTCGCCCACGCCGGCACCTCCGCGTTCAAGTGGGGCGCGCTCGGCACCAAGGTCATGATCCCGCTGGTGGTGTCTCCGCTGCTCGGGTTCGTCGCCGCGTTCATCATCATGATCGGGCTGCTCTGGTTGGTGCGGCGCTGGCGGACGGCCACCGTCGAGACCGCCTCGCGCAAGCTGCAGCTGGTGTCGGCGTGCAGCATGGCGTTCTCCCACGGCTCCAACGACGCGCAGAAGGCGATGGGCATCATCACCCTCGCGCTGGTGGCGTTCACCACCTCGGGCGCGACGGGCCTCCCCGACTGGATGCTGCCCACCGCGAAGGACGCCGTCCCGCAGTGGGTGGTGTTCGCGTGCGCCCTCGCGATCGGCGTGGGCACGATGGCCGGCGGTCAGCGCATCATCAAGACGATGGGCAGCAAGATCATCCGCATCGTGCCGCTGCAGGGCTTCGCGGCCGAGACCAGCGGCGCCCTGACGATCATGGGCGCGAGCAGCCTCGGCGTCCCCGTGTCGACCACCCACGTCATCAACGCCTGCATCATGGGCGTGGGCTCGGTGAAGCGCCTCTCCGCGGTGCGCTGGGGCGTGGCCGGCAACATCTTCATCGCGTGGGTGCTCACCATCCCGATGAGCGCCGCGTTCGCGTTCCTCTCGATGCTGGCCTTCGACGCGGTGTCGTGATCGCCGAGGCAGCCCGGCCGGATAGGCGTCAGGGCACGGGCACGGGCACGGGCACGGAGCAGGGTGTCCGGAAGAACGCGTCGCGTTCTTCCGCACCCTGCTAGACCGGCGTCGCGACAGGTGCGTGTAAGCCAGGCACCCTAGGGGGACCATGGCCGCATCCCGTCGTCTGTTCCAACGCGTCGCGATCGTCATCGGTGCCGCAGCGCTACTCTCCGGCGGCGTTGCGCTGGTGATCCTGAAGCCCTGGCAGACGGCCGTGCCCGTCGAGGCGGCGCGGATCGACGCCGAGATCGAGCTGGCCGCCGGCGAGGTGCTGCTCGAGACGGCGTCCGGGACCGAGCGACTGCTGTCGCACACACCGGTGCCCGCGGGCGCGAAGATCCGCACCGGCGAGGGGGCCCGGGCGCTCGTCCGGCTGTCCGACGGGGCGCGGGCATTCCTCGACGCGAACACCGTCGTGACGCTGGGCGGCGCGCTCGTCGTCGAGCGCGGCCGCGTGTGGCTCGACGCACCGGCGCTCGAGCGCGGCGCCGAGCCGACCGTGCACCAGCTCGGCCCCGACGTGCGCGTGTCCCTGGCCGAGGGCGGCGCGAGCCTGCGCATCGACGACGACGAGACCAGCATCTACGTGGCCGCGGGCCTGGCGATCGTCGACGGTGCCGCGGGCCGACGCGAGGTCGCAGCAGGCGAGCGCGCGGTGATCTCGACCGACGGGGCGCCGAGCGTCGAGCCGGTCGCGTTCTGGGAGGACTGGACCGGCGGCATGGGCGATCGCAGCGCGCTCGGTCGCACGCAGTCGCTCGGCTCGGGGGCCCTGTTCGCGGTCGATCGTCAGGCGGCCCCGGGCGCGCCCGCGCTGCCGCTGGCGATCCAGCGCCAGACGGTGAAGGTCGCGTTCGCGGACGCGCTGGCCGAGACCCTGGTCGACCAGCGGTTCTTCAACCCGAGCAACCGCCCGGTCGAGGGCTGGTACTGGTTCACGATCCCCGACGGCGCGCACCTCGTCGGGTTCGCGCTCGAGACCGACGGTCGCCTCGTCGAGGGCGAGATCGTCGAGCGCCACGACGCGGCGGCGAAGTACGAGCAGGCGGTCGCGCGCAGCAACGACCCCGCGCTGCTCGAGTGGATCGACGAGCGCACGGTGCGGGCGCGGATCTTCCCGGTGCCCGCGCTCGGCTCGCGACGCATCGTCGTGCGCTACCAGCAGCTGCTCGGCGAGTCCGAGGGCAAGCTGCGCTACACGTACCCCCTGGCCGGCGCGCCCGGCCGCGCGACGCCGGTCATCGAGGAGTTCGCGCTGCAGGTCGATCTCGGCGACCTCGGCGAGCGCTACGGCGTCGCGACCCTCGGCGAGGCGCGGCTCGAGGGCGACGGTCGCAATCAACGCGTGACGATGCGGCGCAGCGGCTACGCGCCGCGGGCGGACTTCCAGCTCGAACTCACGCGCAAGGCCGGCGACACGCAGGATCCCATGCGGCTGTCGCTGCTCGATCCGGGCGGCGATCAGGGCCGGTTCCTCATGCTGCGCTGGGCGCCCGATCTGCAGCTCGGCGAGGCCGCGGTGCCGCCGGGCGAGGTCGTCGTCGTCGTCGACACATCGGCGGCGGGCGATCCGGCCGAGTACCTGGCGCGGGTGGCCGCCGCGGAGGCCCTGCTGCGCAGCCTGAGCGTCGGCGACAAGTTCGCGCTGATGTCGGCCGATCTCGACGCGCAGGTGCTGTTCCCGAGCACCGGCGTCGCGGAGGCCAGCGAGGAATCGATCGGCCTGGCGCTCGAGCGGCTCGCGGCGCACCCCACCGGCGGCGCCACCGATCTCGGGGCGATCTTCGACACGGCGCTCGAGCGCGTCCACGGGCTCGAGCAGCCGGCGATCGTCTACATCGGCGATGGCCTGGCGACGAGCGGCGATCGCCGCGGCGAGGCGTTGGTCGAGCGCGTGCGCCGGAGCATGGCCGGATCGCGCGCGCGCCTGTTCACGGTGGCGGTCGGTCGTCAGGTCGACGGGCCGGTGCTCGAGCGCCTCGCCGAGGTCGGCGGCGGCACGAGCCTGCGCGTCGAGAGCAACGAGCTGGCGGTCGCGCGCGCGCTCGAGCTCGCCGGCGCGCTCAAGACCCCCGTGCTCACCGACCTCGAGCTCGAGGTGGGCGAGGGCCTCGACGACGTGTTCACCAACGTCAACGGCAAGCTCGCGCGGGGCCAGGAGCTGGTGATGTTCGCCCGCACGCACCACGATCTGCCCAAGACGATCGCCGTGCGCGGCCGGCTCGGCGGTGAGGACTTCTCCAAGTCCTACGATGTCGTGCTCGACAAGGGCGCGATCCTCGAGGCGGTGCCCAAGCTCTGGGCCGCGGCGCACATCGATCACCTGCTCACCGACAGCCGCGGCGTCGCGTCGGTGCGCGGGCAGGTGCTGTCGCTCGGGCTCGAGTACGGGCTCATGAGCCCGTTCACCTCGCTGCTCGCCCTCGACAGCGAGCACGACGGCAGCGACGCTTCGGTGGGATCCGGCTGGTGGCGGACGCGAGCCTCGCGACGAAGCAGGACGACGAGTCGCGCGGCAGCGGGGTGCTCGCCGGGATCGCGGCGGTGCTGAGCGCACCCGTCGGCTGCGGCGTGATGAGCAAGGACGAGGCCTCGCCCGCCGTGGCGAAGGCCGATGCGAAGGTCACCTCCTCCGCCGACGACAGCCGCGCGTCGACGCCCGGGGCGGCGGGGGGCAACGCCGCGCCGGCGATGGAACCGGCCGCGCCGCCGCCCACGGCGGCCAGCCCCGCGGAGCCCGAGCCCGTGGCGGAGGAGGCGGTGGCGATGCCGACCGACGCTCCGCCGACGACCGATGCGAAGGGCGGGCTCGATCGGATCGCCGAGAAGTCGTCCTTGAAGAAGCCCAAGCGCCCCATGCCCGGCCCCGACGCGATCGACGGGGGCGGACGCGACGAGGATCAGCCCGCGCTGGCGAAGGACCTCCCCGCACGACCGGCCACCGAGCAGATCGAGGCGCGCCGCGTGCAGGCGCCCCGATCGGTCGTCGCGCGCGGCGTGACGGCGGCGTGCAGCGACGCCGCGGCGCAGGACCTCGGCCAGCGCAAGCTGCTGTGGGAGCGACGCCTCGCGAT
>LNFB01000222.1 GCA_001464385.1 Deltaproteobacteria bacterium Ga0077550 | reverse complement strand
GCCCGGGAGGCGATCGAAGCCCGTGAGGGGGTCGAGCCCGACGCGCTCGAGCTGGTCACCCACGACGCCGTGCATCTGCGCCACTCGGGCGTGGCGGCGAGCGCCTTCAAGTTCATCGACGGGCCCAGCCGTCGATGGTTGTCGGTGACGCTGGTCGACGGTGCGCCGGTCGAGGCCGAGTCGCTGATCCAGGCCGAGGAGGCCGCCCGCGCGGCGCTGCACGGTCGACTCGATCCGGCACTGCACGAGCAGCTGGTGACCGCACCGCCGGCCGGCCCATTATCGGTCGCGATCTGGCTGCGACACACCGACGACGGCCGCTGCGACGACTTGCGCGAGCCTCCGATGACCCGCGTGCGGCCCGGACCCCTTGCCGGGCCGATGCGCGCGGGGATCCGCCCGGCCGAGAACGACGGCGGTGAGCTCGACGTCGATGCCGACGGCGAGCCGATCCCACCCGAGGTCGACCCGGACGACGGTGACGGTGACGGTGACGGTGACGGTGACGCTACCGACGAGCCCGACGACGACACACTCGACGAGCCGATCGGGCCCCAGCCCGCCGAGCAGCCCGCGGGGGTCGACCGCGCGCAGGTCCGTGCCTTCTCGGCGGCGCTGCGGGACTGCCGACGCAGCCAGATGCTCGCGACCATCGCCCCATTCGCGCGCCGCCTCGAGGCCGAGCTCGGTGCCGGCGACGCGGGGCCGATCGTCGCGCAGATCGTCGACGACGACGGCACGATCCGCACGCCGGATGGCCTCCCCAAGGGGGCCCGCGTCGCGCAGCTCTACGGGGTTGCGCCCGCGATCCGAGTGTCGCTCACCCCGGAGGAGATCCTCGAGATCGACCAGTGGGGCGAAGTCGACACGATCTACCCCGTGACAGCGGCGCAGAACGAGCTCGGGATCACACGCGTGGCGGTCGGCGCCAATCATCTGCACGACTGGGGCATCGACGGAGCGGGCCAACGGATCGGCGTCACCGAGGTGGGCGGCGAAGTCACGTTCGACTTCGACGACAACCCCGCCGTCGACATGGGCCTCATCACGACGGATACCCTCGACGCCTGCCAGAACCAACACGGCGACACGGTCGTGGGCGTGCTCCACTCGCAGGACTCGCTGCAGCGCGGCATCGCGTCCGCCGCGGAGATCCGCGTGGGCGGGAGCTGCAATGGTGACGACGTCGAGCTCGTCGCAGCGTCGGACCGCGCCGTCGCCTGGGGCGCAACCGTGCTCAACCTGAGCTGGGGCATGCCTGTCGCCGTCGGTTCTGCGCCCGGGTTCGTCGATCGCACCTACGATCAAATGGTCTACGACGACGCGGTCACGGTGGTGAAGTCCGCGGGAAACCGCGGCACGACCGACGGCATGGTGACCTCACCGGGGCTCGGCTACGGCGTGCTGACCGTCGGGAACCACGATGACAGCAACAGCACGCGCTGGGGCGACGACGTGATCGCGGCGACGTCGAGCTTCCGCGACCCGGGCTCGCTGCACAGCGACCGCAACAAGCCCGAGATCGCCGCACCGGGCGAGTCGGTCGACAGCACGCAGCACGCGATCTTCTTCGCCACCAGCGGCACCAGCCTCGCCGCGCCCCACGTCAGCGGTGCGGCCGCGCTCCTGCAACAGCGCGACCCGATGTTCGAGCTGTTCCCCGAGGGCGTGAAGGCCGTGCTCATGGCGTCGGCGGTCCACAACATCGAGGGCGCCACGCGGATCAGCGATCGCGACGGCGCGGGCGGCTTGGTCGTCGACAACGCGGACAACATCTTCCGCGGCGTCACCGGCGACTGGGACGGGCGGCTCGAGACCTGCGACGAGGGCAACGCCCACGTGGTGACGACGATGCAGCTGCGCGCAGGCCTGCTCACCCGCGCGGTGCTGGTGTGGGGCACCGAAGGCGCCTACGGTCGATACGAGCTCGAGCCCAGCGCCGATCTCGATCTCGACGTCTGGGGCCCCGGGGGCGTGCGTGTCGCGGCCAGCGGCACGTGGGAGAACAGCTACGAGATCGTCGAGTTCACCCCGAGCGTCTCGGGTCCCCACGATCTGCGGGTGTTCGACTTCCGCTGCGACGGCAACAACACCCGTCGCGTCGCGTGGGCGTGGGTGCAGGAGTATCCGCGCAGCATCGAGTACGCCGTCGAGCTGAAGGACCAGGGGTGGGGAGTGTGGGCGAGCAACGGCGGGAGCGCGGGCAATCCGTCGGGCACGCGCCGCATCGAACGCTTCCGTTCGCGCGGCATCGGCATGCCCGCCGTCACGGGCGTCGAGTACCAGGTGCGTCAGACCAACGTCGGTTGGTCGCCCGTGCGTCGCAACGGCGAGGGCGCGGGCGTCGACGTCCGCAAGCTGCAGTCGCTCAAGATGTGGCTGACGAACCAGCCGACGGGTTGGGGCGTGCGCTACCGACTCGATCGCCCGGTGACCGGGTGGACCGCGTGGCACGAGGACGGCGAGGAGGCCGGTTGGAACGTGCTGTCGGCCGTGAAGAACGCCGTGCAGGTGACCGTGGTGCCGGCACACGAGAACTGATGCGGTGCCGGCGAGCGGTCATCCCTCCGGGGTGGCCGCTCGCTCGGCGTGCGGCCGGAACATCGCCGTCGCGCGCGCGCCGTCGAGCTCGACCGTCGCCGTGACGACGAACCCGAGGCGCCGGTACAGCGGCACGTTGTCCGGGTTCTCGGTGTCGAGCGCGACGCCGTGCGAGGCGGGGACGCGAGCAGCCCGCGCGATGATCTCGTGCAGGAGCTGCTGCCCGCGGCCGCGTCGCTGCTGGTCCGGCGCGACGCCGATCATCGCGAGGTAGTGGTGCGGTGCCCTCGGGGCCACCGCCCGCGTTCGCAGCAGGTACGCGTTGAGCCGCACGGTCCGACGGGCGCCGAGGCGCACCGCCACCGGCACGAAGCGCACGAGCGAGGCGAGCAGACCGAGGCCGCCGCGCCAGCGCGACGCCGGGGGCTCGAGCAGGGCGCACGCCACCAAGCGCTCGCCGTCGAACAGGCCGAGCGGGTGCCCGCCTTGCAGGCGGTTGTGATCGAACATGAACGACGCGAATGCGGCGCGTCGAGTGCAGGCGGTGGGATCGGTCGCGGGCCCGAGCGCCGCTTCGATCCACGGGTCGCGGGCGAAGGCCGCGGACATCACCGCGACGAAGGCGGCGCGATCGCTCGCCGCGAGCTCGCGGATGGGCGCGCGCGCGGTGACGCCGTCGACCGCGGTGTCGACGACGCGCGTACCTGCCCGATGATCGACCGCGAACGCGTAGACCACCTTGAGCACGAAGAGGCAGTGCACGACCACCAGCGGCGCCGCGACGCCCTCGAGCTGAGGGATCCACACGAGCGCGGCGGCCAGCAGCACCCCCGCGACGAAGCGCTGGGCGGGCGCGCCGGCCAGCGCATTGACCACACTCGCGGCGATCACCGTGTACGCCCAGACGGCGAGCGCGAGCGCGAGGTCGGCCCCGAGCGCCGCCGCGACGACGAGCACGTGGCCGTGCACCGCGATGAACACCCAGCGGTTGCGCGGCCGCGTCGCGTAGAAGTCGTTGGTCGATCGCGTGAAGTTGGCCACGCAGCCCGCCGCGATGTCCGTGATGACGAGCGCGGCGATGAGGAGCCGCCACCACGGCAGCCCCGTGGTCTCGGCGTGCAGCGCGAGGGTCAGCCAGAGCGCGGCACCGATCCCGAAGGCGAGGACCGCCGCGATCTCGCGCCCCGAGGGCGACTCGCCGAACACGTCATGGAGCGCGGGAGGTGCGTGCATGGTCTCAGCCCTTCTTGGTGGTGCGGGTGGACGTCGGCGTCGCGCTCCACAGCGCGCGCAGCAGTCGCCAGCCCGCCTCCGGATCGCCCGGTTCCCCGCGCAGCATCGCGGCGAGCACCTGCTCGTCGGCGACGCGGAACACCGCGGTTGTCGCCGCGACGAGCAGCGGCCGCGGGACGTCGGTGCGGATGATCCCGAGGCCGACGCCGTCCTCGACCAGGTCCACGAACCACCGCTCGAGCGTCGCCGACTCGGGCACGGCGACCGACTGCCCGAGCAACGCGAGGTCCTCGGCGTGCTCGACGAGGTGTCGACGCAGCGCGTCGCTCGTCGCCTCGAGCCGCCGCCAGAACGCCCGGGCCGATCCCGCCGGTCGCCACGGGCCCATCACCTCGGCCAGGCGCACCAGCAGATCGCGCCACACCTCGTCGACGAGGTCCTGCTTGCCGTCGAAGTACAGATACGCCGTCGTCTTCGAGATCCCCGCGTCGGCGATGATCTGGTTGTACGACGCCGCCTCGAGCCCCGCCGCGAGGTGCCGCCGCGCGACCGCGAGGATGTGCGCGCGCCGCTCGGGCGCGAGCCGGCCGTAGCGGGGAGACGGCATGGTGTACTAGTGGTACACCATGGCGGTTCACCCGGCAAGGCAGCGGGCAAGGCAGCGGCGATCGGGGCGCCCGCGGCTGGACAGTCGCGGCTCTCGAATGGTCCACTGACGACCTCGGACCGACCCATGGCCTCGACGATGCGACCCCTCCACGTTCTCGTCCTCGTCGGCCTGTCATTCGGGTGCAGCCGCGAGGCGCCTTCGAGCGGCGCCGTCGTGCAGGCCAGCACTGCCGCGCCGGCGAACGCGAGCGCCGCACCGCCCGCCGCGGCGACGAAGAGCACGGGCAGCTTGAGCGACGCGCGTCGAGGGTTCGCGACGAAGCTCGCGCGCCGCGAGGCGAGCGGCGAGCCGGCCCCCGCTCCACCGCCGAACGTGCTGCGCGAGGTCCGGTACCCCGCACCTCCGGGTGACCTCGTCGCCTACCTCACGCCTGCGCCCACCGACGGCAAGCGGCACCCCGCGATCGTGTGGATCAGCGGCGGCGACGGCAACACGATCGGCGACGTGTGGTCGCCCGCGACCCGCGACAACGATCAGACCGCCGGCCAGTTCCGCGACGCTGGGTTCGTCGTGATGTACCCGTCGCTGCGCGGCGGCAACGACAATCCCGGCGCGAGGGAGGGGTTGTTCGGCGAGGTGGACGACGTCGTCGCGGCGGGCGAGTACCTGCGCAAGCAGGCCGGCGTCGATCCGGAGCGGATCTACCTCGGAGGTCACAGCACGGGTGGGACCCTCGTGCTGTTGGTGGCCGAGTGCAGCGATCGTTTCCATGCCGTGTTCTCGTTCGGCCCGGTGGGCGAGATCACCGACTACCCACCCGACATGCTGCCGTTCGATCCGTCGGATGCCCGCGAAGTCGAGCTGCGCTCACCGGGACGGTGGTTGCACTCCATCCGCACACCGGTGTTCGTGTTCGAGGGCATGGAGGGCGGCAACGCTGCGGCGCTCGCCGACATGGCGCGCGCGTCGACCAATCCCCTCGCGCACTTCCTCGCGATCCCGAACGTCGATCACTTCAGCGTCCTGGCACCGATGAACGAGCTCATCGCCGAGACGCTGGTCAGCGGCAAGGGAGATCTGAGCAAGCTCGCGTTCTCCCAGGACGAGGTGAATCTGATCTTCGGGCGGTGAGCGCGGCGCGGTCAGGGTGCGTCGAAGAGCGAGGCCACGGGGGGCTCGAGGTCTTCGAACGGCTCCGCGCGCACGACCGCGTCGTCGGTCACGTCGAGCACGACCTGATAGCCCGGGGTGGTGAAGCGGTGCACGCGGAGCGTGCGTCGATCGGGATCGAGCACCCAGTAGTGCGGCACACCGGCGGCGTGATACAGGCGCAGCTTCTCCCAGAGGTCGCGCGCCGCGTTGCCGCGGCTGAGGATCTCGCAGATCCAGTCGGGACGAACGTCGACGGGGCCAGTCTCGGGGAAGCTCGCGAGTCGCTCTCGACGCCAGCCGGCGACATCGGGTCGGACGATGGTGTCGACCGCGAGGCGGACCTCGACCTCGCTGGCGAAGCGCCAGCCGCCGGGTCCCTGCGGATCGTCGGGATCGTCCGCGCGGCGATCGAACGGGCCGAGCGAGCGGCCGACTCGGAGCTGCGCGGCACCGTGGCGACCGCTCGGTGCGGCCTTGCGCACGAGCTCGCCGGCGAGGAGCTCGTGGAAGCGATCGGGCTCGGGGATCGCGAAGAACTCGGCCTCGGTCGCGGGAGCCAGCTCGAGCGCGGGCGGAGTCATGGCAGCTCGAAGCGTACACCCGCGCGCGGTGGATGCGAGCGGCGGTGGTGGCGACCGGCGGTCATCGACCGCGGTAGACGACCGGGCCGCGCGTTGCGGTCTCGTAGGGCCGCAGGAGCTGACGGAGCGGACCCTTGGACTCCTCGCTGGCCCAGCGCGCCAGCGCCTCGCGCTCAGCATCCGAGAGGCCGGCGAGGGCGCGGAGGAACTCCGCGTACACCGTCGGGTCCGCCCGGGTGGTCCAGAGTGTCCCGGTGGCGGTCACGGACTCGCGCTCCGAGGGGCTCATCATCGAACAGGTTGTCACAGACCGGGTCCGCACGGCAAAGATGCGGCGAGGGCAGACGTGCCGCGTACGTTCGATCGAAGTACCGCCCGCGCGATCGAAGCGATGGGCGTAGACCGATCGAGAATCCCGGCGGGTCGCGCGATGTGCTCGCCATCGCGCGTTCGCGACGGAGATCGTCCGACGCGGTGCTGGTGACGCCGACGCCCGCTGTGTAAGATCCCCAGCCTCGAGGGCCAGCGTTGCCGGAGGCACAGCAGACATCGCGGAACTTCGGGTTCCTGATCGTGCACGACCGGCTGCTCGATCATCTGGGTGCGCTCGCACCCTCCTTCTGGCTCTTCCAAGCCAACCCCACCAAGTTCGACTACCTCGCCGGCCTCGCCCAGCGCCAACCCGGCGACGAGGACGAGTGGCTCGTCACGCGCTACCGCGAGCAGATGCAGGTCGGCGACCGCGTGATCATCTGGGTCGCCGGTGCCGAGGGTGGCATCCACGCGGAGGGGACGCTCACCACGATCCCCGAGCACCAGGACGGCACCAACGCCTACCCGACCCACACGGAAGCCAAGGCGTCGTACAGGGTCCGCTTTCGCTGACCCACCCCCCCCGCGATTCACCCAACGTGCGCGGCTTCGTATGGCCGAAGCCGGCCGTCCTCCATCTCGTACAGCACATCGAACACGTCGAGGGCTCGGTGATCGTGGGTCACGACCAAGACCGCCGCGCCGCGTTCGTGGGCGACTGTCCGGAACAGCTCCATCACGGTCCGGCTCCGCACGCTGTCGAGCGCGGCGGTCGGTTCGTCGGCGAGGATCAGCGACGGCTCGTTCGCGAGGGCGCGTGCGATCGCGACCCGCTGCTGCTCGCCGCCGCTCAACGTTTCGGGGTACGAAGCCTCGCGGCCCCCCACGTCGAGATACTGCAGGAGTTCACGCGCTCGCCGGCGGCCATCCACCTTGCCCCCGAACTCGCAGGCGATCTCCACGTTCTCCCGTGCGGTGAGAAAGGAGGTCAGATTGGCCTTCTGGAACACGAAGCCGAGGTGACGCCGCCGCAGGCGCGCGAGATCCTCGAGCGCGCGCCCGTCCTTCACCACCGAGCGCCCCTCGAAGAACACCTCGCCGGTGTCGGCCGGGGACACGAAGCCGAGCGCCTTGATCAGGGTCGACTTGCCCGAGCCGCTCGGGCCAAGCAGCGCGGCCACGGTCCCGTGCGCGAGCGTGAGGCTCACGTCGTCGAGAGCCTTCACCTGGGCCGTGCCAGTGCCGTATGTCTTGCTCAAGTTCACCGCTCGGACCGCCTCGGTCATGGTCAGCCCTCCAACGCGCGAGCAGGGTCGATCCGCATCACGTGCCCCAGACCAAGTAGGCTCGCGAGCGTCACGACGATCATCGTCGCGAGCGGCGCCAGCATCGATATGCTCGGCGTGATGAGTACACGCCGCGGAAACGCAGGAAACGCCAGTTCCCCGATGACGAGGGCCACCGCGTAGCCCGCCACGCCCAGCAGCCACGCCTGCTGCAGCACCAATCCCAGCATGCGCGAGCGCGGGGCCCCCATCAGTTTGAGCACTGCCAGGTCGTGCGTCTTCTCGAGGGTGAGATTGTAGATGATCATCGTGACGATCACCGCCGCCGTGACCGTGAGGATGATGGTGAACAGCCCGATCTGCAGCCGCGCTCGCTGGACGACGCCGCCCAAGAGCAACTCCTCCTCTTCGTCCTGGGTGTACGAGGTGACGTCGCCCCAGCCGGCGAGGGTCTCGCGGACCTGCTCGATGCGGTGCGGGTCGACCTCGAGCAACACCGCCGCCACCGGGGGTGCTGCGAGCGCCGGTGCGCGCCACCGCGGGTCGGTCGTGAGGTCTTCGAGCGCCGGCTGACTCCGACCGATCTCGGTCCCGCGAAGCCGCTCGAGCACCCGCTGGCGCTCGAGCACCGTCGCCTCCGCCGGCTGGTCGAGCAGCACGAGTTGCGTATCGGCTGCGGTCATGAACGCCACCGAGTCGCCACCGGAGGTGAGCGCGTTCTTGGTGAGCCCGACCACGCGATAGTTCTCGCCGGCCAGGGTGACTTCTTCGCCGATCGCGAGGCCCATCGAAGTGTCAGCGATCATCTCGCCATGCGGCTGCGCCAGGCGCCGCCCCGCGACGAGCGGCAGCGCGCGGCCAGGATCGTCGGGCCAGCCCAACCCCACCAAGGCGATGCGCAACACGTTCTCACCGTGATCTCGCTGGATGAGCTGATAAGTGTAGGGGCGCGCGCTCCGAACCCCGGCGACGGCGGCCGCGCGCGCCTCGACGCTCGGGTCGACCCGCGAACTCTCGGCGAATGGCCCACGGGTATCGCGCTGTACGACCCAGATGTCCGCGTGCATTGCCCGCGTCAGACTCGTCGCGTCGTCGACCATGCCGGCGTAGATTCCCTGCATCGCGATCACGACGCTCAGCAGCAGCCCGACGCCAACGGCGGTACCCAGGAACCGGGCGCCATGGCGACGAATGTCGCGGATCGCGAGGTTCATTGGGTCCGCCACCGCCGACCGAGTTCGAGCGATCCTCCAGGCCCCACGCCGGCGAGCACCACGTCCGCCGCGGACAGGCCCTCGAGCACCTCGACGTCGGACTCTCCGGTCAAACCGAAGCGTGGGCGGACCAAGGCGACCCTCCCCTCGGCGTCGACATAGACGAACGCACCGGCTTCGTCGCGTTGGACCATGGCGAGCGGGATCCGCAGGACGTCCTCATGGCGCGCGATCTCGATGCGGACATCGGCCCGCTGTCCGATGGCCACCCGCCGATCGAGTCGCTCCGGCGCGACCTCGACGATGAGTTCGTGGTTCTGCCGGTCGGCCTCCCAAGCGATACGTGACACCGTTGCCGGGATCGGCTCGTCGGCCCCCGGGAACCAGATGCTGCTGCGCTGGTCGATCGCGAGCTGGTCGAGGACGGTCTCGTCGATCGCGGCGCTGACGAACACCTGGCTGGTGTCCGCGAGGCGGAGCACCGTCGAACCGATCGCCACCGTGTCGCCAGGTTCCCGCAGGCGTCGGGTCACCAACCCGTCGAACGGGGCCAGGAGCGTCGCCCGGACCACGGACGCGCGGCGCTGTTCGGCCCCGCCTGCCGCGACGTCGACCCCCCGCGTGGCTTCCCCGCGCTGCGCAAGCACGCGATCGAGATCGGCGCGCGCCAGCCTGAGTCGGTCGGCCGCCTCATCGCGCTCCTGGGTGCCGATCGTGCCGGACACCGACAGCGCGGTGGCGCGGTTGGACTCGCGGTCGGCCGCGACGAGAACGGCTCGGGCGCGCGCCTCCTCGGCGGCGAGTCGCTTGAGTGCCGCGCGGGCCGCGGCGACACCCGTTTGCGCGGAGCGGAGGTCGGCCTCGGCCTGGTCCGTCTCGAGCCGCGCGAGCTCCTGACCCAAGGTCACGCGTGTCCCTTCGTCGACGAGCACGTCGCTCAGCCGCCCGATCAGGTCGAAGCCGACGTTCGCTTCGCGCTGACTCTCGACGGTCCCGCGGCCGAAGGCCTCTTGCACGACCGTTCCGCGTTCGACCGACACCACGCGCACGAGAACTGGCGCCCAGAAACGAAACCAGGCGCCGACGAGGAGCGCACCTGCGATCAGCACTAGCCATGCGCCGCGGCGCATCAGCGCACCGATGGCGCGCACGGACTTTGGTGTAGTCACGGACATATCGGTGCCTTCCTCCCCGACGGCGCGCGAGCCGACGCTGCCAGGTTCTGCGCAGGCGCTGTGACCATCGCGCCCGTCACGGCGCGACCCTTGGCTCTGCCCAGTTCCGCAGGGCGAGCACCCCGGTCAGCGAGACCGCGGCGGTCATCGAGATCGCACCAACCAACACGAACACTGGCGATAGTCCGAGGTACACCTCGCCGAGGATACCCGCGGGCATCAGCAACCCGGCAAGCCCGAGCCCCGCGGCAACGTTGCGCGCGCGGTCCGAGGCAGTCCCCAGACGCACGAGAACGAAGCCGAGCGCGAGGTTCAGAAGCGCGAACAGGTTCCCATGCACGTGGGCGAGCCGCGCCTCGAAGTGTTTGCCCACCGAGTAGCTCGCGATCCATTCGGCCTTGTCTGCGGCGAAGTCGCGCAGATAGATCAGGACGAACCCGTAGGCCATGAAGCCTGCCATGATCAGCAGGCCCACTCCCACGTTGTATCGTCCGGTCTTCAGCGATGTGGGTGGTTTCATGCGGATGGCTTCTTTCGTCGGGCGGGCGTGACGGCTGTGAAGGTGACCGGCTGCAGCAACGCGACCAAGGCGGTGCGAATCGGCATCGAGTTCGCCGCTCGGGCCCTCGTGCCGCCCTTGGCGAGTGCCAACATCTGAATCGTCCCCATCACGATCGGCGCGAGGGCGTCGACGGGGATGTCTGCTCGCGCCTGCCCGGCCTGCTGTGCCTCTCGCAGGCACCGAGCAACGAACACACGGGTCTTCTCGACGCACGCCGACAGTCGCTCGGACGCCGGCTGGGGTAGCGCGAGGAGGAACTGCTCCGAGAGCAGCAGGCGCAAGATGCCCTGCTCGTTCCCGACCGCAAGGCTTCGCGCGTCGATGAAGCGCTCGAGTCGCTCGAGGGGCAACCCCTGCGGGGGAGGGAACGTCGCGTCGAGCACCCCTTCGACGTGAGCCACCACGGCTTCGAGTAGCGCGTCGAGGGAGGGATAGTGCCGGAAGATTGCGCCGCTCGAGAGCCCCACTTCGGCCGCGAGGCTCCGGGTGCCGAGAGCGGTGATCCCGCGCGTCGCGATGATCCGCAGCGCGGCTTGGGTGAGTTCGACCTTTCGAAGCTCCGTCGCGCGGCGTTCCCGAGGCACGAGTAGAAAGTGACCGCTTATTTGCAAGCGGCCCGCGCAGGTTCTGCGGCAGCCGGGTTCGCCAGCGACGAACGGACCGCGCCGCCTCGCGAAGACACGGGCTGTTCGGCGAGGTGTCCACGATGCATCGCCACCCTCGAGCTCGCGCTTGCGCGATGGTTGCCGGGACACCGCGATCGCTCTCGGGCACCTCGCCCGCCTCGGCGCCCGACCCAGTGACGAGGTCTCAACGCCGCTGGCCTCGAATCACCATCGACTCAGCCGCCCCTCCCCTCACCCCTCCGGCACCGGCATCCCGAACATCACGTTCAACCGATTCCACACCTGGATCACCCCCACCACGAAGCCCAGCTCCGCGAGCTCCACGTCCGTGAACTCCGCCTGCGCCTCCGCGATCCACCGCGCCTGCAGCTCACCCGCCTCCGGCTCCCCCTGCGGGATCCGGCTCATGCGCTCGGCGAACAGCAGCGCCGCCCGATCGCGCGCGCTGAAGAACGGGCTCTCGCGCCACCCCGCAACCGTGTTGAGCACGCGAGCCTGCTCGCCCTTCGCGATGAGGTCGCGCCAGTGCATGTCCATGCAGAAGGCACAGCCGTTGATCTGCGAGACGCGCAGCAGCACGAGGTCGACGAGGCGCGCGCCCAGCGAGCTGGCGTGCACCGACTCGGAGAGCGCGAGCAGGGCGCGAAAGGGCGTGGGAGCGAGCTGGTCGTAGCGGAGGCGGTCCGTGGTCATGCTGCGATGACCGAGCAGCCTGGCGGGACGTGACACCCTCGCCGCGGCTGCCCGAAGTTCACTGCCCGATTCTGTCCCCGGGGCGGTCATCCACACGCAGTGAGGCACCTTCAGCGTTCACGCGCGGGAAACGGCGCTGTCGCGGTAGTCCGCGCCGAGTGAACCGGCGTGCGCTACCGTCGTCGCCGCAATGGCGGCCGAACCCACCATCGACGACTACCTCGCGCGCCAACCACCGGCCGCGCGGCGGATCCTGCAGCGCGTCCGCACGATCTTCCGCAAGTCCGTGCCCGGCACCGAGGAGGTGATCAGCTACCAGATCCCCGCGCTGCGCCTCGGCGGTCGCGTGATGATCTTCTTCGCCGGCTGGAAGGAGCACTACTCGGTGTACCCCGCGACCGACGGCCTCCTCGAGGCCTTCGCCGACGAGCTCGCCCCGTACTCGGTGAGCAAGGGGACGATCCGCTTCCCGCTCGACGGTCCGATGCCCGTGCACCTGCTGGCGAAGATCGCGAAGTTCCGCGCGCAGGAGACCCTCGCGCGCAACGAGCAGGCCGCGGCCCGCAAGTCGGCGAAGAAGAAGACCTCCTCCGCCAAGAAGAAGACCTCCTCCGCCAAGAAGACCTCCTCCGCCAAGAAGACCTCCTCCGCCAAGAAGAAGACCTCTCGTCGACGTTCGCAGCCCTGACTCACCCGCTCGCACAGGCCGGTGATTGTCAACGTGGCCGCGCCGGGCCTACGCTCCCCCGGACCGCGATGCCGAGCGACGCACAGCCCACCGGGCGCTGCCTCAACTGCGACGCCGCGCTCGCGGGTCCGTACTGCAGTGAGTGTGGTCAGCGGGCCCGCGATCCGAGCCGGCCGCTGTTGGAGATCCTGCGCGAGTTCGTGGTCGAGAGCCTGCTGCTCGACGGCCGACTCACGCGCACCCTCGGCATGCTGCTGCGCCATCCCGGCCAGCTGAGCGCGGAGTTCCGGCACGGCCGGCGCGCGCGCTTCACCTCGCCGCTGCGGCTGTACCTCGCGACCAGCCTGCTCTGCTTCTCGGTGTTCGCGATCCGCGGCTGCGTCGCGCCCGACGCGTTCGCCGGCGACGACCCGATGCTCGTCGACGACGGCGGCCCGGACGAGGACGAGGCGGATCCCGCACTCGACCGGGACACTGGCCTCATGGCGCGCGTGGCCTGGACGATCCGCGACAGCGCCCAGCAGTTCGCCCGCCTGCCCCCGCCGGAGCAGCGCAAGCGCGTCTATACCGGCCTCACCAACCACGTGCCGCGCGTGCTGTTCTTCGCGATGCCGGTGTTCGCCGTGTTCGTCCAGCTGTTGCTGTGGCGACGGCCGGTCCGCCACAACTATGTCGACTGCCTGGTGTTCGGGCTGCACGTGCACGCGCTGTGGTTCCTTTCCGCCACCCTCGAGGCCGTGCTCCCCGAAGCCGTGGGCGGGCTCCTCGTGCTCGCGACGATGATCCACACCACGCTCGCGTTCCGCTCGGCGTGGGAGCTGCCGTGGTCGGCGGCCTGGTGGCGCGCGCTGGCGCTGGCGCTGCTCTACGGGTGCATGCTGGTGCTCGCGGTGAGCGCGGCCTTCCTGCTCACGATCGTGTACGGGTGATCGGGGCAGGTGACGCGCGCACGCTCACCCCATCACAGCCCGCACGCGGTCCCCACGTCCGAGATGTCCCGGTCGATGAGCAGCATCCCGTCCCCGGATCCATCCGCGTTCTTGATCGCCAGCTCGTGCACGCCCGAGCTCCCGCGCCGCCCCAGCCACAGGCTCGCGACGCGGCCGTCGGGCAACACGCACGGCGCGTTGTCGTTGTGGTGATCGGCGCGCAGCAGCACCGGCGCGGCGGCCCCCGGCGCGAGCACCCAGAGCTGCTCGCCGGTCCACGAGGCCTCGAACACGATCCCACCGTCGGGCGTGTAGCTCGGGTGGTGGAGGAACACGTCCGTCGTCCCGCCGCCCTCGGGCACCTGGTCCGGGGTCCAGATCACGCGGAAGCCATCGCCGCCGATGCCGACCTCGCAGATCGCGGTGCCGACGTCGCCGTACGGGACGTCGCCGCAGTCGAACACGACGAGCTGCTCGTTCACGTCGAGCCGCGGCAGCGTGTTGTAGGCGTAGGGCGAATCCGCGGTGATCACCACGGGCGCGGTCCAGCCGGCGTCGGTGCGCTCGGTCCAGTGCAGGTCGCGGGTGTGCACGCCCTCGGCACCGAACGCGATCGCCGTGCCGCCGCGGGTGATCGCGCCGCCGTTGCCGCCGCTGAAGCGGAGCGGCGCTCCGTCGGTGTCGAGCACCGCTTCGCCCTGGGTGACGCCGATGTCGACGACGCTGAGGCACGCATAGCCCGCGCACTGGGCATCGAAGCGCTCGGACGACAGCAGCAACCACGCGCCGTCCGACGACAGCTGCACGAAGTTCTCGTCGAGGCCCGGCGCGAGCGCGTCGAGCTCGGGGCCGAGCAGCCGCGGCTCGGTGCCCGGCGTCGCGTCCTGCACGTAGAGCCCGCCCTCGAGCACGTACGCGACGTGACCGCCCTCGGGCACCACGCCGGTGTCGGTCGCGTCGTCGCCGGTGTCGTCGACCGTGTCGGTGGTCGGATCGGTGCCGCTCGGGTCGGTGGGCGCGGTGGGATCCGACGGATCCGTCGCATCCGAGCCGCCGGTCGGCTCCGGCGACGAGGTCGCGCCGTCGTCGCTGCCGCCGGACTCCGCGGTCACCCCGCCGTCGGCGGGCTCGGGCATGAAGCAGGCGGACGCGAGGACGACGGACGCGAACAGGGGGGTCACGGAGCGGAGATGGCAGGGCATGTCCCGGCCATGCGCCGCGGCGCGGCCAAACCCGCCACCGCCATCGATCACATCCCCGACCAGGTCGCCGCCTGCTGGCCGGCCGCCGGCCCGACGTCGACGACCAGGCCCGTCAGGCGCGACATCCCCGAGACGGGATCGATCTCGCCCGGCCCGTCCGCGGCCAGCAGGTTGACGTTGACGCCGCGCGTGCGGCTCGCGATCCCGAGGCCCGGCGCCAGCTGGTGGCCCCAGCCGTGGGGCAGCGCCACCGTGCCCGGCATCAGCGCGTCGTGCAGGCGCACCGGCACCCGCACGCACGCGACCGCGGTCCGCACGTCGGCGAGGTCACCATCGTCGAGCCCGCGCGCGCGCGCGTCGTCGGGGTGCATGTACAGCCAGTTGGTGGCGCGATCACCCTGCACGAACTTGACGTGGTTGTGCGTCCAGCTGTTGTGGGTGGTGATCGCGCGACGCGTGATGAGCTTCAGCTGATCGCGGCCCGCGAGCTCGCGGGCGTACTCGTCGTCGATCGTCGCCGCGGCCGCGCCGAGCACCGCGGGGAACAGCGCGACCTTGCCGTCCGACGTGTAGACGCGGCGGCCGAGGAAGTCGCCGCCGGCGTGATCGGGCCGCAGCACGCCCTCGCCCCGCTTCGCCAGCGTCGCGAACCCGCCCTGGCCGCCCAGCCGCAGCATCAGCGACAGCACACCGCGCTGATCGACGGAGGCGTAGCCATCGCCGTCGCGCCGCCGGCGGTTCCACTGCAACAAGCGCTGCGCCACGCGCGAGCCGAAGATCGGCGCGCCCGCGGCCCGGGCGAGATCGACGTAGATGGTGGCCTCATCGCGCGACTCGCCCGCGGGCGCCAGCACGCGCTCGGTCGCCTGGACGTACGGCCGCGACTGCATGCCGAGCAGGCACGGGAACGAGAACGGCAGATCCGGCCGCTCGAGCGGCGACGTGCACGGCAACACCCAGTGGGCCATCGTCGCGGTCTCGCTCGGCAGGATGTCGAGCACCACCAGCAGCTCGAGCGACGCGAAGGCCTCGCGCAGCCGCCCGCTGTTGGCCATCGTCAGCAGCGGATTGCCGCCGGTCACGAACAGCGCCCGGATCTGCCCGCGGCCGGGCGTGAGGATCTCGTCGGCGAGCAGCCCCCCGGGGAAGGCGTCGTTCACGGAGGGGAATCCACCGACGCGCGATCGATCGGCCCGGCCGAGCAGCCCACGCTTGGCCGCGAACTTGGGGAAGTCGAGCACGCCCTTGCCCACGAGCGTCCCGCCGCGCCGATCGAGGTTGCCCGCGATCGCGTTGATGCACTCCTGCAACCAGAACCCGAGCGTGCCACCGCGGCCCATGTTCACGCCGGTCGAGCTGTACAGCGCGGCGCCGTCGCCACCGCTGGCCGCGAGGTAGTCGTCGACGATCTCGCCGAGGATCTCGGCGGGGATGCCCGTGACCGCGGAGCCTCGCTCGGGCGTCCACGCCTGCACCAGCGCCTCGAGGTGATCGAGCCCGGTGGTGTGCGCGCCGAGCCGCGCGCGATCGATCGCGCCGCGACGCAGGACCTCGTGCGCGAACGCGAGGTAGAAGAACACGTCGGTGCCCGGGCGGATGAACACGTGGCGACCGGTCGCGCCCGCGGTCTCGGTGCGCCGCGGATCGACGATCCACACCTTGCCGCCGCGCGCGGTGATCGCCCTCAGCCGCTGCACCGGGTTCGCGACCTGCAGGAAGCTCCACTTGCTGACCGCCGGGTTGGCGCCGACGACCACGAGGCACCCCGTGCGATCGAGATCGGGGAACGGCTGGGTGAACGCGAAGCCGTACATGTGCTGCGCGACCGCGAACTTGTTGGCGCAGTCCTGCGTCGCCGAGCTGTAGCTGCTGCGCGACCCCAGCCCCAGCATGAAGCCCTGGGCGAAGATCGGGTGCAGCGCGCTGAAGCCGGCCGCGGTGCCGACGTACATCGCGATCGCGTCGGCGCCGTGGCGCTCGCGGATCTGCCGGACACGCGCGCCGATGTCGGCGTTCGCCCGATCCCAGCTCGCGCGGCGCTGGACGCCGTCTTCGCCCCGCTCGAGCGGGAACTGCAGGCGATCGGGCGAGCCGTACAGCTCGTGCTGGGAGAGGCCCTTCACGCAGGCGAAGCCGGCGGTCGCCACGTGTCCATCGTGGGGCCGGATCTTGACGATGCGCTCGTCCTCGAGCGTGACCTCGAGCCCGCAGAGGCTCTCGCAGATCCGGCAGAACGTCGCGCGCGTGGTCGTGGTCACCGAGCCGCAGGATCGCACGACGACGGCCGCCGAGGGCGCGCGGGCCCGGCGTCCACGCCGCCGCGCGTGGGACCGCGGGATCGGGCATGCTAGCCGACCATGGGCCCCCGCTTCCATCCGCTCTGCGTCGCCCTGTGTTCGATCCCCGCCCTCGCCTGCGGCTCCGCCGTCGGTGATGCGGCCGGGACCAGCGGATCCACCGGCGCCGCAGCGACGTCGGCGACCGATCCCGGACCGAGCACCTCGGGCGGACCGAGCACCACCGACGTCGCCGACACGTCGACGAGCGCGGTCGCCACCACGCTGTCCACCGACACCTCCTCGGCACAGGAAAGTGGCGTGGGCGAGACGATGACGCCCTACTTCGATGTCGGCGGCATCCCCGATCTGTTCGTGTCGAAGATGGGCTGCGACAAGGTCGACTTCGTCTTCGTGATCGACAACTCGAGCAGCATGGCCGCGTATCAGGCCAACCTCGTGAACAACTTCCCGGCGTTCATCGACGGGATCCAGAACGCGCTCGAGAACGCATACTCGTACCACGTCGGCGTGGTCACGACGGACGCCTATGCGTTCAACGTGCCCGAGTGCCAGCAGCTCTCGTCCCTGGTCGTGCAGACCGGCGGCGCCTCGTCGAGCAACATGCAGTGTGGCCCGTACGCCGACGGCGCCAACTACATGACCGACAACGACGACCTGGTCGAGACGTTCAGCTGCGCCGCGACGGTCGGCGTCTCGGGCAGCGGCAACGAGCAACCCCTGGCGGCGATGAACGGCGTCGTGCAGCAGCTCGTCGGCGGCAACGGCGAGTGCAACGAGGGCTTCATCCGCGACGACGCACTGCTCGTCATCGTGATGATCGGCGACGAGTTCGACAACTCGCCGGGCACGCCGATGCAGTACTACGAGAACGTCGTCGAGGCGAAGTTCAACCTGCCCGAGAACGTGGTCGTGGTCTCGATCAGCGACTTCCCGGGCAACATCTGCGGCTTCGGGGCCTCGGCCGAGGTCGCCGCGTTCACCGACCTCTGGGGCCCCAACGGTTTCAAGGTCCCGATCTGCGTCGACGACTACGCGCCGTACTTCGAGGACGCGATCGACATCATCGATCTGGCCTGCGAGAACTACATCGCGCCGGCCGGGTGATGGCTCAGGCCTCGAGGCCCGGCAGGTACGCCCGCATGTCGCCGATCACGACCTGGTCGAGCGGCGTCATGTCGTACTGCGCGCCCCGGAGATCGCCGTAGCCCGGTTGGCCGCCGACCTCCCAGTCGTCGGGCTCGAGCCCCATCGCCAGCATGCAGCTGATGAGCACGCGGTTGTAGGCGGTGCCGATGTACTCCGACCACCGCGATCGGGTGAAGTCGGTGCGGAAGTCGAGCAGGTTGCCGGTCCGCAGCGCGCCACCGCAGGATCCGACCAGCATCACCTGGACGTCGACGCCGATGTGGTTGTTGTCGTAGTCGCCCGGGCTCTCGCCGCCCGAGCCCCCCGACTGGTTGCCGATCTCGTTGTTGACCAGCACGAGCGAGTCGTCGAGCAGCGTCGTGCCGTCGGGCTTCACCGTGGCGTCGAGCTTGCCGAGGAAGTCGAACAGGTAGCCCATCGTCCACCGGTGGGCGTTGAGGATGCTGTCGACCGCCGCGGGGCTGCTGTCGTGCGACGCGCCGTGGTGACCGCCGATCACCCCGTGCACCGCCTCGTTCAGCAGGGTGTCGGGGTCGAGGTAGAAGTTCACCACGCGCGCCAGGCCGCAGCGCAGCGCCGCCACGGCGATGTCGACCTGGGCCTGCGCGGCGGCGTTCATGGCCTCGGGCGCGTACTCGTACGCCGCGGGTTGCTCCGGCGGGCCGCACTCGATGGGGTTGGCGAGCTGGGTCTCGAGCGTGTGCATGTGCTCGATGTGCTGATCGAGCGCCGCGCGGTCGGCCGCCGACAGCCGGGGATGATTGCGCAGGCTCGTGTAGTGATCGAGCACGCGATCGACCATCGTCAGCCGTTGGGCCCGCAGCCGGGCAAGGGCGGTGTCGTCGACGTCGAAGTTGGTGAAGAGCTGCGCGAACGCCTGATCGGGGAACAGCGCCGGCTCGGCCACGAGCTGCCCCGAGCCCGTCGTCGAGAACGACGCCGAGCGCCCCTCGGTCGACCAGTGCACGGTGAGGTTGAGCGGCACCGTCCCGCCGCCCAGCTTCTGCGCGATGAGCTGGTCGATCGACGGGGGCAGCGACGCGATGTCGACGCCGTCGAGGGCAGCGGCCCCGTTCGACCAGCCCAGGAGCCCGCTGGCGTCGTTGTGATCGCCCCAGTCGAGGCGATCGATGTGGCGCATCAGGATCGCCTTGTCGCGGAACGGATCGAAGCCCGCGTCCAGGATCGGCGAGACGGGCCCGGCGATGTCGCCGAGCGCCAGCTCGCGCGCGTTGGGCCCGACCGTCTGCAGGCCCGCGAGCGCGGCCGCGCTGGGGAACCAGTGCTGGCCGTAGAATCCGTTGCTGATCCGCCAGCTGATGAAGTTGCGGTTCGGCGCCGCCTCGCCGGCCTCGGCGTCGCGACCGAGCAGCGAGGACAGGGTCGGGATCACCAGCGCCGCGCCGCCGGCCCCGAGGAGGAACCGCCGCCGTCCGATCGTGTGGGGCATGGTCATGGCAGCGTCACCTGTCGAAAGTGGGGAGAGGACACCAGGGCGACGATGGTGTCGCGCAGGCTCTGGGGCGCGCCGTCCTGCGGCGCGAGGGCGAGCCGGGCGGTCTGCTCGAGGCAACCATCGGACTCGGCGAGAGGTCGCGCGACGATGTTCCGCGTGAGCTGCTCGGCGAGGCACTGCGGCCCGACATCGCTCGCGGCGATGGCCTCGGACAGCGCGCGCGCGCCGTCGACAGCGACGACGTCGTCCAGCTCGAGCATGCTCGCGGCGTCGATCGAGACGTCGACGGCGGTGCCATCGACGTCGATCTGCTCGACGTCGATCCACTGCCCCGCCGCGCCGTAGTGCCCGAACGGCGCGCCGTGACCGTCGAGGATCTGGTGGCAGCCGGCGCACTGCGGCTCGCTCGCCGCGGCGTTGAAGCGCTCGCGGATGCCGACGTCCGGGTTGGTCGCCGGGTCGGCGGGATCCTCGGTGGGGAAGTTGCCGGGATCGGGCGGAGGCACCGGACGGCACAGGAACTCGCCGAGCCGGCGCCCGCGCTTGATGATGTGACCGGCGTTCGAGCGGATGACCTCGTTGGTGGCGAGCCAACCGGCGCGCGTCAGCAGGCCGGCGCGGTCGTCGGGCAGCGTGACGTCCTGGCCGGGCGTGACGCCGTAGATCTGGCCGAGCTCGGGGGCGTCGAAGCTCGCGGTCCGATCGAGCAGCAGGTCGGCGTAGGTGCCGTCGCGATCGAGCGTCACCGCCTCGATGAAGTCGAGCAGCTCGGCCTTCATCGCCACGCGCGCCGCCTCGCGGGCGTCGGCGTCGGGGAACAGCGCCGCCGACGGCTGGGGCATGACATCGAGCGCGAGCCAGTTGCCGGCGAAGCGCGACAGGGCGACGCGGGCGCGCTCATCGTCGAGCATGCGATCGATCTGGTCGCGCAGCGCGTCGCCCTCGAGCCGGCCGCCCTCGGCGTTCGCCGCCGCGGCGAGGAGTTCGTCGTCGGGCACCGAGTCCCACAGCACGCGCGCGAGCCGGGCCGCCAGCTCGTGCGACGTCAGCTCGAGCACGCCGGGCGCGATCTCCTCGCCCTCGGTCTCGACGAAGTACAGGAACCGCGGATCGAGCAGCATGGCCACCAGCACGGTCGCCGCGCCCTCACCGACGCTGTGGGCCCCGCCGACGGCGAAGTCGCCGGCGAAGCGCGAGCGATCCTCGTCGGTCAGCGGCCGACGCAGCAACCGCGCGCCGAACGTGTCGATGAATCCGACGAGACACGCATCGCTGCCGGCGTCGGCGCCCGGGGGCACGGAGCCGAGGCACGCGTGCAGGGCGGTCAGGCTCGCGGCGTCCTTGGTGAGGTCGAACGCGAGCTGGCTGGCGATGTTGAAGTACGCCGAGACCTCGGAGAAGCCGACCGGCGGCACCTCGGTGGCGAACACGCCCATCGACGCGCTGGGCAGGGTCTCGATCGTCGCCCGGACCGGCTCGAGCGCCGCCGCGCCGAACACGGACTCGAGGGCGTGGACGTAGTTGTCGCGGTGCATCCGCAGCAGCGCCGCGGCGGGGGGCGTGTCCGCGTCGCAGCCGCTGGGGATCCCATCGGTGTCGACGCCGTCATCGCCGGTGTCCGCCGCCGTGTCGGCGCCGGTGTCGTCGCCGTCGTCGGCCGCCGTGCCGGCGTCACCGCCGTCGCCGTGCGCCCCGGCATAGCAGCCGGTGAGGAACACCGCGACGATCCACGCACCACGCCGCGTCGGGGATCCACATCGAGTCGAGCTGCGCATGGCCGGTCACTCCTTCGCCGCACGCCGGGCACCCGACGTGCGTCCACGATAGGAGGAGGACCGGCCCGTTCACCATCGGGAGAACTCCCGATTTTGCGCCCGGGACCGCCGGGCGGGGCCGCGACGGCCGACTACTCGTGCTTCTCGCCGGCGAGCTCGATGAGCCCGTGGAAGGCCTCGTGCGCCTTCGTGAAGGCGGCGTCGAAGTCCTTGCGATCGCCGGCGCAGGTGGTCTCGAGACCCTTGGTCGCCGCGGTCAGATCGGCGGCACGGGTCTTCCACGCCGCGGCGTCGGTCGCCGCCGCCGGCATCGGCTCGGCCTCGATCGCGCCGGCCTTCGCGACCAGATCGGCCACGGCGGCGCAGGTGTTGGTGACGCGCGCGTCGTCCTTCGCGGCGTGCCACAGCGGCGCCATGACGTCGTGGAACGACTTCACTCCGCCCTCGAACTTGTGCTCGTGGGCCGGGTCGGCGGCAGGCTCGTGCGAGTCGGTCGCCGTCGCGGTCGCGTCGGTGGGCGGAGTCGTCGGCGCGGCCGAGTCCTTCTTGGTGCACGCGAACACGCCGAGGGTGAGGACGAGGGGGAACAGTCGGGACAGACGCATGGCGAGCAAGTACCGGGGGCCGCCGTGCCGCGTCAAGGCCACCGCAGGCGAAGCACAGCGCGCGAGCCCGCAAGATTGGCGGGCACGCGTGCGCAACACCACGACGACGCCGCGGCGTGGGTTTCCTACCCGAGGCCGGGCTCTGCAGGCGTGCGTCCGAGGAGCACCGCGATGGGTCGGCCCTCGTCGCTGGCCTCGAGCATGATGCGGGCGACCATCGTCAGCGGGACCGACAGCAACATCCCGACGGGCCCCCACACCCAGCCCCAGAACACCAGGCACAGGAACACGACCAACGTCGACATCCCCAACTCGCGGCCCATCCACGCCGGCTCGAGCACGTTGCCGACCACGGTGTGGATCGCAGTGTGGGCGACGGCGACGACCAGCGCGGCCCCGGGCCCGAGGTCGGGCTGGACCAGCGCGACGAGCACGTTGGGGATCGCCGCGATGAAACCACCCACGTTGGGGATGAAGTTGAGCAGGAACGCCAGCAGGCCCCACAGCAGCGCGAAGTCCAGGCCGACGAGCACGCACGTGACGAACACGAGGATGCCGATGAGCGCCGAGATCGCGGTCTTGATCGCGAGGTACCGCTGCACGTCGCCCAGCACGCCGGACACCGCCGTCATCGTCGCAGCCGAGTCGGGGCCGAGCATCACGGCGAGCTTGCGCCGCAGGCCGGTGAGCTCGAGCAGCATGAACGTCATCGTGAACAGCACGAGCATCGTGTTCGACAGGGCGACCACGAAGGCGCCGGCGAAGTTGCCGACCATGTCGACCATGTCTCCCGGATCGAGCAGCTCGGCGAGGCCGGTCTGCGGCAGGCGCACCCCCTGCTCGGCCAGCCACGCCACCACGCCCTCGAACATGACCTCGAGGGCGGCGCGGTAACCCGGCAACGCGTCACCGAAGCGATCGAGCGACGCCGTCAGCATCGCCCCGAACCCCACCAACGCCGTGAGCACGACGACCACCGCGGGAATCACCGCGAGCCCGGGCCGCCACCCGCGCCGCTCGAGCCACAGCACCGTCGGCGAGGCGACGACGGCGAGGAACGCCGCGAACAGGAACGGCAGCAGCAGGGGCGCGGCGATCTTCAGGCCGGCGACGACGATCACGAAGGCGGCCATGCTCGTCAGGACGTGGGCACTGCGGTCGCGACGCTTCGAATCGGCCATGGGGCCGAGTATGCCGCACGCGACGCCCGTGCCGCGCGTGGCCGTGGCAAGCTGCCGATCGATGATCTCCACCTGGGCAAGGCTCCTGGTCGTCTCGCTGCTCCCGGTCGCGTGCTCGAAGGCCGGCCCTCCGACCACGCCTCCCGACGCCGCGGCGACGCCCGCGGCGGCCGATCCCCTCGCCGGCAAGCCGGTCGTGCACAACGTCGACGCGAAGCCCGGCGACGTGACCGTGTGCCCGTACAGCGGGCGCAAGTTCGTCGTCACCGACGACTCGCCGCGCTGGGAGTACCGGGGCAAGAGCTATGTGTTCTGCTCGGCGAAGGCCGTCGGCGAGGTGCAGAAGGATCCGGCGAAGTACATGGACGGGTTCGAGGGGTGACGACCGCGGAGAATTCTCGGCCGGGGCATTGCGGGCCGCGAAGAAGTTGCCGCGGCGGGCGGCGGGGCCCGACACAGAGTGTTTTCATGCTCCGACGAACGCTCCCCATGGTCGCGATCTGGACCCTCGCTGCCGCCTGTGGCGACGACGGTGGGAGCGGCACGACCGATGCGAGCACGAGCGGCTCGGGCACGAGCAGCAGCACCGCGGGGAGCACGAGCGGAACCTCCGGCGCCGACACGACCACCGGCTCGACCGGCGGGTCCACCACGGGCGGAACCGAGAGCAGCGGCGGCACGGCCGACTCGACCGGCAGCGAGACCACCGATGGCTCGAGCTCCGGGGGCTCGACCGGAGATACGACCACCGGGGGCATCGTCGCGAGCTTCACGTGCACCGAGACGTCGATCGTCGATCCCCCGATGGTCGAGACCATCGCGGGTTCGTTCGACGCCGACGGCGTTCCGCACGATCTCGTCGCGATCTACACGCAGTCCGGGAACGTCGACTTCCAGGTCGATGTCGCGGTCCCGGTGGCTGCGGACGATCCCAACGCCGCGGACGTCGCCGACTGGGAGAACACGCTCACGATGATCGGTTGGGACGTCAATCCGCCCGGCGATCCCACCGGGGATCGGCGCTACTTCTTCGCCCCCGATGGCGCGCAGAACGTCGCGATCTTCCCGGCCTTCTACTATCGGATCTACGAGGCCGGCGGCAATGGGCAGTTCGAGTTCGACTGCGTGCTGAACTGACGCTACTTGCCGTAGCGCTTGCGCACCCAGCCCAGGAACGCCGGCGATCGCCGCTGCAGATCCTTCCCGATCTGCGGGTGCTCGTGCATGAACTTGAGGTAGCCCCAGTAGGGGCTCTCGCCCTCGTCGACGCCCGTGCCGACGAGCTGCTGCACCAGGGCAGCCTCGGCGATCTCGAGCTCGCGCCGCTCGAGCGAGGAGGGCCGCGTCTGGGTGATGGTGCCGATCTCACGCGACTTGGCGACCGGGGCCACCGACGTGGAGCCGTCGTGCAGCGAGACCTCGACGCGCCACGCCGCGGAGAACAGCTGGAAGTGGGACATGCTCCGCGGGTTCGCGGCCATCGGATAGAAGAAGTACACGACGGCCCGCTTGGGCGCCGGCCACGTCACCGGCAGCACCGGTGAGGTGGTCCACGTCTTCTGGGGATCGAGGTGCTCGGCGACGGCGGTCTCGGCGAGGGCTCGGGCAGCCTCGGGCGTGGTGACGGTGCAGTCGGTGCCAACGCCCTCGGCCTGCGTCGACCTCGTCGCCCGCGCGCCGTCGTTGTTCGACGTCGACACGAACGTGTGCTCGACCTCGGGCTCGTGGGCGCCGTGCTCGGCGGGCGGCGGGGCGACCGGCGGCGGCGGGCTCGCGGCGCACCCCCACGACATCGACGCGGCGACGAGCACGGCGGGGCCCAGGGCGCGGCGTGGAGGCATGCGCGGGGAGCATTGCCCGGATCGCCGCGGGGGCGCGAGTGATCCGTCGCACGGTTGCCCGACGCCCACGGGTGACGCAAATGGCCGACGGTCGGCACGGGCGTCTCGCAACGCCGCTGCGGCACCGCGCGCCCACTCGCCTCGGATCGGCGCGCTCGGACCCACGGCACGGGGCTTGCTCATGTCCGTCGTCATGCATCGCACGCTCGCCCTCGTCGCCGCCCTCTTCGCCCCCGCCTGCGCCGACTTCGACGGCGAGTCCTTCGACCCCGTCGTGCGGGGCGACGAGGTCGAGGTCCACGACGAGCTGCCCGAGGGCTACCGCTGGATCGGTGGCGTCGACGCCGAGGCCGAGCACACGGTCGACGGCGACAGCGTCGTCGAGGTCGACCTCTGGTGCGACGTGGACGACCGGCTGCTGCGCCGCATGAAGCGGGTCGCCGCGCGCAACGGCGGCGAGCTGCTCTTCGACGTCACCTGCGAGCACGACCGCTACCTCGACGACTCGGAGTTCGCCGACGACCCCGACACCTGGGAGATCGAGACCGCACTGACGTGCAGCACGTGGTGCACCGCCGAGGTCGGGCGGCGGGCGGACCGCGACGACTGACCGCGCGCGACGACTGAAGCCGGCGTCAGTGCACGATCTTCACGCCCGCGTTCACGAGCTCCTGCTTGCTCAGCTCGTCCGCGCGGGCGTTCTCTGCCCGCGGGATCCACGTCCAGGTCACCGCGATCGCGTGCGCGTCGAGCAGCGCGCGCAGCTCCCGGTACACCACGACGTACGCCCCCTGCTTCACCTGCCAGCGCCCGCACATCTGCTCGACGACGAGCTTCGAGTCGCCGCGTAGCTCGAGGCGCGCGTCGGCGCCGAGCCCCGCCCGCAGCTCGATCCAAGCGCGCACGCACTCGAGCGCCGCGGTGTACTCCGCGACGTTGTTGGTCATCGCCGGTCCCCGGGGGAGCAGGCCGCCCTTGGCGAGCAGCTCCTCGCCCGACGGCGCGTGGATCACGAAGCCCCACCCGCCCCAGCCACCGGGGTTCATGGGCTCGCAGGCGCCGTCGAAATTCGCGGTGTGGATCATCGCCGCGGAGGATACGCGAACGCGGCGAGCTTCACGATCACGGCCCCGACCCGAGCACGTCCGCCGCGACTCGCCGCAGACGATCGCGGGTGTTGCCGCGGAGCTCGGCCAGCGACGCGTCGGCCTGCTGCACGAGGGCTCGACCGCCGGCGTCGCCCGTGGCGATCCGGGCTCGACCGAGCATGACCTGGGTGTAGGCGAGCTCGAGCCGGCTGCTCGGCGCGGCGTCGCGGATGACCTGGGCGCGCTCGAGCAGCGGCCTGGCCTCGTCGGCGCGACCGAGCTCGAGCAGCACGTCCGACAGCTCGGTCAGGGTGTTGGCCACGGCCGGGTCGTCGGGCCCGAAGACGGCCTCGCGCATCGCGAGCGCCTCGCGGAAGCCCGCGCGCGCCGCCTCGAGCTGGCCGCGCCGCAGCTGCACGCCGGCGATGTTGTGCATCGTCGTCGCGCGCTCGCGATGGACCGGCGGCAGCGACCGCTGCAGCACCGCGACGCGCTGCAGCGTCTCGAGCGCCTCGTCGAACTTCCCCTGATCCCGCATCGCCTCGGACAGGTTGCCCAGCGAGTAGAACAGCTCGGGGTGATCGGGCCCGAGCGCGGCCTCCATGATCGCGTACGCCCGTCGCCAGTGGACCTCCGCCGAGCGCGAGTCCCCGGCGAAGTGATCGCGGACGCCCATGGTGTTCTCGATCGCGCTCACGATCGGGTGGTCGGGACCGTCGGTCTCGATCGCGATCGCGAGCGCCTGCTCGAGCACGACGGTGGCCTCGTCGTAGCGACCGAGCGCCACCAGCGGGTTCGCGATCTCGAGCAGCGTGTTCGCCAGGATCGGCTCGCCGGGTTGGTCGCGCAGGCGGACCTCGAGGCTCTCGCGGCCGGCAGCGAGCGCCTCCTCCGGCCGGCCGGCGACGCTGGCGAAGGCCGATTGCGCCGCGCGGAGGTTGCCGAGCTGCCGCAGCGGCCGGCCCAGGCGGACGAGCATCGCGTCGGCCTGCCGTGCCCACGCCGCCGCGGCGTCGTAGCGACCCAGGTCGACGCCGGTATGCCACGCCAGCGCGATCCAGAGCTCGAGCAGGGCCATGTCATAGCCGGATTGGATCGCCCAGATCGCGCCGGCCTCGAGCTGCGCGACCCCTTCGTCGAAGCGGCCCTGGTCGGCGAGCGCGCCGCCCTGGATCAGCGACGCCTCGGCGAGCAGGGCGACGTCGCCGAGTCGCACCGCCTCGCCCCAGACCTCGGTCGACAGCTCGAGCGCCTCGCGTCGCCGCCCGGCGAGCGAGGCGGCGTTGACCCGGCCCAGCGCGTCGCGGGCCGCCTCGACGGCCGCGCGCGCGTCGGGGTCGGCGGGCAGCGGCACATCCCCGAAGCCGAGCGCCGGGTCGAAGCAGGTCTCGAGCGCGCGCAGGCCACCGAGGGCCTCGCTCGCCCGCTCGACCAGCGCCGCGTCGGCGTCGACGAGCACGTCGACGAGCGCGCCGAGGTCACGACGACGTCGCTCGACGCAGCGCGACATCGGGACGTCCTCGGGCACGTCCGCCTGCGGATCGGCCAGCGCTGCGGCGCACGCCTTCACGCGCGCCTCGATCCACGCCGCACCGTAGGCGTCGAGTCGCCGCCCCACCGAGGCCGCGGCGTCGGCGGCGTAGGGCAGGCCGGTCGCGGCGAAGCGCTCGCTCAGCTGATCGCGGCGCGCCGGGCTCCACACCTCGGCGAGCTGCCGCTCGGCCCCGGCGCACGGCTCCTCGGGTGCGACGGCGAGCCACGCCACCGCGCCCAACGTCGCGATCCCAGCGACGGAGCCGACCGCGAGCCGGCGGCGTCGGGGATCGCGATCGAGCGCGGCGAGGAGCTCGGTCATCGACGCGAAGCGCTGCGCCGGATCGGGGGCGAGCCCGCGCGCCAGCACGCGGCGGATCCACGCCGGCATCGCGCCGTCCTTGGCCGACGGCATGATCTCGCCGCGCGTCACCTGGACCATCAGCTCCACCGGGTGCGTCGCGCGGAACGGTCGCTCGCCCTGCAGCGCCTCCCACAGCGCCACGCAGAAGCTGAACTGATCGGCCCGCGCGTCGAGGTCGCGACCGAGGTGCTGTTCGGGGGCCATGTACGCCGGCGTGCCGATCACCGCGCCGGTGCGCGTGACCGCCTCGGGCGTCCCCTCGACGGGCGTCGCGACGAGGGCCTGCCCGTCATCGCTGCCCTCGCGCTCGCCGAGCCGGCGCGCCAGCCCGAAGTCGGCGACGCGCACCGTGCCGTCCTCCCCGACGAGCACGTTGCCGGGCTTGAAGTCGCGGTGGATCAACCCCGCGGCGTGGGCCGCCGCGAGCCCACGGCCGGCCTGCACGAACACGCGCAGGATCTCGGCGGGCGTGCGCGCGGCCGCGGCCAGCCAGCCGCGCAGATCGTCACCGACGACCAGCTCCATCGACACGAACACGCGGCCCTCGACCGCGCCGACATCGAAGACGGTGATGACGTTGGGATGCGAGAGCTTCGCCATCGCCTGGGCCTCGCGGACCAGGCGCGCGCGGCCCATGGAGCTGTCGTCGGCGGCGCCGTGGCGCAGCAACTTGAGCGCGACGCGTCGATCGAGCTCGGGATCGTACGCGGCATACACCACGCCCATCCCGCCCTCGCCGAGGGGCTCGAGCAGGATGTAGCGGCCGAGCGCCTGGCCGCGCGCGAGGTGCTCGGTCACCGGGTCGGCGTCGGCGGGCGCCGCCACGAGCTCCTCGTCGAGCATCGTCTCGCCGGGCTCGACCGGACGCGGCGACAGGACCCGCGTCTGCGCACCGCCGGCACCGGGCTGCTCCGACACGATCCGGAGCATGCCCGATCGGTCCGCGGCGTTCCATCGCGCCGCCGCGGCCCGGAGCGCCGAGCCGCGGCCCGGGGTCGGTGCTACCCGCCGAACGCGGCGACGACCTCGGCCGACGCCGTGATCTCGGCGCCCAGTGCCGTGCTCGCCTCGACGATCGCCTCGCCGGCGATCGGCAGCTCGTCCAGCGCACACACGGCACCGAACGCCGCGGCGACGTTCACGTCGGCCGTGAGATCCTCGACCGCGACCTGCACCGCGCCGGTGGCCGCCGTGCCCAGGTCCGCCGCCGCCGAGGCCACGCCCTCGGCCTTCGCACGCAGGGCGAGGATCGCCGAGAAGTGCGCGCGGAAGCCCTCGAGCCACGCGCGGAACTCGGCCTGCGCGGCGAGGTCGCCCTCGAGCGCGGCGTTGAACTCGAACGCGATGTCGAGGCTCGGCGGCGAGCACTCGACCGACGCGCTGGCCTTGGCCTCGACACTGGCCTCGCACTCGGCGCTGACCATCGGCGGCTCGGCCTTGCCCTCGCAGCCGCCCGAGCACTCGACCGACGCCCCGGCCATCGCCTCGCAGTGGGCCTCGGCCGACGCATCGCACCCACCCTCGGGCGCCGTGTACTCGCAGCTGCCCTCGCACTTGCCCGAGCAATCGATGCCCGCCGAGGCCTCGACCACGCACTCACCCATGCACATGCCGGAGCACTTGCCCTCGAAGCCGTCCATCGTGCTGCCGCCGGCGTTGCAGCTGCCGCGGCAGGTCCCGTCGCACGCGGCCTCGGCGGTGAGCTCGACGGCGCACGAGCCGGTGCACGTCCCCGAGCAATCGAGGCCCGGCGCCGTGCCGGTGCACTTGAGCTCGGCCGACGCGCCGCAATCGACCGCGACCCCGGCCTCGGCCTTGCACGAGCCCTCGCACTTCACGGACACCGACCCGGGATCGACGCTCGCGTCGCACTCGGCGGCCGCGGCCACGCTGGCCTCGATGCTCGCCTCGCACTTGGGCGGCGCGTACTCGATGGTGAGGCCACCGTCGACGCGTGCCTCGAGGTAGCCCTCGACGGCGCCGCGGATCTCCGCCCCCGTCGCACCCGGGGCGAGCCCGACCGAGGCCCCGATCGCGTCGAGCTCGGCGCGGAGGCCTCCGCTCAGCCCGCGCATCGACGCGTTGAGATCGATCGCGGCGCCGAAGAACGCGTCGATCGACGCGATGCCGGAGATCTTGGCGTCGCCGCCGACGAACCCCTTCTCCGAGCAGGCCAAGCCGCACTGCTCGGCGATCTTGCCGCCGATGCCGTCCTCCCCGCAGCCCTGCACGGCGGTGAGCGAGGCGCCCGCGGCGACGGCGACAGCCACGGTGATGACAGGCCCCATGGTCGAGCGGCGCGTCGGCGAGGGACACAGCGATGAAGTGGATGGGGAAGACATGGACATCGTTCTCCTCGAGTGATCCGAATGGGGGATTCGCGATCGCGCAGCACCGCGACGATCTGCAGCCGTGGTGTAGCGCCGGATCGACGGCGGCGCCCGCCCGCTGCTACGACAAAATTGCGGCGACGCGCGAGGCGGACGCGCGCAGCGGCGCCGGTCGTCGGCATTCGCACGACTGCGCTGACGCGGTCGAATGACAGCGTGGCATCGCTCCAGGACATCGCGACAGCCCCACGTCGGCTGTGGCATCCTCCGCCGACGAACCATGCCGAGCGCGAGCACGTGGTATCGAATGGGCGAGGCGACGGTCAGCGGCATCCTCGGAGCCGCGGGTGTGCGCTGGCTGGAGCGGGCCGTCGTGCTCGAGCCCCTCCGGGGCTTCGATCTCTGGGACCTCGCGGTGCGGATGTACGGCGCCGGTCGGACCGAGCGCGCGCGCGAGCTGTGGCTCGCCGATCTCCGCGCGATCCAGGATCCCGCGGTGACCGACCCGGCCCACGTCCTCGCGCTGCGCACCCTCGATCTGCACTGCATGGCGGCGCTCTCGCTGTGGCGCAAGCTCGAGGCATCGATCGGCGACCACGGCCCGCCGCTGGTCGACAGCGACGCCGCGTGGCGCGAAGATCGGTGGATCGACGTGCTCGCGCACCACGTCCGCGAGGTGCGGACGATGGAGGCGATCGCCGCCCGCGGAGCGAAGCCCAGCGCCGAGCTCGCGGGTGCGCCCGAGCGGCTGAAGGCCACCCGTTCGCGCATCCGCGACGGCCTGCGCTCGGGTCGACTCGTGCCGCCGCGCCCCGCGTGACGCGGGCGCGCTCGGATCACCCCGTCGTGTCGCCCGAGCCGCTGCTGTCCGCCCCGCTGCTGCTGCTGGTCCCGTCGTCGGGCCCGACGCAGTAGCCACGCGACGTGCAGACCGCGTCGGGATCGCAGCACGCGCTGGCGTCGAAGCACCAGCTCGCGGCCTCGTTCGGTCCCACGCACGCCGCGACGCACGCGAACGCGCCGCGCTCGTTGTCGGCGTACGGCGCGACGCAGTAGCCCGCCTCGCACGGCCGCGACAGGCTGCAGCCGTCGTCGGGATCACCGGTGGTCGACGGATCGGGCGCGCCGGTCGACGACGTCTCGGTGCCCGGCGTCGAGGAATCCTCGCCGTCGCTCGAGCCGTCCGTCGGATCGGCGGTCGTGGCCGAGGCCGAGTCGGCGGCCAGCGACTCGCCGGAGTCCTCGAGCTGGATCTTGTCGTCGTGCCGGCACGCGGTCGCGACGATGCTGAGTAGGATCAGTCGTCGCATGCTCATGCCCCGGTCCCGGTGCTGTCGGTCGAGCCGCCGTCGGTGCCCGTGCCACCCTCGGTACCCGTCGTGTCGGTGCCCGTCGCGTCGGCGCCGGTCGAGTCGGCGCCGCCGGTGTCCGTCCCGGTCGAGTCGACCCCGCTCGAGCCGTCGTCGGTCGGCACGCAGTAGCCACGGTCGCAGATCGCGGTGCCGTCGCAGCACGCCTGCGCGTCCGAGCACCAGCGGTCGTCGTCCATCGCCTCGATGCACGTCGACTGGCACTCCAGGGGCCCGATGTCGCCGTTGAACGACGCCGCACACACGCCGCCATCGCAGTCCTGGGTCTCCTGGCACGCCGGCGCCGCGATCTGGCCGGTCGAGTCGCACGCGCCGGTCGTGCCCTCGGTGTCACAGGTCCACGGCGGGAAATCCTCGTCCATGTAGTCGTCGGACGCGAGGTCACGCGCCCCCCCGCAGGCCGCCACGAGCACGAGCACACACAAGCTAGGTCGCATCGGGGCAGGATAGCGCACCGACGTGCCGGGCGCCGCAGGGCTGCGCCCCGTCGGTCGCACCGGGGGACGATCTGCACCGCGGCGTGATCGTCCGGGGGACGTGCGGCACTACCCGAGGTTTCGCGGCCGGCGGCGGTGTGGCCCAGCGCAAGGCGCCGGCCAAGCGGGGCCGGCCGAGCGCACGGTCGTGATCGTCGGGCCCGAGGCGGGCACTACCTCGACGAAGGACCGAAGATGCCCGCCCACGCCCGCCCGAGTCGCATCCACCCCCAGCGCGCGCTGCTGCATCCCCTGTGGCTCGGCGGCCTGGTCGTGCTCGTGCTCAACGATCACGTGTTCAAGGGCTCGACGCTCGTGTCCGCGTTCGTCGCGGGCAAGCTCAGCGACGTCGCTGGCATGCTGATCGCGCCCGCGCTGCTCGCCACGGCGTTGCAGGTGCGGACCCTGCGGGGCTGGTGGCTGTCCCACGTCGCGGTCGGCGTCGTGTTCGCGACGATCAAGCTGAGTGTGATCGGGGCCACGGTGTGGTCGGCGATGATGGGCGCGTTCGGGTTCCCGTGGTCGATCGTCCGCGATCCCACCGACCTCGTGGTCGCGCTGCCGGCGTTGGTCGCAAGCGCGATCGTCCTGCGCCGCGCGATGGCGACGGCCCCCCTGGTGCGTGCCCGAGATCGTGCACGCCTCGCGCGTCGCAGCGCCGAAGCGGGCGCAGCCGGCGTCGGTCTGCTGTGCTCGGTGGCGACCTCGCCGCCCCCGCCCGAGGGCCCGCTCTACCCCGACATCCTCGCCGACGTGTGGCTGCACAACGGCACCGACGTCGAGCAGGTCGTCCGCATCCGCACCGTGCGATCGACGGTGCAGCTCGACTGCTACGCCATCGAGGCCGACCCGGCGCGGCTCGTGAGCGGCGCGCTGTTCGGCGACGTGCAGAGCTGGACGCTGCCCCCGGGCGCGAACCTCGGCGTGCTCGATCCCGAGGTCCGGGATCGCGAGTGCAACCTCGCCATGATCGACGCGGATGGCTTCACGCCGACCGTACTGTTCTGGTGGCCCGCCGACGTGCCCGAGCGATGGGTCCGCGGCGAGGGCTTCGACGATCCCCAGGGCGGCATCGCGCTCACGCTCGACGTCGACGACCGCGGGCACTGGGAGACCGACGCGCCGGTCCTCTTCACCCGCGGTGAGGCCCGCGAGCCGGTCGGCGAGTGCGCGGCCCAGGACGACGCCGACCGCGTCGACTGGGGCGACGCGGTCGACTCGGGCGGGTTCCGCATCGCCGCGCTGACCGCTGGTGTCGACGGCTGCACGGCGATCGATCTCGCGGCGGCGGACGGTGGAACGCGGCGGATGTACCTGTGCGCCCCGGCGCTGCCCCTGCCCTTCGCCGTCGGCGACGACGTCACGGTGCGCATGGAGTACGGCGTGCAATCCGAGTCCGTGGTCATCGAGACCACCGCCACGCCGACGCGGCGCCTGATGGTCAGCCGAGGCGCGAGCGCGCCCGTGTTGGGCGGCCTACAGATCGCCGTGGTGCCGCTGTACGGCTGCGAGCTCTCGGTCGACGACTGCGGCACCGTCGCGCAGGCCGCGAGCGTCGCGCTGGGCGGCGGCAGCTTCCCCGCCGCGACCGCGACGACGGGCGGCGGGCCGGTGGTCCTCGACGGCGAGGACGGCACGCGCATCACCGTCGCGGTCGCCCATGCCCAGACCCGCGTGGTGATCGACACCGACTGCGCCGCGGGCCCGCAGACCCTCGGCGACGACCTCGAGCTCGCGCTCGTGATCGAGGAGCCGGCGCAGTGACACATCCCCAGGCGAACCCAGCGACGACGCGGAGGAACCCGACCATGGACACGATCTCCGATGCACGACGACTCGGCCTGGCGCTGCTGCTCTGCGCGACGACGGCAGGCGGCTGCGGAGGCGCTGCCAGCGACGCCTCGGCCGGTGGTGAAGGCGTGGGCCCCGGCGTCGGCCAGGGCGGCGCCCAGGACTTCGGCCAGTTCCGCGCGATCCTCGAGGCCGGGCAGATCCCCGGCCCCCAGACCCTCGACGACGTCGGCTTCTTCAACGAGCACAAGCTCGAGTTCCCGGCCCCCGACTGCGGCGACGACGTCTGCCTCCACGGTCAGCTCGGCGTGATGGGCAACATGATCACCGGCAGCAACTGCACCGTGGTCATGCTCGGCATGAACACACCGGTCGATCCCGCGGAGCTCCCCCGGCCGCCCCTCGATCTCGCCCTGGTCATCGACACCAGCGGCTCGATGGCCGGCGCGCCGATCGAGTACGTGCGCGAGGGTTTGCTGCGCATGCTCGACGATCTGCGGCCCGAGGACCGGGTCTCGATCGTCGCGTTCTCCGACGAGGCCGAGATCCTCGCCGAGCGCGTCGCCGGCGACGCGACGGCGGAGCTGACCCTCGCCATCGACGCGATCGGTGCCAACGGCAAGACCAACATCTACGACGGCCTGCGCACCGGCTACGATCTGGTCGCGAACGCGAGCGACCCCGAGGCCGGCCGGCAGACCCGCGTGGTGCTGCTCTCCGACGGCGAGGCGACCGCGGGCATCACCAGCGACGCGAAGATCGTGGCGATGAGCGCGGGCTTCAACGCGATCGGCCACAGCCTCGCGACCATCGGCGTCGGCGCCGAGTTCGACCCGGTGCTCATGCGCGAGCTCTCCGAGTCGGGCGGCGGCGCGTTCTACTACCTCGAGGATCCCGCGGCCGTGCAGGAGGTCTTCGAGCAGGAGGTCACCACGTTCCTCGTGCCGCTGGCCCGCGACCTCCGCATCGACGTCGACATCGACGCCGGGTGGACGCTGCGGGCGATGTACGGCACCAAGCTGTTCGAGCTCGACGGCAACACCGCGAGCATCCAGATCCCGTCGGTGCAGCTCGCCCACCGCACCTCGGCGAGCGACGACATCGGCGGCCGACGTGGCGGCGGCGGGGCGATGGTCGTGGAGCTGGTCCCCAACAAGGGCGGGATCCCCGAGGAGCCGGGCGTCGTCGGTCGGATCGCGATGAGCTACCTGCGCCCCAGCGACGGCGAGACGATCACGCAGGAGGTCCCGATCACGACGGACCTCACCCCCGGCGAGCTGCCCGAGGGCGGCGAGTTCGACGGCGCAGCGGTGGAGAAGTCGTTCGTGATGCTCAACATCTTCGTCGGCCTCCGGCTCGCCAGCGAGCGGGCGCTGTGGGGCGACGATCAGGGCGCGTTGGCGACCCTGCTGGCACTGACGGAGTCGGTGCAGTCATGGTTGGTGGAGACCCCCGACGAGGACATCGCGGACGATCTGCGCTACGTGCAGATGTTCGCCGACAACTTGCGGGCCCGGGGCGCGGCGGAGCCACCCCCGGAGAAGAACCCGCCGGAGCCCTGGCCGGCGGACTGATTGTGGTGAACAGGTTGGTGGGATGCCACCGCGCGGGGCCATGGGGCGCCGCGCGGTGGCACGTTGTCGCGTCAGCGGATGCACGCGGTGATGCGTGTGTAGTCACCGTCGTCGATGTTGTTCCAGTACGTGCAGTTGTCGGCCTCCATGCAGCCGAGGCACGGGCCGACGTAGTAGTTGTTCATCCCGTTCGAGAAGTGCCAGGCGTTGTCGCCCCCGCCGCAGCCGGCGGGGTCCGAGCAGCACAGCGGCGCGCCGCCGCACGAGGTGGCGTACCCGGCCACCGCGCGGTAGGTCGTCGAGACATCCGAACAATAGCCGTCGAGCAACCAGTTGTCGTACGTGATGGGCTGCCAGCCGAAGCAGGAGTCGCACGCCGTCTCGGAGCTCGCGCCGTCGGTGCAGGTGAAGCGGATGCAGCGACCCGCGTCGGTGAGGCAGCCCGCGTCGCTCCAGCAGTCGTTGCCGCAGTCGGCGTAGCAGTTGTCGCAGAAATCGTCGGGGTTCTCGTTGGCGTCGTCGCACAGCTCGCCGGCAGCGAAGTTGGAGTTTCCGTCGCCGCAGAACGCCGGGGTGCAGTCGTCGTCGCAACTCGCCGACTCACCCGCGTCGTCGCACTCCTCGCCCGCGGTGACGTTGATCTGACCGTCGCCGCAGTCCGCCAGCGTGCAGTCGGCATCGCACGCCGCCGACTCGCCCGCGTCGTCGCACTCCTCGTTGGGCAGGCTGAGCAGCCCGTCGCCGCAGATGGCGATCTGACAGCTGCCGTCGCAGGAGGGGCTCCCGTCCGGCCCGTCGTCGCACACCTCGCCCGCGGTCGCGTTGATCTCCCCGTCGCCACACTCGGCGTCGGTGCAGTTGGCGTCGCACGTCGCGGACTCGCCCATGTCGTCGCAGTCCTCGCCGGCCTGCTCGCTGATCACCCCGTCGCCGCACGACACCGCGGTGCAGTTCGTGTTGCAGGTGAGGCTCCCCTCGGGGCCGTCGTCGCAGGTCTCGCCGGCGGCCGCGTTGACGACCCCGTCACCACACTCGGCGAGCGTGCAGTCCGAGTTGCACAGCTCGGTCTCGCCAGCCGCGCCGGGATCGCAGTACTCACCCGCGGGGAAGTTCTCGAAGCCGTCGCCGCACACCGGGAGCGTGCAGTCGGCGTCGCACTCCAGCTGGGACGACCCGAGGTCGCACTCCTCGCCCGGATCGACGACGTCGTCCCCGCACGTCGGCGGCGCCCCGGTCGAGCTGCCACCCGACGAGGATGCGTCGGTCGGATCGTCGGTCGTCAGCGTCGTCGCGTCGGCCGACGTCACCTCGTCGCTCGAGCCCGGGTTCGACGTGCCGCTGGAACTCCCCGTCGCGGGATCGGTCGTGCTGCCCTCGGCGGTCTCCTGCGTGAGCACCGGCGTGGTGCTGGGACACGCCGCGAGGGCGGTGGGCAATGTGACGAGCAGGAGAAGCCGCGCCTTGTACATTGCAGCACGATATCACCGCGCTCGGATCCCCAGCAAAGGCGCGCGTGGTCCGACGATGCGCACGGGTGGTCGCAATCACCCCGTCGTCGGTCGCCGTCGTCGGTCGCCGTCGTCGGTCGTGTCACATCCGAGCCGCGACGCCTGCGCGACTGACGAGGTACACCGCCTGGCCGTCGGCATCCGGCCAGAACATCAGGTCGATGGGATCGCCCGTGACCGGATGCGCGCAGCTGAACGACGCGCCCCACAGGGGCTCGAGTGCGACGGTGGTGCCGAAGTCGGCGAAGCTCGCCGAGAGGCCGGTGTCGGTGGCCGTGACGTCGATCCGCCCGAGCTGCCACGGATCGTCGTAGGACCCCGGGAACGACGCGGGATCGATCGGATCGGGATCCTGCGGGTACGTGCCCGAGCCCGCGTAGTGCGCGAGGATCGCCCAGCCCGCCTGGCTCGGATCCCACGCGTCCGTGTTGACGACGATCGCGACGCCGAAGCCGAGGCTCGGCACGACCTCGAGATCCGCGAGGTAACCGCCCGTGCTGCCGCCGTGGTAGACGACCGCCGGCTCGCCTCCGTCGACGAACAAGCCGTAGCCGTAGGCGCCGGGTCCTTCGTGCGTCGGCTGGATCGGGGACTCGGCCTCGGCGATCGTACCCGCGGCGAAGCCCGGCGCAGAGGCGGTCGCGAACGCCCGCACGAACCCGCCGAGATCGTCGGCGCCGGCCCACAGGCCCGCCGACGGTTGATAGCTCTCGCCGACGTAGTCGGCGGGGCCGACCCAGCCGCCATCCCAGCTCGACTCGCCGCGCGCGTGGGTGCGGGTGCCTGCGATCGCCGCGTCGAGCGTCGCGCCGTCCATGCCGAACGGCGCGAGCACGCGGGCCTGTGCGGCGTCGGCGAAGCTGCCCCCGTGCAGCGTCGCGGCCACGAGCCCGGCGAGGGTGTAGCCGCGATTCGAGTAGTCGAACACAGCGCCGGGAGGGAACCAGAGCGGCTGGTTGGGGTTGGCGGCGAACTCCTCCAGCAACGTGTTGCCATAGACGTACGGCTCGGTCGGCCAGTCGCCGAGGCCGGCGCTGTGGGTCAGCAGGTGGCGGATCTGCACCGCGTTCGCGTCGAACCCGTCGCGCAGCACGAACTGCGGCACCACCTGCGGCACCGGCGTGTCGAGCGACACCAGGCCCGCGTCGCGCTCCGAGAGCACCGTCAGCGCCGTCACGACCTTCGTGACCGACGCGAGGTTGAAGAGCGTCGTCGCATCGACCGCGGTGCCGCCCTCGTCGGCGACGCCGAAGCCCTCGGCGAGCACGACCTCACCGTCGTACACGATCGCGATCGCGAGGCCGGGCACCCCGGCCGCGAGCGCCGCGTCGACCTGTGCGAGGGCGAACGCGGGATCGAAGTCGACCTGCGACCCGTCGTCGGCCGCGGTCGTCCCCCCGTCCTCGGCGTCGGCCAGCGTCGTGTCCCCGGAGTCGTCGCCCGCGTCGTCCTCGGTGCCGGACCCCGAGGTCGGCGACGTCGGGCCGAGCGAGTCGAGCGACCCCGAGTCTCCGCGCGACGAGCCAGTGCCACACCCCGCGAGCGCCGCGAGCAGGAGGATCGTCGAGCATGTGCGTCGCATGGCAGTGCTGTTGATCGGGCGCGGCCCGAGGTTCCCGGTGGACGACCCTCCGAGGAACCGCGGCCACGCCCGCGCCCCGAGCAGACCGCGCGAGACCGCGCCCTACGAGCTCGGCGAAGCGCCGAACACCACTTCGGACGGCCCTCGCCCAGCGGCCTGCCGATGCGTATCCTCCCCGCGCATGGTCGACGTCAGCCCGACGCGCGACACGCTCCCCGACGCCGAGGTGGGGCCGGACGAGCGCGATGCGCTCGGCGGTCGCGGCTCGGGGATGTTGGCGCGCGGCAGCCTGATCGGCCGCTACATCGTGCTCGACGTCGTCGGCGCGGGCGGCATGGGGGTCGTGTACGCCGCCTTCGATCCCGACCTCGATCGTCGGGTCGCGCTGAAGTTGGTGTTGCCCCGGCGCTCGCACAACGCCGACGCGCTGTCACGCATGCTCCGCGAGGCCCAGGCGCTGGCCAAGCTCGCCCACCCCAACGTCGTGGCGGTGCACGACGTGGGCGAGGCCAAGGGCGGGGTGTTCGTCGCGATGGAGTTCGTCCGCGGCATGACGCTGACGCAGTGGCGAGCGCGACGGAGCCCGACGTGGCGACAGATCGTCGACGTCATGCTCGCCGCCGGTCGGGGCCTCGCGGCCGCCCACGACAAGGGCCTCGTGCACCGCGACGTCAAGCCCGACAACGTGATGATCGACGACGAGGGTCGAACGCGGATGATGGACTTCGGCCTCGCGCGGCCGAGCGCCGACGCGAGTCCCAACGCCGACACCGCGGACGCCGACGATGCGCGCGCGCGGCTCGATGCCCCCGCCAACCCCGACGGTCCCAGCCCCGGGGCCGTCGGCGCGCTCACCCGCGAGGGCGCGGTCATCGGCACGCCGGGCTACATGGCGCCCGAGCAATTCGTCGGCAAGCACGTGGACGCGGCCGCCGATCAGTTCGCGTTCTGCATCACGCTGTGGGAGGCGCTCTACGGTCGACGTCCCTTCGTCGCGTCGACGGTCGAGGCGATGGCGATCGCGGTGAGCAGCGAGCGTCTCCCGCCACCGCCACGCGGCACGCCGGTGCCGTCGTGGGTCCATCGGGTGCTGCAGCGCGGGCTGGCCGTCGAGCCGGCGGCGCGCTGGCCATCGATGCGGGCGTTGCTCGCCGCGCTCGCCGACGACCCGCGGCCGCGGCGGATCCGCTGGCTGTTGGGCAGCAGCGTAGTCGGGCTCGGCGTCGCGGGCCTCGCCGCGGCGCAGTGGCAGCAACGCCAGGCCGACGCCGCGTGCGAGGCCGCGGCCGCGGCGATCGACGAGCACTGGAACGACACGGTCGCCGCCGCGATCCGCCACGGCATCGCCGACAGCGGGGTCGGTGACGCCGAGGCGACCTTCGCTCGCACCACGCCGTGGCTCGATCGCTACGCCACGCAGTGGCGCGGGGTCGCGGACGAGGTCTGCCGCGCCTCGACGATCGAGCACCGCTTCGACGCCGAGCTCCACGCCCGCGCGCAGGATTGCCTGGCCGAGCGCGGCGCCGAGTTCGACGCCCTGGTGAACCTGCTCTCGGCGCCCACGGCCGACATCGTGCGCGAGGCGGTGCTCTCGGCGTCGAGCCTCACACCGGTGGCTCCGTGTCGCGACGCCGACGAGCTCGCCCGGGCGCCGCGCGTCGGCGAGGAGCGACGCGAGGAGGCCACGCGCGTCCGCGAGCTGCTCGCGCGCGCGTCCGTCGTGCGCAACGCCGGCGATCCCAGCGGTGGCCTGCCCCAGGCCGAGGCCGCGCTCGCGGCCGCGAAGACCCTCGACTTCGCGCCGCTCGTCGCCCGCGGCCACGTCGCGCTCGGGGCGGCGTACGTGCGCCGCGACGAGGCGGACTACGCCCAGACCGAGCTGCGCGAGGCCTATCGACTCGCGGCGGCCTCGGGCGCGGACGACGTCGCCGCCGACGCGGCGCGGCGCATGGTCTACGTGAGCGGCTACCAGCTCGACGATCGCGAGCAGTCCGCGATCTGGTACGACGTCGCCGCGGCGCTGCTCGATCGGCTCGGCGTCCCCGAGGGCGACGCCAGGCGGGCCGAGCTCGCCTCCGAGCGCGCGGCGGTGCGGGCGATCGGCGGCCAGCTCCGCGAGGCCCGCGATGACTTCGAAGCCGTGCTCGCGATGCAGATCGACTCGCTCGGCGAGGACCACCCCAACGTGGTCGCGACGCTCGCGTCGCTGAGCGTCGCGCAGTACCAGCTCGACGACCACGCCGCCGCCGAGCAGACGGCCACCCGCGCGCTGGCGATCCTGTCGCGGATCTACGGCGACGATCACCCCGAGCGCGCGATGGTGCTCGGCGGCTACTCGGCGGTGCTCCAGGCCCAGGGCCGCCGCGACGAGTCGATCGCCGCGGCCCGCAGCGCGCTGGCGATCCAAGAGGCGTCGTTCGGGCCCGATCATCCGGCGGTCGCCGGGGCGCTGAACAACCTCGCGATGTTCCTCGGCGGCCCGACCGACGAGGCGATGGCGCTCGCCCGTCGCGCGCTCGCGATCATCGAGAAGGCGCGCGGGCCCGATCACCGCGAGGTCGCCTACTGCCTCAACAACCTCGGGCACCTCGCGTACCAGCGCGGCGAGTACGACGCGGCGATCCGCGATCACCTGCGCGCCGCAGCGATCCTCGAGGCGCTCCCCGACCCCGACGCCATCGCGCTGAGCCACGACCTCTACAACCTCGGCAGCGCCTACGAGGCCCGCGACGCCCCGCGCGACGCCGAGGCCGCCTTCGCGCGGGCGCTGCCGGTCGCGCAGCAGGGCTTCGGTCCCGAGCACGCCTTCGTCGCGTCGGTGCGCGCGGCCCTGGGGCGAGCGCGGGTGCATGCGGGCGACTACGCGGCGGCGATCGAGCCGCTGCAGCAGGCGCTCGCGTTCGACCCGAGCCGCACCGACGCCGACGCCGTCCGCGATCGCATGCACCTCGCGCGCGCCCGCTGGATGCAGGGCGGGGACGCGGCCGTGGCCCGGGCCGACATCGCCTCGGCCATCACGCAGCTCGAGGTCGCGGGGGCCACCAAGGCGGCGGCCGTCGGACGGACCTGGCTCTCGGAGTGAGCAGATCATCGCGCGGGGCCGCGCGTTAGGCTCGGCGCACATGGGAAACACCGCGCGGCGGCTGGGTTGGGGGATCGCGGGCATGCTCGGCTGTCACGCGGGGGTCGACCGCAACGAGGGCACCGCACCCGCGGCTCCCGAGCCGACCGCGATCCCGGCGTCGGAGGCCGTGACGCCGGGCGCCGTCGTCCCCGAGACGCGGATCACGATCACCAACCTCGCGCCCGGCGTGTTCGCCCTCGACGTGTCCGAGCGACTGGCGGTGCGATCGATCGCCCGGATCGAGCGCCGCGGGGACGACGGCACCTGGGCGCCGGTCGCCAACCTCGACGGCGGCACCGGCCTGCGCCTGACCACGACGTGCGAGCAGCCGGTGCCCGCATGCCTCGAGGCCGCGCCGGGCACCCCGCTGCTGCCCGTGCGGTTCTCGGGCATGGGGTGCAGCGCGCAGTGCAACACGAGCTGCGACAAGAACGTGGGTGTCGGCCCGGGGAGCTTCCGCCTCGCGGTCGACACCTGCGACGGTCACACCTTTGCCGGCCCCGCGTTCGAGCTCCCCTCCGATCGTCGCCCGGAGGCGATGGTGCGGTGGGGCGTGGGCCGCGACGCGGTGCGGGCCACGATGATGCGCATGCACGATCCCGACGCCGCGAAGGATCGCGCGACCGGGGTCGACAAGCTGGTGGAGTGGCGCGTGCGCCCGGGCACCGAGCGCCCGCTCGACGCCACGCAGCTCGAGCGCCTGCGCGACCTCCTCGCGGCGCCCGACGGCTACGACGACGACATCATGAAGCGCTGCCGCATGGATCACCTCGTCGGCGTCCGGCTGGTCCGCGCGCCGGCATCGACCGGCGTCGCGACGGAGGAGACCCTCGAGGTCGTCCTCGACCTGACGTGCAACAAGCTGTTCGTCCGGGGCGCCACCGACCGGCATCGCTGGGATCACGCCACGCACTTCGATCCATCGCACGCCGCGTGGCGCGACTTCGTGCGGCAGGTGTTGGTCGACGATCGCGAGCTCGCGCGCGTGAAGTGACGTCGACACGGACGTGCCGCGATCGACCCTTCGGTCGACCGCGGCACACCGCTCACGCTCCCCCGAGACCTGAACTCAGCCCGCGGTGGGGTTCGCCCGCTTCGCCAGGTTGCGCTCCATCTTGCCGCCGCGCTTGCCCTCGGCGCGCTTGCCCTCGCCGTCCGGCTTGGCCTTGCCGCTGCGCTTGCCCTTGTCGCCGTGCTTGCCCTTGCCGCCGTGCTTGCCCTTGCCGCCGTGCTTCTTCGCGTGCTCGGCCTTCATCGCGGCGAACTGCTCGCGCTGCGCCGGGGTGAGCACCGCTGCGATCGCGGTGCGCGAGTCCTCGCGGGCCGACTTCATCGTGGCGTGCAGCGCCTTCAGCTTCACGCGGAGCCCCTCGATCACGACCGGGTCGGGCTTCGCCGCCTGCTTCGCCGCGCGCAGCTCGAGCTTCAGCGCCGCCATCGCGGCCCGCTCGTCCTGGGTTTCGGTCCGCACCGCGCTGCGGATCGCGTCGATCTCGGCCCGCTGCGCGTCCGTGCACGCGAGCTTCTCGCACAGCTCGCCGTGCCCGCGTCGCCCGCCGTGCGCGCCGTCCTTCGCGGCCGCGCCCGCATCGGGGGCCGCGATCATGCTGAGCAACGAGAGGAGGGTGGACGAGACAGCGGTGAAGATTGCGGTGTTCATGGTCTGGTTGGTTTCGATTCGCTCCGGGCACCATTGCCCACGTCCCCTTCGACTCCCGGGGGCGCCCCCGCAGTCGTGAGCGCCGCGCAAAGCCGGGGGCGAACGGCGCCTCGTTCGTAAGCCCGCTGCAAAGCGATTGCCCCAGGCCCGCGTTTGCCGCGAGAATCGATCCCGCTGGCCGCGCGTCAGCAACCACCCATGCCCGTCGCCCTCGGTCGTCGCTCGCTGTTCGCGCTCACGATCGCCGCCGCGGCCTGCGGGACCCGGACCGAGGGCAACGTCCTCGAGGTCGGCGACGACTGCCAGGTCGCGCGCGAGGCCGAGCGACGGGGCGACTACAAGACCGCCCGCGAGGCGTACGCGACCTGCCTGGCCCGCGTGCCCGGCTACGTCGACTCGCACGCGGCGTACCAGCGGATCCTCGAGCTCGAGGACGGCATCGACGCGGCGCGCGAGACCTACGCCGCGCTCGCGCGGGCGAACCCGGGCGTCGTCACCGCGTTCGCGCACGCGCGGATCCTGCCGCGACCCGAGCGCACCACCGCGCTCGAGCGCGTCGTCGCCGGCCACCCCGACTTCGCCCCCGCGTACTACGAGCTGTCGATCGATCACTCCGATCGCATCCTCGGCACCCAGTCGCGCTCGGCGAAGGCCCGCGAGAAGCTCTACCTCGAGAGCTTCTTGATGCGCGCCTCGGGCCCGGAGTTCGTGCGCAACTTCGCGGACTATGCCGTCGCCCAGGCGTGGATCGACGACGCCCGCGCACGGCTGGCCAAGCTCGCGCACGTCGACATCCTCGGCGGCGACGGTGGCCTGAAGATGACCGCGACCCCGAGCAACGCGGGGTGGATGGTGCACTTCCTCGCGCCCGAGCCGACCAAGGCGATGGAGTACCGCATCGACGGCGGACCGTGGACCAAGCTCGAGAACTACTTCTCGACGCCGATGACCGCCACGAGCGTGCGCTTCTCGGTGCGCTACGAGGACACCAACGGCCAGCTCATCGGGCCGTTCGACTTCACCCTCGATCCGCGCGCCGAGCTCATCGCCTTCGGCAAGGGCATCCTCACCAAGATGCCGGCGATCTGGAGCGCCTTCGGCGACGGCAGCAACGCCGGGTATCTCTACTTCACCACGCTGATGGTCTACCGCTGCGCGCTGACACGCGTCGAGTACGGCATCGACGTGGCCGTGCCCGATCGCGAGTTCCCGATGCCCACGTGCGATGTCGAGGACCCGATGGCGATCCCCGACGGCGCCACGCTGTTCCTGCCCGTCGACCCGTCGGTGTCGTTCGTGTCGATGCGGCTGACCTTCGCCGACGGTGAGGTCAGCGACGTGACCCGGATCGAGCGCAAGAAGTAGCGCGGCCCCGCGCCCCGGAGCCGGCCGCCCCGCGACGTCGAGGTGGGCGCCTGTGGGCCCGCACGGCCGTTCTCGGGGCTCCCTGCAACACGGCGCGACCGTGTCCGTCTCCCGGGGGGCTCGCCCTCGACGGCCCGGTCGGTCGCGGGCTAGCTTCGGCGCACCCCACCGGCCGGCCGCCCCGCCGGCCAAGGACCACCATGAAGCGACTGATCGTCTCCGCCCTCCCGCTCGCGTTGCTCGCGGGCGCCTCCCTCTCGTGTTCGCTCGCCGCCCACACCAAGGGCAGTCGCGAGTCCGGCCAGTCGAACCTGATGGCCGACTCGTTCGCGGGCAAGAACGCGTGCAACCCGGAGAACCACCTGCGCCCCTTCATCATCGAGTGGGACGCGACCGACGCGTCGAGCTTCGAGCAGCACGCCGCGAACGACATCGTGTTCGTGGAGTACGAGGGCTGCTCGCTCCGCGTGCTCGACGAGTGTCGCAACGAGACCATCCGCGGCGAGGCGGGCGCGTACAAGCCCGCCGAGTGGACGAGCGGCGCGCTCGAGACGCTCGACGTCAACAACTCGGCCGAGCTCTACGCCAAGCTGCCGCTGGGCCAGGCCACGCTCGGCGGTCGCGTCGAGGGCGGCGAGAAGTTCCACATGGAGTACTACGTCGCCGGCACCCGCACCGCGACCCGCGACGCCGTGTTCCAGCAGGACCTCGAGGGCAAGTACGGCTGCGAGAAGGCGACCCACTTCGTCTACGGCTACAACCTCGGCGCGTTCGGCCTCGCATCGTCGAAGAACCTGACCGCGAGCGCTGGTGGCAGCGCCTTTGGCTTCGGCGCCGGCGGCTCGGAGACCCGGGCGAGCAGCGCCGAGAAGCGGGGCGGCAAGCTCGCGGTTTGTGACTCGGAATCGGCCAAGGAGGTCGAGGGCTGCAAGGCACCGATCCGCCTCACGCTGCGGCCGATCCGGCCCGGGGAGAACCCCGACAAGACGGCCATGTCCGCGCAGGAGACCCCCGAGTCGCTCAACGCCGCCGGCCTCGTCAACGCGAAGGTCGAGATGAGCGAGGAGGCCCGCGGCCACTACGACTCCGCGGTGACCAGGATGCAGGCGAAGGACGGCAAGGCGTGCCTCAAGTCGCTCGACGCCCACGACAAGATCGACGCGAAGCACAAGTCGAGCGACCCCAAGGGCGGCCTCTCGTACATGCGCGCGCAGTGCCTGATGTTGGCTGGCCAATGCGACGCCGGCAAGTCGCTGTACCGCAAGTCGATGGAGCAGAGCGGGCAGTTCATGCCCGAGCGCATCGATGGGGTGATCGACGCCTACGCCGGGATGCACTGCCAGGGCAAGATGAGCGATCGCGACACCCTGCTCAAGGCGCTGATGGAGCTGCAAAAGGGCGCCTACCAAGGCGACATCGGCGCGAAGGCCTGCACCGAGGCGTACAAGACCGTGCTCAAGCTCCGCGACAAGGTGAAGCCGAAGGACGAGGAGGATTCGCAGGTCGCATCCGCCAAGAGCGCCCACCAAGTCGCCGCCCCGTGCCTGGGTCGCGCCGGTGACTGCAAGGCGGCGTACAAGGTCTACTCCGACGGTGTGATCAACGAGCCGTACATGCAGAACACCAAGGACCCGGCGGTCCGCGACCAGATCATCAAGTCCGGGTTCGAGTCGATGGTCGGCAAGTGCAAGGGCAAGCTCTGATCCTCTTGGCCGCCCTCGGCCCTACGACCGGCCCTTGCACTTGGGCACCGTGCTGTCGAACGAGGTGCGCATCACCTCGGCCCGCACCTTCGGATCCGTGATCGTCCGCAGGTGCGCGGCCTCCTCGTTGAACACCTTCCACGCGCCGGCGCAGTCGCCGGCGCGCGCGAGGCATCCCGCCGCCGCGAACGGGAACGCGTTCTCGAGGCCGACGACCTGCCAGTCCTCGTCGTCCTTGGGGCGCACGCGCCCCCGGAGTCGCGCCACCGTGCGGGTCGCGTTCGTGCACGCGCGGATGCCGATGTTGCCCTGGTAGGCGCCCTTTTGCAGCTCGGCGAGGGCGCGCAGGAGCTCGCCGCGATCGTCCATCGGACCCTCGCAGTACATCGACGTGTAGCTCTCGACCGTGCGCTCGAGCTGCTCGGGCAGCAGCTCCGTCGTCGCGGCCATCTCCTTGCGCACGATCGTGGCCCCGTCTGCGCAGCGCCCGGCGAGCATGAGGCACTGGCCGCGCACGAACTGCATCCGGGCCTCGGTGCGCGGGGCGATCTTCGCCAGCCGATCGAGATCGGCCAGGCACGTCGGATCGCGCTTCGCGAGCTTGCGCGTCAGCCCGAACGACAGCTCCTCGGCCTCCTCGGACGTCGAGGCCGGCGTGACGGCGGCCGTGGTGCCACCGGTGGACGTCGCGTCGGGGCACGAACACTTGCACTCGCACTTGGGACACGCGCTCGGAGCGGCGGTGGGACCCGACGTGGTCGGGCGGGCGTCGCACGCCACGACGCCCACGACGAGGCCGAACAGCGCGAGCATCGGGAGGGGAGGGCGTCGGGGCATCGCTACCTCGATCGTCACACACCGCCCCGCGGGGTTCCACGGCGGCTCGCGGCGCGCGTTGGTGCAACCGACCGCGTGGACCCATGGGCGGAGACGGCGACGGGTGAGGGCCCGCGCGATTCCTGCGTTGCGCCAGCGGCCCCTTGCGAGCCGCGCGGATCGTCCGCACCAGTGTTCGAGCTGTGAAGCGAACGATCCGAGATCGCCGAGCCGCGGACCCCGGCGCCCCGTCGACGCGTCCGTTCGCGCGCCACGGTGCGCCCGCGCTGCTGCTCGGCGCCCTCGCGTGCCCCGCCGCGACCAGCGGTGCAGAGCTCGCCCAGAGCGACCAACCCGGGGCGACGACCGGCCCCGCCGCGAGCGCGGAGCCGATGGCCGACGCCATCGCGATCGCCGGCCAGTACCGCTTCATCGGCGGCGACAAGGAGCGTCAGGCCCTGCTCGACGCGATCGAGGACGTGATCGCCGACATGAACTTCATCGCGCGACCCATCGCGCGCAAGCGGCTGCGCGAGTCGAACCTGCCCTCGGCCGAGCTGCACCTCATCGTCACGGCGGACGAGATCACGGTCGCACGACCGGGGCGCCCCACGGTGTCCGCCCCGCGCGACGGCTCGACGATCACCTGGGAGAGCCCCGACGGCGACGAGTTCCAGGTGCGCCACCGCCTGGTCGACGACAAGACCCTCGTGCAGGAATTCGTCGGGGACGGCAATCGCAGCGAGAACGTGTTCACGATCGACGGCGACCGCGTCAGCGCTGCGACGACGATCGAGGCGGATCGTCTGCCGAAGGTGTTGCGCTTCCGGATGACGTATCGACGCAAGCGCTGAGCGACGCGACGGCTCGGATGGCGACCACGCCCTCGTACGCGCCGAGCGTGTAGCGCCCGCCGGCGTGCCGTGGATCGGGCTCGGTGTTCGAGTGCAGTGAGTCGACACGGGGCGGCAGGTCGACCTCGACCGGCCGCTCGGAGAAGTTGAGCAGCACGGTCGCGACCTCGTCGGCGGCCACGCGTCGATACGCGAGCACGGGCCGCGGGTGCTGCTCGGCCTCCACGAGTTCGAGCGATCCGCCGTAGAGCGCAGGATGCTCGCGACGCAGGCGCAGTAACCGTCGATACGTGGCGTGGACCGACCGCGGGTCGCCGCGCTGGACGTCGACGTTCATCGACCCGCTGTCGGGGTGCAGCGGGAGCCAGGGCACGACGTGCTCGGGCGTGAAGCCGGCGTTCTTGCCCTCTGACCACGGCATGGGCAGCCGGCACTCGTCGCGGTTGAGCAGGATGCCGTGGCCCCGCAGCCGTCGCCCGAGCCAATGCGGGATCCAGGCGAACCGCGCGGCGATCGGATCGAGGCCGAGCTCCGGCGGGATCTCGACGTGCGACAGCCCGAGCTCCTCACCGTAGTAGATGAACGGCACGCCCCGCACGGTGAGCTGGAGCATCGCGAGCAGCCGCGCCTTGTCCGGGTCGTCGCCGAGGCGATGGATCGCCCGCGGGCGGTCGTGGTTGCTGAACACCCAGGTCGGCTGCAGGGGCGCGGCGAACTTCGCCTCGGTCTCGGCGATGAGCTCGCGGAATCCGGACGCGCTGAAGTGCGTTCGCATGGTCTCGAACATGAAGACCAGGTGGAGGCCCTCCGCCCCGGCGCCGCAGTACTCGCGGAGCCGGTCGAACGAGCCCATCACCTCACCGACGACGAAGCGCTGCGGGTCGCCATAGGCGTCCACCACCGATCGAAGCTCGCGCGAGAACGCGATCGTGTCCGGGTGGTCGAGGGTGTGGATGGGCCGCTGGAAGAACCCCTCGGGGTTCACCTCGCTGGGGATCGGCCGCAACGACAGCGGGTTGTCGGCGAAGCTCGCGTCCTTGTACAGCGCGTTGAAGATGTCGAGCCGCAGACCATCCACGCCGCGATCGAGCCAGTGGCGCACGACGCCGAGCATCGCGTCCTTGACCTCGGGGTTGCGCCAGTTGAGATCGGGCTGGAACGGCAGGAAGCTCGCCCAGTACCACTGCCCGGTCGCAGCGTCGAAGTGCCAACCACGCCCGCCGAGCAGGTTCCGCCAGTTGTTCGGCCGCGCCTTGCCGTCCCTCCTCGCACCGTCGCGCCAGATGTACCAGTCGCGCTTCTCGTGCTCGCGGCTGCTGCGCGACGCGATGAACCACGGGTGCTCGATCGAGGTGTGGTTCAGCACCGTGTCGAGCACGACCTTCATCCCGCGCTCGTGGATCGCGTCGACGAGCCGGTGGAAATCATCCATCGATCCATGGCTCGGGTCGACCGCGGTGTGGTCGGTGATGTCGTAGCCGAAGTCCCCCTGCGGGCTGCGGAAGAACGGCGACAGCCAGATGGTCTCGACCCCGAGGTCGTGGAGGTAGTCGAGGCGAGCGAGCACCCCCGGCAGATCGCCGATCCCGTCGCCGTTGCTGTCGGAGAACGAGCGGGGATACACGTGGTAGACGGTGGTGTTCTTCCACCAAGGGTCACCCGCAGGCCCGGGAGGCTGCCGCTCGGAGGTCATCGCCTCACCCCGTCAGCACCGACACGACCCGATTGAACGACCAATCTTCGAGCGCGTGCAGTTGCCGCCGCCACGCGGCGAGCTGCTCGGGGTGCACGCGATCGTAGACGTCCCACCACAGCTGCGAACCGCCGACGATCGCCACCTCCCGCCACGGTTTCTGCACGGTGTAGTGGACGATCTTGATGCCCCCGAGCAAGCGCTCGCGCAGGAGGTGGTGGGCCGCGATGAACTGGAAGATGAACTGGTGCGTGTTGTACGCCGCCGGCAACCGATGCTCGGGTGGCGAGGCGTACCAATCGAAGAACTCGTTGAGGAAGCCCTGGTCGCCGCCGTCGTACGACATGAGCTCGGGGAGGCGCGCGAGCATCTTGGCCAGCACCGCGGACGCGGGCTCCACGACCATCACCCCGGAGTTGAAGCGATCCGGCAGCAGGAAGTCGGGGGCCGCCGCCAGTGACGGCCGGTCGAACAGTTCGTCGATGTTCTGCAGCACGATCGTGTCCGCGTCGAGGAACACGACCTTGTCGTAGTCATCCAGCTCCCACACCCGCAGCTTGGTGAACACGTTGGCGAAGCGCGGCAGCAGCACGTCCCCGCGGGGGTTCCCGATCGGCTCGACCTCGCGGAGACGCCAGCCCTGCGCGCCCAGCTTGGCGCGCGCGCCGGGGGAGACGTCACGAGTGACCAGCGCGACACGTGGGATCCGTGTGCCGGTCTCGAGCAGCGAGCGTCCGAGCGTCTCGAGGCCCGGAACGTAGGCATCGCCGCCGCAGATCATCGACACGTAGGCGGTTCTCGCGTCCATCGAACGAGCATGGCGCCGACGTGGCCGATCGGATCCGCAGGTTGTGCAGCGAATCGTCGCGCGATCGAACCGTCGTTGCGGGGGAGATTCCCTTGCCCGGGCGACGCGTCGGCGACCATGCTCGCGCCACGAGCATTCGTCGTCCCGAGTGAATCCCATGCGACCCGTGACCATCGCCTGCGATCTCATCGTCGATCGACTCGTGCGACTCGGCGTCGCCCACGTCTTCGGGGTCGGCGGAGCGAACATCGAAGACATGTTCGCGGCCGTACAGCGACGAAGGCCCGCGATCCAGGTCGTCCTCGCGAAGCACGAGCACTCGGGCGGTACCGCCGCCGAGGCCTACGCCCGCGTCCGCGGGGACCTCGGCGTCGTGATGACCACCTCGGGTGGCGGGGCGATGAACCTCGTGCACGCGATCGCGGAGGCCCGGGCCGCCGGCACGCCGTTGTTGGCGATCGTCGGTGAGCCGCCGCGCGAGCTCCAGGGGCGCGGCGCGTTCCAGGACACCAGCGGGCGCAGCGGTGCGGTGGATGCCGCCGGGGTGTTCGGCGCCGCGGCCCGGTGGTGCGCGCGGGTCGAGCGGGCCGAGGATCTGCCGCGCCTCGTCGACGAGGCCATCGCCGCGGCGCGCGGCGAGTGCCCCGGCCCCGCGGTGCTCCTCGTCGCCAAGGACCTGCAGACCGCAACGATCGCGGGGCCCACCGATCATCGAGCGCGGCAATCGCATGGTCCCGGATGCGGTCGCCGAGGCGTGCGCGCAGGCGGGCGTGCGCCCGCACGACCTCGGGCTGCTCGTCACCAACCAGCCCAATCCGATCTTCCTCCGCAACTGGCGCGAGGCCCTCGAGCTCCCGGCCGAGGTGCACCACGACACCTTCGACGCCTACGGCAACCTCTTCGGCGCCGCGATCCCGATCAACCTCGAGGACGCCATCACGCGCGGCAAGCTGACGCGGGGCATGCTCGTCGCGCTCGGGGGCTTCTCCCACGCGGGCGACTACTCGGCCGCGGCGGTGCTGCGCTGGGGCGGCGCATGATCCCGGGGCGAAGCGGTCGACGCGCTCGGATCCGTGCACTGGGTGAGCGCCGGACGATTTCGGTGATCCGTTCCCGCGGACCCGAACTCTACCGGACCAGATGCCTGCCAAAGCCACCCGGTCCCTCCTCCTCGTCGCTGCCACCTGCCTGGGCGTGATGGCCCCGATCACGCCCGCGCACGCCGGCTTCACCGAGGTCTCGGCCTCGACGCTGAAGTTCGAGGGCGTCCGCTACTGGCGCAAGAAGGCCAGCGAAGCCAAGCTCGGCTCCGTCGGCCAGAAGATGACGCCGGTCGGCGGCAAGAACTACTTCCAGAAGATCCAAGACGCGCCCAACGGGATCTACGACGTCACGATCGACGGTCAGACGACGATCTCCACCGACGAGGCCCACGAGTGGAGCGTGACGCCCGCGGCGAGCAACGTGTCGGGCACGGTCGGCGGCTCGGGGGCGTACCAGGGCACGCTCACCGCGTACAAGATGCGGATCAACCTCGGCAACACCAACGGTGACCTGCGCTTCGAGACCAACCGCCACAACGGCCACCTCGCGGCGGTGAAGAACGAGGGCAACGGCGCGCGCCTGATCTCGGCGGTGTGGGTCCTGGTCGCGGCCAACGAGGCGAAGCAGGAGTGCTACAGCGGCGACCTCACGGTCACCAACGGCACGATGAGCGTGCACACCAGCGCGTCGGGCTGCTCGAGCAGCACCTGGACGATCCAGCCGGGCTCGATCATCGCCTACGAGATGGTCAAGGTCGACAAGTGGAACGACGAGGAGCTGACGTCCAAGCCGACGTGCCCCGCCGCGTTCCCCGACTACGAGTCGCGCTCGTCGGCGGTGACGCCGAAGGACCGCTGCAAGAAGACCACGTTCGACACCGTCGCGACCCAGTGCAAGCTCGCGATCACCGACGACAAGGACAACTGGTACGTGTCCAACCGCGATGGTCGCGACACCTGCAAGTCGACCAAGGGCAAGCCCGACAAGGACGTCGAGTGCAGCAAGGGCGGCTACGACTACGTCGCGCAGGGCGGCCGCGACACCTGCCGCAAGCCGGAGTACACGTACGCCGATCCGGTGTGCCCGGCCGGGTACGCGTACAACTCGACGTCGTCGAGCAACAACGGCGTCGATCGCTGCGAGCTCCGGGGCATCGAGAGCCTGAAGCCCGACTCGCAGGACGGGTTCTAGCAGGGTGTCCGCAAGAACGCTTTGCGTTCTTCCGCACCCTGCTCCGTGCCCGTGCCCATGCCCGTGCCCGATCAGGCGTTCGAGGCGCGCCCCATTTCGATGAGCATGGAGACGATGCGAAGCAAGAGATCGCGCGCGGGCTGGCAGTTCGCGACCGTCGCGATCTCCAGTCGCACGCTGACGTCGAGCACCGCAACCATCGGGCACGGGCACGGGCACGGGCACGGGCACGGAGCAGGGTGTCCGGAAGAACGCTTTGCGTTCTTCCGCACCCTGCTATCACGGGTCGTCCGCCTCGCACCCGCGGCCCGTGCTGGCGTCGTCGAGCCGCCGCGTGAGGGCCTCGAGGGCCTCGCGCAGGCGGTTCAACGATTTCAGGCCCGCGGCGTCGGGCTCGTAGCCGGCGCGACAGGCGAGCTCGCCGGGGATCGACAGCGCGCGGCCGTGGAGAGCGCGGCCCGATGCGGTGAGGAACAGCCGGACGACGCGCTCGTCGTTCGCGTCGCGGCGACGCTCGACGATGCCGTTGTCCTCGAGTCGCTTGAGCAGCGGCGTGAGCGTGCCCGAGTCGAGGGCCAGCCGCGCGCCGAGCTGCGACACCGACAGGCCATCACCTTCCCACAGCACGAGCATGACGATGTACTGGGGATAGGTGAGGCCCAGCGGCGCGAGCAGGGGCTGATACGCCCGCGTGAGCGCCCGCGACGCGGTGTACAGCGCGAAGCACAGCTGGTTCTCGAGCCGCAGCGCGGACGGCTCGACCGGGCGCGGCTTCTTCATCGCGTGGCCTCGGGCATGGGACCCTAGGCTACCGCGACATCGACGACGATGTTGCCGCGGGTCGCGTTGGAGTACGGGCACACCTGGTGGGCCGCGGCGACGAGCGCCTCCGCCTCGGCGCGGGGGAGCTCCGGGATGTGCGCGACGAGCTTCACCGCGAGGCCGAAGCCGCCCGGAGCGATGGTGCCGATGGTGACCTCGGCGTCGATGCGCACCGGGCCGGTGGTGAGCTTCTTCTGCCCGGCGATGAAGGCGACGGCGCTGCCGAAGCACGCCGAGTAACCCGCGGCGAAGAGCTGCTCGGGGTTGGTCCCCGCGCCGCCCGCCCCGCCGAGGCCCTTGGGCATCGCGATCGCGAGGTCGATCGCGCCGTCGTCGGTCTTGACCGAGCCCTGGCGGCCGCCGAGGTTCGAGGCGTGGGCGGTGTAGAGGGGCTTCTGGAGGAGAGTCGGTGTGGTCATGGATGTATATTGTGCGCTATTTAGTTGCGCGCAATATGTTATCGAGGACTCCCCGAGCGGCGCATTCTCACGGCGCGTAGCGTAGCGTAGCATCGCGCCGACATGCACCGCCGCCCCTCACCCCCGCCGCTCGTGCCTGCGGCCGAGCTCCTGCCCCGGTTCCGGGCGGCGGGCCGCGGCCGCGCGGCCGCGATCGCCCTGACCCACGCGCAGCTCGACGGCCTCGCCCACCTCGTCGCGGACGACGGCGGCTGGTCGCGGCTGCGCGCGATGGTGCTGCGCGCCGGCGATCCATGGAACGCCGACGACTGGCCCGACGGCTTCGATCCCCTGATGCTGTGCGCGGCGCTCTGCGACGACGTCGCCTTCGAGTGCGTGCGCTGTCCGGTCGGCGAGCGCCAAGGTGGCTCGTCGTGCGCCCACCCCGGGTCGTTGTTCGGCAGCGTGCTGGCGTGGATCGCCGCCGGGGATCGATCGCGGCTGCAGGCACACCTCGACGACGTCCGCGCGGTGCTCGACGGGCGCGCGCGGTGGGTCGTCGCGACCGCGACGCGCTCCGACGACTGACGCCCAGTCGTGACGCGGACGCGGGGCGATTCGGACTACACTCGACCGATGCGCTTGCGCCTCGCCCTCGCGACCCTGGCCCTCACCCCTGCCCTGCTCTTGCTGGCCCCCGAAACCGCCCGGGCAGCGTGCGCGAACGGCAACCTCGTCGACTGCAACCCGCCGGGCACGACGCTGAACGCGGCCGCGGCCTACGTCGATCCCAACCCGCCGGTCGGCTACGACCAGTGCGCCGGGTTCATCAACACCGATCTCGATGACGTCGACGCGACCTGGGAGAACAACTGCATCGCGCTCAACACCGGTGACATGTGGATCCGGATCATCGACACGCAGAGCGGGGAGATCCTCGCCGGCGCGCGCATGTTCGACGAGGTGACCTGCGGGTTCGCGCCGTCCGAGTGGACCTACGACACCGACCAGCAGGAGGGCGCGGGCTTCCTCGGGCACGCAGGGGTCTGCGCCGGCGGCTCGGACGGCGTGACGATGGCCTGGCTGCCCGACAACACGAACTACTGCGGCTGCGGGGCGCCCAATGGTAGCCGCAACTGCAACGACATCTACGCGGCGACCGCGGCCAACGACGCCATCATCTACGTCGGCGGTGACAGCAGCGACCACGCGTACGAGGCGGTGTACGGCCCACCGGGCGGCAAGGGCACCTGCGCCCTCGATGCCGAGGAGAACCACGCGATCACCGTCACGGTCTACGTCGAGAACCAGGATCCCGACGATGACGACGACGGCCTGCTCGACTTCGAGGACAACTGCCCGGGCGTCGCCAACGTCGGGCAGGAGGACGCCGATGGCGACGGGGCCGGGGACGTCTGCGACAACTGCGAGATCGCCAATCCGGGCCAGCAGGACGCCGACGTCGACGGTGTTGGCAACGCGTGCGACATCTGCGTCAACGCTGCCGACCCGCTGCAGCAGGACGGCGATGCCGATGGCGACGGCGACGCGTGCGACAACTGCCCCGGCGTCGCCAACGCCAACCAGCAGGACGCCGACGGTGACGGCCTCGGCGACGCCTGCGACGCCTGCCCGGGCGATCTGATCAACGACACCGACGCGGACGGGGTCTGCGGCGACGTCGACAACTGCGACTTCGTCGCCAACGCCGACCAGGCGGACGTCGATGGCGACGACGCCGGAGACGTCTGCGACAACTGCATCGACGACGCCAACGCCGATCAGTCGGACAACGACGGCGACGAAGTGGGCGATGTCTGCGACATCTGCTCGACCGACTTCGATCCGCTGCAGCTCGACACGGATGGCGACGGCCGCGGCGACGGCTGCGACAACTGTCCGCTGCACGCCAACGGCAACCAGATGGAGAGCGACTTCGACGGCATGGGCGATGCCTGCGACCCCTGCGTGTACGACGACGAGAACGACGCCGATGGCGACGGGGCCTGCGGCGACGTCGACGTGTGCGACGGCCTGTTCGACCCCGACCAGGCGGACGCCGACGGCGACATGCTCGGGGATCCCTGCGACGACTGTCCCGCCGACGCCGGCAACGATGCGGACGACGATGGGCTGTGCGGCGACGTCGACAACTGCCCGGACGACGCCAACGCCGACCAGGCCGATCGCGACGGCGACGGCATCGGCGACGACTGCGAAGGCCAGGGCACGAGCTCGGGCTCCGACACCTCGGGCGAGGGCTCGAGCGGCGCGGCGGAGTCGAACTCGGGATCGACCGCTGGCGACGACGCGACCGACACCACGTCGGCCGACAGCAGCTCCGGCGCGGGCTCGTCCGAGGGCGGCATGGTCGACGGCTCGACGACCAGCGTCGCGGCCGACAGCAGCACCGACACGGGCGCGACCGATCCCAGCGACGACGGCGGCTGTGCGTGCGCTTCGGCCCACCGCGCGCGTGGGCCCGGTCTGCTGCTCGTGCCGTTGCTCGTGCTCGCGCGTCGGCGCCGCCGCAGCGCATGATTTCGTAAAGCTGGCCACGCCGACGCACGCCCCGCGGCCCACGGATCGCGGGCGCCTGCTAAGGTGCCGCCGTGGAGACCGAATCCACGGCGGAGCGGCCTTCGCCGCGCCGCTCGGGCCCGCGCGTGGTGCTGACCCTTGCGGCGATCGCCGCTGGCGTGGCGATCTGGTACGGCACGCGACACGCCGATCGCGACGCGTCCGCGGCCCAGAGCGCGCCCGGGCGGGGCCCTGTGCCCGTCGTCGTCGCCGAGGCGGTCGCGCGCGACGTCCCGATCTGGCTGCGCGGCCTGGGCACCGTGCGCGCCTGGAACACGGTCAGCGTGCGGCCGAAGGTCGGCGGCGAGCTGGTGAGCCTCGCCTTCGAAGAGGGACAGCACGTCGAGGCCGGCGCGCTGCTGGCCCAGATCGATCCGCGTCCCTTCGAGATCGCCCGCGACCAGGCCGCCGCGCGGCTCGCCCAGGACGAGGCGCGCCTCGGCGGCGCCCGGCGGACGCTCAACGCCTCGCGCGCGCTCGTGAAGGCGCGGGCCGCCGGCCAGCTCGAGTTCGATCTCGCGGCCGCGACCGTCGCCGAGTTCGAGGCCGTGGTGCGCGGCGACAAGGCGATGCTCGCGAACGCGAAGCTGCAGCTCGAGTACACGAGGATCGTCGCGCCGATCTCGGGTCGCGCGGGCCTGCGTCAGGTCGACGCCGGCAACGTCGTGGTCGCCGACGATCCGCGCGGCCTGGTCGTCCTCACCCAGCTACAGCCCATCGCGCTCGTGTTCACCGTGCCCCAGGCCGAGCTGCAGGCCGTGCGCGCGGCCCTGGCCGGCGGCAAGCGCCCGGTCGTCGAGGCCCTCGAGGTCGGGCGCGAGCGCGAGGAGCGTGTGCTCGCCACGGGCAAGCTGGCGCTGGTCGACAGCGAGGTCGACGCCACCACCGGCACGCTGGCGCTCAAGGCCGAGTTCGACAACCCGGATCGCGTGCTGTGGCCCGGGCAGCTGCTCACGGCGCGGGTCCACGTCGAGGATCGACTCGGCGCGATCGTGGTGCCCGAGCAGGCGGTGCAATCGGGCGCCGAGGGCCCGTTCGTGTACGTCGTCGGCGACGACGGCACCGCGGTGCTGCGACCGGTCGAGCCCGATCTCACCCAGGGCGGCCTCACGATCGTGCAGGGCCTCGCCGCCGGTGAGCGCGTGATCGTCGAGGGCCACACCAAGCTGACCCCGGGCGCCGCGGTGGTCGAGGCCTCGGCGGCGCCATGAGCTTGTCGCGGCCGTTCATCCTGCGCCCGGTCGCGACGACGCTGCTCACGCTGGCGATCTTCCTCATCGGCGCGATCGCCTATCCGCTGCTCCCCGTCGCCCCGCTGCCGCAGGTCGAGTTCCCGACGCTGCAGGTGTCGGCGAGCCTGCCCGGCGCGAGCCCCGAGACGATGGCCAGCTCGGTGGCGACGCCGCTCGAGAACCGCATCGCGCTGATCCCCGGCATCACGCAGATGACCTCGGCGAGCGGCTCGGGCGCGACGTCGATCACGGTGCAGTTCGAGCTCGACGTCGACATCGACGCCGCCGCGCAGGAGGTGCAGTCCGCGATCAACACCGCGATCCGCGACCTGCCCCGCGATCTCCCGGCGCCGCCGAACTACCGCAAGGTCAACCCGGCCGACTCGCCGATCATGCTGCTCAGCCTGCGCTCGGAGACGAGGCCGATCACCGAGGTCTCGGACTTCGCGGCCACGGTCGTGGCGCAGCAGCTCTCGCAGGTCAAGGGCGTCGCCCAGGTCAACGTGATGGGCGAGCAGAAGCCCGCGGTGCGGGTGCAGCTCGATCCCGACCGGCTCGCGGCGCTGGGCCTGGCGTTCGAGGACGTGCGCGCCGCGATCGGGCGCGCGACGGTCAACGCGCCCAAGGGCACCATCGACGGCGAGCGGCGCACCTTCACCATCTACGCCGACGATCAGCTCCTCGCCGCCGAGGACTACGACAACCTGGTGCTCGCCTACCGCGCGGGCGCGCCGATCCGCGTCCGCGACGTCGGCCGCGCGATCGCGGGGGCCGAGAACGCGAGGGTCGCGTCGTGGGCCGGCACCCAGCGCGGCGTGGCGCTCGTGGTGTTCAAGCAGGCGGGCGCCAACGTCATCGAGACGGTCGAGCGCATCACCGCGCTGCTGCCCCAGCTGCGCGAGGGCATCCCGCCGTCGATCACCCTCGACGTGATGGCCGATCGCACGCGGACGATCCGCGCGTCGGTCCAGGAGGTCCAGTTCACCCTGCTGCTGACCATGGGCCTGGTCGTCGGCATCGTGTTCCTCTTCCTGCGCAACATCCGGGCGACGTTCATCGCCAGCCTCGTGGTGCCAACCTCGATCGTGGCGACCTTCGCCGCGATGTACGTGCTCGACTACAGCCTCGACAACCTCTCGCTCATGGGGCTGACGATCGCGGTCGGGTTCGTCATCGACGACGCGATCGTCATGCTCGAGAACATCTACGTCCACCTCGAGAAGGGCAGCACGCCGGCGCAGGCCGCCCTCGACGGGGCGAAGGAGATGGGCTTCACGATCCTGTCGATCACCCTCTCGCTGGTCGCGGTGTTCATCCCGGCGCTGCTGATGGGCGGGATCGTCGGGCGGCTGTTCCGCGAGTTCGCGGTCGTCGTCAGCATCGCGATCATGATCTCGGCCTTCGTGTCGCTGACGCTGATCCCGATGGCGTGCGCGCGGCTGCTGAAGCCGGTCGATCACAGCGCCCGGCCGGGCGTCTTCGACCGCGCGCTCGAGCGGTTCTTCGTGGGGCTCGAGCACGGCTACGCCGCCGTGCTGCGGGTCGTGCTGCGCCACCAGGGGCTCACCCTGCTGTCGCTCGTCGCCACCATCGCCGCGACCGGCTGGCTGTTCGTGTCGATGCCCAAGGGCTTCTTCCCCCAGCAGGACACCGGCATCGTCCAGGCGACCATCGAGGCCGCACCCGACGTCTCGTTCGCGACGCTGTCGCGCGAGCAGCTGCGGATCTCCGCGATCATCGCGGCGGATCCGGCGGTCGAGCGGGTCCAGGCCAGCAACGGCGTCGGCGGCTTCAACCAGACCTCGAACGTCGGGCGGTTCTTCATCAGCCTGCGCGCCCACGACGAGCGTGAGGACAGCGCGGCCGCGGTGATCGAGCGCTTGCGCAAGCAGACCTCCGGGTTCCCCGGGGTCTCGGTGTTCTTCCAGGCCGCGCAGGATCTCAACCTCGGCGGTATCGTCTCCAAGGCGCAGTTCCAGTACTCGCTGCGCGGCGCCGACCTCGAGCAGGTCAACGGGTTCGCGCCGAAGCTCATCGCGGCGATGCGCGGGCTGTCCGAGCTGCGCGACGTCGCATCGGATCAGCAGAACAACGCCCTCTCGGTGACGCTCGAGATCGATCGCGAGGCCGCCGCGCGCTTCGGGATCACGCCGGCCGCGATCGACGACGCGCTCTACGATGCGTTCGGCCAGCGCCAGGTCGCGGCGTTCTACACCCAGGTCACGCAGTACCGCGTGGTGCTCGAGATGCTGCCCGAGCTGCAGGGCGACCCCGACGTGCTCGACCGCATCCGCGTGCCCTCGCCGCTGACGGGTGGTCAGGTGCCGCTGTCGCAGGTCGCACGCTTCACCCGCGATCGCGCGCGGCCGGTGTCGATCGGCCACGTCGGCCAGCTGCCGGCGGTGACGATCTCCTTCAACCTCGCGCCCGGCGTCGCGCTCGGCGACGCGATCGCGGCCGTGCGCGCGGCCGAGACCGCTGCCGGCATGCCCGCCGAGCTCGAGGGCTCGTTCCAGGGCAGCGCGCAGGCGTTCCAGTCGTCGCTGGCGACCCAGCCGTACCTCATCGCCGCGGCCTTGGTCGCGATCTACCTCATCCTCGGTGTGCTCTACGAGAGCTACATCCACCCGCTCACGATCCTGTCGACGCTGCCCTCGGCGGGCCTCGGGGCCCTGCTCGCGCTCGATCTGTTCGGCTACGACTTCGGCGTCATCGCGCTCATCGGCATCTTGCTGCTCATCGGCATCGTCAAGAAGAACGCGATCATGATGATCGACTTCGCGATCGATGCCGAGCGCGGCGGCATGGCCCCGCCCAAGGCGATCTACGAGGCGTGCGTGCGCCGCTTCCGCCCGATCATGATGACGACCATGGCGGCGCTCGTCGGCGGCATCCCCTTGATGTTGGCCCATGGCGCCGGCGCCGAGCTGCGGCAGCCGCTCGGCTTCGCGATGGTCGGCGGCCTGGTGGTGAGCCAGGCGCTCACCCTGTTCACGACGCCCGTCGTGTACCTCGCCTTCGCGCGGCTGCGACGGACGCGGACGTCGGCCTGACGTGGACGAGCCCCTTTGATCACTGCGGGCAAGTGTCGAGCACGTGCAGCGCGTCGTCGTCCTCCTCGGAGAACAGCAGTCGGCCCTCGCTCACCTCGATCCACGCCGGGGCCGCCCAGTCGTCGAAGCCCTCGAAGAGGGACACCGGCATCGCGCCGTCGGTGACGTCGACGACCTGCAGCATCGGCACGGCGACGCTCACGGTGTCCTCGCCCAGGATCCACAGCCGATCGTCCGCCGCCAGGCCGTGGGGTCGATCGGTGGCGAACACGCCGAGCTCGACCGGCGCGCTGGGATCGGCGACGTCGACGATGTGCACGCCGTCGGACGCCGACACGTACGCGCGATCGCCCGCGACCGCGAGGTAGCCGCGGCCGTCCATGTCCAGCGTCGTGACCTCGACGGTGGCCGCCGGATCGGCGATGTCGAGGACCGAGAGCCCCGCGGTGAGGCCCGTCGCGTAGGCGTAGCTGCCCGCGACCGACACCGTCTGCGTGGAGCCCGGCAGCACGAGGTCCTCCACGAGGGCCAGGGGCGCCGAGGGATCGGCGACGTCGAACACCTGCACGCCGTTCACGTCGGCGACGTAGAGCACGCCGTCCGCGACCGCGACGTCCTGGCCCGAGACGTCGGGCTCGTGGAAGAGCAGCGCGGGCGTCGAGGGATCGGCGACGTCGATCGCGGCCCAGCCCGAGCCGCGCAGACCTGCGTAGACCGTCGTACCGCTCACCGCGATCCGGTGCACGAGCAGGCCGGGGCCGAGGTCGAAGATCGCGACCTCGCTCGCCGCGGCCGGATCCGAGAGGTCGACGATCGCCAGGCCCCCGCTCTCCGCCGCCAGGTACACGGTGTCGCCGACGACCTCGAAGCCGCGGGCGTTGCCGTCGCTGGGCGTGAACACCCCGAGCTCAATGGGATCGCCGCAGACGACCTCGCCGGTGCTCGACTCCCCGGTGCCGTCGCCCGAGCTGGTGCTCGCGTCGGTCGATCCGCCGGAGGATCCGCTGGTGTCCGCGGCGTCGGTCGTCACGGCGTCGGTCGTCGATCCGGTCGGCGCATCGGTGGTCGTCGGCACGTCGGTGCCACCGTCGGAGGACGAGGCCGTCCCCTCCGGGTCCTCGGTGCCGGTGCACGCGGTGCAGAGCGATGCGCAGGCGAGCAGGCCGAACAGGGGCGTCGAGCGGAGGACATGCGAGGTGATCATGTCGATCCAGTATTGGTGGCGCCCCGAACGGCAGCCGCTGATGGAGAGGGATTTAAGCCGCCGTTTAAGTCCGTCGCAGCCGTTCACGCGTCGTGGGATGCGGTCGCGCGGGGGTGATTGCCATCGTCGTCGCGCGTCGCAGGCGACAGTTTGGATCGCAGCGCTGCGGAACGACGTCCGCGGACCCGCGCGGGGCCGCGCGCGATGGGGAACCGATCCCCCAGCTATGCACTCGATGCAGAGCAGCCGAGAATTCGTGGAGCCATGGGGTGCATGGACCAACGGGCAGCGGTTGCTCGTCGCGCGCGTGATTGGCTACGGTGACCGCGAGGGTGGGCGCGCCGCGATGCGGCGCGGAGGCAATGCACATGGATCGACGAATCACTCGAATCGCCGCGCTGCTCGGCGCGCCCCTGTTGTCCGCCTGCCCCAAGCCCGTCGATGCCGACGGCTTCGATGGGTTGGGCTTCGAGACGGACGGCGGCACCACGCTCGGCACCGACGGGGGCACCGGCGTGGATCGTCCCAGCGACGACGACGCCTCGGTCACGATGACCGGCGCCCCCTCGACCGCCGACGCTGGCGATCCGGAGTGCGGCCTCGGGGCCAGCTGCGGCGAGGCGGCGCCGGTGGGGTGGTTCGGCCCGACCGCGCGCGCGCGGGTGCTCGGCGACGCGGCGATGCCCGACTGCCCCGCGGAATTCCCCGACGCAGGGCCGACGGTCCTCGAGGGCTACCATGACCCCGGCCCGGCGATCTGCGATTGCACGTGCGAGGTCCAGGAGGCGCAGGCGTGCCTGTCGTACGCGTACTCGTACGCCGACGCGACCTGCAGCGCGTTCTCGAACTTCCAGCAGTTCAGCGCCGACTGCCACGACTTCGCGATCGCCGGCGGGGCGTACTTCTCGATCTACCAGCAGGGCCAGCCGTTCTGTCAGCAGATGAAGACGACCGAGCTGCCCGAGGTGCCGTGGGACGCGAGCATCCGCAGCTGCAAGCTACCGGACGACCCGCTCCCGTGCGGCGACGACGGCGTGTGCATGCCCGACGCGCCCGCCGGCTTCGAGGCGGGCGCGTGCATCTACGCCGAGGGCGATCTCCCGTGCCCCGCCGGCCCCTACGCGACCAAGCACGGCTACTACTCGGGGGTCGAGGACGCGCGCAGCTGCAGCAACTGCACCTGCGGGCAGGGCACGACCACGTGCACGGCGACGATGCAGGTGTTCGACGGGGCGAACTGCGGTGGCAACCAGGTCGCGGATGCGCCCGCGAACGTCTGCACCCCGGCCACCGGGGCGTCGGTGGGCCTCAACTTCACCGGGGAGTCGAGCTGCCCGGTCGCCACGGCCCCCGAGCCGATGGGCACCGTCGCGCCGATGGGCGAGTTCACGTTCTGCTGCACCGAGTGAGCCGCGCGCCACGAGCGGCTACACTCCCGAGGGATGAACCCCTCCGCCGATGCGGCGACCGTGACGTGGGACGCCGACGGCGAGGCGCTCGGGGCCGCGACGGGCGCGACGCCCGGCGCGACGCGGTGGGTCGCTGTCATCGTGGTGCACCCCGACCCGCGATGGATCGGTCGGCGCACCGTGCTGCAGATCGGCGTGCCGTTGACCGTCGGCCGAGCGTGCCACGAATTCGGCGAGGGTGCGCTCGAGGACGCCCACACCTCGCGCGCCCACGCCGAGCTGCGCTGGGTCGGCGACGAGGGCGTCGACATCGTCGACCTCGGCAGTCACAACGGGACGGTCGTCGACGGCGCGACGGTCGTCTCCGCGCGGGTCGACGACGCGAGCCTCGTCGGCATCGGGCGGATCGTCCTGGCCCTCGAGCGCGACGTCCCACCGCCCGACGATCCGTTCGCGCTGCCCGATCTCGTCGGCGAGAGCGGCCAGTTCCTGCGCGCGGTCGCGGCCGCGACGACGCTGGCGACGCGCGGTCGACCGCTGCACGTCGTCGGGGAGCCTGGTGTCGGCAAGGCCGCGCTGGTGCGGGCGATCCACGATCGCGTGCGAACCGGCCCGTGGGTGCGCGTGGCGGCGACCGACCCCGGCGCGATCGAGGCGGCGGCGGCCTCGGCTGCCGGTGGGACGTTGCTCGTCGAGCGCGTCGAGCGGGCCGAGGACGCGGCGTGGGCGACCCTGCTCGCGCTGCTCGACGCACCGAGCCACGCCGACGCGCCATGGATCGCGCTGTCCTCCCGCGCGGCGCCCCACGAGCCCCTTGCCGCCCTGCGCTCGCCCCACGTCCGCGCCCGCATCGGCGCGTCGACGCTACGCATCGCGCCACTTCGCCGCCGCCGCGGTGACCTCGCGTTGCTCGTGCACCACATCGCGCGGCGCTACGCCGGTGACGATGCGACGCTGGATGGCCGGCTCGCGCTCACGCTGCTGCGCCAGGCGTGGCGCGGCAACGTACGCGAGCTCGACGCGGTCATCGAGCGCATCGCGATCGAGAGCCCGCAACCGGGCCGCCTCGTCGCCTTCGACGGACTCGACGAGCTGCTCGGGGTCGTGCCGCGCCCCGAGGTCGCGACCGCCACCCACGGCCCGCGGGCCGAGCCGTTCGTCGTCGGCGCCGATGGTCTGTCGTTCACGACCCCCGACGGATCGACCACCGATCTCTCGAACCGTCGCGTCCTGGCGCGCGTGCTCGCGGCGCTGCTCGAGTCGCACCACGCGGCGCCCGGCCGCGCGGTCGCGGTGAGCGACCTGCTGCGCACCGCCTGGCCGGGCGAGCGATTCCAGGCCAAGGCGGGCGCGAACCGGGTCTACGTCGCGCTGACCACCCTGCGGCGCATGGGCCTGCGCGAGCTCATCGCGCGGGTCGACGGCGGCTACGCGATCGACCCGAACGTGGCGCTGCGGATCACGCGATAGCTGCCGTCACACCGCGACGCCCAGGCTGCGGGCCACGCCGACGCCGAGCTGCACGACACCGAGCGTCCACACCGGGAACACCACCAGGACGCCGCCCGCCCCCGCGGCGTACAGCCACTGCCCGGGGGCGCCGTACTGGGGCCGTCGGCGCCAGCGCAGGGCCAGATCGGCCGCGAGCAGCAGGATGCCGCAGCACAGCAGCGCGGCGACGTCGTGCTTGCCGCTCATCCACCACACCGCCGAGCCGATCAGCGCCGCGGGCACGAGCTCGAACACCGCGAAGAGGTTCATCGCACTTTGGTTGATACGGCGCGGGTCGGCCGGGCGCCAGCGCTCGACCCGTCATTTAAGGCCGGCGGTGTCTGTCACCGCCCCACGGACCGCCTGTGCGCGATCGGGCAGGCCGAGCTCGTCGTACACCGACGCGACGTCCTCGCGCACCGACGCGTAGTACTCCGCGGCCGGATCCTCGACGTACGCCATGAGCTCGAGCGTGTCCTCGAGATCAGCGATCGCGACCTCACGGTGCCCGGTGAGCGCGGCGAGCCGCCCCGCGGTCGCAGCCGCGGCCACCGAGTCCATCGTCGGCGGCGTCCGATCGCCGAGCGCGACCTTGACCTGCTGCGCGAGCGCATGGGCGCCCTCGTGATCGCCGAGATCGAAGCGCACCCGGGCGATGTTCGCCCGAGCGCTCCACGCCTTGACCTCCTGGGCGCCGCCGAGGGCGAACCGGATCTCCGCGTCCGCCTCGAGGTAGCTGATGACCGCCGGCAGGTCGTCGCGCGCGTAGGCGATGTACGACAGCGCGCCGAGGGCTCGCGCGTACTCGAGCGAGCGCGGGCCTTGGTGCGCCAGCGTCATCGCCTGGCCGCGGAGCGCCGCGGCCTCGGCCTCGTCGATCCGATCGAACCCATGCAGCGTCATCGCGAGATCGACCCACACGCTCGCGAGCCGCACGTCGTCCTCACCGAAGGCCGCGATCAACCGGTCGCGCTCGCTCGTGAGCCGGGCCAACGCTTCCTCGGCGTGCCCCTGGAGCGCGGCGACGGTGGCGAGGTTGTGATCGACGGCGGCGAGCTGGGCGGCGCGCCGCGGCGTGTCCTCCAACATCGATTCCAAGATCACCTGCGCGGCGACGAGCGCCGCCTCGGCCTCGGCGTAGCGGCTCTGGGCCGTGCGCAGGGCGGCGACGTGCATGCCGCGGATCGCGAGCAGCGAGGCGGGCACCCCCTCGGTGCGGGCGAGCAGGGCGTCGAGGTCGCGCAACGTCCGGCCGGCGTCGTCGAGGCGACCCATCTCGGCCTCGATCCAGAGCCGCTCGAGGTCGACTTCGACGAGCGAGACATCGGAGCGCGCGAGGGCGGCCGCCTCGGCGGCGATCTGCAGGGTCACGAGCGCAGCGGTGGGATCGTCGAGCAGGTCCTGCACCGAGGCCAGACGCGTCCCCGCTGTGGCGGTCTGCGCGTGGGCCTGCAGCGCCTGCGCCTGCACGAACGCATCGGCGAGGATGATCCGGGCGTCGGCGAACCGGCCCTCCCAGCGCGCCATCCAGCCCCGCGAGATCGCGTCGTCGATCGCATCCAAGGCCTCGGGCGCGGCGGTGGCCGACGCCTCGGGGCCGACGGCGTCGAGACACGCGCTCGGGCTGTCGAGCTCGAACAGCGCCGCGCGGGCGCGGGCCGGCGCGCGCTCGAGACCATCGACGAGCGCCGCCGTATCGCGTCGCGCCCGACCGAGGCAGCGCAGGCGAGCGTCGCTGGCGCGCAGCTCTGCGGCGAGCGTCGGACAGACCGCGGCGTAGGCCTGTGACCACGCGGCGACGCGTGCGTCGAGTGCATCGAGGATCGCAGAGGCCCCGGCGCCCCCGAGCTCCGCGGTGACGGTGGTGCGGAGCTCGTCGCGTCGGCTGTCGCTCCATCCGCCCTGCTCGATCGCGATCGTCTGCTCGCAGGCCTCCGCCCGGGGCAGCAGCGCCGCCGCAACCGCGCACACCGGAACGAGCAGCCAGGCCCACGCCCGCGACACCCGCCGCGACGGACGCAACGCCGCGAGCAGCGAGGCCATGTCGGGCCATCGCCGCGACGGCGTCGGCGACAGACCGCGTTGCAGCGCGAGCCCGATCGATCGCGGGACCGCACCGTCGGTAGGGATCGACGGTGGGCCGAGCGACTTGACCGCCCCGAGTTCGCTCATGGGTACCCGTGCGAACGGCCGCACGCCGTACAGCGCCTCCCAGGCGGTGAGGCAGAACGCGTACTGATCGCTGCGCGCGTCCACGTCGGTCCCCGCGTGCTGTTCGGGGGCCATGTACGCGGGAGTCCCGACGCACGGCGATTCGTACGCGGCATCGCTCGCGACCCCGAGCGCCAGGCCGAAGTCGGTGACGCGCGCGCGACCGTCGGCACCGACGAGCACGTTCGCCGGCTTGAAGTCGCGATGCACGATCCCGACCGCGTGCGCGGCTGCGAGCCCCTGGCCGGCCGAGACCAGCACCGCGAGGGTCTGCGCGGACGAGTGGCGCTCGCCGAGCCACGCGGCGAGCGTCGGCGCCACCACGCGCTCCATCACCACATAGGTGACGAGGCCGTGCGTGCCGACGTCGTAGACCGGCACCACGCAGGGATGCGACAGGCTCGCCATCGCCCGGGCCTCGCGCAGCAACCGACGGCGATCCTCGAGCGGCTCGCCGCGGTGCATGAGCTTGATCGCGACCTGCCGATCGAGCCGCTCGTCGCGGGCCTCGAGCACCACCCCCATCGCACCGCGACCGAGCTCGGCACCGATCGTGTAGCGGCCGAGCGTCGCGCCGTTCCACTGCGGCGGCGCCGACCACAGGAGCGACGGGCCGAGCGAATCGGTCCGCGTGGCGGTCGCGGGGTTCACGGGTGCATCGTAACGTGCGGGCGCGAGGCGGCCATTCCCCGCGTCCGCCTTCGGGCCGCCCGCGCGATCGCGAACCCCTCGGGGCCCGCCGCTGCCGAGCGTCAGCGCTTCTTCACGAGCCCGTCGATGATCGTCCGCCCGCGGTGACCCCAGATCGGGTGCGGCACACGGCACGCCTCATCGGCCAGCGCATTCGCTGCACGCGAGGTCGTGATCCCCTCGCGAGCGGCCCGCTCGAGCACGCGCTTGGTCACCACGAACACCGCGTTGTCCCAGGTGCGGCCGAAGTGGCGCTCGATCGCCGGATCGCCGTCGACCTGGCCGTACTGCTCGTTGGCGCAGTTCACGATGCCCATGCGGTTGGCGACGAAGTCGGGCACGTAGGCGATGCCGCGCTCGGCGAGCAGGCGATCGTCGCGGCGATCGTCGAGGAGCTGGTTGTTCGCGGCGCCGCAGACGATCGGGGTCTGCAGCATCGCGATGGTCTCGGGATCCAGCACGCCACCCAAGGCGTTGGGCGCGAACACGTCGCAGGGCTCGGCGAAGATCTGCCGATCGCCGGGCGCTGCCTGACGGATCTCGATCGACGTCGAGCCGTGGCCCTCCCGCGAGAGCCTGGCCCGCACCTCGGCGACGCGATCGGCCGAGATCTCGGTGGCGATGATGCGACCGACGCCGCGCGCGACGAGCTCGTCGATCATGAAGCCCGCGACGTTGCCCGCGCCCTGCATCGCGATCGTCTTGCCGCGCAGCTCGCCGCGGCCCAGATGATCGAGGGCGGCCTCCATCGCGCACACGACCCCCTTGGCGGTCGCCGCCGACGGGTTGCCGCTGCCGCCCACGGCCGGCGGCACGCACGTCACGTAGCGCGTCGTCTCGAACACCGACGCCATGTCGGCGGGGCCGCTGCCGACGTCCTCGGCGGTGATGTACACGCCGCGCAGCGAGGTCGTGAAGCCGCCGTACTCGCGATACAGCGTGCGGCGGTACGTCGGATCCTGCCACGGCGCGTCGGGACGCCGCACGATGATGCCCTTACCGCCGCCCCACCACAGGCCCGCCAACGCGCTCTTGCGCGACATGCCGAGCGACAGCCGCAGGCCGTCGCGCAGCACGTCCTCGAGCCGCGCGTACGGCCAGAAGCGCAGGCCGCCGGCCCCTTGTCCGCGCACGGTCGCGTGCACGAAGGCGCCGAACAGCGCGCCGGTCTCGGGCCCGATGCCGAGGAACACCGCCTCGTGGTGATGCACGTCGCGCGTGTCGCTGGTCATCCACGCGGCGAGCTCGTCGAGCCACGGCGCGTCGGCGACCATCTTCCCCTGCGCGTCGTCCCAGTAGAGCGTGGCGCGGCCGCCGTGCGCACGCAGCTGATCGATGAAACCCTCGGGATCGAGCTCGAGCAGTCCGGACATGTTGGCCGGGGTGTACCAGATTGTCGGCCGCGTCCGAAGCGGGCGGCGCTGCGGCGCGGACGCCCGCGCGAGCCCGTGAGCTTCCGCCGGAGCGCACGCACATCGCAGACTGCTAGGCTGATCCCGCGCATGTCGTGGCTCCTCGCGGGTGCAGTCTTGGCCGCGATGGCCTGGATCATCGCGGTCGCGGTGACGCCCGTGTTCCGCGGCGATCGGCGACGTCGCCTCGCCGCCGAGGCCGACGCGCTGCAGGCGGAGGCCGACCGCCTCGAGGCCAACCGCCCCGGCGGGACGCCCCAGCATGCGATCGAGGTCGCGTCCGCCAGCCAGATCGAGCCCCGTGCCGAGCGCGGCCCCTGTCCGCGCTGCGGCGGCAACTTCCACGTCCTCACACACACGGTGCGCAACGTCGGCACCGAGCGACTCCGCGAGGTGGCGTGCCGCTGTGGCGGCTGCGGCACCGAGCGCATCACGTGGTTCCGCGTCGGCGCCCGCGCCGTAACCGCCGACGGCGTCCCCCCGTCCCCGTGCTAGGATCTTCCGAATGGCCGATCAAACCAGCGGCTACTGCACCCGGTGCGACCGCGCCGTCGAGGTCGAGCACCGCTACAGCCACCGCACGCGCAAGTGGGTCCGGCTGTACCTGGCGATGCCGCTGGTCCTCCTGCCGTTCTTCCCGATCCTCGCGGCGGACTACGTGCTCGCGCTGCCGATGTGCATGCTCTACATGCTCGGCATCGGGCCGGTGTTGATGATCGTGCGCGACCCGCCGTTGTGCTGCGAGTGCGGGGCGTTGGTGGGCAAGGACGGGCGCGCGCCCGCGGCCACGCCGACCCCGTCGGCGCCGTAGCCCCTGGCGAAACGCGCGAGGCCGCGAGCGCGGGCCCGCGACCGCTACGGCGCGACCCAGACCGCCGATTGCATCGCCGGCAGGATCACGAAGCGGCAGGCATCCGCGCCCTCGCGGAAGCACTGCGACTGGCTGATGACGGCGGGCGACCCGACGGCCTGCAGCGCCTGGCTCAAGATGCCCTCCTCCATCACGCAGTGGTGGGGCGTGGTCTTCTCGAGCACCGCGCGGTTGGCATCGAACTCGAGGACCTCCCAGCCGCCGATCGCGGCGCCGCGATTCGCGTGGTGGTACATGCCGTCGATGCCGTGGACGATGTCACGGCCACACCGGGCGACCTCGGCGATCCGCTGCTCGTGGGAGATGCGAAAGAGGGTGCGCCCGAGCTTCAGCAGCGCGAACCGACCGATGCGCTGCTCGATCGTCTCCATCATCTCGAGCAACCAGCCGATCGGGTACCAGCCGTCCGCGGTGACCTGCTCGAGCCGGCCGTTGGCGATCTCGCCCAGGAGCCGCTCGGCTGCGTTCGCGGTGCCCGCCAGCGCCCCGAGGGCGTGTTGGACGGCGAGCAGATCGGAGCCGATCGTCTCGTGCCCGACCCCGTGGTAGCCGCGCGGCGCTCGCGTCACGCCGACAGTGTCGCACACTCGGCCGGGACGGCAGGCGTCGGTCGACCCGACGCCCGGACGCGGGGGCTCACCAGCCGCCGGGCTTGTCGAGGCCGGGGGCGGCCTCCTCGCCTTCCTCTTCCTCTTCCGCTTCGTCGGGGGCCGAGTCGCCGTCGGGCGCTCCGTCGCCCTCTTCCTCGGCGGCGCCATCGGCATCGGGCGACTTGGTGGATTGCTTCTCGCAGCCACCGAGGGCGGCGAGCGAGACGATGGTGAACGCGAGCACGGCGGCGCGGGTCATGTGGCGGCGAGAGTAGCAGCGCGCCCGCGGAACCTCCACAACGCGACACGCGGCGAGGGCGGCGCCTCGGCGCGCGGTCACCCGCCGAGGTAGGCGACGATCATTCGCACCAGCTCGTCGGCCAGGCGCCTCGGCGGGAGCGTCGCCTGGGTCGCGTCGGTGACCCATCGGTGGGTGAGGGCCTCGAGCATGTCGACGACGAGGCGCGCCGCCACGACGCGATCGCGGACGACGACGCCGGGGATCACGGCGAGGGCCGCCGCGAGGGCGCTCGCGGATCGCTCCTCCAGGGCGCGGACGCGGCGGCGCACCGCGGGACCGTGGGGCACCTCCTCGAACAGCACGCGATGCAGGCGCGGAGCCTCGGCGTGCAGCCCGATCATCGCGTCGACCATCGCGCGCGCGAGGGGCTCGAGGCGGAGCGCGCCGAGGTTGCTGGCCTGCTCCGCGATCACGGCGCCGAGCTCGACCTCCGCCCGCGCGAGGTGGCGCTCGACCAGCGCGTGGACCATCGCGTCCTTGCCGGGGAAGTACTCGTAGAGCGTGCCGACCGACACCCCGGCGGCTTCGGCGATGTGATTCGTGGTCGTGCCCGCCCAGCCGCGGCGCACCAGAACCCGAGCCGTCGCGGTGAGCAGGACCTCGACGGTGCCGCGCGCACGGGCCTGTGACGGCCGACGGCGGGGCCCGAGCTTGGGTTTTGCGGCGGTGGGCATGGGCGCTTCGAAACCCGAGTAACGGACCCGAGCTTTTGCTCGGATACTAGCCGAACCCGGAGCTCGTCGCCCATGCCCATCGTCGCCACCCTCGGTCTGCTCGCCTTCCTCGTCCCCACGTTCGGCGTGCGCAGCTGGCTGGCGTACCGGGCCACCGGCGCCACTGGCTTCGTCGGCGTGCGTGAGGGTGCCGGCGCGATCGAGTGGATCGCCGCCGCGATGATGGTGCTCGCGTACGCCCTGGTCCCGGCCGCGGTCTGGATCGGCGCGCCCGTGGTGACGCACCCGCTCGTCGTCGTCCTCGGCGCGACGCTCGTCGTGCTCGGCACGGCCGGCACCTTCGTCGCCCAGGCCGACATGCGCGAGACCTGGCGCATCGGCGTCGACCCGCACGCGCGCACGCGCCTCGTCACCGACGGATGGTTCCGATGGGTCCGCAACCCGATCTTCACGATGATGATCGTCGTGAGCCTCGGCCTCGCGCTGTGCTGCAGCACGCCGGTGGCCCTGGGCCTGCCGGTCGTGCTCGTGGTCGCGCTCGAGCTGCAGGTGCGGATCGCCGAGGAGCCGTACCTGCTGCGGACCCACGGTCAGGCCTACCTCGAGTGGGCGCGGCGAACGGGGCGCTTCTTGCCGGGGCTCGGGCGGCTGTGAAGCCGTAGGCCGTCCACATCACTCCGCGGCGAGTCGTCGCTGCGCGACCACACCCAAGAGCGGGCTGGCCCCCCGCGCGGCCTCGTGCATGCAGGCCTGCACGAGCTTGATCGTATGGTCGTCGCGGCTGCGCGACGCGGTCGCGGCGAGGCTCGACCAATCCACCGCCGCCGGGACGACCGTGTCGGGCGGCGCGTCCGTGCGGCCGTGGGTCGCCTGCACCGCCGCGATCGCGGCGACCTGGTGGGCGACGAGGCGCACGCGATCGTCGGGGCGCAGCGCAGGCAGGAGCGTCCGCACCGCGCTGGTCGACGTGATGCCGTGCAGGAACACGAAGCGCTCGCGGGCGGTGGGCGCGGCGAGGTAGGCCTGTGCGACGGCGGCGAGGAGCTCGTCGAGCGCGGCGTCGACCGGCAGCGCGTCGGGATCGTAGGACTCGACCGCGGTGATGAACGCCGCGTCGCCGTCGAGGACGGCGAAGCGATCGAGGATCAAGCCGGCGCCCTGGGTCGGCACCACCGGCACGGCGGCGAGGACCGCCGCGGGTGATCGGCCGGCGATCGCGTGGCGACCGGGATCCCCGGGCAAGCCCTGGTGACGCGCGGCCCAGTACGCCAGGCCGTGCGCGAGCTCGACGCGGCGCGCCTCGCTGGGCGCCCGCAGCCACGCGCGCCACGCATGCGCCGTGCGCAGCACGCCATGGAACGCGGCCCCGATCACCCCGGGCGCGAGCACGGCGACGCTGCGCGCCAGCACGCGGGCGGGCTCCTCGACGCGCAGCTCCTCCACGAAGCTCGCCACGAGGGACCCGCGGAGCTCGACCCGGCCGAGCGCGTGGGCCCACCGCCCGCGCGGCAGCGGCTCGCCGGGCACGAGCGGCGTCAGTCGGCGCCCGTAGTGCGCGACGAACGGCGCGATCCGATCGGGGTGGCCCATCGCCTCGAGGGCTTCGGCCGCCATCGGCCCATGATTGGACAGCCCACCGCCGAACTCCGCGTCCGTGCCGTGCAATCCGAGCAACGCGGCGTCGAGCGCCCCGCCGTCGGTGTGTTCACCTTCATCCATGACGCGAGTGTGGATCTCCGACGGCGCGTGGGTCGACCCTCCGCCAACGCGTTGACCCGAGGCCGACGGATTGGCGGCGATCCCCCGCGCGTCCGAGCTTGGGCCTCTGCCGATCGCCGCTTGCCCGTGGACGCGCGCCGCAACGCCACTACATACGTCTGGCTGGAGAGGTTGGTCGCATGCGAGAGCATCATCGTGGACATGGAGTGTGCGGGGTCGTCGGGCTCCTGTTGTCGGTCGGGTGCGCGGGCGCGACGGACGACGCGCCGGACGTCGCGTTCCGCGGCGCACCGGTCCCATTCTCCGTCGAGTTCGAGGACTGCCAGGAATTCGCCGGGGTGTTCCCGGTGCCCCTGGCCAACGTGGCAGCCCACGTGCCCGCGGACTACGAGCCCGCGACCTACGACGGCGTCACCGCCTTCGTCGTCTTTCGCACGGTCGAGTGCCAGGGCCTGGTCTTCGACGACGGCGAGACCGAGGACGAACCCACCATCGTCTCGCAGGTCGGCGTCAACCTGTTCGCGCCGCAGGGCGAAGGCGACATCAACAACTACGCCCTGCACTACGGCGCGACGAGCAAGGAGCTCGTCCAGCGGCTGAGGCGCGCCGGGATCGACGCCAAGCGGATCGACGGCCTCGTGTTCGAGTACGACGACGACTGCGACGACGGCGGCACGTACACGATCGTGAACCCGAAGAAGGAGTACCGCCACCGCATCGAGGGGCCTGCGAGCGATCCGCCGGCGAGCGACCCGGGCATCCCGTTCCTCGCCAACTGGTGGCAGGACGACGGCCCGACGAACGTCGTGATGTCGACCGACATCCCCGCGCTGTTCCAGGGCGACGGATCGCAGGTGCAGGTCACGACCAAGCCGAACTCCGCGGTCGCCGAGCTCCTCGGCGGCACGGTCACGGCGCCCTCGGTGTTCGCGATCCGCGGGATCATCCCCGACGCGGTGATGGACGTGGGCCCGATCGATCTCTGATCGACGACTTGCACCCAGGACGCGCGCGAGCGGGATCGACCGCGCGCCCTCAGAGCACGGTCGTCGTGGCACGATGACGAGCGTGTCGCGCCTCGCACCTGCATCGGTCACCACGACGCGGGCCGTCGTCGCCGCGACAGCGCTCGTCCTCGGCTGCGCCGGCACGGCCGGACCAACGCGCGTGTCCCCGAGTACCCACCCCTCGCCTCCCGCGACTCCGACGTTCGCCCGACCGACCGACTGGCCCGCCGCGATCCTCTTTCCCGCGATCTACGATCCCAAGTACGCGCTGGACGCTGACGTCGCATCCCGTGATCGACGTCGACGGCGACGCGCGACTCGACGTCCTCGTGCCTCACGCCAGCGGGGGCACGTGTCCGTGGGACGTCCCCCACGACGTGTACGTGATGCGTGGCACCTGTGGTCACAAGATCGGCACGATCGCCGTCCCGCTCGACGCTGCAACCCATACGGCCACGTTCCACAGCGGGATCCGTGAGATCCGTACGAGCGCATCGTGGGCGTCCAGCGGCGAGACGGACATGGTGCCGGACCACCATACGCGCACGCGCCGGTACCGCTTCGACGGGCGGATGCTCCGCCAGATCCAGGACGACACACGCTCGGGGCGCTGCCACCACTGCAGCGTCGCGAGCTGCTCGGAGCAGTGAGATCCGCCCGCGGCCGAGCGCAGCGGGAGCGTGGGCCCCCATGGGTCGACCTCATCTTCCTTCCCGCGTGGGTTCATGCGCAGACTCGGCCTGCATGAACTCTCCGCGCGGCGCCGACCACCCCTGGCCCCGGCAGGACCATCCCAAGTGGCCGCGTCGGTGCCTCATCGAGAACGCGGCGGTGCACCCCCACGAGCCGTGGCTCGCGGTCGCGTGCAGCGACGACGCGGCCGAACTCGGCGCGATCCTGGTGTTCGACGCGCTGACCGGGAGCCTGCGCTCGACGACGGCGATCGACGGCACCGTCGGGTGGAGCGACCGCGGCCTGCTGCGCTGGCATCCCGACGGCCTGCGCCTCGGGACCAACGTGAGCACCAACGGGATCGGCCTGGTCGATCGCGGCGAGTACGTCGGCGCCGCGTTCCCCGACGAGACCCGCGACGGCGGCGTCCGCTACGTGTGGATCGGCGACGACATGTTCACCGACACCGGCGCGCTGTTCCGCATCCAGCAGGGTGACTGGCGCTTCGACTTCGAGCCGCTCGACATGCCCGAGCTCCAGGCCATCGAGTGGAACGCGACCGGCAAGTTCGTGGTCGGTCGCGTCGGCTCGGGCGTCGCGGCCTTCGATCCGATCGCGCAGCGTGTCGTGTACGAGCAGGCGCTCGCGGGCCCCGGTGAACGCGGCACGCCCGACTGGTCGCCCGACGGCCGCTGGTGCGTCCGCCGCGAGTTCGCCGTGCACCCCGCGAGCGATCGCCTCCTCTTCGTCGACGGCGACACCGGCCGCGTCCACGGCGTGCGCACGCCGTCGTCGCCGCGGATCGACGAGATCGTCTGGTCGCCCGGCGGTGCGCTCGCGGTGAGCGGCTACGTGCACCACATCGGCGGCCAGCGGACCGAGCGGCGCGTCGACGTCTTCCGCGACGGCGAGCGACGCACCACCATCCTGCTGGGCGCGCGCGCGATCCAGGCCTCGCACGGCATCGCCGACGCGTGCGGCATCGCCTGGTCCCCGACGGGCGACGGGCTCGCGCTCCTCCTCGACGGGCAGCGCGTGCAGATCCACGACGCCTCCACCGGCCGCGTGCTCGCGGGCTTCGACGCCCCCGCACCGCCGATCCCCGCGGGCCTGCCGGACCACTACACCAACGCCCACCGCCCCGACGTCGGCCGCCCCGGCGACCTGATGTGGACGCACCACCAGCGGATCATCCGCATCGCGCCGCACTTCGTGGGCATGTGGTCGATGGACGGCTCGAAGCTCGCGGAGTTCGTCGTCCCGACGTAGGCGTCAGCGCATCAGCTCGAGCGCCAGCGCGTCGAGCCACGCGCGATCGAGGTCCGCGGGCAGCGAGGTGCCGCGCGCGGCCGCCTGCATCCGCTCGCGCAGCGCATCGGCGCGGGCGCGTAGCGCCTCGAACGGCAGGTCACCGCCACGGATCGCCGCGAGCTCGTCGGCGTCGGGTCGGCGGACCCACAGCTCACCTTGCTCGAGGATCTCGACGCCCGTGTGCATCAGCCGGACGAGGTGCATCGCGTGCTTGGTGTCGTAGCCGTGCCGCCGCTCGAGCTCGGCGCGCGCCGGATTCCGCTGCGACTGCCAGGCCTGGTAGGCGTCCCAGTGCTTGCACGCCGCGCGGTACTTCTTCTCGGCGGCGAGCGCCGCGACGATCGGCGCGGGCAGGCCGATCGCGTCGGTGGCGACCTCGCGCGTGCGCTCGCCGAGCGCCTCGTCGGCGCACGCCAGCGTGTCGCGCCAGAACTCCTGCATGTGCTCGGCCAGGGCGACGCGGGTCGACTTGGGCATCTCGAGATCGTCGATGCCCCAGCGACGGAGGCGCTCGGCGATGCCGGCCTCGATGCGGTTGCGATCGTCGGCGCCGAGCGTCGGGCCGTCGGGCAGGCCGAACTCGGCGCGCGTGGGCTTGCCCGCGGGCGGGTGCAGCAACCATCCCCGGTGGGTCTCGATCTTCGCCAGCTGCGTCATCGCGTAGCCGAGGTAGGTCTGCTCGACCTTGCGGGTGAGGAAGCGATGGCGGTCCGCGTGCAGGCGTCGCCACGCCGGGCGCGCGAGCAGCCAGTCGCGCTCGTCGGCGAACAGGATCTCGAGGGCGTTGGGGTTCGCCGTCGCGCACAGCCCGAGGAACTTCGCCAGATCGAAGATCACGCCCTCGAGCTTGGTGCCGAGGCACGTCGACGCGGTCGGGTGCGCGCGCAGGCCCGGGTCGATCGCCGCCGCGAGCTGGGGATCCACCGCGCCCTCGACCTGCTCGAAGCGCTCGAACAGCGACAGGCGAGCGTGCAGCGGCGCGATGCAGACGCCGCGGACGTCGACGTCGGAGCCCTCCCGCGCCGTGCCGTGCGCGTGGCTGCCCGCCAGCACGACGGCGATCGTGTGGGGCTCGAGTGCGAAGCTCACCGCGGTCGTGCCCTTCGTTCCATGATCCAGCATACCGAAGCGGCAGCGCAACGCCCACCCGAGGGCCGCGTCGCGCGTGGTAGCCTCCCTCTCCCATGACCATGCTCGATCGCGCATGCACGCTGTTCGCCCTCGCGTCCCTCGTCGCGTGCAACGGCGGCGACGCTGACTCCGACGACGCGGGCACCGGCGACACCACTGCGTCCGACACTGCGACGACGCCGGGCACGACGATCAGCGACAGCGTCACCGAGAGCGGCGACAGCACCGTCGGCACCTCCGTGACGACCGACAGCGCCGACTCGACCGACGGCGAGACCGACGGGCCGCCTGCGCCCGATTGCGACGGCCAGGATCCCGCGACCGACGAGCTCGGCACCACGCCCGGCGAGGCGACGCTGCCATCGCCGACGCTCGAGCACCTCAGCGTGCAGTGGCTCGTCGAGGGCGACACCGACAACGACGCGACGGTCGCGGTGCGGTGGCGCGTCTCCGGCGGCGCGTGGCAGGAGGGCACGCCGCTCCGCCGCACCCCGGCGGGCGAGGTCGAGGGCTTCGCGTGGGCGAACAAGCACGCCGGCACCGTGTTCGGCCTGTCGCCGGGCACCGACTACGAGGTCGAGCTGTACCTGTCGGATCCCGACGGTGGTTGCGAGGTGCGCGTGCTCGAGGCCTCGACCCGGCCGGTGCCCGCGCCGACGCCCGGCGCGACCGTGATCCCCGTCGATCCGGGCAGCTTCGAGGATGCAGCCGCCGCAGCGGTCGCCGGCGACGTGCTCGAGCTGTCCGCAGGCACGTACGCGTCCTTCACGTTCCCCAACGACGGCACCGAAGGCGCGCCGATCGTCATCCGCGCTGCGGGCGACGGTGTCGTCATCGACGGCGAGGTCCGCCTCGATGGCCGCTCGTACGTCATCGTGCAGGGCCTCGAGGTCCACGGTCAGATCAAGTTCAACGACGCCACCGAGCTGGCGATCATCGGCAACCACGTGCTCGCGACCGAGGACGGCATCGTCACCAAGACGCGCGCCGAGAACCTCTACATCGCGGACAACTTGGTGGAGGGCGCGACCGTCTGGGCCGAGGGCTCGCTCGGGGTCGACGGCGACAACATCGGCGAGGGGATCGAGGTCACCGGCCCCGGCCACGTCATCGAGCACAACCGCGTCACCGGCTTCCGCGACGGCATCTCGTTCCTCGAGGACGACGGCGCCGTCGATCAGTACAGCATCGACGTGCTCTACAACGACATCTCCGAGGCCGCGGACGACGGCATCGAGGCCGACTTCTGCTTCCACGACTGCCGCATCGTCGGCAATCGACTGACCAACGTCTTCATGGGCGTCTCGTCGCAGCCGGGCCTGGGCGGCCCGACGTACTTCGTGCGCAACGCGATCTACAACGCCGCGTTCCAGGCGTTCAAGCTCCAGCGCGGCAGCGTGGGCGACGTCGCCTGGCACAACACCGTGGTGAAGATGGGTGACGCGCTCAGCACGTACACCGATGACGCGTTCTCGCGGCAGCACTTCCGCAACAACCTCTTCCTCGGCGGCCCCGGGGCCGCGTACAACGGCTACGACAACGGCGAGGGCGACGTCATCGATCTGAGCGCCGCGACGGACGTCGACCTCGACTACGACGGCTTCGGATCGACCGCGGGCATGTTCACGGGCAACCTCGGCGGCGTCGCGTTCGCGAGCCTCGCCGAGCTGCAGGCGATGACGAGCGAGGTGCACGCGGTCGAGGTCGATCCCTCGGTGTTCGCGGCTGCGGTCGAGGTGCCGGCCAGCGCCTTCCCGGGGCTGGCGCCGGCGGATCTGCGGATCGCGGGCGGCACGGTGGCCGAAGACGCGGGCGAGCCGATCGCGGGGTTCGGCTTCGCCGGCGCGGCGCCGGATCTGGGGGCGTACGAGGTCGGCGACGCGCTGCCGGAGTACGGACCCCGGGAGTAGGATCGGAATCCCGCTGCGGACCACTGCACCGACATGCCTCGCCTCCGCACCCTCGCGGTCCCCTCCGCACTGCTGCTCGCCTGCGGTCCCGACGCCACGCCCGCCACCGCGCCCCTCGCCGGCGACTGGCGGGCACCGAGCGCCCTCGACGGCGCCGACGAGGTGCTGTCCCTCGACGAGGACGGCGTCGGCGAGGCCACGCTGTACCGGGTGACGAGCGCCGCGACGACGAAGCTCGAGTATGCCGTGACCGCGGAGCCCGGCGACGACGCGTCCTTCGCCCTCTCCTTCCGCTGCGAGGGTCGCTCGTTCATGTGCGAGACTCAGGACTTCGACACGGAGTGCGCGCTCGAGGACGACACGCGGCTGACCTGCGAGGCGCCACCGTGGCGGGAGAACGAAGATGTGATCGCGTTCACCCGCGGGTGAGCGCGCCGTCCTTCGTCGGCGTCGCCACAGGCGTGCTCGGATTGCGCTTCGGCCCCTCGCGAGTCGGATGCGCTACACTCGGTGGAACCCATGGCGGCACCGAACAGCGACCTGCGGGCTCGCGCCAAGATCTTCTTCAACGCCGTCGACTTCGATCAGCCGATCGACTTCGGGCTGCGGGAGGTCCTCGACACGCGCGAAGGGCGGCCAGAGAGCCAGTACGTCCCGGGCATCCACGGCGCGCCCGACAGTCCCGACCCGGTACAGGAGCTTGCGGATCAGATCGACCTCTCGGCGAGCGCCGGCTCGTACCTGTTCACAGGCGGACGCGGCACCGGAAAGACCACCGAGCTCATGCGACTGACGAAGCTGCTCGACAGCTACAGCTGCGAGGTGTTCTACGCCGACATGAGCGACTACCTGCCGCTGTCGGACCGCATCGAGGTCTCGGACGTGCTCATCACCGTGCTCGGAGCACTGTCGGAGAAGTTCACCCAGCGCTTCGGCGGCGAGAACCCGACGACGGAGAGCTTCTTCACCCGTGCGCGGCAATTCCTCACGTCCAGAGTTCGCTTCGACGAGGTGACCGTGCCCTTGGGTGCGCTCGAGCTGAAGGCGGCGATCAAGGACAACCCGACCTTCAAGAGCCAACTGCAGGAGCGGACCCGCGGACACATCGAAGAGCTGGTCCGGGAGGCGAGAAAGTTCGCGTTGGAGGTGGTCTCGCACGTCCGCGCCGCCCGAAATGATCCCGCGAAGAAGGTCGTGCTGATCATCGACTCGCTGGAGCAGCTGCGCGGCGTCGGCGACTCTGCACAGGTCCGTGAGGTGTTCAAGAGCGCCGAGACGGTGTTCAGCGCCAACGCGGACAAGCTGCGCTTCACCGGCCTCACGATCGTGTACACGGTGCCTCCGTACTTGTCGGCGATCGCCGGGGCGCTGGGCTCGCTGTATGCGGGCGGTCGGATCTACTCACTGCCCAGCATCCACGTGTTCGAGAAGTGCCCGGAGCCGGGCTGTCTGCCGGAGCCATCACGCTTCGGGATCTCGAAGATGGTCAGCATGATCGACCGTCGTTACGAGAAGCACGACGAGTTCTTCGCGCGGGACCAGCTCGAGCGCTTGGCGCTGAGCTCCGGGGGTGACCTCCGGGACTTCCTCCGGATGATCCGGTTGGCGATCACGAACGCGCTGACTACCGGCGTTCCGCTGACGGACGATGTGATCGCGCACGCCGAGAACGCGGTACGCAGCGACATGTTGCCATTGGCCGACGACGATCGCGGGTGGCTCGAGCGCGTGGCCCACAGCCACCAGGCGGAGCTCCCGTCGATCGACGCCCTGCCCGAGTTCGCCCGGTTGCAGCAGGGCAAGCGCATCCTGCAGTACCGCAACGGCGAGGACTGGTACGCGCCGCACCCCCTGCTGCGCACGGAGCTCGAGCGTGGCACCGGATCCGGCTGAAGAGGCGGCCGAGATCGCGTGGGTCGCGCTGCGACCGCACGTCGAGTGGCCCGACGGCTTCGCGTTGTCGTTCGTGTTCGCGGTCGGCTCGCGCGTCTCCACGGCACTGCGCCGGTTGGCGGAGGACAGCGCGCGGCTGCGGACGCGGAAGATCGTGGGCGTGGTGCCGACGACGGTGGAGGAGATCGACGGCCTCGCCGCGACGCTGCTGAAGGCGCAGGGCCCGGGCTGCGGCGGGGTATGGGTGGATCTGACGGGTCACTCGGGCGAAGAGGCGTGGGACCACGCGCGCGTGCGACTGCTGGCGCAGCTGAACCAGCATCGGTTGTTGCTGGAGCGGGAGTTGGCGGTGCCGCTGGTGTTCGTGTTGCCGGCGGGGATGCGCGAGGGGGTTGGGGATCTTGCGCCGGATCTGTGGGCAGTGCGGAGTTACACGGGGGTGTTGCCCGCGCGTGAGGGTGACGAGGGGGCAGCTGGAGGTACGCGGCGTGTGGTCGAACGCGAGCCACTCGTGGTGTCCACCACGCCGAGCAGCATCGAACAAGAGTGGGCTCGGCTCTACGCGACGAGTGGCGGTCGCGGCATCGCGATTGCCGACGGAGTCGCGGCAGCCGAGGCGGCACTCGAGCGCGGTGCTCCGGCGGATGCGTTTCGGATCGCGTGGGAGACGCTGCGGGTGATTGCCGCGGATCTCGGCGTCGATTGGGGCTCGGGGGGATCAGCCGAACGTGCGAGATTGGTGGAGGCAGTTCGGTCAGCGCCCGGCCCGTCTGTGGATCGGCTGCACTGGGATGTCTCGGACGGGCGCATCGGGAGCTTGGCGAGTTGGAACATGCCCGCGAGGCTTTGTTCGGGAGCGTCGAGATCGCGCGACAGCTCCGACGCGACCTCGGCGACGCGCCTGAAGTCCTACGAAACCTCTCCATATCACTCGACAACCTCGGCACCCTTGAGAGCGACCTCGGCAACCTCGGGGCTGCACGCGACGCCTTCCGCGAAAGCCTCGAACTCCGACGTCAGGTACGCCGGGCTCTCGGCGATTCGCCAGAGGCCCTCCGGGGCCTCTCCATATCACTCGACAACGTCGGCGAGATCGAACACGAACTTGGGAACGTCGAGCCCGCACTCTACGCCTTCCGCGAAAGCCTCGAGCTCCGGCGCCATCTACGGCGAGTTTTCGGTGACTCGCCACAGGCCCTCCGCGACCTCTCCCTGTCCCTGGAAAACCTCGGCAACCTTGAGTCCGCGCGCGACGCCCTCCTCGAGAGTCTCGAACTCCGGCGCCAGCTCCGGCGGACTCTCGGCGATTCCCCCCAGGCCCTCCGTGACCTCTCCATCTCCCTCGACAACCTCGGCAGGATCGAATGCGAACTCGGCAACCTTGAACCCGCACGCGATGCCTTCCGCGAAGGCCTCGAACTCGCGCGGCAGTTGCGGTGGGGTCTAGGCGATTCACCCCAGGCCGTCCGCGACCTCTCCATCTCGCTCGCCCGCCTCGGCAAGCTCGAATGCGACCTTGGCAACCTCGAGCCCGCGCGCGAGGCACTCCGCGAAAGCCTCGACCTCCGACGCCAGCTACGTCGAACGCTCGGCGATTCCCCCCGGGCCCTCCGTGAACTCTCCCTCTCCCTCGACGACATCGGCAACCTCGAACGCGAACTCGGCAACATTGAGCCTGCGCGCGACGCGTTCCGCGAAAGCCTCGAACTCCGACGCCAGCTACGCCGGGTTCTCGGCGATTCACTCCAGGCCCTGAGTGACCTATCCATCTCCCTCAACAACTGCGGCAACCTCGAACGCGAACTCGGCAACCTTGAGCCCGCACGCGACGCCTTTCGCGAGAGCCTGGAACTCGCGCGACAGAGGCAGCTCGCCTTCGACGACTCTCCTCAGGCACTCCGCGACCTCTCCATCGCCCTCGACAACTTGGGCAGCCTCGAACGCGGGCTGGGCAACCTTGAGTCCGCACGCGACGTATTCCGCGAGAGCCTCGCGCTGGTGCGACAGGTCCGACGGGCTCTCGGCGATTCGCCGCAGGCGCTCCGCGACCTGTCCGTCTCCCTCGACAACCTCGGTAACATCGAACGTGACCTCGGCAACCTCGAGCCTGCACGCGACGCGTTCCGCGAAAGCCTCGAACTCGCGCAACAGCTACGACGGGCTCTCGGCGACTCGCCACAGGCCCTTCGCGACCTATCCGTCTCCCTCGAAAACTTGGGCAAGCTCGAACGCGACTTAGGCAACCTCAAGCCAGCACGCGACGCCCTTCGCGAAGGGCTCGAGCTCGCGCGTCAGCTACACAGGGCTCTCGGCGACTTACCGCAGACACTGAGCGATCTCGCGGTGTCACTCTTCTACGCGGCGAGCGTCGAGCGAGATCTCGGCGACACGACCGGCGCGGCGAGCCTTGCGGACGAATGCCGAGGCCTGCTTACGCAGGCAAAAGCGGCCTATCCAGAGCTCCCTAAGTTCGAGCTGCTGCTGCACGCACTCGCCGAGACCTTCCCCGCCCCCAGCGCGCCGTCCTAGCGCGCGACCCACCCGTCGATGCAGTCAAGCCGCGCGATCGGATCACAGATCGATTCCACGCAGCACCGCACCTCGCCCTCCCCATCCAACGATCCACACACCTCGTGGATCCGCGGGTTCGGCAGCCCCCGCACCCCATCCTCACCGTCCACGCGCACGCACCCCGCCCCGATCCCGTACCTCCACTGCAGCTCCTGCGGTGTCACACCGTCCTCGGCTTCGCCCGGCAGCATATCGCCCGTCGGCGGCAGGCCCTCGCGAAAATCGTGGATCGCGAGGCGCACGAGACCGCCGTCGGTCGGCTCGAACGGCGGCGTCTCGCTGCGCGCCGTGACCTCTGGGACGCCCGTGATCGCGACCATCGCGACCTCGCGCCCCTCGAGCACGCTGAGTTCGTCCACGAGGAACTCGACGTACCTCGACGCCGGCACCAGCGGCGCGTCACGCAGCGCACAGTCGACGTAATTGCCGGCCCCGTCCGTCTCGCCGCAGCTCATCGCCGCGTTCCAGCACGCGGCGCTCGACCGCTGCGGGAAACCGCCATTCGGGTTGATCTCCCAGAGCGCCGGGTCATCCAGCACGCTCGGGTCCTCCGTCGAGCAATCGATCTCGGTCGTCAGCAACACGATCACCACGCGACTGCCCTCGCGCAGGAACGGCCGCTCGCCGGCGTTCCACGTCGCGGCCGGATCCAGCGCGCGCATCATGGCCCCGAGCGGCGACTCGTAGCCGCAGCCGTTGATCCCCTGCGGGGCGAGACACGCCACCGCCTGCGCGACCACGGAGTCGACCGCTCCGTCGCCGTCGATGTCGACGGACGGGCCGTCGCCGACGTTGTTCGAGGCGTCGCCGTAGAACGCGACGAAGGGATCGGTGGGCACGACGTCCGCGAAGCACGTCTGCGTGCACACGTCGGGATGGACCTCCGGGCTGCTCCCCAGCCCAATGAAGTCGTTGATCCGCAGGTTGCACCCGGTCGCCGTCGGGGCGCCCATCGCCGGCACGTAACCCACAGGATTGAATGGCGCGCACGCCGGATCGCCCATGTCCGTCGTCGTGAACATCATCTGCACGTCGACCGGATCCTCCGCGTCGGCCACGTGGGTCTCGAGCCGCCGCACCAACGGGATCAAGCCCCGCACCAGCGCGGCCTGGGCCGCCGCCATCTCCCCCGAGTTGTCGACGACCACGAGGATGTCGAGCAGGCACGGATGCTCCTCGTCGCACGCTCCGGTGGGCGGCGGCTGTCCGGCGAAGTCATCGAACGCGTGCCCGCCGTCGTCCGCCACCGGATCGCCGTCGTCGCCCTGGGAAACATCACCCCCCACGCCGGTGAGATCGGTGGTCACCGCAGCGCCGCTGCTCTCGACGGCCTCGCCGATGGGCACGCGCGAGCCGCATCCGGCCAACGCGAGCCCGAATCCCACGGTCGTTCGCATCATGGTCGCGAGCAGTAGACGACGCGAGTGCGCCCGAGCGGCTCACGCCGCTCCGGGGGCCCCTGCTAGAATCCCCCACCCGTGCACGAGATCCCGCGCCCCGCACAGGCGAACTCGAATCCATGCGGTTCCGTCGTGAACGTCACCGTGCACTGCACCGGCGTGCCCATGAACATCGCCTCGCCGACGTAGGTGCCCGCGGCGTCGATCGGCCCCGGCGGGAGCAGGTTCTCGAACGCCCCGTTGCAGCCCCAGGAGATGCCGCAGTCGACCTGCGTCACCGCGCAGGTGTTGGTGCTGCCGAGCACCGCGTCGCAGGTGTTCCCCGGGCGGGGGTCGTACGCGACGTTGTACGAGAACTCGACGTCGGGGCAGCTCGGCGCGCCGGTACTGCTGCTGTCCGCGCCGCCGCTGCTGTCTGCCGACGGTTCCGTGCTCGACTCGCTCCCGGTGGTGTCGGTCCCCGCAACGGTGGCGCTGCTGGTCGGAGCGGGACCGGTGCTGCCCTGTCCACTCGACCCACTCGTGCCACCGGTCTCACCAGCTCCGTCGTCGGTCGTGGCGCACGCGACCAGCACGATCATCCCTACCGCGATGCGGCGCCGCGAGCCGTTCGACATCACCGGGCAGCGTATCACGGACCCGAGCGGCCCATGCTGATCCGTATTCGACGGTCGATCGCCCCCTCACACGCCGTGCCGAACCAGAAACCCCTCGATCGCCAGCGCCACATCCATCGGCTGTTCGAACAGCGCCGTGTGCGTCCCCTCGGTCAGTCGCACCAGCTCCGCCCTCGGCTGCAGCGCCGCGAGCGGCACCCCCACGGTCGCCGCGGGCGCGAAGCGATCGCGATCCCCCGCGATGATCAGCAGCGGCATCGTCAACCCCGGCAACAGATCGCGGGCGTCGTGCTCGCCGGCCGCCCGGGCGATCGACGCGACGGTCGGGTGGTGCATCGCGGCGAAGTGCTGTTTGAACGCCGTGATGTCGCGATCGGGGACGTGCCCCGTCAAGCCCATCGCGCGCACCAGCACCGCGGCCCCCGGCGCGCGCATCAACGAGCCGAGGCCGAACATGGCCGCGCCGACGCCCGACTGCGACAGCGACGTCAGCAGCCGCTGCGCCATCGGTCCGCCGATCGGCGGCAACGCGGTGTCGAACACGCGACCTGCGGGGCCGAGCAACGACACCACCGCGCTGAAGCGATCGCCATGCAGACGACAAGCCTCGAACGCCACCTGGCTCCCCAACGAGAAGCCGACGACGGGCGCGCGCTCGATCCCTGCGGCGTCCATCACCCGGCGCAGATCGTCGGCCATCGCCTCGATGCTCGTGCCCGCGGTCGTGCGCGCCGGCGCCGATGCGCCGTGGCCCTTGTAGTCCCACGTGATCACGCGGCGACGCTGCTGCCACCGCGGCAGCACGCGGCGCCAGAAGAACTCGCTGGTGGTGATGCCGTTGCACAGCACCAAGGGCGGCCCTTCGCCGCGCTCGCGCCACGCCAGGCGCGTGCCGTCGTCGCTCGACACCCGGCGCAGCTCCGGAATCGACGCGGCCTCGCTCACCGGCGCGCCCATGCGTACATCACGGCGTCGCGCGGCGCCGCGCTGACGTTGGGGTAGATCGTCCAGTTCGCGAGCACACCCTCACGTGTCATGCCGGACTTCGCGAGGACGCGACCCGACGCGGGGTTGTCGACGTCGTGCGTGGCCTCGATGCGGAACACGCCCGGCTGCGCCCGGGCCCAGTCGACGAGGCACGTCCACGCCTCGGTGGCGTAGCCGCGGCCCCAGTAGCGGGTCGCGAGGATGTAGCCGCCCGCGAGGGCGAAGTCGTCCTTGGGACCGAAGCCGCCCGAGCCGATCGGCTCGCCGGTGTCCCGGAGCTCGAAGATCCACGTGTAGGCCTCGACGTCGGAGGCCTCGCCGCGGCCGTACGCCGCCGACCCCTCGACGAACGCCCGCGTGTCCTCGACGCGCCCCGTGCACGGGAACGACATGTGGCGCGTGGCGACCGGGTCCGACGCGTACAGATCGAACACGAGCTGCGCGTCCTCGGGCTCGAGGGCACGCAGGCAGAGCCGCTTCGTCTCGAAGCGGCGCGGGGGCAGACGATCGAGCGGACGCACGATCAGCCGGTCGGCGCGGGCTCGATGTACGTCGTGAGATCGCCGCCGCCGACCTCGTACAGCGAGTCGCCGCCGGTCGCCCAGAAGTGGTTGAAGGCGCCGAAGCCCATGCCCTCGACCAGCGAGCCGGCGGTCCCGGCGTACTGGAACATGTTCTCCTGCACCCAGCCGAGCTCGGCGTCGAGGCGGTACTGGCCGATGTAGTCGCTCGTCATGTCGGAGACATAGACGTACGGCGTGCCGGTGTTGGGATCGGTGACGACCTCGAGGCCGTCCATGTGGTCGCCGGCGAGCGCCGGGAACCGGAACGCGATGCCCCACGCCTGGGTGTCGGCGTCGTACTGGAACACGCGGCGGTCGCCCTCGTTCGAGGCGTACCAGACCCCGTTGATGTCGTCGTAGCCGACCTGCGCGAAGGTGCTGAGCCACGCCGGCGCGGTCGTGAGCGGGCTCGAGGCGCCGCCGAAGATGTACTCGGTGATCGAGGTGCCACCGACGAACATCCGATCCTCGAGGGCGAGGATCTCCGTGGTGCTGCCGTAGGTCAGCACGTTGGGAATCGACTCGACGAAGACGATGGTCCGCTCCTCGATGGGGCCGGTGTCGTCGGGGTTGTCCGGGTGCTGGTTGGGCTCGAACTCGCCGTCCTCGTCGGAGTCGATGCCCTCGACCTGGTAGACGTCGACGCCCTGGCCGAAGTTGAAGCTGCTGACGTAGATGAAGTCGCCGAAGCTGTCGACGTCGTAGCCGCCCGTGAAGGCGCTCGCGCCGATGTGGAAGTCGGCGTACTGGAAGTACTGGCCGGTGGGCACCAGCTCGCCGATCGGCTGCAGGGCCACGCACGCGCCCTGCTCTTGGTCACAGCCGTAACCGCCCGCCGGATCGCAGGTCTCGATCTCGTTCCAGTGCGGCGGGTTCGCGTTGGCGTCGCACGTCATCACCCGCGGGCCCTGGCAGTGGTACTGACCGTCGAGACACTCGACGCAGCCCGTGCCCGACAGGCAGATGTTCGGCGTGCACAGGGTGCTGGACACCGTGTTGCCCAGGCCATCGCACTCGACCGCACGGCCCTCGCGGCAGTAGACGCCCGCCTCCGACTCCTCGCACTCGCCGACCTCGTTGACGCCGTGCACGTCGAACTTGAACGGGTTGCCGCCATCGTCGTCGCCGCTCGACTCGGGGGAGGCCGTCGTCGTGCCGACCTGGCCGGTGGTCGCCGTGCCCGTGCCGGGATCGCCCGTCTCGGGTCCGGGTCCCGTCCCCTCGGCCGTCGCATCGGCGTTCGTGGCCGACGAGATCTCCGCGACCGCGGGGGTGTTGCCCGCACAGGCGAGCAGCGGCGCCGAGATCAATACGCAGGCAACGATACGATACGTTCGCACGGGGATTCTCCTCTTCACGGCCGCTGGATCGCCGCCTGGAGGCGGTGACCACACGCAGCCCCGAGTCGCAATGGCCCGACGCTGCAGCTTCCTTCAGAGTGCGGGAGATTTTCCGCGCTGGCAATCGGCGGACGCGCGGCGGCGGGCCCGCGAAATGACCCGAACGCGGCCGCGCAGGGCCCGAGCCGGGTTTTCAACCGGGGGCGAGTCGGCGGGACCACCATCGCCGCACGGGCGTCCGACCGGTCGTGCGCGGTGGCCCGTCAGCGCCGCCGCTCGGCGATCGCCCCCGTACAGCACAGCAGGTGGCGACGGGCCTTGGCCAGCACGTCGTGCGACGCCGAGGCGACCTCGACCCGCCCGCGCTCGGGGCCATCGGGCGGATCGAACTGCTCGAAGAACGCGCTCGGCGCGGTGGACCCGGACATCGCCCCGACCAGCACCCCGTACAGCGCGCCCCAGCCCAACCCGAGCAGGAGGGCGGTCACGAAGCCGCGCGCGTCGAGCCCCTCGGCGGCGCCGAGCATCAGCACGACACAGGACACGCCCAGGACCGCCGCCGCCGCGACGACGCCGACGCGGTGTTTCGAGGGCTCCGGCACGAGGCGATCCCCCCACGGCTTGGCGCGCCGCAGCGTGAGCTCGTCGGCGTCGCCGAGGACGCCGCGCTCGAGCAGCGCATCGCTGGCCCGCGTCGCGTGCTCGTTGCTCTCGAACAACACCGACACCTTCGCGATGTCCATGCGCCGCGCCGTCGCGTTGGTGCTCATGTGTCTGGGATCCATTCGCCCGCCTCTGACCCGGGGATTCTTCAACCGTCGTGCCAACGCACACGCCGTGGATCGCCGTGGATCGCCGCGCTCGCACGCAGCCGCGCCGTGGGGGCGGCGGAGCGCGCCCGCACGATCGAGCCGGATCGCGCGCGCGCATCGGCCGATCCGCCGCACGCCCGGGCTTGGTCCACGACGCGGCGCACCGACGCGACCCCTGGCATGCGCGGTGCAGCTCCGCAGGCGACCGGCCCGCACTCTCGCGGGCCCTCGAAACGGAGACGAAACGACATGGGCGAGATCGCGAACAAGACCAAGGGCAGGATCAAGCGGGCCGCGGGCGCGCTCACCGGCAACACGGAGCTCGAGCGCGAGGGCGCGGCCGACGAGCTCACCGGCGAAGCGCAGGGCGCCGTCGAGGGCGTGAAGCAGGCGGCCAAGGAGGCCGTGAAGGCCGTGAAGAAGGCCGTGAAGTGAGCCCGCCGGGGCGACGTCGCGGATGCGCGCCGTCGCCCGAGTTGCGGCCGCGTGGTCCGGATCGCGGGAGGCTCGTCCGGGACTGGTAGGCTGCGCCGCGCATGCGTCGCCTCGCCACGGCCCACACCCGCACGACCCTGCGTGCGACCTCCCTCGCCATCGCCGCGCTCTCGGCCATGGCCTGTCGCCCGAACGCGGCCCCGCTCGCGCCTGTTGCCGCTGCGCCGCCTCCCGCGGTCACCCCGATCGCCCCTGCCGTCGCGCCGACGCTGGCTCCCGAGCCGGTGACGATCGCACCCTCGGGTGAGGGTCGATGCGAGCGCGACGTGGCCCCGCTCGAGCGGCACGTCGGCGATCTCGTCGTGCACGCGCCGCCCGACGTCGCCAAGGACCCCGGCTTCCGCGGCCGGCTGCGCGCCCACACCGAGGGCGCACTGAGTCGCGGCGAGTCACGGGTGTGGGTCGGTCCGTCGGTGCCCGGGTTCATCCCCCTGTCGCTCGACACCACCGAGCTGTTCCTGCTCGAGCGTGACGGTGACGTCGACGTCGCGCTGTACCGAGATCCGTACGGAGCGAGTTCGTGCACCCTCGGCAGCCCGAACAACTGCCGCTTCGTCGTCCGCGGGTTCCGCGATTGCCAGCCGATCTACACCCTCGAGCTCGGCGAGTACCTGTCGCGCAAGGATCGACTCGAGGTCCAGGATCTCCGCGTCGTCGACGGCACCGCCTACTTCAACGAGGCGTGCCAGAGCTACTCGAAGGAGGCCGGGGGCAAGTGCTCGGCCCTGCTCGCGGTCGACACCCGCACCGGGAAGCTGCTCTGGCGCACCAAGCCGCGGGTGTCGAACAACCGCTTCTTGGTGCTCGATCGCTACATCATCAGCGGCTACGGATTCACCGCGGAGCCCGACGCGATCTTCGTGATCCGCCGCGCCGACGGCGTGGTGATGCACCGCGCCAAGCTGCGGACCGCCCACGAGGATCTCGTGCTCGAGGGCGCGGACCGGCTCACCGTGGGGCTCTACGACGGCACCGCGCAATTCGAGCTGCGCGGGTTCGACGGGGACACGCCGACGCTGGTCCCGGCGGGCGCCAGCCGAGGCCGGCGCCCGGGCGGGTGACGCGGCCTCACCCGTTGCAGCACACGGTGACGGGTCCCTGCGTGGTCACGTCACCGCTCGCGCTGGACGTGCCCGCCTCGCAGCTGGTCTGCGGAGTCGGAATGGCCGCGACGGGGTACGAGGCATCGAAGACCGCGAAGTCGCTCGTGACGCAGCCGATGGCAGGCATGTCGGTCGGGAGGCTGAACAGCTCGGGCATGCAGTTGTTGTCCTCCCAGGTGTAGAGGTCGACGCCCGAGGTCACGCAGCTCCCTTCGGGCTCGCCGCATGTGCAGGCGGTGCAGCTCCGGTTGTCCTCGACCTCGGGGCTGAACACGAGGTGCTTCACGCCGAAGCCGTCGCCGGGGCACTCCACGTCGCCCTCGGCCCAGACGCACAGCGGCGCATCCGTGTCGGCGACGCAGGTCTGACCGCCGTTGCACTCGCCCACGGCCGGCGAGCTCTCGCCGCACATCGTGTAGCGGGTGTTGAAGCTCGGCGGGTCGATCATCGCCTCGCCGATCGGATCACAGCTGCCACCTTGCGGGCCTGGGACCACGAGGTCCCAGCGGGTGTCCTGGTCGGTCTCGTTGATCGGGTTGCAGCCGGGCGAGAGCTGGTACGAGTCGAGGGTCGCCGCGGCTCCGCAGGCAACACCGTTGTTCGCCTTGCGATTGAGCGTCAGCGTCGGCGAGCAGGTGACGTCCTCGGCGTCGCCGCAGCTGCACTCGCACTGCGCCGGCGGGGCGACCAAACCGCTGAACAGCTCGTCGACCGCGCTGCCCCACGCGTCCGAACAGCCCGGTGCGGGATCCCCAGCGTCGTCGATGGACAGGGCAACTGGACCCTGCCACTCGCCGCCCGGCAGCGCCACGCAGCTGTCCATGCACGGCGTCGGCTCGACCGCGCCGGTGCTGTCCGAGGCGGTGTCGGGGCCGCTCGTCCCGTCCGACGTCGTGGTGGGATCGGTGCCGGTGTCGTCGGGATCGACGCCGGAGGTGTCGTCTGCGCTGCTCCCGTCGTCCGTGGTCGCGGCGTCGGTGGTCGCGTCGGTGCTCGCCATCGTGCCCGCGCTCGAGGTGGCGCTGCTCGAGGTGCCCGGGCCCTCGGTCTCGGACATGGCTCCGGTGGTCCCGGAGGATCCCTCATCACCCTCGGACTCGCCGTCCTGCACGGGCGCGTCGATGGTGCGGCAAGCGGACAACAGGAGAATGGCGAGGCATGCGGGGAGTTTCTCGAGGGTCATGGGATGTGCTCCGGCGGCGCTGCTATCGGCCGCAGGACCCCCCGTCGGCCCGGACCCCGGGGCGTTGCACGCCTCGGACGGATCGCGCGTACGTGGCATGCTCCGGCGACATGGCGTCGACGACGAAGGCGGGGAGCCGCGCGAAGAAGAAGACCTCCGCGAAGAAGAAGACCCCCGCGAAGAAGAAGACCCCCGCGAAGAAGAAGGCCGCCGCGAAGAAGAAGGCCGCCCGCGTCGACGCGGTGCCGAGCCTCGCGGAGGCCGAGGCGCGGTGGAACCGCGAGGGCCGCGACTACATGCACGGCATCAACCGATTCCTCGACCGGATCTACGCCGAGCAGGATCCGGGCCCGGAGCCGAAGGACACCCGCGGCGATCTGTGGCAGCCCGTGCTCGACGAGGTCGCGCGACTGTCGGCGAACGGCGAGCACGCCGAGGCACGCCGACGATTCCGCCCCGCGTGGGAGCCATTCGCCGAGCGCACGATCGGCCCTGCGATCGCTCGAGCGTTCTACCTCGACGATGACGGCCGCATCGCGGTGCGCGTGGGCCAGGCCCACCAGGACCCCGCGTGCTACGTCGTCGACGACGCTGGCGTGCACCCGCTGCCCGGCGTCCTCGACATCGGCCGCTCGCCCGATCGCCGCTACTTCGCCCGCGTCCACGCCGATCGGATCGACGTCAGCGACGGCTGGGACGCGCCCCCCGTGGCGTTCCGCCTGCCGACCCACTACAAGCCGGTGTACGAGGCCGCGGCGCTCGGCGACCGCACGATCGCGATCGGTCGGCTCGGGCTCGAGTCGGTGACGGTGTGGCCCGACGAGCGCGTGCTGCTGGTCACCACGACGGGGATCTTCGTCTGCTACCGCGACAAGGACGCAGCGCTGCTGTGGCCGACGGGCGCCCGCGTGGCCGAGGGCGCCGGCAACGACGATCGCTGGGACGCGGGCCTGAGCTACGCCCACGCGGCGCTCTCCGCCGACGGCCGCCACCTCGCCTTCGGGGATCAGGACAGCCTGCACGTGGTAATGCGCCGCGACGGCGCCGACGCCAAGACGCTCACGATCAACCCGGTGTCCGAGTATCCCAACGCGGCGTGCTTCCACGACGCGCGCGGCCTGGTCGCGCTCGCCTCGTGCCACTTCGCCCGCAGCGGCGTCGTGCAGCACGCGCTGGCGTCGATCGACGCCCACTTCGCCGGCAACGGCGACGACGACTCGGTGATCCTCACCGGCGTCCACTGGGTGTCCGCGATGGCGGCCCGCGACGAGGGGTGGATCCTCGGCGATCGCAACGGCTACCTCTGGCACGTCGACGCCGCAGGCACGACGACGGGCTATGTGCACCTCGGTAGCACGTGCCTGTCGCTCGACGTCTCGACCGACGGCCAGCGCGTGCTCGCCGGCATGTTCGCCGGCCACCTCGTCGAGCTCGGGTATGGCGGCCAGCGCCCGATCGACCTGATCAGCAACATGAAGCTCGCGGAGCGCAGGCGGTGGATGTTCACCGACCGCCACGGTCCCGTGCGCTGGTGAGGGACCGGGCGTGCGACCGGTCCCCGCGAAGGCGGCCTACGGCTTGGCGAGGCCGCGTCGCTTCGCGGCCTTGTACTTCGCCACCACCTCCGACGCGCTCTTTGCCCGCAGCTTGGCCTTGGCCAGGGCCTCCACGGTCTCGTCGTAGTCGCTGCCCGAGCCCAGATCGAGGCGGCCTCGCAGCGCCTTGGCCTGGCCACGGAGCGCGGCGAAGCCCGGGAGCGTCGAATCGATCTCGTCCATGGCGTCCGGATCGGGGTCCACGTCCTGCCCCTCGCAAAATTGATCCCACCGGTCGATCAGCAGGTTGAGTTCGACGAACGCGGCCAACGAGGTCGCCAGGAGCGCGAGTTGTCCCGCTCCCGGATCGTGGATGAACACCTCCGAGAGGGCCCGCGCGCGGAGCAGGAAGAACTGACTCCCGCTGCCGTCCTTGCCCAGGTAGATCGTGCCGGTCGCCGCAGCGACCGAGGCCGTTGCATCGAACGGTGCGCCGGCCCGGGGCTTCGCCAGCATGTCCTTGGGCTTGGCGATCCGCCACAGCCCCAGACTCGCGAAGCGATGCGTTGCGAGGAAGCCGAAGAACGCCATGGCATCCGGCGCGCAGTCCTTCGCGACCACCGCCTGGACCGCCGCTAGTCCTTCGACGGCGGCGCTCCGCGGGCGCAGCTTCTTCTCTGCGACCAGCGCTCGCAGGAGCGTGGGCAGGCTGGGGCTGGCAGCGACGGCCGCGCTCGCGGTGCGATTGGGTTTCTTGGCAGCGGGCATGCGCCGCGCGAGCGTAACGCCCCGTTCCGTGCCCAGCAATTCCGAGAAGCTTGGCGGCAGAGGCCACGACCCCGTCGCACCAGGTGGAACACCCGCGCACCTTGCGAGTGGGATCGGCTCCACTGCCCCTCAGCCGGGCGGCCCCGCGGCGTCCGAGACCGCCTCGCCGCCGGCGAGCGTCGCCCCGATGCGGACCGAGTCGAACCCCGACGGCGCCTCGAACTCGACGATGTAGCTGTCCGAGACGAAGCCGGTGACGAGCTCGAAGGCGGTGAGTCCCTGCTCGCCCGACGGGATGTAGACGAGCGCACCGCCGGTGTCGATCGCGAGCGTCGACAGGGCGAACATGTCGGCGAGCCCGAGGCCGAGCACGAACACAGGCACGCCGCCGGCCTTGGCCGCGTCGACGACCTCGTCGAGCGTCGTCGTGGAGTCGTTGTCGAGGCCGTCGGTGAACACGATCACCGCACGCATGCCGTCGGAGTCGGGGAGATCGTCGAGGCCCATCGCGATGGCGTCCCACAGCGAGGTCGATCCGCGATCGGTGCAGTAGGTCCGCATGGCGTTCGCGAGCGCGTCGGCGTCGGACGTGCGCGCCTGGGCCATGTAGACGTCGGTGGCGAATTTCACCAGCGACGCGTCGTACACCGGGGGGATGGTCTCGAACAGGTGACTGACCCCGGCCATGACGAAGTTCGCGTCGCAGTCCGCGATCGATCCGGAGTCGTCGATCACGACCGAGAGCTCGAGGTGCACCTCGCCGGGGTCGGCATCGCCGAGCACGTACGCTGCGGCGGGCGCGACGGCCTCGCCACCGTCGAGCGCGACCGTGAACGCGTCTGTGGCCACCGACGGATCGGGGTGGCCGTCGGGCGCCGCCACGGCCACGTGCGCGCGCCAGCGACCGTCACCGAGATCCTGCAGCGTCACGACCCGCAGCCACTCGCCGGCGACCACGCCCTCGTCGTAGAGCTGCTCGGCGAGCGCGAGCGCCTCCGCCTTCGAGTAGCCGTAGTAGCTGTTCTGGAACAGGTAAATCGTGTCGATGATCCCGACGATCGTCGCCCACGACAGCGACGTGCAGCCCGCCGTGGTGTCCCCGTAGCACTGCATCGCGCCACCGGTCTCGTCGGCGCCGCCGCTGTGCCCGCTCGCGGCCGTCGCGGGGCCGGGGTCGTCCGTCGTACCCGCGGTCCCGCTCGTGTCCGCGCCGTCGGACCCCCCGGATCCGTTGGAACCGCCGCTGGTGAAGACGCAACCGGTGACCGCGAGCAACGCGGGCACGCCCCGTCGAAGGGTGGATAAGAACATCCGAACAGGCTAGCAGCGGGGTGCTACGGGCACCTGCGACCTGGAGCACACCTGCGCTGCGACCGCGGCCGATCCACCGGTACCATGGTGAGATCCTCCGAACCACGGTGAACGCCGTCGTTCGGAAGACCGCCGCCCATGCGGGGTCGAAGGACCGCCACTCCCCCCGGGTGATGTTCCGCCCGAGCCAGGAAAGTTCCCATGCACGCCCATCGCTTGTCCCTGATCGCCTCAGTTGCCCTGCTCACCGCCTGCGCCGGAGGTGACGGCGAACGCGGCGACGACACCACGTTCACGACGACGACGCCGACCACGGGGGAGGACACGGGCGACCCGATGGTGTGCGTGCCCGGGGCGCAGAGCAGCTGCGCGTGCCCGGGCGGTGGCGACGGCGTGCAGGCGTGCAATGCCGAGGGTACGGGCCTCGGCGAGTGCGAGTGCGGCGGGGTCTCCGACTCGGCGGACTCGACGGGTCCGTCGGGAACGACCGCGGAGCCCACGACGGGCGAACCCGATCCCTGCGGCGATCTGACATGCGCAGAGGACGAGACCTGCAACAGCTGTCCGGAGGACTGCGGCGAGTGTGTGCCGTGCACATCCGCGCCGTCGTGCGAGGGCGCGTTGATCCCTCCGGTGATCGACATGCACGCCGATGCGCTCGACGACATCCAGATGGGCTACGTGCCCCCCGAGGAGGCGCTGGCGAAGATCGCCGCCATCGTCGAGGAGGGTGGGCCCGGCCTGCGCGTTGTCATCGCGGCCCTCGATGCACCCGCGGACGACGAGCACCCGTTCGTCGCTGCCGTGCGCGCCGCATTCGACGCGCACCCCAACGCCGCCGGAGCGCTTCGTCGCCAGCTCGCGCGGGTTGGGATCGAAGACCCCGCGACGTACCGCGTGGCCAACCCCGAGCCCCGCCCCGCGATCGAGCACGCCGACGCCGCGCGACTGGCCGCCGAGCCCGGGGTCCAGCACGGCGGCATGCAGCAGCCGTGCGAGAACCCGCGCCTGCGCATCCGCGTCGCTCGCATCGACGTCCCAGAGGAGGACGACGACTTCCTCAACGACGAGATCTACTGCGTGATCGCGGCGGAGGGCTCGGAGTCCTCCGAGCTACGGCTCACCCCGATCACCCCGGCGCTCGACGAGGGCGACGGCCACGACTTCGCCCTCGGCGAAGGCGTGGTGTGGGGTCAACAAGACCTGTCGGCGCCGAAGGGCAACCTCGCGCTGACGTACAACTGCATCGAGTCCGAGGATCCGGCGACCTACAACGGACTGTTCGATGCGATCGGCGACGCGGCGATGCAGGCGGGCGGTGTCGCGGGCGACAGCGGATGGATCTTCGACGCCGTCGGTGTCGTCAGCAACCTGCTGCCGGGCGTGCTCGGCCTCGACGGCGACGATCAGCTGTTCAACGCCTCACAGATCATCCCCGAGGACATGCACCTGTCGCTGACGCAGGGCGCCTACTGGGAGGTCCATCGCCACGGCACCAACTTGAACTCGGACTGGGACTGGCACCTGCGCATGGAGATCTGGGGCTGCCACGACAACGGCCAGTGAGCCCGTCCCCACGCTCCGCGCGCCATCGCACGCCTCGGGGAGGCCCCGGGTCGCTCGCGGCCCCCGGCCGTGCGTGATACGCTGCCCTCCCCCGTGGTCGACGGAGTCACCTTCGCGCTCCCCAAGGGCCGGATCCTCGGCGCCGCGGCGCGGTTGCTCGGGCGCGCGGGGATCGACACGCGGGCCCTCGTCGACAGCGACGACCGCCGGCTGCTCGTCGAGCTGCCGGACGGCAACCGGGTGCTGCTGGTCAAGCCGGTCGACGTGCCGACGTACGTCGAGCACGGGGTCGCCGACGTCGGCATCGCCGGGCGCGACACCCTCGAGGAGCAGGGCCGCGACCTCTACGAGCCGGTCGACCTCGGCATCGGCGCGTGCCGCCTCGCGGTCGCCGAGTCGCGGGACCGGCCGGCGCGCCTGCACCGCGGCATGACCCTGCGCGTGGCGACCAAGTACCCGCGACTCGCCCGCCGCCACTACCACGGCCGCGGCATCGACCCCGAGATCATCGAGCTGTTCGGGTCGGTCGAGCTGGGCGCGATCACCGGGCTCGCCGATCAGATCGTCGATCTGGTGGAGAGCGGCGAGACCCTCCGGCAAAATGGACTCGTCGAGGTCGAGACCGTCATGGACGTGACCAGCCGCCTCATCGTGCACCCCGCGAGTCTCAAGCTCCGACACGCGCGCATCGCCGCGCTCGTCGACGCGGTGCGCACCGCGGTCGCCTCGGGCGACGCCAGAAAGGCCACCGGCACGTGAGCACGGGCGAAGATCGGCAAGACGACATCGCATTGGTCCGCCACGCGATCACCCACGCGCTGAAGGTCCACCCCCGCATCGTCGATCAGGGCCACGCGCCCGACGCGGCCGCGCTCACCGAGCTCGCCGCCACCGTGCCCGCGCTCTCGGCCTTCGGCACCAAGTCGTTCTCGTCGGTGTGCGCGATCCTCGACTGGGATCACCAGCTCCCGAGCCAGTTCCACCTGCTGCGCGTGCTCGCGTCGTATGACCGCCGCGACGAGGAGCGCGTGCGCGCCGTCGTCGAGGATCGCGACGACGAGATCACCGAGACCAATCTGTATCCCGAGTTCGATCTCCCCGACTACGGCGAGATCGATGCCAGCGAGTCCTACGTCGCGGTGCTCCGCGCCGGCACGACGAAGGTCGAGGACTTCCGCTTCCTCAGCTCGTGGCGCAAGCAGGTCGGCGGCGCGGTCGCGGATCTGGCGGTGAAGACGGTGACCCGCACGCCGAACTACCAGCGCGCCGCGGCGTCGCGCCGCACCGACGGCCTCGGCGGCGCGGTCGTCATCGGCTGGGCGCCACCGTGCCTCGCCAACACCGACAACTGGTCGGTCGAGATCTGGCTGCTGACCGAGTTCGACGGCCAGACCGGCAAGGCCCGCGTGTTCATGGTCGACCCCGAGCGCAAGGAAGTGACGCGGGAGTACGATACTGACGTGCAGCTCGCGTAGCGTTTGGAAGAACGCAAAGCGTTCTTCCAAAGGGCTACGCGCCGTGCCCGTGCCCCTGCCCGTGCCCGAACTTCACTTCAGCTCCGCGACCTGCCGAGCCGCCTCCGCCCGCCCCGGGTCCTTCTCCTCCGCGACCTTCAGAAACGTCTCGAACGCCGCCCGCGCCTCCTTGCGCTTGCCTTCCTTCGCGCGGGCCCGACCGAGGAACAACAGCGCATCGGGGTACCAGTCCTCGCTCGCCGACGACTCCACCGCGGCCGCCGCCAGCGAGTCCGCGGCCTTCGCCATCGCGTTGGTCTCGAAGTACGCCCGCCCCCGGAGGTACTGCGCCTCGAGCAGCGTCGGATCGAGCTCGATCGCCCGCGTGAGCGTCGCGATCGCGTTGCTGCCCTCGCCGATATCCCGCTGCGCGCGCCCGAGTTCGACGAACGCCTCGGGGAATCGATCCGTCGCCGCCGTGACGCCCAACAGCTGATCGGCCGCCATCTTGGGCTCGCCAAACCGCACCAGCAGCCGACCGTAGAGGAACTGCGCCTCGACCAGCGTCGGATCGATCTGCAGCGCCTTGAAATACTCGGGCTGGGCCTCGACGTGCCGCGAGTTGTACTCGAGGATCTTCCCGCGCAGCAGGTGCTTCTCGGCGCTCGGGCTCGACGGCATCGAGCGATCGATCTGCGCCAGCGCCTCGGCGTACTCCTTCGCGTCCATCAGCGCCTGCGCCAACAGCAGGTGCGCCTCCCAATCGTTCGGCGTGATCGCGAGCACCTTCGCCAGCGCCGCCTTCGCCCCGTCGGTGTCGCCCTGCGCCAGCCGCAGCCGCGCGCCGACGATCAGTGTCTCGGTGTCCGCGTCGGGATCCTCGAGCCCGTCACCCACGAGCGCCTCGAGCTTGTCGATCGCCCCTTCGCGGACGAAGATCCGGCCCAGCGGCGCGGTGAGCCCGACGAACGCGCCGGTGCGCTCGTACACGGCGAGCAGATCGGCCTTGCCCGCGTCGGCCTGGCCGGCCTCGATGCGCATGAGCCCGCGGCCGAGCAGCGCGGCGTTGTCCGTCGGCGTCGCCGCCAGGGCCTGATCGAGCGCGGCGAGGGCCGCGGTCTGCTGCCCCGCCTTGGCCAGGATCTCGGCCTTGGCCCGCAGGACCTCGGCCTCCTTCGTGCGCGCGCCGGCGTCGGCGGCCCGCTTGCGCGCCGTGTCCAACACCGCGAGCGCATCGCCGAGCTGATCGAGCCGCACCAACAGCTGGGCCTCGTGGATGCTCGCGACCACGTTCGCAGAATCCCGCGCGAGCGCCGAAGCGAACGCGGTGCGGGCCTCGAGCGTCTGCAGTCGCATCGCGTGCACGCGGCCGAGCATCACCGCCGTGTCGGCGCGCCCGGGCCACTGCTTCTCGACCGCCGTGACCCGCTCGAGCGCCTTGTCACCCTCACCGGCCTCGAGCAGCACCTCGATCTGCAGCAGCGCACCGTCGACGTCGTCGGGCTTGGCCGCGACGAGCTTCGCGATCGCCGAGGCCGCCTCGCCCAGGCGCCCCGCGTTGGCGAGCGCGCGCACGCGGGCGATGCCCAGGCTCCGATCGCTCGCGACGAGCACCGCCGCCGCCTCGTAGTGCCGCGCCGCCTTGGCCGCCGAGCCGGCCGCCTCCTCGAGCTGCGCGCGCAGGCGCAGTCGCATCGCCTCGAAGCCGTTGCCCGCCTCGGGGCTGGGCCCGAGACCATCGAGCCACGTCCGCGCCTTGCGGAGCTGACCGGCCGCGATCGCCACGCGCACCGCGGTCGCGCTGAGCCCCGGGTGACCGGGGTGGGCGACGAGCGACGCCTCGACCGCCGAGATCTCGGCGTCGGCGTCCTTGGCCACGGCGCGCGCCTCGTGACGCAGCGCGATCGCCGAGAGCTCGTTCGGCGCCGCGGCGAGCACGGTGTCCGCCTCGCTCAGCGCGTCGGCGGCACGTCCCTGCGCGAGTCGGAGCCAGCCGCGATACAGCCGCGTGCGCGGGGTGTCGTCGGTGAGCGCGGCCTCGGCCGGTGCGAGGGCGCCCGCGCCGAGCTGCGCGAGGCCGACGACGCGGCGCACGAAGGGCTCGGCCTGCGTCGCGTACGGCTGCAGCCACGTGGTCGCCTGGCCCTGCCGCAGCGCGTCGGGCCCGTAGCGCAGGTGCATGCACAGCGCGGCCTCGGCCTGCCCGACCTGATCGCCCGTCTTCTCGGCGGCCGCGATCGCGGCGACATAGGACGCCGGCGTGTCGGCGGCGAGCAGGCCCATCACCTCGGCCGATCGCTCGACCGCGACCGACGGCGGTGCAGCCGCCTTGCCCTCGGTCTTGCGGTCGCCGCGCTTGGTGATCGTGACCGGCACATCCGGCGGCGGATCGAACACACCCATCGCCCACGCGCCACCGCCGATCGCGGCGAGCAGCGCGATGCCACCGCCCGCGAGCAGCAGGGGACGACGCGCGCCACCGACGGAGACGTCGCGCGGCGCCGGGGAGCGACGGGCCAGCGCCGGATCGAGGCCGAAGGGCTGCGGCGCCGCGTCCTCGCCGGGGCCGGCCCCGGGACGGCGCGCGCCCGCGGGCACCAGGGCCTGATCCGCCGGCGCCAGGGCCTGATCCGCCGGCACGGGCAGGATGTGCGCCGGCTCGACGTCGAGCGACGCGGGCGTCAACAGACCCGCGGCCGAGGGCGTCGGCAGATCGACGTCGATCGGCGCGAGCAGATTGGTCATCCCCGCCGGCATCGGCAGGTTCGATCCGACCGGCGTCGGCAGGTTCGTCATGCCGGCCGGCGTCGGAAGGTTCTGCTCGACCGGCGACGGCAGATCGAGATCGCCGATCGAGATCATCCCGTGATCCGCCGAGGTCACCAGCGGCGTGCTCCCGGTCGAACCACCGCCCTGGAACGGCGGCGGCTCGGGGGCGCGGAATCCCGACGACGACGGCCGCGCCGGCGTCGGCAGATCGACGGTCGGGACCTTGAACGTCATCGCGGTCGAGCGATGCACCGGCGTCGGCAGATCGGTCGCGGGCACCGCGATCGGCGGCACGGGGACGGTGCCGACCGCGGGTCGCGGATGCACCGGCGCGGGAGTCGGGCGCGGCGGCGGCACGGGAGCACCACGCGTACCGGCGGCCGGCACCGCTGCGGTCGTGCCCGGCGGACCGGGGCGCGGCGGTGCGGGCGGGCGGGCGCCCGGCGGAGGCGACGGGACCGCGGCGGTCGGACCGGGGGCGCGCGGCGCCGGGGGGCGCGGTGGCGCCGGTGGTGCACCGCGGACCGACGGCGCCGCGAACGGGGCCGGCGTCGCGCGGCTCGACATCGGCAGATCGAGCTCGACCGATCCATCGGGCCCGGGCATCGGCAGATCGAGCTCGCCGAAGTTGTCGTCGAGCTCGCCGAGGCTGATGCCGCCCGAGTCCGATCGCTCGGCCCGCATCACCGGCGCCTCGAGGGAATCGTCGGGCAACATGCCGAACAGGGTCGAGCCCGCGGAGCTGACGTGCGGCTGCCCCTCGCCGGCGAACGCCGGCGGCGCGCCGACGCCGAGGTCATCGAGATCGACCGAGGGCGGACCCCCGACACCTCGACTCGCACCGACCGGCGTGCCACATCGCGGACATCGCGTCGGCGCCGGCCGCATCGCGTCCATCACGAAATTGCACTTCGAGCACGTCGCCATGGAGTCGGGAGGGGAAGCATATCATGGCAGCAGGGTGCGGAAGAACGCGCAGCGTTCTCCCGAACCCTGCTCCGTGCCCGTGCCCGTGCCCGTACCCGTACCCGCCCGTACCCGTCCCCTCACTGCATCGCCGCGAGCTCGCAGGCCAGCCACTCGCCGAGCTGCTGCCGCTCCGCGAGCGTCGGCGTCGGCCCCGAGCCGATCGGCATCAGCTCGTTGGTCGCATCCGGCCCAGATGCGGCCTTGTAGTCGACGTGATCGGCGACCGCGAGGATGCCGTCCTTCGAATCGAAGTCGTGGTACAGCGGCGCGCCCTGACGCGCGTCCCCCGTGAGCGTCGACGCGTGGCAGCTCGTGCAGTACGTCTCCATGAAGGGCTTCGCGAAGCTCTCGTAGGTCAGCGTCGAACCGGCGGGGCAGATCGCACCGGTGGGCGGCCCGAATTCGGTCTCGACTTCGCACTCCGCATCGTGCCCACCGGTCTCGTGGGCGGCGGGCTCCGGCTGGGCCGCGAGCTGTCCGACGCGGGGACAGTCCTCACCTCCGCCGTCGTCACAGGCGGCGAGGACGAGCGCAGCGATGCACAGGCGACGGAGCGTGGACATGACCCCAGTATGCCGAACCCCGCGGGAGGGACACGCGGAAAACTCGCACGTGCGGCCCGCGTCCCAGCCACGCGGGTCAGAACGGTACGGCGCAGCGGACGCCCGTCGGATCACTCGATCGCGAGCAGCTCGACGTCGAACACCAGCATCCCCTGCGGTCGACCGCTCTTGCCGCGGTACGCCAGCTCCTCGGGGATCCACAGCCGGCGGGTCTCGCCCACGACCATCAGCTGCAGGCCCTCGGTCCAGCCCGGGATGACCTCCGTGAGGCCGAAGGACGTCGGCTCACCGCGCCGCACCGAGCTGTCGAACATCTTGCCGTCGGTCGTCCACCCCGAGTAGTGCACGGTCACCGAGCTCGACACCTTGGGGTGCACGGTGCCGGTGCCGACGACGAGCGCCTTCGACGCGAGACCCGACGGCGTGACGATCGCGTCGGCCGGGGGCGCCGCGACATCGGTCGGCACCGGCGGCGTCGGCCCCGAGTCGCACGCGGCGAGCACGGGCGTCAGCACGAGCACGGGCGTCAGCATGAGCACGGGCGCCGGCATGAGGGAAAAGGCGACGAGCAGGCGCTGCATGATCGGGTGCGCGAGCTTAGGGCATGCGATCGTCGATCGTCCACCTGCGTGCCGGCGACGAACGGCGCTCGACGATCCCCGCTTGAGCCCGCGCGCGCGATCGACTACATGACGGCCGTGCCCGATCGCACCCGCGAGTTGTTCGTCGGCCCTGCCCCCGATCGTCCGAAGACCGCCGCGGGCGAGGTGCTCGTGGTGCCGAGCCACTGGGCGCTGCTGCCCCCCGGCGACGCGGGCCTGACCCGTCGCGTGAAGGCGGCGGGCCCGACGTGGACCGTCCGCGAGAAGCGGGGGCGCAAGATGTTCTCGCGCGGACTCTGGGCGCCCGCGGCGACCATCGAGGCGATCCGCGCCGAGCTCGAGGTCGAGCGCGCCGACCCGAAGTGGGCCGAGCGACTCGCGTCCGGTCGACGCCGCCGCGAGGCCGCGCAGTCCGTCTACGCCGAGGACTTCCTCGCCGCCGTCGTCGCGTTCCTCGACTTCGCGCCGGTCCACCGCGCGCTCGGTGAGGCGATGGCGCAGGCCGTCACCGCCCACGCGGTTCCGGTCGGCAGCGGCACGGTCGCGCGCACGCAGCGGATCCCCATCGAGCGCCGGGCCGAGGCCGCGGTGATCGCCTGGCTCCGCCACCAGACGACGGGCTACGACACGATGAAGGTCCCGCGCATCAAGGGCATGCGCCGCGAGATCCGCCGCGCGCTCGCCGAGCAGTCGCGCCGCGTGCTCGACGGATATCGCCGCGGCATCGCGGTCGACCCCGAGCGCTGCGTGCTGCGCCGCGCGCTCCGTCCCGCGCCGTGAACCCGGCCGCCTGCGCCGCTACGGCACGAGCCGGGCGAGCCACGCCGACGGCACACCGTCGTCGGCCAGGCGCGTGCCGACGATCGTGAGCGCCCCGTCGGGCGCGACCACGACGTCGCGCAGATCGTCGTCACCCGCCGCGGTCTCGAAGCGGGTGCTCCAGATCCGCTGCCCGTCGGGCGCGACCTTCACCACGTACGCGTCGCGCGTGCCCGCGGCCGAGTCCCAGCCGACGGCGATCGCCGCGCCGCTCGGATCCACGGCGACGCCGTGGAGGTTCGCCGAGAAGGCGTCCGTCACGATCGTCGCCGGCAGCTCGATGCCCTGCGCCGTCACCGTGCCGATCCAACCGCCCAAGCGCCGCGCCCGACGGGGATCGAGGGCGACCGCGAGGCCCTCGTTGTGCTCACCCAGGACGAACTCGCTGCGCACCGACACGTCACCGACCGCGGCGTTGAGGAACGCGGACTCGTTGCCCGACGCGCCGCGCTGCCCGGTGGTGTAGATCGCGTCGCCGTCCGCGACGACATCGAAGGCGAAACCGTCGTCGGGCGCGAAGGGCTCGCCCACGGTGGCGATCGGCACGCCGCCGTCGGGGTCGAACTGCAGCGTGACGCCGCTGGCGTCGTCGCCCCGGCCGGCGACGATCACCTGGCCCGTGGGCTGGAGGTACGCGCCGAAGAAGATGACGTTCACCGTGTCGGCCGTCCACTCGGCGTTCCCGTCGGCGTCGAGCAGCGCGGTGACCCCAACGCTGCCGTCGGCGCCGCTGCCCTGGGTCGCGACCGCGACGTGCTCGGCGCCGTCGATCGCCGCGACGTCCAGGCCCCACGTCGCGACGCCGTCCCACCCCATCGGCGCCGCGCCCCAGGTCCAGACGGGCTCACCCGCGGCGCTGACCCGCCACACCTCCGGGGTCGACGGGCCGTTCATGCCGTCGGCGACGATGCCGACCGCGACCTCGCCGTTCGCGAAGAGATCGAGGGCGTGGCCATGGCCCGCCGCGAGGGTGAGCTCCCAGGTGACGGTGCCCGAGGGCACACACTGCGCGCTGCAGCCGTCGCCGTCGGCCGCGTTGCCGTCGTCGCACAGCTCGTCGTCCTGGATCGCCCCGTCGCCGCAGACCGCCGACGCGGTCGGATCGCCGGTCGGATCGGTGGGGCCGCTGCTGCTGCCGTCGAGCGACGTCGGGCCGACCTCGCTCGAGGTCTCGATCGCGGAGGTCCAGTCCTGCGTCGCGAGCGTCGCGAGCGTCGGATCGCCGGTGCCCGTGCTGGTCCCGCCGACGGCGACGCATTCGCCCGCGAGCCCGTCGCCGGTGTGCTCGCCGTAGCGCGCGCCCGACTCGCAGCCCGCGTCGGGGAACGAACACCATCCGGTCGCCTCGCACGTGCCCTGCTCGCCGTTGCCCGCGCACGCGGAGCTGTCGTCGCACGCGAACGGCGACGCGGTGCACGCGACGCCGTGCACGATGCCCATCACGACGCCGAACGCCGCGAGTCGTCCGAAGTTCACGCGCCCGGCCACAGCTGGGATCATACGGGGCGCGCGGTGCCAGCGCGAGCGCCTTGCGGCGATCGGATCGCCGTGCGACCGTCCGAGGGTTCGCCGCTCGACCCGGGTGCCTCGCCCGCTTCGCCGCCGGATCGCCCCGCGCGGATGTCCGGCTACCAGGTCAAGCAACAGACGGTGCACGTCGGGGCCCTCGACTATCGCATCGAGTCCCTGCTCGATCGCACGCAGTACAGCGATCCCGACGGCCTCGCCGAGGCCCGCGGGATCCCAGAGTGCGCGTGGTCGTTCTTCGGCCAGCTGTGGCCCGCCGGCATCGTGCTCGCCGAGGCGATGGCGACGATCGCCCCCGACGGCCGTCGCGTGCTCGAGATCGGCTGCGGGCTCGCGCTCGCCGGCATCGTCGCCCACCGGCGTGCGCTCGACGTCACCGTGAGCGACATCCATCCGCTGGGCGAGCGGTTCCTGCTGCGCAACCTCGCGCTCAACCAGCTCGACCCGCTGCCGTTCCGCGACATCAGCTGGTGCGAGTCCAACCCCACGCTCGGCCGCTTCGACCTCGTGATCGGCAGCGACGTGCTCTACGAGCGTGAGCACCCCGAGCAGCTGGCGAGGTTCCTCGACGCGCACACCCACGCCGGCGCCGACGTGGTGATCGTCGACCCGGGACGGCACCGCGGCAGCGAGCTGAGCCGGCGGCTGGCGCTGCGCGGCTTCGACTGCGAATCCACGGCCGCGGGCGGACGCACCCGCGTGCTGCGGTACCACCAGCGGTGAGCGCGGTGTAGCATCGGGCTCTCCGTGGAGGCGCCGCTCGATCGACCGATCCCTCCCACGTGCCGGGTCCGCGACGGGCGCGACGCCTACCTGCGCGAGAACGGCTTCACGCTCGCCGGCTACGACGAGCCGCGCTCGAAGATCACGATCCTCGGCGTGTCGTTCTGGCTGCCGAACCCGCCGTCGCGCCGCCGCGCGATCATGCGGCACGACCTCCACCACGTCGTCACCGGCTACGGCACCGACATGGTCGGCGAGGCCGAGATCTCGGCGTGGGAGCTGCGTCGCGGGCTCTCCGGGCTCGGGGCCTACGTCAGCGCGCTGGTGGTCGGCCTCGCCGCGCTCGGCCTCGTGATCGCGCCGGTCCGCACCGTCCGCGCGTGGCGAGCCTCGGCCAAGCGCGTCCCGTCGCTGTTCGCGGGGCACGACGACTACGATGCGCTGCTCGAGCTCGACGTCGCCGAGCTGCGATCGCGCCTCGGCGCCCCGCGGGACGGCGTGGCGACGCGGCCCCGCCGGCTGCACGCCGCCGCACCGAAGGCCTCCGTCGACGCCTGACGGTCGTCAGTACTCGAACCCGCTGCCACCGATGAACTCGCGCACCAGCGAGGTCGGCGGCACGTGGTCGGGGTAGATGCTGACGAACTGCTCGAGCAGGGCGAGCAGGCGATCGGCGGTCGGGTAGGCCGGGTGATCGGCGCCGACCTCGAGCAGGTACCGCTCGGCGAACACTCGAAGCACGCAGGCCTCGTAGACGAGCGAAGAGTCGAAGACCTCGTCGGCGTGGTGCTGATACGGGAAGATGTGGCGACGCTCGCCGTTGCGGACCGACGGCCAGCGCAGGATGGTGTCCGCGGCGCTCGTGTTGCGGCCGTGGCGATCGCGGACGATCCGACGCAGCAGCCGCAGGTCCGACGCGTGCACGTGGGTGAGCCGATCCAACGGGAGCTGCACGAGCGGGCACACGAACACCCGGAACAGCCGGTCGTCGGCGAGCCCGGGCAGCAGCGCGGGGTTGAGGCCATGGATGCCCTCGACCACCAGCACGTCACCCGCGGCCAGGGTCAGCTCGTCGCCGCCGTCGGGGCGACTGATGCCGGTCTTGAAGTCGTAGCGCGCGGTCCGGACGGTCTCGCCGTCGAGCAGGCGCAGCAGGTGGCTCTGCAGCAGGTCGCGCCGCAGCGCCTCGAACGCCTCGAAGTCGTAGTCGCCGTGCTCGTCCCTCGGCATCGCGTCCCGATCGGCGTAGTAGTCGTCGAGCGAGATCCCCCGCGGCGTGAGGCCGTCGACCTGGAGCTGCACGCGCAGGCGCCGGATGAACGTCGACTTGCCCGACGCGGACGGTCCGGCGATGCAGACCACGCGCACGCGATCGCGTGCGGCCGCGATCGCATCCGCGATCTGGCCGATGCGCTTCTCCTGGTAGCCCTCGGCGACGTGGATGAGCTGCGAGACGTCGCCGTCGATGCACGCGCGGTTGAGCTCGCCGACGTTGGTCGTCCCGAGGGCGTCGAGCCAGCGCAGGTGCGGCACCAGCATCGCCTCCGACGAGCGGGCGAACAGTGCCGCGCTCGAGGTGTCCTCGGCGTCGGGTGGACCGGCCTCGCGCCGCCGCGGCTTCGGGGTCGGATCCATGACGCCGTGCACGAGCAGCAGCCCCTCGTCCTCGGCGACCAGGGCGAACTCCGAGAGCGCGCGGGTGCGCGACACCATCGGACCGAACCGCGGCGCGAACACCTGGCCGTACGACACCAACGGCACCGCCGCGCGTCGTCGGGTGCGCAGCAGGGTCGCCGCGTCGCCCCAGCCGTTGCGCTCGAAGTGCGCGCGGGCCTGCTCGACCGTCCACCACGGCTCGACCAGCGGCAGGTCGGCGTCGACCAGCGCGACCATCTGCGCGTTGAGCTCGGCCGCGAGCGCCGTGCGCGAGGCGACGGGCCCGCGGACCTCGATGGATTGCGCGTAGCCGAACGAGTGACCGACGCGGAGCTCGAGTTCGGGGTGCGAGCGCGCCGCGGCCTCGAGCAGGAGCAGCGCCACGCTGCGGCGATAGATCCGCGCGCCCTCCCAGTGCCCGGTCGTCAGCGGGGCGATGCTCGCGTCCGACCACAGCGGCGCGACCAGGGAGGCGGGGCGTTGATCGACGAGGCCCGCGACGACAGGCTCACCGCCGACCTCCGCCGGGAGCACGTCCCCGAGCAGGGTCCCGGCGCGCACGGTGTGGGCGCCGCCATCGCGCAGCAGCGTCACGTGCGTGCGCCCCGGGGGGCGCGTGCCGAGGAGATCGGAGCCGTCGCTCATCGGACGAGCCCCGGAGCGACGGGTCGTGCGCGCGTGGACATGCGCCGAGCGTCGACGCACCGCACCGGATCGTCAAGCGCTGGCGTTCAGGGCTCGCGCTCGAGCGCGTAGGACAATCGTGGACCAGACGATGGTGGGCCGCCATCGTTGCGCGGCGCCTGGGCGCGGACGAGGGATCTTCGCGGGTGTCCACGGCCGAAAGCCGAGGGGAAGACCCTATCGCGGGGCGCGCCGCTCGAGCGTCGGCGGACCGCGAAGCCTCGCGGGAACTGCACCATGTACACTCGCGCGATGGACATGTCGGGGGGCATTTACATGGGGACGAGACTTGGGACGAGATTCGGTTTGTTGGCCGGTCTGGTGGTGCCGCTCGCGTGCACGTCGTCGACGACGAGCACGAACGACGGCAGCACCAGCATCATCGATCCGAGCGGTGCCTCGACGGGCGCCGGGACCACCGGCGACGCGACCGTCGGCATGACGACGATGGCGAGCGGCCCGACGTCGGCGGACTCGAGCACGACGAACGACAACGGCGGCGACACGATGCTACCCGTGCTGTTCGACACGGTCCCGCCCGAGCCCGCCGATCTCGGCATGGGCAACGAGGGGCCGATCATCCCCGAGGACTGCAGCCAGGCGAACGACGGCGAGACCACCGTCGGCTGCGTGTTCTATGCGGTCGACCTCGATCAGTACGACTCCTCCGAGCAGGACCAGTACGCGATCGCGATCTCCAACGTGCAGCTGTCGGGCAACGCGAACGTCGTCGTCGAGCAGAAGATCGGCGGAGTGTGGGAGGAGATCGCTGGTCCCGAGGCGGTGCCGCCCCTGGGCCTGTTCACGTTCACGCTGCCCGATCACCACCACCAGGGCAGCGGCGTGCTCGAGGGCGGCACGTACCGCGTGACCTCGGATCTGCCGATCATCGCCTACCAGTTCAGCCCGCTCAGCCAGACCTCGTTCACCTCGGACGCGTCGATGCTCTACCCCGCGACGTCGCTCGACACGCTGGCCTACGTGCCGCACTGGGGCGGCGGTCAGGGCGGCCTCGGCTACATCACGATCGCCGCGGTGCAGGACGGCACCGACATCGAGGTGACCCCCACGGCGAACACGGCCGCGGGCGCGGGCGTCCCGGCGGGCACGGCCGGCATGCCCTTCGAGATCTCCCTCGACGAGGGCGACATCGCCGAGATCATGGTCACCGCCGCGAACGTGTCGTTGTCGGGCACGCGCATCGAGGCCGACCACCCGATCGCGGTGTTCACCGCCCACGAGTGCGCCAACATCCCGGCCAACGTCACCGCCTGCGATCACCTCGAGGAGCAGCTGAGCGGCGTGCGGCTGTGGGGCCAGGACTTCGCGGCCTCGCGCGTACCGGTGCGCTCGGCCGGCGGGCCCGAGACCTCGCTGTGGCAGATCCACGCCAGCGAGGACAACACGACGATCGTCCTCAGCGCCGACCCGGATGTCACGGGTCTCCCCGACTCGCCCGCCGAGCTGAACGCCGGCGAGACCCTCGAGTTCTACGTCGGCGGCACCGCCCAGCAGCCGGGTGACTTCGTCGTCCACGCCGATCGCCCGATCGCGGTGATGAACTACATGTGCGGCGCCGACAACCCGCCGGGCTCGGGCACCGGTGACCCCGCCATGGTGCAGCTCAGCCCGACCGAGCAGTTCCTGCCCCGCTACGTCGTCCTCGTCCCCAGCGAGTGGACCACCGACGTCCTCGTCATCACCCGCACCGCCGGCGCGGCGGTCGAGCTCGACGGCGATCCCATCGCCAACGCCGAGTTCTACGACATCGACAACGGTGAGTTCGAGGTCGCCCGCATCGTCGTCGCCGACGGCGTCCACACGCTGGAATCCGACGCGGGCTTCTCGGTGGTGGTGGTGGGCTACGACGAGTACGACAGCTACGCGTACCTCGGCGGCTCGGGGACGGGGAAGATCAACCCGACACCGCAGGGGTGAGGTGCGGACGCCGGCTCGGGCGACGCGTCGGATGAGGCCGTTCGCGTTCGACCGGATCGCAGTCTGGGTCCTCGTTCGTACAGCCGAGGGCGGTGCCAAGGGTCGCGCCGAAGAGAACAGGCGACAAGCGCTTCATCATTCTCCCTACGCCGCGTCAGCTCCATGATCACCATTCGATCGCTTCTGGAGCGGTAGGACTTCTCACATGCAGCAA
>LNFB01000221.1 GCA_001464385.1 Deltaproteobacteria bacterium Ga0077550 | reverse complement strand
GGAGGGCGGGCACGCCGACGCATCGTCGCACGGCCCGGGCGGTGGCGGGCGCCCGAGAATTTCCCTACGCTTGGACTGCCCCCTTGGCGGGTTGCCCATGCGTCGCCGTGCAGACCTCAAGACCGGGACGACGTGCAACAGCAACTGCGTGTTCTGTGTCATCGGTGATCATCTCTTCACCGGTGACCGCACCACCGCGGAGTGCGTCGCCGAGCTGCGGGCGAGCCGGGCCACCTGCGAGGATGTGGTGTTCACCGGGGCCGAGGTGTCGATTCGTCCCGACTTCTTCCACCTGGTGCGCGCGGCCAAGCGCCTGGGCTACGACCGCATCCAGATCCAGACCAACGGCCGCATGTTCGCGTACCGCGAGTTCTGCGAGCGCACGGTGGCCGCGGGCGCCAACGAGTTCGCGCCGTCGATCCACGGCCACGTCGCCAAGCTCCACGACGGCCTGACCCGCGCGCCCGGATCCTTCGTGCAGATCGTCGCGGCGATCGAGCACATGGTCGCGCTCGGCGTGCGCGTGGTCAGCAACACCGTCATCACCAAGCAGAACGCGCGGCACCTCCCCGCGTTGGCGAAGCGGCTGGTCGAGCTCGGCGTCGCGCAGTACCAGCTCGCGTTCCCGCATCCGACCGGGCACGCCGCGACGTACTTCCGCGGCGTCGTGCCGCGCATGACCGACATCGCCGCGCACGTCCACGCCGCGCTCGACGTCGGTCGCGTCGCCGGCGTCTCGCGCATGGCCGAGGCGCTGCCCTTCTGCATGATGGCCGGCCACGAGCGCGAGGTCGCCGAGCTCCACATCCCGCCGACCGAGATCGTCTACGACGGCTATGTCGTGCCCGACTACGCGGCCGATCGTGTGGCGCGCGGCAAGGTCCGCTTCGAGCAGTGCGCGGCGTGTCGGTTCGAGCCGATCTGCGAGGGGCCATGGCGCGAGTACCCGGCGGGGCACGGCGACGCCGAGTTCGTGCCGGTGCCCGGGGCGCGCGTCATCGATCCGCAGGTGGTCCTCGATGATCGCTTCGGCATGCTGGGAGCGCCCGCGCCCACGCCGGTGCCCGGCGCCGGCTGGCGGGCGGTGTGCTTCGTGCCGCAGGCCGGATCGCCGGCGTGCACCGCCGAGCTGTGCAGCACCGCCGTGCCCGGACTCGACGCGCGGGGGATCGCGATCGTCATCGTGTCGCCCGACGACGCTGCGACGCAGCGCGCGTGGGCCGAGCGGCACGGCAGCGCCGCGACGCTGGTGGCCGACGTCGACCTCGCGCGCGCGCGGGCCTGGGGCGCCCTGTCCCCCGGTGGCCTGCGTCGCACCAGCTACCTCGTCGATCCCGAGGGCCGGGTCGCGCACGTGGTCGTCGACGTCGACACCGCGCACCACGGCGCTCAGATCGTGCACGCCTTCCTGCGGCTGCATGCGGCCGCGCGGCCGCTGGGGCCCGCGCCCGACCTCGTCACGCTGCGTCGGCGGCCGGCCGCGGTCGCGTCGCCGGGGGCGGCGTGAAGGCGCTCATCAAGGTCGGCTACGCCTGCAACGAGCACTGCACGTTCTGTCACACCCAGGACGTGCGCGCGATCCAGGGCGAGGCCGCCGAGGTCGAGGCCAAGATCCGGCGCGCGCACGCGCTCGGCCACCGCATGGTCGTGCTGTCGGGCGGTGAGCCGACGATCCGGCCCGAACTCCTGCGCTGGGCCGCGCTGGTCGGCGAGCTCGGCATGGGGTTCGGGCTCGTCACCAACGGGCTGGTGCTGGCCTACGCCGAGGTCCGCGAGCGGTTGATCGAGCTCGGGCTCGCGTACGTGTACATGTCGCTGCATGCCGGCGACGCGGCGGTGCACGATCGGATCGTCCGTGCGGCCTCCTTCGACACCGCGCTCGCGGCCCTGCAGGCGCTGTCGGGGCGCGGCCTGGCGCTCACGGTGAACTGCGTCGTGACGCGGCAGAACCTGGCCCACCTGCGCGGCCTCGTCGATCGCGTGGCGGAGCTCCCCGATGCGACCCTCAAGTTCTCGGCGACCGAGCCCAAGGGCGGCGCGCTGCGCCTCATCGACGTGGTGGTGCCGAGGACCGCCGATGCAGCCGCGGCCGTGCACGACGCGCTGCTGTATGCGGCGACACGGATGCCCGGGCGGGCGCGGCACGGTGGCTTCCCGCTGTGCCTCCTGCCCGGCTTCGAGGACGCCTACGACGACCTGCGCACGCACGCGTACTGGACCATGGTCGAGATCGGCGAGCCGGATCTCGTCCCCGTCGACGATCGCAACCATGTGCACCCCGCGGTGTGCGACGACTGTCGCCTGCGCGGGGGCTGCCCCGGCCTGTTCACCGTCGATCATGCGCGGCACGGCGTGGCCGACCTGCGGCCGCCCGCGGCGGGCCCGGTGAGCAACGCCTTCGACTGGGTGCTCGAGACCGTGGCGCCCGTCGACGACGATGGCGTGTGCCCCGTGCTCGCCCAGGGCATCGCGCCGTTCGAGCGGGCGCGGCACCTCTTCGTGCGGCACGCCGGCAAGCTCGCGAGGTACCGCGCCGACACCCGCGATTTCACCGACGCCGATCTCGAGCGGATCAAGCACGGCGCCGGGCAGGTCTACCTCGACGCGTCGCGCAAGCCGGCGGTGGACGACTTCGGGCGCGACCTCGTCAAGCTGCAGCGCGCCGCGCTGTGCGGGCCGTGCCCAGAGCGCGGGCGCTGCACCGGGTTGTTCGAGCCCGTGTTCGAGCCGGTGTTCGAGCGCGACGAGGCGGCGCTGCGTGCCGCGTTGGCGGGGATCCGCGGCGACGTCCTCGAGCTCGGCTGTGGCGAGGGACGCCTGGCCACGCTCTGGGCCGAGGCGATCGCCCGCGGTGACGTGCGGCTGGTCGGCGTCGACCCCGATGCCGCGGCGCTGCGTCGCCTCGGCCCGCGCCTGCCCGGGGCGTCGCTCGTCGTCGGCGAGGCCGAGGCGATCCTGCCCGGCATCGACGATGCGAGCGTCGACGCCATCGTCATCGCCCACGCGTGGAACCACCTACGCTCGCCGGGCGCGGTGGTCGAGCACGCGGTCCGGGTGCTGCGGCCCGCCGGAGAGCTGTGGGTCGCCGACGACGTGCCCTTCGGTCTGGCCCGCACGCCGCGTCAGCAGCGCGCGGCCCACCGCGGCGGCGCGACCTGGCAGCACCTGCGCAATCACGGTGCTTCGCAGGCCCATCGCGCGATCGAAGGCGATGCCCTGGTCCTGGTCGAGCGCCGCGACGTCGGACCGGACACCAGCAATCAGTGGCTGCTACGCTACCGCCGGAGTCCAGCATGAGCGAGAGCCTCCTCGGGATGCCCCCAGGGCGCGTCGACGCCGACGTCGGCGACGCCTCCGTGACCCTCACGGTCGACGCGACCGTGTACCCGCTGCCGGCGGTGTACGCCGCGGCCTACTGCTTCATCGCGCGGTGCTACGTGCTGCTGGATCGGGGCGACGGCGACACGTTGCGCGTGGTCCTCACCGGCAAGCAGCCGATGGATGCCGCGGCCCTGCGCGCGCTGGTCGGCGAGTTCGGCAACGAGCTGCTGGCCTCGGCATGGCGCCGCGAGATCACCCGACAGAACCGCGGGCTCATCGAGTCGGTGACGATGCAGGCGTTCGGCGGCGCGATGGGCCCGCCGTCGCTCGACGATCTCGAGGCCTTCGACTTCACGGACGAACCGTTCGACGATCCGCTGGGCATCGCGCAGTCGTGGGAAGAGAAGTACCGCAAGCCCAAGCCGGCCGGCGATCCCGAGGCGCCATGAGGCTGCAGTTCCACCGCACGCTCTACGCCGGCACGGCGATCGATGCGGCGCTGGGTCGCTTCGCACACCTGGCGAACACCCGCTTCGATCGCAGCGAGACGCCCGAGTACTTCGTGGTGGAGGTGAGCGCCTCGAGCCCCGCCCGCAGCCGCGCTGTCGCCCACGAGCTGGCGAACTTCGCCCTGGGTCTGACCATCGAGCAGGGGGGCCCAGATCGATGAGCCGACCCATGAGCGCGACAGCGGGCCTCGACACCGGCGGCTACCCGGCGTTCTTCCGCTTCCGCGAGCTGCCCGGCGGCCGCGTGGTCGTCACCAGCATCGAGGGCGAGTGGATCGTCCTGTCGCCCGAGGACTTCCGCGCGTACGTCCACGGCACCGTCGATCGGCAGGGCGAGCTGCACCGACGGCTCGTCGAGCGCAACCTCGTGCGCGAGGGCTACGACGCGCGCCGGGCCGGCGAGACCTACCGCCGGCGCAAGCGCTTCGTCCACTCCGGGCCCAACCTGCACCTCATCGTCGTCACGCTGCGCTGCAACGAGACCTGCGTGTACTGCCACGCCTCGCGGGCCGACCTCGACGCGGTGCACACCGACATGACGATCGAGACCGCCGAGCGCACGGTCGATCTGATCCTGCGCACGACCAGCCCGCACGTGACGATCGAGTTCCAGGGCGGCGAGCCGCTGGTGAACTTCCCGGTCGTCCAGCACATCGTGGAGTACGCCACGGCGCGCAATCGCGGCCTGGGCAAGCAGCTCGAGTTCACGATGGTCAGCAACCTGGCGCTGATGGACGAGGCCAAGCTGCAGTGGCTGCTCGCCCACCGCGTCCAGCTGTGCACGAGCATCGACGGGCCCAAGGGCCTGCACGACAAGCAGCGCAAGCTGCCGACGCTGTCGGCCTACGACGCCGCGCAGCCGTGGATCGCCCGCATCAACGACGCCTACCGCGAGGCCGGGCTCGACCCGACGCTCTATCACGTCGAGGCCCTGCTCACGACCACCAAGGAGACGCTCGAGCGGTGGCGCGAGGTCGTCGACACCTACGTCGCGCTCGGGTGCCGGGCGCTCTTCCTGCGGCCGGTGGATCCGTTCGGCTTCGCCGAGAAGACCCGGCGCATCGTCGAGTACCCGCGCGAGGACTACCTGGCGTACTACCGCCGCGCGGTCGACTACATCATCGAGCTCAACCGGCAGGGCGTGGAGATCCTCGAGCGCTACGCGGCGATCTTCCTGACCAAGATCCTCACCGGCGACGATCCCAACTTCCTCGACATCCGCAGCCCCGGCGGCGCGGGGATCGGCCAGCTCGCGTACAACTACGACGGGACGATCTACAGCTCCGACGAGGGCCGCATGCTCGGGGCGATGGGCGATCCCACGTTCGTGATCGGGGACGTGCGGACCAGTCGCTACCGCGACGTCGTCGCGCACCCGACGATCCGGGCGATGGCGATCGCGTCGAACCTCGAGGGCCAGCCGGACTGCGTGGATTGCCCGTACGTGCCGTTCTGCGGCACGCAGCCCGAGCACAACCACAAGACCCTGGGCACGATGATGGGGCGCATGCGCGAGAGCTCGATGTGCGCGGTGCACAAGGGGATCCAGGACTTCCTGTTCGAGAAACTCGCGACCGCCGACGACGAGACGCTGGCGATCCTCCACCGCTGGACGACGATCCGCCCGCGCGAGCACTTCCTGCAGCCCGCGGGTGTGTCCGCAATCGAGCCGACCTGAGCGCATCCGCGCCGCGGGCGCGGCCCGTGCGCGACGACGTTCCCGCGGCGTCGGGGCGAAGGTCCCCGCCGATGGTCGGCGAACCTCCGAGCGCGCGATCCCGCGACGTCGCGACGGGACATCACCCGCGCCCGTGCGCGTTTGTAAGCCTGGTATGATGCCGGACTGGGGTGCCCATGGCCGACGATCAACCCGACGTCCCCGACGCCGACGATGCGGACGAAGCGATTCCGACGTACGTCCGCGCGCCCGCGGGCCAGCTCGGCGCCGAGCAGCGAGAAATCTCGGCCCGCGCCCGCGCCAACGCCGACGAGTCTCCCTCGCAGCTGCGCGGCGAACAGGGGATGGCGGCGCCGACCCATTGTTCGCACGGCAGCCACGGCTCGCACGGCAGCCACGGTTCGCACGGCAGCCACGGTTCGCACGGCAGCCACGGTTCGCACGGCAGCCACGGGAGTTGGTGAGGCGTTGATGGCCGACGGCGGACGCACACACGAGCGCATCGAGCACCGCATCGGTGCCAAGCGCGAGCGCGTCCACGTGCTCACGGGGACCATCTGCAACAACAACTGCGTCTTCTGCATGGAGGAGGATCGCGAGGGGCGTCAGGCGACCAACTCCGCGACCACGGATGACACCGTGAAGTGGATCCTCGCGAACTCGCGCGAGCTCGAGGAGGTGTGCTTCACCTCCGGCGAGCCCACGACGAACCCCGCGCTGCCGCGGTGGATCAAGCTGGCGCGCGGGCACGGTGTCCCGGTCATCAGCGTCATGACCAACGGCCGCGCGCTCTCGTACGAGCGCTACGCCAAGGGGCTCGTCGCCGCGGGTTTGAACCGCGTCTACATCTCGATCCACGGCCACGAGCTGCGCCTGCACGAGGGCCTCACGCGGACCCCGGGCAGCTTCGAGCAGACGGTCGCCGGCATCGAGGTCGTGTCGACGCTCAAGCGCTACGGCGTCGCGATGCACACGTCGACGGTGGTCACGAACCGCAACCTGCCGCACCTCGGCGAGATCTATCGTTTCTTGCGGGCCCGCGGCGTCGACCAGGTCGTGTTCAACGTGATGCAGGCCAACGGTCGCGCCAACACGTACTTCGAGCACATCTTCCCCCGCTACACCGAGATCGCGGCGGCCTTCGCGGCGTTCGTCGCCGAGCAGTCGCGCACCGAGGCGCAGCCGCCCGCGTTCCTGGTCGACATCCCGTTGTGCACGACGAACGCGGTGCCCGACTTCAACCGCGGCTACGTCGAGAGCTACGTCCACTTCGAGCCGACGACCGGGGCCCACGGCCTGTTCGACGACGCTGGCGTCGAGGCCCGCCGCACCGGCGACGGCGGGCAGCTCGTGCAGATCCGCCGGTCCGATCTCGACGACGCGGCCCGGCACAAGCGGGACGCCTGCGCCAGCTGCCGCTACGACGCGGTGTGCGAGGGCGTGTGGGGCAACTATCTGCGCCGGCACGGCTGGGACGAGTTCTCGCCGGTCGCGAAGGAGGGCGCGTGAACGACGACGGCGACACGGCCGTGGGCCGGCGCCCCACGATGGAGATGACCTCCCTGTCGATGGCGCGCACCACCCAGTTCGTCCAGGCGCGCGTGCCGATGGCTCCGCGCTCCGGCGTGCAGAAGGTGCTGTTCGTCGGCGAGAGTTCGCGCGAGCATGCGACGTTGGTCGAGCTGCTCGAGCAGGTCGCCGATCCGCCGTTCCAGTGCGACCACGCGGCGGACGACGTGCTCGCGATCCAGGCCCTGGGCGCGGGCGACTACGACGCGGTGCTGATCGAGGTCAGCGCGGATCGACGCATCTGGACCCGGTTGGTCCGCGACCGCAGGCTGCCCGCGGTGTCGATCGTCGCCCTCGACTCGACGGCCAAGCCCGATCAGCGCACGGCGCGACGCAGCATCCTGTCGCACGAGGGCGCGGACGCGGTGGTGCTGCGCTCGGAGATCTCGGGGCCCCTGCTCGAGGCGAGCATCCACGCGGCGATGGAGCGCGGGCGCATGCGTCGCGCGCTCGCCGAGGTGCAGGAGCGCTTCGCGCTCGCCGTGCGCGGCAGCAACGACGGCGTGTGGGAGTGGCTGCTGGACGGCGGCGAGATGCACTTCTCCCGGCGCTGGCGCGAGCTGCTCGGCTACGGCATCGACGACCTCTCGAACTCCGTCGACGAGTGGTTCGGTCGGGTGCACCCCGGCGACCTCGCGGCCCTGCGCGCGGACATCGAGGCCCACCTGAGCGGGGACAAGCCGTTCCACGAGAACGAGCACCGGCTGCGGGCCAGCGACGGCACCTACCGCTGGGTGATCAGCCGCGGCGTGGTGCAGCGCGACGCGGCCGGCCGGCCGGTGCGCATGGCCGGCTCGCTGACCGACACCTCGGATTACCGCCTGCGGGAGCAGAAGCTGCTCGAGGAGAGCCGCCAGGATCCGCTCACCAACCTGCCCCGGCGCGAGCCGTTCATGGAGCGGCTCGCCCGCGCCATCGAGCTGCGCAAGCAGGACGCGAGCTACGCCTTCACGGTGCTGATGATCGACGTCGATCGGTTCCGCTGGTTGGCGGACAGCATCGGTCACCAGGCTTCGGACAGCCTGCTCGCGATCCTCGCCCGTCGCCTCGGCGGCTGCGTGCGCCCCGGCGACGTGGTCGCGCGCTTCGGCGGCGACAAGTTCGCGGTGCTGCTCGAGAACCTCGACGACGTCGACGCGGGCACCGACATCGCCAACCGCATCCGCATCGCCGTGCGCGATCCGTTCGAGGTCGAGGGCCAGACCGTGTACGCCACCGTCAGCATCGGGCTGACCACGAGCGCGCGGGGCTACGAGGATCCCGACGAGGTCATCAGTGACGTCGGCGCGGCGGCGACCAAGGCCAAGGAGCGCGGTCAGGACCGGCACGAGGTCTTCGAGACCAAGATGCGCATCGACGCGCTGACGCACCTGCGGCTCGAGGTCGCGCTGCGGCAGGCGGTCGAGCGCGAGGAGTTCGAGCTCCACTACCAGCCGATCGTGGATCTCGCGACCGGCGAGCTCACCGGCTTCGAGGCGCTCACGCGCTGGCGGCACCCCCGTCGGGGCCTGGTGGCGCCGTCGGAGTTCATCCCCGTCGCCGAGCAGACCGGGCTCATCCTGCCGATCGGGCGCTGGGCGATCCACGAGGCGGTCGCGCAGCTGAAGCGCTGGCGCGACGCCGAGCCCAACCTGCCGCCGTTGTCGATGAGCGTGAACCTGTCGGGGCGACAGCTCGCCGATCCGCGCCTGCTCGAGGAGATCGCGGCCGCACTCGAGCGCAACGGCGTGCCGCCCGAGTCATTGCGACTCGAGCTCACCGAGAGCGTCCTCATGGACAACGCCGAGACGGTGCTCCGCATCCTCGAGACGCTGCGCAGCACCGGCGTGCGCATCTGGGTCGACGACTTCGGTACCGGCTACTCGTCGCTCTCGTACCTGCACCGCTTCCCGGTGGACGGGCTCAAGATCGACAAGGCGTTCGTCGACGTGCTCGACGGCGGCGAGCAGGGGGCGGCGATGATCCGCACGATCGTCGGGCTCGCACAGGCGTTGAGCGTCGACGTGATCGCCGAGGGGATCGAGGCCCGGACGCAGGCGGATCAGCTGCTGCGCCTCGGGTGCCTGCGCGGGCAGGGGTACTTCTTCAGCGTGCCGGTCCGGGCGGCGAGCGTGCCGGAGTTGTTCGCGGCGAGCTCGCTGCCGTTGCCGGTGGGGTGATCCCTAGAAGCTGACCGGGTACACGGTCCCCTGCTGCTCGCTGGTGAACCGCGGGAAGCTGGCGCCCTTGAGCGCATCGGCCACGCAGTTGCCGAGCGGGGTGCCGGCGTGGTCGTCGAGGGCCTCGGCGGAGATCACGTTGCCGCTGTTGCCGTTGATCGAGACCTTCACTCGGACGGTCACGCCGGGCGCACCGCCGCAGGCCTTCGCGGCCTTCTTCACCGACGAGAAGCCCTCGCGGATCTGCGGCTGGGTCAGCTTGTCGGAGAGCGTCGCGTCGAGGTCCGTCTGGTTGCGGGCCTTCTTGCGGATCTCGTCGCAGCCGGGCTTGTTCGGGTTGAGCACGCACTCCGCCCGGAACTTCTCGTCGATCTCGCCGGGGGTGAGCGGCTCGGGCTTGGGCTCCGACTTGGGCTCGGCGGCCGGCTCGTCGCCCGCGGGCTTCTTGTCGCCCTTCTTCTTCTGCGTGACGGTGACCGTCGCCTCGGCCTCGGCCTTGAGGCGCTCGGCCTCGAGGCGCGCGGCCTCCTCGGCGGCGAGTCGCTCGGCCTCGAGGCGCGCGGCCTCGGCGGCAGCGGCCTCGGCGGCAGCGGCGGCCGCTGCATCGGCGGCGGCCTTGTCGGCGGCGGCCTTGTCGGCAGCGGCCTTCGCCTCGCGGGCGGCGGCCTCGCGCGCCTCGGCGTCGGGATCCGGTGCGGGCGTCGCGGCGCGGACCTCGTTCTGCGCGACGGGCTGCTTGCCCGAGTCGCGGTTCATGAACCAGAACGCACCGCCGAGGACGACGACGCCCGCGACGGCCATCCACATCAGTCCGCCCTTGCGCTGCTCGGGCTCGGGCTGTGGTGCCGGCCGCGGCGCGGCGACGACGGGCGCGACGGTGGACGCGGCGGCCTTGGGCGCAGCGGCGACGACCGGGAGCGGGACGGACGCGGAGGCCTTGGGGGCCGCGGCGACGACGGGAGCGGCGACGGACGCTGCGGCCTTGGGCGCGTCAGCCGGCGGTGGCGGCGGCTCGGCGGCCGCGGCCGGGATCGCCGTGCTCGAGATCTTGCCGGCCGGCGGTGGCGGCGGCTCGCGTCGGATCGTCGGCGCGTCGACCTTCGGTGCGTTCGCCGGGGCCTCGAGGCTCGCGTCGCTGATCAGCGCGGCAGCCGCTGCACCACCGTACCCCGCACCGATCGGCTCGAGGTCATCGATGACGCCCCCGTCCTCATCGCGCGTCGGCGCGTCGTCGTCTTCGATGCCGAGCGCGTTCGCGATCTCCATGAGGTCGGTGTAGCCCGAGCTCTCGGATGCCTCGCGTTCGCCTTCCTTGTCGGATGCAACAGTCCCCATGGTCGTCGTCCTTCGCAGATTCAGGGCACGGGGCCCGTGAAAGCAAGTCTGCCGCGTTTGTGTACGCCCGAGTCCCCCGAAGGGCGTACACGAGCCGTGAGTGTAGCGCGAACGTCTGGGCGATGCCCGATTGCGGCTGCGCTCGACGCGAGCCTCCGTGAATGTCAGGCGGACGCCGCGCCTTCACCCGCCGGCCCGAATCCCCGTGAGGAAGTTGGCGTTCGCAGAGCACACCGCGGCACAGCGCGCCCGACGTGCGGATTGCCGCGCCGTCACGGCTGCGGCGCGGCGGGCTCGGACGGATCCGCGCCGGTGGCGGGCGGCGCGTCGGCCTTGCCCGGGGCGTCGAGGGCCGAGGGCGGCAGCTTCCCGCCCTTGCGCCGCAGCCAGTTCTCCTTGCGCGCGCGTCGCAGGGCCTCGACCTCCTCGGGGGTCTTCTTCATGTACCTGGCGTAGTTCTCGGCGATGAAGCCGAGGATGAGCGAGGCCTGCTGGGTCTCGAATCTCGCCCAGAGCCGGATCTCCTTGTCGTCGCGGGTCAGCTCCACGGGGTCGTAGAACATGCCCTTGGCGATCTTGAGCTGGAGGCTCTCGTCGAAGCGGGTTGGGACGTCGGTCTTCCACCACTTCTCGAAGGCCTTGGCCTCGACGACGCTCGAGAACTCGCCGCGGATCAGCAGCTCCGGCTCCTCGGCCGCCTCGGCGCTGAGCTCGACGCTGTCGGGGATCTGGAACGGCAGCTTCGATCGCTTGAGCGCCTGGCGCAGATCTCTAGCCACGATCTGCATGCCGGCCGTCGGCTGGCGGGCGGCGAACTTGCGCAGCTTGGTCAGGTTGGCGACGTAGTTGCCCGCGGTCTTGTCCTCACCGACCTCCTCGGCGAGGACGTGGGACAGGAACTCGTCGCGGACGTAGACGGCGATCTTGTCCTCGAGCAGGACGAACCAGCGGTTGTCGACGTCGGGCTCGTCCTCGTCGAGGGGCCTCGGATTGCCACGGATGATGCCGTTCTCCTCGATCCACTCGACCGACTCGTCGTTGGCCGCGGCGGCGCGCTCGATCGCGCGCTGCACCTCCTCGCGGGAGACGCGGTAGTCGACGGCGAGGAAGGTCTGCCGCCAGTCGCGGAGATCGGGGCTCGCGACGATGATGTGGTCGAAGTCCCGCAGCGCGTCGAAGCCACCGCCGGCGATGAGGTACTGGAAATCCGGCAGGGGTGCCATGATGTCCAGTGCCTTGTCCGCGAAGCTGAGCTTGCGGATCTTCTTCGGCACCAGCATCACGAAGTACGTGCTGTTGGTCGGGCCGAGCTGATCGACCTTCGAGCTCTGCTTGCCGAGATCGTGCTGGTCGGCCGGGTCCTCGGCGGGCTTGGGCGGCGGTGGCTTGGGCGGCTCGGGCGTCGGAGCCGGCGTGGGCGGCGGGGTCGTCGTAGGTGGTGGGGTCGAAGGCGGCGCGGCGACCGGCGTCGGCTCGGGCTGCGGCGGCGCGGCGCCCTGGAGCTGATCCGGATCGATGAGCTCGACCTCGGTGAACTCGAGATCGAGGTCGAGCTCGATCTTCGGGTCGAAGCTGATCATGCCGCCCACGAGCGGCGCGACGTGCAGCAGCGCGGAGCCGACGACGGCGTAGGCCTTGCGGGAGCGGTCGCGCACGGGAGGGCGCGCGAACGATAGCACCGCGCCCGGGGCCGCGCGAACACGGGTACGGGCACGGAGCGGGCACGGGCACGGGCACGGGCACGGGCACGGAGGAGCGAGACCCTTTGGGGTCTCGCTCCTAGCTGCCCCAGCGCGCGACGATCTCGGCGACCCGGGCGCGGAACGCTGGCTCCTGGTGCCGCGTGAATTCCTTCCACGTGCACAGGGTCCGGGGGTCGGTCACGCGATCGACGAACAGCATCGCGTCGAGGTGGTCGACCTCGTGCTGGAACGTGCCGGCCGTGATGCCGCGGACCTCGCGATCGATGGCGTTGCCGTGGCGATCCCAGGCCTGCACCCGCAGCTCGGCGTAGCGCGACACGACGCCGCGCAGATCGGGGACCGACAGACAGCCCTCGTAGTTGTCGAAGCGCTCGTCCGACAGCGGCGTGAGCACCGGGTTGACCAGCACCGTCAGGGGGATCTTCGGCTTGTACGGGTAGCGCGGGTTGTCGCCGACCTCGATCGCGCACACGCGGATCGGGTTGTAGACCTGGATCGCTGCGAGCCCCGCCCCGCTGGCGTCGCGCATCGTCTCGACGAGGTCGTCGACGAATTGCTGGAACGCGGGGGACTCGAGCTCCTCGCGGGTCACCTCGCGGGCGCGCTCGCGGAGGATCGGCGTGCCGATCTGCGCGATCTTGAGGAGGGTCACCGGCTCACGCTCCCGTCCCGCGGATGACCTTGGCCTTCAGCGCGGCCTTGCCGTCCTTCACGTAGACGGTGAACTGCACGTCGCGGACGTCGGTGTGCTTCTCGAGGATGTCCTGCGTGTTCTTCTGCAGCTTCTTGGCGAACTTGTCGAAGGTGAAGCCGTCAGTGTTCTCGCCGCAGGCGATCTTCACCTGCAGGAACTCGTCGAAGATCTCGCGGTAGTAACGGATGCGATCCTCGGAGTCGTCGCCGCCGGTGTCCTCGGCGGCGACCGGCGCGACGGGCTCGGGCACGCGCGGCGGCACGGCGACGGGCGTCGCGCGGCGAGCGACGGCGGGCGCGGGCGCGGCCGGAGTAGGCGCGGCGGCGGGCGGCGCGGGGGCAGGTGCGGCGGGTCGGGCGGGCGCCTTGGGCAGCGGCACGCGGGCCGCGGGCGTTGCGACGGTCAGCGTCGACGGGGCGGCCGCGGGCTCGGGCGCGCGGGGGCTCGGGGTCGGCGCGGGTGCGGGCGCGGGCACCGGATCGGGGGCGGTCGACGGTGCGTCGACATCCTCGAGCTTGCGCACCGATCGCGTCAGCTTGCGGCCGCGCATCGTCTTGGGTCGCTGTCGCGTGGAGCCGGTGTCCTCGGCGACCTCCTCGTCGATCTCGAGCTCGGCGAGGTACGCGGCGCGCAACGCCTCGTGGGCGGCGTTGGCCGCCCGCGCGACCTCGCCGGTGGGCCCGCCGTAGCGATCGTGGAAGATCTGGTGCTGCGCGCCGCGGGAGACCGCGACGAACTCGTTGGCGAGGCGGCGCATGGGGCCGAGCGCCTCGACCTGCGGCAGGTACACCGCGAGCGCGGCGCACAGCCCGAGCAGCAGGACGAGCAGCACCCAATTCGCGGTCGAGACGAGGCCCTTGTCGCGGGCCTGCCCGAGCGCGTCGGTGAGATCGCGGTGTCCGGCGGCCGCGGTGCGCCGCGACAGCACGACGAGCATCGCGCCCTCCTTGCCCTTGCCCGCCGGGCCGGGCACGCGGCCCAGGGCGCCGATGCGGGCGTCGAGGCCCTCGCCGATCGTGATGATCTTCGACGCGCCCTCGTCGGGGGCGTCGTCGCGGTGCTCGCTGGCGAGCTTCTCGATCTCCGCCGACACCGGCTGATCGCCGATGATGTCGCCGACGAGCTTGCCCTTGCGGACCAGGCCCGCGGGGCTCTCGCTGCCGAGGACGCGGCGCAGCAGCGAACCGGCGCCGATCTGCAGCGGCTCGAAGGCGACCAGGCGCCGGCCGTTCGCGTCGGCCCTCAGCAGGCGCACCGCCTGGATCTGCCCACCCAGCGTCAACGAGAAGACGAGATCCTCGTCGGTGGGCGCGTCCTGGTACGGCGTGCTGCCGACGAGCTCCGACACGAGGGGCTCGCCGATCCCGCTCACGGCGACCGGCGCCCCGGAGGTGTCGATGAACGCGACCGTCATGTCCGACTTGTTGCGGACGCGGAGATCCTCCGCGGCGTCGGTGAAGATCTGCTGCAGCGGCTTTTTCTCGATCGGGAGCTTGGCCTCCTGCTCGGCGGTGCGGCCGAGGGCCTCGCGCACGGCGGGATCGAGGAGCATCGCGCCGACCTGACGGACCGGCGAGGAATCGATCTGCGCCTCGAGGGCAGCGAGGCCGGCTTCGGTCACCGCACGCAGCGCAGTGCGATCGGCGTCGCTGAAGTCGCCGCTGTTCCCCTGCGACAGCAGGAACATGCCGCCGAGGCACAGACTCGCGAGCGCGGCCAGGATCACGCCCCAGATGCGGGTCAATAGCATTGGCGCGCGTAGTGTAGGCCCGATGGCCCGGCGGCCGCAAATGCTGCCGAGAACGGCGTCCGTGCTGCAACGTTCGGCCGCGCGAGGTCGAACGAGCGGCCATGCGCACCACGGCCCTGTGGCTCGCGACCGCGGCCATGGTGGCCGCCGGGCAGGGACTGTCGCGCGTCGTCTCGCCGCCGGTGGCCGCGGCGATCGTCGGCGGGGCGTGGCCGCTCGCCGTGGCGCTGGCGATCGTCGGCGTGCTGCTCGAGCCCCGGCGCCGCGCCGCCCTGGCGCTGGGCCTCCTGCTCGTGGCCCTCGTCCGCGGGATCGTGGCCGACGATCGGGTGGAATCCACCGCGGTGCCCGCGGCGACGCGCGGCGCCGACCCGGGCCTTCATCTCTACACGGTCCGCGAGGCGAGCTGGCCGGGCGGGCGTTGTCAGGTGCTCGCGGTGCCCGAGGGCGCCGGCGCCGAGGCGTGGCTCGAGCTCCCGAGCGCGGCCTGTCCGCTGGCCGCCGGCGATGTCATCGCGATCCCCACCCACACGCTCGTGCTCTCGCGCGGGCCGGCGTGGCCCTGGGGCGTCGACCCGGTCGAGGTCGCGCGGTCGCGGGGTGCGAGGTGGGCGCTATCGGCCGAGCGCGCGTGGAGGTGGGCGCCGGGGTCGAGCCCGCCGATGGCGCCGTACTGGCGATCGATCGCGGCGCTGCGCCAGCGCCTGTGGACGCAGTCGCGTGGCGACGACGCCCGGGCCTTCGTGGTCTCGAGCCTCTTCGGCGTGCGCGCGGCGTTGTCGACGACGCGCCGCCGCGAGCTCGGCATCGCGGGCCTCGGCCACCTCATCGCGGTCAGCGGGATGCAGGTGAGCCTCGTCGCGTGGGCGGCCCACCGCTTCGTGCTGCGGGCCCTCGCGCCGTGGCTGCCGTCGGTCGGGCTCGCGTTCGCGGCCTCGACGGTGTTCGTGCTCGCGTATGTCGGGCTGGTCGGGGCCGAGGCGCCGTCGGTGCGCGCTGCAATCATGGTGATGGGGCTCGGCATCGCGGCGACGCTGGGTCGACCCGCGCAGGGGCTCGCCGTGCTCGCGTGCACCTCGTGCGTGATGCTGCTGGCGCGACCGAGCTGGGTGTTCGACGTCGGCTTCCAGCTCTCGTTCGCCGCGATGGCGGCGATCCTCCGCATGCCGCGGGGCGCCGGGCTCGCCCTGCAGAGCTGGCGCGTGGGCTGGGCGATCATGCCGGTCATCGTGTGGCACTTCGGCGAGACGGGCGGTTGGGCGGTGCCGGCCAACGCGATCGCCGTGCCGGTGTTCGGGCTGTGGGTCACGCCGCTCGGGATCCTCGCGATCGTGACCGAGCCCGTGCTCGATGCGCTCGGGTGGGGCGGGCTGGTCTGGACGTGCGCGGGCTGGGGCGCGGCGCTCATCCTCGATGTCGCGCACGCCTTCGCGTCCGCGCCCCGCATCGGACCGGCGTGGGTGGCCGGCGTCGCAGTGCTCGTGCTGTCGCTCGGGCTGTGGCCGTCGATCCAGCGACGCACGACGTGGCAGCGCTGGGCGCCGTCGCGGCCGATCTGCGCCCTCGCGCTCGCGGCGACGGCGTGGCGCGCGTCGCCGCCGTCGGAGGTGCCCGTCGCCGACTGGGTCGCCTTCGGCACGCCGCGATCACCGACGCTGGTCGTCCGACCCATGGCCGGGCCGGCGTGCGTGCGCAACCCGAGCGGCTCGCCGCACACGTGGCCGCGACTCCTCGAGGCGCTCCACGTCGAGGCGGTCGGGGTGGTGACCGCCGACGTCCCGCGGCGGGGCGCGGGTCCGGTCGATCCGCCCCACGTCCTCGCGCTGCGGGCCGAGCTCGAGGCCGCGGGGCTCGGGGCGCCCGCGATCCCGTGCCCCGAGCCGCCGGCCGCCGACGTCGCCCTCGCCCTGCAGACCTGCGGCCGCTGGGGCGAGCGGCCGTTCGCCGCCGTCACCGGCCCCATCGTCCGTTGCTTCGTCGCGGGCGACTGGCGGACGGTGGGGCGACTACAATCCGACGCCACAGGGGAACCATGACGAGTCCGCGATCGATGGTGCCCCAGCTGCTCGAGTCCAACGGCGCCCACGCCGGTCGGGTCCACCCGCTGCCGTACGGGCTGCACGTGCTCGGCCGCGGCTCGGAGGTGACCGTGCCGCTCGAGCACGAGGACGTGTCGCGGCGCCACGCCGAGCTCGACGTCGGCCCCGACGGTGTGCGCGTGCGCGACCTCGGCAGCAAGAACGGCGTGCGCGTCGATGGGGTCGCGGTCGAGGGCGAGGCCGCGGTGGCCCACGGCCAGGTGATCGCGCTGGGCGAGCTGATGCTCACGCTGAGTCACCCCGCGTCGCAGGTCGCGCGGGTGCTCGCCCGCGCGGGCGAGACCACGATGACCACCACCGCGACGCACGATCACGAGCCCGCGACGCGCGGGGGGCTGTGGCTGCCGCTGCTGGGCGTGCTCGTGTTCGGCGGCTTGGTCGCCGCGATGCTGTTGCTGTGATGCGAAGCGGTCGGGCCGCGGCCCGCTCGCGCCCTCGGGTACCATCGCCGCGACCATGAACGACGCGCTCGCTCGCCTGCCCAAGATGGATCGCGTGCTGGATGCGCCTGCGCTCGCGGGCGTCCCGTGGCGCCGCGACATCGTGCGCCGCGTCGCGGAGTCGATGCTCGGTGCGCTGCGCGTCGCGCTGCGCGAGGGCAAGGCGACCGAGGCGATCGACGCGGAGACCCTGGCGGCCCGCGTCGCGGCGACGCTGGAGACCTGGTCGACGCCCCACCCGACGCGGGTGATCAACGCGACGGGCGTCCTGCTGCACACCAACCTCGGGCGCGCCCCGTGGTCGCAGGCGGCGATCGACGCCGCAGCGGCGGCGGCGGGGGCGTGCGATCTCGAGGTCGAGCTCGACAGCGGCGTGCGCGGCTCCCGGTTCGCGTGGATGCGACCGCTGCTGTCGGCGGTCATCGGTGCAGAGGACGTGCACGTGGTCAACAACAACGCCGCGGCGCTGCTGATCGCGTGCACCGTGCTCGGGGCGCCCGGCGGCGTGGTGCTGTCCCACGGGCAGATGGTCGAGATCGGCGACGGGTTCCGCGTCGCGACCATGGCGGCCGCCGGTGGTTGCCGCATCGTCGGCGTCGGCAGCACCAACCGCACGCACCTCGCCGACTACGAGGCTGCGCTCGATCCGGCCCGCGGCGCGCCGGCCAGCGCGATCCTGTGGGTGCACCTGTCGAACTTCGAGCAGCACGGCTACGTCGCCGAGGTCGAGCTGTCCGCCCTCGCCGCGCTGGCGCGGGCGCGCGGTGTGCCGCTCATCGCCGACGTCGGGAGCGGATCGCTCGGCGGCAACCTGCCCGGGCGCGAGCCGACCGTCGCGGCGTACCTCGAGGCCGGCGCGGATGTGGTGCTCGCCAGCGGCGACAAGCTCCTGGGCGGCCCGCAGGCGGGGCTCGTCGCCGGCGGCACCGCGTGGGTCGATCGGATCCGCAAGCACCCGATGGCGCGCGCGCTGCGGCCCGACAAGACCACGCTCGCGGCCCTGCACGCCACCGCGCTCGCGCACGCGGCGATCGACACCACCGGCGGGGTACCAGCGCTCCCGCTGCATCGCATGGTCGCCGCGACGATGGACGAGCTGCGGACGCGCGCGCGAGCCCTGGCCGCACGACTGCAGCTCGGCGACGACGCGGTCGTCGAGGTCGACGCGACGATCGGCGGCGGCAGCCTGCCCGGTGATCGCCTCGCGAGCGTCGCGGTGCGATTGCCCGGGCGCGCGTCGGCCCTCGCTCGGCGGTTGCGCCTGGGTACACCGGCGGTGGTGGGCCGCATCGAGGACGACGCGGTGCTCGTCGATCTGCGCACGGTCGCGCCGGCGCAGGACGACGAGCTGGCGGCCGCCGTCCTCGCCGCGGGTCGAGGCACGTGAGCGCGCGCTCCTGGGCCGGACCTGCGCGCGCGCGCCGATCGGGATTTCCCGCGGGCGGCGCCCCAGCCCTGCGTGCTAGCGTCCGCCCGCCGTGCCCCGCCGAACCTGCTCCTTCATGTCGCTCGTTCCGTCGCTCGTGGTGTCGCTCGTGGTGGGCGGCCTCGCGGCGTGCCAACCACCGGCGGACGATGATCCCTCGAGCGACAGCACCGGTGCCGACGACGGCGGGCCCGACGACGACGCGAGGGTGTGTGCCGCCGCGCCGCTCCCCACGGTCGAGGGCGGCGGCTGCGAGGTGGTCGAGGCCGGCCAGGGCGGGCTGCTGCTGCGCGGCACGGCGCTCGGCCAGGACGGGATCATCCGCGGCGCCGAGGTGCTCGTGCGCAGCGACGGCAAGATCGCGTGCGTCGACTGCGACTGCAGCGACGCCGACGGTCGCGCCGGCGTCACGGTGCTCAACTGCGGCGACGCGGTGATCTCCCCGGGGCTCATCAACCCGCACGATCACATCACCTTCGCCAACAACCCACCGATCGGCGACGGCGTCGATCGCTACGAGCACCGCCACGACTGGCGCAAGGGCGACAACGGCCACGAGGCCCTGCACGTCGACGGTGACGCGAGCCGCAACGAGGTGCTGGGCGCCGAGCTGCGCTTCATCATGGGCGGCGCGACGGCGGCCGCGAGCGCGGGCGGCGAGGAGGGCCTGCTGCGCAACCTCGACGCCGGCGGCAAGCTCGAGGGCCTCACCAGCAAGGTCGCGGACTCCGACACGTTCCCGCTCGACGACTCGAGCGGCGAGCAGCGCGACAGCGGCTGCGACTACGGCAGCGATCCGACGTCCGCGGCGAGCATCGTCGGCAAGCCGTACTTGCCGCACGTCGCCGAGGGCATCAACGCGGCGGCCGCCAACGAGTTCACCTGCACGAGCTCGCGCGGGCCCAACGATCTGATGGGACCGACGACCGCGCTCATCCACGGCGTGGCCCTGCGCCCGGCCGACTACGCCGAGATGAAGGAGAAGAACGCGATGCTCGTGTGGTCGCCGCGGTCCAACGTCGTGCTGTACGGCAACACCGCGCCCGTCACCGCCATCGACGCCGTCGGGGTCCCGATCGCGCTGGGGACCGACTGGGTGGCCTCGGGCTCGATGAACATGCTCCGCGAGCTGCGGTGCGCCGACTCGCTCAACCGCGATCACTTCGGGGGTCACTTCAGCGACCGCGAGCTGTGGCTGATGGCGACGGCCAACGCTGCGCGGGCCACCGGCGCGTCCGCGACGATCGGCACGCTCGCGGTGGGTTACATGGCCGACATCGCCGTGTTCCGAGCCAAGCCCGACGCAGACGAGCACCGCGCGGTCATCGACGCCGAGGTGGACGACGTGGTGCTGGTGCTGCGGGCCGGCGCGCCGCTGTACGGCGACGACGCGCTGCTCGCCGCCGACGGCGTGGACGGGGCCGACTGCGAGAGCTTCGACGTCTGTGGCACGGCCAAGCGCGCGTGCGTCATGAAGGACACCGGCAACGCGTCACTCGCCCAGGTCCGCAGCGCCATCGAGGCCAACTACCCGCTGTTCTTCTGCGGTGAGCCCGACGACGAGCCGAGCTGCGTGCCGTACCGCGCGGGCGCCTACTCGGGCGTGACCGCGCTCGACGGTGACGGCGACGGGATCGCGGACGACGCGGACAACTGTCCGGACGTGTTCAACCCGGTGCGCCCGCTGGAGTCGGCGCAGGGCGACGACGACGACGACGGCGCCGGCGACGTGTGCGATCCGTGCCCGCAGGACGGCGCGGACGCCTGCGCAGGCTGAGGCCGTCGATCAGGCGGCGAGCTCGGCCCAGCGCTGGGCGACGGCGCGGGTGACCCGGGGGTCCTCGGCGAGCGCGGCGAGCTGCAGCGCGCGTCGGCGGCTGAGGCCGCGCAGCTCGACCTCGGGGAGCGATCGGAACCGGGCGCCGCGGTGTCGTGCGACGTAGAGCGTGTCGACCAGGGCCTTCTCGGCGGAGGCGAGGCGGTAGGGGGCGCGTGTCTGCGACCACTCGACGCCGTCGCGCATCAGCTTCGGCGCGAGCTGGAACAGCTCGTAGGTGCCCACCGCGGTGTCGAGGCGCCGCGCGTGACCCGTGGTCGCGACCTGGATCGTCCGGGGGATCTGCGAGATCACGCCGTGCAGGTGCAGCGCGGTGAGGAACGAGACGTAGCCCTGCTCGCCACCGAGGATCTTCGGCACGCAGACCAACGGGTGGAAGTCCGGGTGCTTCGGGTTGGCCCAGACGCCCCGCGTGATCCGGACGAGCGCCCCGCGGTCCGCGGCGGCGCCGAGCTGGCGCGTCGCCGTCGCGATCGCGACCTCCGCATCCGTCGCGAACTCGCGGGTGGTGAACGCCGCGAAGTGCGGCGCCGTGAGCAGCTCGAACTTCACGGTGTCCCCTCGATCTGCGCCACCACGGCGGCCTGCATCGCCTCGAATGCCTCGGGCGTGCCGTGGGTCCGCGCTGCATCCTCGTCGAGGAACTCGAGGACCTGCCCGTCGAAGTCCGCGAACGACAGCGACAGGGCGTGGTCGATCGCCTGCTCGCGAGTGCTCGGGTCCAAAGACGCGAGATCGGCGGGCGCGAAGGCGCCGCGAGAGTCGAGTAGGTACAGGTCGAAGAGGTCGCGCGCCTGGGTGACCGGGCGCCCTGCGAGCGCCACGACCTTCTGACGAGCGGCCGTCGCACCGTCGTAGTGCGCGACCGAGTACGCGGTACGGCCATGTCGCCGGGCGACCTCCGGGTCGATGCGCTCGAGTCGGACCCCCGGATCGAGCCCGCGCCTGGAGAACTCGACCTTCGTCGGGAGCGTCTGCCCGGAGGCGAGCACCAACCCGAGCCCGAAGCGTTGAGTCGTCTCGGTGTGCTTCGCCTTCCTGGGATCGTTCACGCGCAGGTCGACGATGTCGACCGTGGCGAGCACGCGCCGGAACGCCGGATCCTCGAGGATCTTGTAGCCCTTCTTCCGCAGCGTTCCGACGCTGAGCTTCGGCGCGTCGACGTCGAGATCCATGTCCTCGGAGTAGCGGGGGCTGCCGTGGAAGAACCGGAGGTTCACCCCGCCCTTCAGCACCACGAGCGACGGGGCGGTGACCCGCAGCAGCCACTCCAAGAAGAGGAAGTGGAACACCTCCCGGCAGTCGCGGTCGGACCTCACTCCGTAAATGTATTTGAATTGACGGACGCGTCAATCCAGATGCGTGGACGTCCGGCACCCTCCACACCCCGGAACCCCCCTCAAGGCAGCCAGAGCGCGTCCAGGCAGGCGATCTCGCCGCGGGGCGTCGCGAGCGAGGCGCACGGGCCCGGGAGCGCCGGGGCGAGCGGGTCGACGTCGCCGGTGCCCGGATCGACGTGCCACAGGCCGCCGTCGGCGTCGCAGGCGAGCAGGCCGTCGTCGATGGGCGAGGGCGTGAGGCCGGCGGCGTCGCCGAGCGCGGGCAGGGCGGTGTCGGCGAGGACGATCGCGGCGTCGTCGAGCTCGAGCAGGCGCATCGGTGCGCCCGCCCGCAGCGCGAAGCGGCGATCGTCGCGAACGGCGAGCGCGGTGATCGAGGGCGCGTCGGCGAAGTCGATCGCGCCCTGCAGGGTGGCCGCGTCGACATCGACGGTGACGAGGGCGACCCGGGCCGCGTCCGCGCCGAGCACGAGCGCGCCGCCGACCTCGGCCAGTGCGGTCAACGCCATCGGCGGCACGATCCCGCCGACAGGCGTCGTCGTGCAGTCGCAGGGATCGATCCGCGCGATCGTGGCGGTCGCGGCGAAGCTCGCCACGAGCTGGCCGTCGTCGAGGAAGCCGAGGCCGTCGGGGACCGCATCGAGGGCGCACACGTCGAGGGTCTCGCCGTCGCCGTCGAGGGCCCGCACGCGGAGCATCGCCGGGGCGCCGTCGCCGACCACGGCGATCCACGGGCGGGCCACGGGCTCGCCGGTCGAGGTGGCGCTCCCCGTCTCCGTCGTCGCATCCGTCGAGCTGCTCGTCGGATCGGCCGCGCCGCTCGTGGACGTGGTCTCGCCGGTCGGGCCGGTCGTGCCCGACGAGGTCGCCGCGCCGCCTGTGTTGCCGGCCGCGGTCGTCCACGCGCCGATGTTCTGTGCCGGCGGGGCGCAGCCGACCGACCACGCCAGGCCCAGGGCCGCGCGGGCGAGGATCCGCGTCACGGTGTGCACTCGCGTTCGATGCGGACCAGGTGCGGCGAGCCGGGGAAACGTGTGGCGAAGCGGCGGGCGCGGTCGGCCGCCGTGGACGGATCACGGCGGCAGTCGAGCAGCGCCAGGCCGACCTCGCGGAGCTCCACCAGCGCGCCGTCGGGGAAGCGGCGGGTGTGCTCGTCGTAGCGCGTGCGCGCCGTGACATCGTCGCCACGCTTGAGCGCGACGCTGGCCTCGCGCAGCAACGCGACCTCGGCGTCGACGGTCGCGACCTCGGGCGATGGCGCCGACGCAGGGGAGGGCGCGACGTCGGCCGCGGGTGACGCCTCGCTGGGGACCGCGATCCGAGGCGAGCGACGCCCGACGATCCGCTCGGCCTGCGGCGTCGCCGTGGCCATCGCGGGCGCCTCCGCCACCGCCGGCCCGACCGACGGCAGCATCGCGGGGGCCTGCGCGGCGACGGGCGGGGGCTTCACTTCGGGCGCCGCCGCCGGGGCCTCGACGGCCGCTGCGATCGCGGGCGCGCGGAGCTCGGGCGATCGCGTGGACCACCACGCCCCGCCGGCGACGACCGCCGTGACGCCGACGATCACCAGCCATGGCGTGCGTCGACCGACCGCCGCCGCGCTCGCGGCCGCCGACGGCCCCGCGCCGGTGGCGATCGCCCGTCGCACGCCGAGCACGAGCGCGGTGCGCTCGGCCGACGAGGGGCTGATCGCGTCGCGGTACCGGGCGAGGACCTCGCGTGCCTGATCGCTGGGCTCGTTCACGGCGTACCTCCACGGCGTTGCAGGAACCGCTCGAACATCGCTCGAGCCCGGCGCAGGCGCGAGTACACGGTGTTGAGCTTGATCTCGAGGGCGAGGGCGACCTCGGGGGCCGACCAGCCCTCGACGTCGGAGAGGAAGAACACCAGGCGTCGATCGTCGTCGAGGCTGGCGAGGAATCGATCGAGCAGCGCGCGGGCCTCTCGTCGCGCGAGCACGTCCTCGACGTCGAGCGCCGCGCGGACCTCGTCGACGGAGGTGCCCTCGGGGCGCTCGCGTCGTCGGTAGGACGCCGCGACGCGTCGGGCGATCGCGAACAGCCACGAGCGCGCCGCGCCGCGCTCCTCGTACTCGGGCCACTGGCGGAACGCGACGAGGAAGACATCCTGCGCCGCGTCGTCGAGGTTGGCGCGGCGCAGCCCGAGCGCCTGCAGGCACCGCCACACGCTGCCGCCGTGCTCGCGCACGAACGCCTCGAATGCGGCCGCGTCGGCGGCGGCCGGGCTCGGCTCGAGGCATCGCGCGTGGTGGTCGGCGCTCATCGGGCTCGTCCTCGGGGAATGCGCCGGCCGGAGGGTTTCCGTCCCACGATTTCGACCTCGAGGCGCAGCGTGGCGCCGAAGGCCGCGATCCGCGGGCGGGCGAGCTCCCCGACGCCCTCGATCGCGATCCCGGGGCGCCGCAGCGCCAGGCGGATCCACGGCGCGACAGACGCGACGACCCGCGGTCCGAGGCCGAGATCGAAGCTCGGGCCGAGGGTGACCGCGACCTGGCTCGTCGCGATCGTGCGCGGGCGATCCAGGCCCTCGCCGCGGGCGACGAGGACCCCGAGCTCGAGGCCGCCGCAGCCGGACGCGGCGAAACGATCCGCCCCCGCGCGCGCGCAGCCGGTGAGGTTCACCGTCGACAGCGACAGGCGAGCGCCGCGGGTGGTCGATCCCGGAACGCTGGCGAGGCCTGCGGGCCAGTGCGCCAGATCGATGGCGCTCGACCAGCGGCCTGCGACGAGCGCGGCGCCGAGGGTCGGTGCGACGAAGGACTGTTCGATCAGGCTGGCGCCCGCGGCCACGCCGGCGCGCAGCCGCACCGCGGGGCGCCGGCGCGGGGGCGGCGATCGGGTCGCGGGGGGTGACGGCGCGCCCCGGCGCTCCACGGGCGGCGGCGGAGGGTCGACCGCGGTCGGCTGGGCCGCCATCGCGGCGACCTCGGCCTCGACGAGCAGCGCGGCCTCGATCGCCACCGCGTCGACCAGCGCCCCGCAGCGCGCCCCGGTCAGCGCGCGTCCCCGCGTGCCCCGCGACGACGCCAGCACCAGCGCGAGCTCGAAGCGATCGTCGACGGCGCGGATCGTCGCGTGCACCTGCGGCTTGGGCCCGTCGGTCCGCGGATCGTCGACGACGATCGCCGCGATCGCGCGGTGGACCGCCGCCGCATCGGGGCACTCCGGCGGTGCGACCCAGCGCAGCTCGACGTGCTCGGCGGGGGCCGGCTCGCCGAGCAGTCGCAGCAGCAACGCCATGGATCGCGGTCCCATCCGAGCCGGCGCGAACGTACCGCGGGCGGCCGCGGAGCACCCGGCGAATTTTTTGGGGACGGATCGCCACCGCCCCCGGCATCTCGCGGCATGCAGCGCAGCGGCTTGGCTTCGATGATCGCGATCTCCACGTGTCTCGCCACCGGGGCGTGCGGCTCCGACGGGGGCGCGGCGGACACCGGCGGCGACACGACGCACGGCGGCGAGGCCACGGCCCACGGCACCGACGCGCACGGCAGCACGGACGCCGGCACCGCGGCGGACACCGCCGGCCCCGCCGACGGCACCAGTGACGAGTCCAGCGGCGGCGACTCCAGCGGCGACGACCACGGCGACGACGGGCCGCCGCCCGACGAGCTGCCCTACGACCCCGATCAGCTCGCGGAGGTCTGCGCGCGCGGCAACGCCGACCCGATCGCGATCCGCCTGTGCACCGATCCCGCGCCGTCGATCACCAGCCTGGCGGAGCTGTACGAGGCGCTCGACATGGTCCTCGAGCCGGCCTCGGTGGCGTTCCTGTCCAACTCGACCTCGCTGGCGGCGCGCTCGGTGTCGGTCATCAACCCCCGCGTGTTCCTCCGCGTGCAGCCGGGGAACGGCGTCGGGATCGACCTCGGGGCGACGGCGTTCTCCCGCGGCGAGTACGTCGTCGAGATGTTCGGCTACGACGAGGCCGCCGACAGCCTCAACTTCTACCTCCTCACCTTCTACCCGCCGTGCCTCGAGACGCCCGAGGGCTGCGGCCTCGCCGAGAGGTTCACGCCCGCGATCGAGTCGGGCTGGGAGAAGTGGAGCCTCTACCAGGACGTCGATCTCGAGAACACGACGCTCGACTGCCTGACGTGTCACCAGCCCGCGGGGCCGGGCACCGAGAAGCTGCTGCTGATGCAGCAGGGCACCGATCCGTGGCTGCAGTGGTTCCCCGGCATCTCGATCGGCACGGGTGGCGAGACCGCGTCGTCGACGGAGCTGACCCCGCTGTTCCTCGAGATGCACGGCGACGAGGCCGCCTACGGGGGCCTGCCCCTGTCGCTGTTCGACTTCGGCACGCCGCTGCCCAGCGGCATCGTGATGGACCAGATGATCGAGATCTACTGGTCGATCAACGGCGGGCCGCCACCGGGGCTCACGCCGCTGGGCCAGGAGCACGAGTTCGACTCGGTCGCGATCGAAGCCGACATCGCAGCGGGCAGCACCGCCACGTGGGACGCGTACTTCGCCGAGTACCTCGCCGGCGATCGGCTGCCGCTCCCGTTCCACCAGCACGACATCACCGAGCCCGACGCGCGCGCGGCAGTCGTCGCCTCCTATCAAGGTGTGGTGGTCGGCGGCGAGCCGGCCGAGGCGATGCTCGATCCGCGCGACGTCCTCGACGACGACACCGCGGTCGCCCTGGGCTTCCGCCCGCGCCCCGAGGCCGACGCCGCGGAGATCCTCCACTCGATGTGCCAGCGCTGCCACAACGACCGACTCGACCAGTCGCTGTCGCGCGCGCGCTTCAACGCGACGCGACCGGACGAACTCACCGCCGAGCAGAAGCTGGCCGCGATCGACCGGCTCAACCGCGCGGAGGATGCCCCGGGGCACATGCCGCCGGCACGGTTCGCGACGCTGCCCGCGGCGTCGAAGCAGACGCTGCTCGACTTCCTCTCGCAGTGACGTCGGCTCGCGCGGCGTCACACCCGCCGGATCGAGAACGCCACCGCCGCGCCTCCGCCCTCGCGGTCCTCGATCCACGCCTCGCCGCCGTGGGCGATCGCGATGCGCTCGACCAGTGACAATCCGAGGCCGAGGGTGGTCCGCGTGCCGGCGTGGCTGGCCTTGCCGCGCACGAAGGGATCGAACGCGCGGCCGCGCTCGTCCGCGTCGAAGCCGGGGCCGTCGTCGTCGACAGTGAAGACGACGCGGTCGGGCTCGATCGCGACGCGCAGCGCCCGGACGCCGCCGCCGTGATCGCGGGCGTTCTCCAGCAGATTGCCGAGCGCGCGCACGACCAGGGTCGGATCGGCCTCGAAGCCGTCGTCGTCGTCGTCCGCCACCAGCAGCGCTGCGGGCAGGCCGGCCTGGGCCAGGGCCCGCGCGGCGATCGCCTGGGCGTGCAGCGGCGTGCGTGACAGCGCCGAGAACTGCAGCCGCGCGTCCGCGAGGAGCTTGCCGACCAGCGTGTCCAGGTCGGCGACCTCGCGCTCGACGTCGGCGATCGTCGTCGCATCGGCGCCCCGATCGCGCAGCAGCTCGGCGAGCACGCGGAGGTGGCCGAGCGGCGTGCGGATCTCGTGGGAGACCGCGGCGAGCAGCGCTCGGCCCTCGGCGATCTGATCCTGCACGCGCGCCGCCATCTCGTTGAGCGCGGCGGCGACGATCGCCGGCTCACCGCGCGGGTGGTCGCCGAGATCGACGCGCGCGTCGAGATCGCCGGCCGCGAGCGCGCGGGCGAACCGCGTCAGCCGGTCGTAGGGCTCGGTGAGCCGTCGCGCGAGCAGGCCCGCGGCGGCCCACAGCACGCCCGCCGCGGCGACGAGCCCGGCGACGAGCGCCCACGGTCCGTGCTGCGGGCGTGGCCAGCAGGCCTCGACCGATCCGAGCGCTCGGCCGTCGCGCACGACCGCGGCGACGAGCGCATGATCGTCGCACTCCGCCCCGTGGCGCGCGAGCTCGCGGCCGTCGACGTCGCGGAGCACCAGCGCGATCTCGAGGTCGGCCGCGGCCCGCAGCGCCAGCGCGTCGCGGCGCGACGGGTCGTCCCAGACCTCGGCGAACTCGTGGCCCACGAAGGTCTGCAGGTTCGCCAGCGTCCGCTTCCATGCGCTCGGCCCGGGCGACAGCGCCCAGAACACCAGGCCGAGCACGGCCGCGGTCGCAACGATCGTCGCGCCGAACCAGCCGACGAGCAGGCGGCGCAGGCGACCGCCTCGCGCGGCGACGGGTCGCCCGCCGGTCGCGACGCTCACTCGCCCTCCCGCGTCAACATGTAGCCGACGCCGCGGATCGTCTGGATCCGCGTCGCCGCCTTGGGATCGTCGCCGAGCTGGCGACGCAGCCGCGAGATGTGCACGTCGATGGTCCGCTCGCCGACGGCCACGTCGCCGCGGCCGGCCTCCGCCAGCAGGGCGGCGCGCGGCACCACGCGACCGGCTCGCCGCATCAGCGCGACGAGGATGTCGAACTCGACGGCGGTCAGCTCGACGCTGCGGCCGTCGCGGCTGACCTGGCGCGTGCCGATCTCGACGACGATGCCGCCGGCGGAGAGCCGCTCGGACAGCAGGCCCGGCTGGCCGCGGCGGGCGACCGCGCGGATCCTCGCCAGCAGCTCGCGTGGGCTGAAGGGCTTGGCCACGTAGTCGTCGGCGCCGAGCTCGAGGCCGACCACGCGGTCGGCCTCGTCACCCTTGGCCGTGAGCATGACGATCGGGATCCCGTCGTGCTCGCGGATCTTCTTCAAGACGCTGATGCCGTCCTGGCCCGGCATCATCACGTCGAGCAGCACCACGTCGAAGCCGCCGGCGGCCAGCGCTTGCAGGCCGCGCGGGCCGTCCGGCGCGTGGCGGAGCGCCACGTCGTTCTCGCCGAGGTAGCGCGCGAGCAGCTCGAACAGCCGCGCGTCGTCGTCGATGAGCAGGACCCGGAGCGCCATTCGAGCAGGATCCTACTTCAACGCGGGCGCCGGCGGCGTCGCCCTCCGAGCGCCGCCGGGCCCATGCGGTTCATGCGAACCCCGGGGCGTCGCGGTACGGCCCGCCACCGCCGCGCGATTCGATCCACTGGGCGAGGATCCGCCGCTGGCGCTCGTCGAGCGCCTCGTGCAGCTTGGCCAGCGCGCCGATGCCCGCCTTGCGCATGCGATCGAGCGCGTCGTCGTGGCGCCCGAACGCCTCGCCGAGCGCGGTCGCGTCGATGGTGTCCGCGCGCAGGGCGTCGGCGATGTCGGTGCGCGCGCGCCCGAACTCCGCGCCGAGGTCGCGGCCGTGGGCGCGCATCTCGTCGAATACCTCGCGGATCACCTTCTCCTGACCGGGTGTGGTGTCGAGCCGCGCGAACACGCCGCGCAACCAGAACGGACTCGAGCCGCCGTGGGGAGCACCCCAGTCGTCGTGGCCCGCGCCGCCCCAGTGCCCGCGACGGCCCCAGTGCCCGCGACCCCAGTGCCCGCCACCCGAGTGCATGCCGCCGTGGCAACCGCCGTGACGCGCCCACTGGTGGCGACGATGCTTGACGTAGAACAGACCCGCGACCGCAGCCGCGCCGAACAGAAAACCGAACATCAGTACCGACCTCCACGGCGCAGGTTGGGGACGGCTTCGTGAAGGCACATCGTGCGGCTCCATGAAGTAGTGTGAAACCGGGTTACCGAGCCGTTACAGCGACCACCACCCCGCGCGCGTACGGTACGGGCATGGCCCGCCCCGACGAACGCCCGCCCGAGGATCCCCGCTTCGCCCTTCCGCGGCGCCGGCCTGGATCGCTGCACGCCATCGAGACCGTGCTGCTCGCGTCGACCGCGTGCCTGCTCGCGGCCGTCGCGTGGCCGATCGCGACGGGTCAGCTCGTCGCCGTGGGGGATCCCGCCAACGTGGTCCAGCCGCCCGCCGCGTCGCTGCCGCCCGCACCGGCGCTGGCGCCGGCCTCCTCCCCGACGATCCAGCTCGCGCTGCTGCTCGACACGTCGGGCAGCATGGACGGGCTGCTCGATCAGGCGCGCAGCCGGCTGTGGAACGTGGTCAACGCGCTCGACGCCGCGACGTACCAGGGCGAACGCCCGCGGCTCGAGGTCGCGGTCTACGAGTACGGCAACGACGGCGTGCCCGGCGAGGTGGGCCACATCCGTCGCGTCGTCGGGTTCACCGGCGAACTCGACGAGGTCTCGCGCGCGCTGTTCTCCTTGTCGACGCGCGGGGGCTCGGAGCACGCACCGCAGGCGATCGTGCGCGCGACCGACGAGCTCGACTGGCGCGGCGGCGACGGGGTCCTGCGCGTGCTCTACGTCGCCGGCAACGAGTCGTTCCAGCAGGGCCCGGTCGCGTGGGCCGACGCCCTCGACGCCGCGGGCGCCAAGGGGGTCGTGGTCAACACCGTGTTCTGCGGACCCGACGACGAGCTCGAGGCGCCGCTGTGGCAGGAGGCGGCGTCGCGCGGTCACGGGAAGGCGTTCCGCATCGATCACGACCGCGACCTCGTGGATCCGGCGACGCCATTCGACGCGGAGATTGCGGAACTCGGCGTCGCGCTCAACGCGACGTACCTCCCCTACGGCGACCGCGGTCGAGACGGGCTCGCCAACCAGATCGAGCAGGACAACAACAGCATCGCGTCGCACTCGATGGTGTCGCGGGGCCTGTCGAAGTCGGGGTCGAACTACCGCAACCCCAGCTGGGATCTGGTCGACGCCGTCGACGAGGGCATCGTCGATCTCGCGGCCCTGCCCGACGACGCCCTGCCCGACGAGCTGCGCGGCCTCGATGCCGAGGGCCGCGCCGCCGCGGTGAACATGAGCCAGATGAGGCGCATGGTCCTCGCTCACAGCCTCACTTCAATGCGGATGGCCCGCGCGATCCACCTGCGCGTGCACCCCGACGCGCAGGCGCCGGCTGGCCTCGACACCGCGATGATCGAGGCCCTCGGCGAGCAGGCCGGGCGCGCCGGGTTTATCCTGGGCGGGTCATGAACGATCGCGCGAGCAGCCCGTGCATCCTCGTGGTCGAGGACGACGACGCGATCCGCCAGGGCCTCGTCGACGCGCTCGGCTTCGAGGGCTACGCGGTCGTGCAGGCCGCGACCGCGCCGCGCGGGCTGCAGGCGGCGCTCGGGAGCGGCTGCGCGCTGGTGCTGCTCGATCTCATGTTGCCCGGCGGTGACGGCTTCGAGGTGCTGAAGGAGGTCCGCCGCACGCGGCCCGAGCTGCCGGTCATCATCCTCACCGCGCGCGGTCGCGAGGCCGATCGCGTGCAGGGCCTGCGGCTGGGCGCCGACGACTACGTGGTGAAGCCCTTCAGCGTCCGCGAGCTGCTCGCGCGGGTCGAGGCGGTGCTGCGGCGCACGCGGATGGTCTCGGGCCAGCGCGCCGGGGACGGGCCGACCGAGCTGCCGATCCCGAGCGGGCGCGTGGATCTGGCGCGCCGCGAGATCCGCTTCGACGACGGCGCCCGCGTCGAGCTGTCGGAGCGGGAGAACGCGCTGCTCGCCTACCTCGCCAGCCACGCCGATCGGGCCGTGGGGCGCGACGAGATCCTGCAGCACGTCTGGCGGCTCAACCCGTCGCGCTTCCAGACCCGCACGATCGACATGCACGTCGCGCGGCTGCGCGAGAAGCTGCGCGACGGCCTCGACGACCCGAAGATCATCCTCACCGTGCGCGGCACCGGGTACATGTTCGGCGCGACGCCGCCCGAGGGTTCGGGGTAGTGCGCGCGCGGACGACCTGGCTGCTGTTCGTGCTGGCCTCGGGCATGGTCGGCGCGGTGATGATCGGCGTCACCTGGGCCCTGCTGCGGCTCGACGCCAGCGGGATCTCCGTCCAGAAGGACGCGCTGCGCGAGGAACTGGTGCGCCTGTCGCTGTGGCGGATGGACAGCGTGATCACGCCGCTCTTGTCGCGGGAGATCGCCGAGGCCGGTCTCGACGTCGGCGACGATCCGCTGCCCAATGGCGTGCACGCGCGCTTCGTCATCCGCCCGGGGAAGACCGACGCCACCATCGAGACGGTCGGTCCCGTCGATCTCGCGACAGAGGTGGCGCTGATGAAGATGATCGCCGGGCGAAACCCCGTCGAGACCCTCCTCGCGGTCGAGAACGCGACCCGCGAGGTCGAGGGCACCTACCGCAACGCCAAGCGTGGCGTCGACGGCGACTTCCGCGACTCGCAGCAGGTCCGCAACGCCAACGAGTACGCCAAGCGCGTCGCCTCGGTGCAGGACAACTTCTACAACTCCTCGCTGGGCAACCCGACGTTCGCGGCCAACCAGATCGACGCTCAGAACGACGGCCGCGACGACGGCGTGCCGGCCGGGGTGCCGCCGACCGTCGGCGAGGTCCCGATGGCGATCCTCGAGATGATGCGGCCGCTGTGGTGGGGCGACCAGCTCGTGATGCTGAGGCGCGCGCGCGACGGCGGGGGTGAGCGCATCGACGGCGTCTGGCTCGACTGGACGGCGGTGCACGGGATCCTGCAGGGCGAGATCGTCGACCTGCTGCCGGACGCGACCCTCGTGCCGCTGCACGGCGATGTCGTCGGGGACGACGCGCGTCGGCTCGCGACCCTGCCGGTCGGGCTCGAGCCCGGCTACGTCGAGTTCCCGCCGCACCCGCGCAGTCGACCGTTGCGGATCGCGATCGGGGCCGCGTGGGTGTTCGTCGTCGTCGCGGTCGGCGCGGTGGCGTTGCTGCTGCGCGGCTCGCTGGCGCTGTCGGAGCGCCGCGCCGCGTTCGTGTCGGCGGTGACCCACGAGCTGCGCACGCCGCTGACGACCTTCCGCATGTACACCGAGATGCTGTCGGACGGGATGGTCGAGGAGGGCAAGCGCGCCGGCTATCTCTCGACCCTGCGCCGCGAGGCCGAGCGCCTGGGGCAGCTGGTCGAGAACGTGCTGAGCTACGCCCGCATCGAGGCCGACGGCGGGCAGGCGCCTGGCCGTGTGGTCGAGGTGCTCGAGGTCGACGCGCTGGTCGAGCGCTCGGCCGATCGACTGGCCGAGCGCGCGCGGGCGGCGGGCCTCGAGCTGCAGCTCGAGATCGACGCGAGCGCTCGCGCGCTGCTGGTGCGCGTCGACGTCGTCGCCGTCGAGCAGATCCTCTTCAACCTCGTCGACAACGCCGCCAAGTACGGCGCTACCGAGGCACATCCGGTGATCGACGTGCACGTCGCGGCGATGGGCGGGACCATCGAGATCGGCGTGCGGGACTTCGGGCCCGGCGTGCCGGAGGGCGAGCGCGCGCGGGTGTTCGAGCCGTTCGCCAAGGGGGTCGCCCACGCGGCGGGCACCAAGCCCGGCGTCGGCCTCGGCCTGGCGCTCTCGCGGCGCCTCGCGCAGCAGATGGGCGGTCGACTCGAGCTGCGGGCCGCCGATCGCGGGGCGGTGTTCGTGCTGTCGCTGCCGGTGGCCTGAGGGCACCGGTGTGCGGCATGCTGCCCGCCCACCCGCGTGCCGTCCGAGTCGCCAGCTTCCGAGCCCCGCGCCGTGATCCCCGGGCGCGTGCGCGCGGCGATCGTCGCCGTCGTCGCGGTCGCCGTCGTCGCCGCGTGCTGGGCCGTCCTGCGCCTGGCGATGAACCGCGAGTACGGGCCCGCGAGCTGGGACGCGCTGATCGAGCTGCGCGCGCCGCTGCCCTTCGGCCACCGCGTGCTCGTGCCGCTGCTCGCCAAGCCCTTCGTCGACGCGGGCGTCCCGGTGCGGTGGGCGTTCGGGGTCTCGGAGTGGTTGGCCACGATCGCGCTGCTCGCCGCGCTCGCCCGCGGGATGGCCCGCGATCTGCCGCCGCGGGCCGCGGGACTCGGCGCGGTGCTCGTGCTGCCGGTGCTCGCGCTGCCGATGCTCCTCGCGCACCGCTGGAACGTGTTCTACCCGTGGGACACCTGGGCGATGGTCGCGTTGGTGCTCGCGGTCGATCTGATCCGCCGCGACAAGCTGGCGCTGTGCGCCGCGCTCGTGTTCGCGGGCGCGTTCAACCGCGAGAGCGTGGCGCTGGTGCCGATGTTCGTCGTGGCGCTGCGACTCGAGCGTGGCGCCCTGCGCACGACGATCGCGTGGGCGGTGTGGATCGGCTTCGCCTACGCCCTGGGTCGCGCCGCGGTGGCGATGCTGGTGCCGGGGGTCCGCGGCGCGGCGCTGCACCTGTGGCTCGGCGACGAGCTGCGCCTGGTCGGCAATCGCCGAGCCCGCCAACGCCGCGCAGTGGCTGGGCAGCGTCGCGTGCCTGCCGATCGCGTGGTGGCTGCTGCGAGCCCACGCGCCCCGTGACCTCGTGCGGCTCCACGTGCCGGTGTTGCTCGGCCTCTGCGGGTTGCTCGTGGTCGCGAACGCCTACGAGCCGCGCGTGTATGGCGAGCTCGCGGTCGTCGCGTGGCTCGCGGTGTGGACGGGCGCGTGGCGCTGGGCGAGCGGTGCGAACGCGGGAGAGCGCGCGCCGGGGTGGATCGGGCTCGTCGATCGCACGGCGGGCGTGGGGATCGGCGTGGCGTTCGTCCTCGGCGCGTTGCTGTGGTTGCGATGAGCCGCCGCCGCCTCAGCTGAACCAATCGAAGATCGCGCCGACCGCCTCGCCGATCCCCTCGAGCACGCCGCCGGTCGCCTCGGCGCCCGCGACGACCACCTCGCCCGCTCCGGCCGCGAGCTCGCCCGCGGCGTCGACGACGGGCATCGCGACGCTCACGGCGTCGACGGACGTCGCGAAAGTGTCCTCGCCCGAGGTGCCCTGGGCCTCGGACTGCGCCGCGCCGACCCCGAGCGCGAGGCCGCCGGCGATCCCACCCGCGACCGCGAGGCCGCCCGATCCGGCGCCCGCGCGCGCGTGCGCGACGAGGGCATCGAGCTCGGCGCGATCGAACCACACGCCGTGCGCGTCGCAGCGATCGAGCACCACCTCGCGGGCCGACCACGCCCGCATCGCTGCGCGGCAGATCGGGCAGGGCAGGGCATCGCCCGCGATCGCGGTCGCACCGTCGATCGCCGGCCCCACCGCGTGCTGCACCGCCGCGTGATCGAGCCACATGCCCCAGCAGCGCGGGCAGTACTGGACCCAGACACCGTGCGTCCCGGAGGTCGCGAGCGAGGTCTGGGCACAACGCGGGCAGGTCGGCGTCATGCCCCGCATCTTCGCGCCCGACGGGCGCGGCCGCAACGTCGCGCTTGGAATTCCGCCATGCTCGGGGGCGATGAACCCGGAACGCCGCGGCCCTCGTCTCCTGCTCCGCGCGCCGCTGGGTGGCGTGCTCGCGGCGGCGCTGCTCGCCGCGCCGGGCTGCTTCCTGGCGATCGACGCCATCAAACACACCACCGTCAACATGGACAAGTGGGACGTCTCGACGATCGAGGTCGGCCTGCGCGGCGAGGGCATCTGCCCGCGCAGCCCCGTGCAGCTGGTGGTGTTCGCGAACGCCAAGCACGTCGAGCGCGACAAGACCAAGCGCCTCGAGACCTGGGCCGGGGACGCCCGCAGCTCGCGTGTCGGCAAGATGGGCTTCGAGGAGTTCACGCTGACGATCGATGGCGGGAGCTTCGACGCCGAGTCGGGGTGGTTCACGCCGAACCCCGACGTGCTCGCGACCGCGGCGTCGGGCTTCACCATCGAGGCGAAGTACAAGCGGCAGCAGCACGTGCCCGCGGTGAAGCAGGTCGTGCCGCCCTCGTACGCGTGCATCACCGACGGCGGCGTCGCCGGCCCGGCGGGCGCAGGCGGGGACGTCGGCGCGTCGGGCAACGGCGGGTCGAGCGGTGGCTCGGGCGGCACGGACGCGACGGGCGGTCGCGGCGGCGACGGCACGGGCGGCGGCGCGGGTGGCAACGGTGCCCCCGGGCTCGCGGGCGGCTCGATCACCGCGTACGCGACGATGGTCCGCACGCCGCACCACGGCCGACTCGGGCTCTTGGTCCTCGAGGGTGAGGCCTCGGACGTGGTGCTCTTCGATCCCGCGATCGGCTACACGATCGTCGCGCGCGGCGGTGAGGGCGGCGCGGGTGGTGCGGGTGGCTCGGGCGGTCCGGGTGGCGCGGGTGGCAGCGCAGGGGTCGGCGGCGCCGGTGGCAACGGCGGTGCGGGAGGTCCCGGTGGCGTCGGCGGCGAGGGCGGCCCCGGCGGATCGATCGTGCTGGTCGTCGACGCGAAACACCCGGAGCTCGCCGAGACGATCCGACTCGACGTGTCGGGTGGCGCCGGGGGATCGGCGGGGCTCGCGGGCCCGGGCGGGGGATCGAGCTCGGCTGCGGGCGCGCCGACCGGGACCGCGGGCACCGAGGGCGCCCAAGGTGTCCAGGGCCGACCGGGTCGCGACGGTCCGCCCGGCGCGGTGCGGATCGATCGCGACGATCTGGCGAGCCGCTTCGCCGCGCTGCCCGACGGCGTGGCGCTGCTCTGAGCATCACGCGTGCGTGCAGCGACGAGGGCGATCTCGACGGGGCCCGCGCCCTCGGGGTATCCTCGCTTCGCAGCGCGCATGAGCGATCCCAACGATCCAGAGGGCGACAACCCGTTGGGTGAGGGCAACCCGCTGGGTCGACCGCGCCGGGTCGAGGTGCCGAGCACGCTGCCGGTCGCGCCGCGCCCCGACGCCGCGATCCGTCGCGTCCTGGTCATCGCCGGCGAGCGCGTCAGCACCCATCCGCTGCCCGAGCACGGCCAGATCCGCATCGGTCGCGGCGACGACGTCGAGCTCCGCATCGACGACCCGTCGGTGTCGCGCGAGCACGCGCACCTGTTCCTCGAGAAGGGCAAGCCGGTCGTCGTCGCCGACGCCGGCAGCAGCAACGGCACCCGCGTGCGCGGCAAGGCGCTCGTCGCCGGCCAGAAGGTGGCCATCGCCCCCGGCGAGACCTTCGAGGTCGGCTCGGCGCTGCTGATGCTGCAGTCCCCCGCCGAGGCCGAGCACGTCCAGGCCGCCCGCGGCGAGGGCGGCGGGCTCGTGATCGAGGATCGCACGATGGCGGGCATCCACGCGCTGGCGGAGCGCGTCGCGAAGAGCTCGATCAGCGTGCTGCTGCTGGGCGAGACCGGTGTCGGCAAGGACGTGCTCGCGCGGCGGATCCACGCGATGTCGCCGCGGGTCGACAAGCCGTTCCTCGCGCTCAACTGCGGCGCGCTGAGCGAGCAGCTCCTCGAGAGCGAGCTCTTCGGCCACGAGCGCGGCTCCTTCACCGGCGCGGTCGAGGCCAAGCAGGGCCTGCTCGAGTCTGCCGACGGTGGCACCGTGTTCCTCGACGAGGTCGGTGAGCTGCCGATGAGCGTGCAGGTCAAGCTGCTGCGCGTGCTCGAGGAGCGCCAGGTCCGTCGGGTCGGTGGGCTCAAGGCGCGGGCGTTCGACGTCCGCTTCCTCGCGGCGACGAACCGCGATCTCGGCGGGGCCGTGCAGGGCGGCAGCTTCCGCGCCGACCTGTTCTACCGCCTCAACGGCATCGCCCTGGTGATCCCGCCCCTGCGGCAGCGCACCGGCGAGATCGCCGAGCTCGCGCGCCGTTTCGTCGACGAGGCGAGCGGCCGCGCCGAGCGGACGCCGGTGCCGGTCATCACCCCCGAGGCGCTGGCGTGGCTCGTGGGTCACCACTGGCCGGGCAACATCCGCGAGCTGCAGAACACGATGGAGCGCGCGGTGCTGCTGTGCACCGGCGACGAGATCACGCTCGAGCACCTGCCGCCGTCGGTCGGGCCCGCAGGCCAGGCGCGCGTCGGTCAGGACGGGCGCGGCGACGCCGACGCGGATCCCGAGCGGCAGAAGATCCTCGACGCCCTCGAGCAGTGCGCGGGCAACCAGACCCGGGCCGCCCGCATGCTCGGCATCTCGCGCAACACGCTGCTGGCACGCCTCGACGCCTACGGCATCCTGCGCCCGCGCAAGCCCGTGCGATCCTCAGGTCGCGACGAGTAGACCCGACGCGGCGGTGCAGACCTCGGCCGCCGACACGCTCGCCGAGAACCAGTACTCGCCGGCGCGATCGGGGGTCCACGTCGCCGTCGCGCCGCCCGCCGTGATCGTCGCGGCGTCGAGCGTCTCCACGTGCACGTCGTCGCCGGACCAGTCGACGCGCCAGACGTCGAACTCGAGCGTGGTGCCGTCGGCGAAGCCGTGGGTGGTCGCGCACAGCTCGATCGCGGCGCCGACCTCGGCGTGCGGCGCCGACCAGGTCGCCGCGGCGATCGCCGGCAGCTCGACCTCGAGCGGGATCTCGGTCTTGGCCCAGTGCCCGTCCTGATCGCGGACCTCGGCGACGAGCGGCACGGCACCGCCGACGCGGTCGGGCGCAACGTCGTCCCGCGCGGGGGTCCACGCGACGACGCCGACGCCGCCGTGCACGGTCACGGTCGCGGTCGCGAGCACGTCGTCGTCGCGCTCGCGGAGCTCCTCGAACACGCGCACCTCGAGCGTGGCACCGTCGAGCCCGCTGGCGCGCACGTGCAGCGTGGTCGGTTCGTCGAGGCACACGCGTCGCGCCCCCCAGGTCACCGCGTCGACGTCGACGAGCTGCAGCGTGTAGTCGTCGTCGGTCACGTCGGTGCGGCGCACGGTCGCGTCGCGGCCCAGCGCGCCGCGCTCGACCTCGCGGTCGCGGTGACGCAGCACGAACGCCAGCTCGCCGAACGGTTTGCCCGCCCCATCGAGCACGACGAAGCCGATGCGGTGGGGCTCGGCGAGCGACTGCAGCGGCACCGCGTCGTGCAGGGGGTCGCTCTGTCCGCGCGCGAGCGCCGAGGTGTTGTACTCCCACGGCCGCTCCGCGCGGCGATCCTGCGCGCGCCAGCGGTGGAGGATCTCGTCGTCGTCGAGCCAGGCCGCGTCGGGCTCGACGTGGCCCTGGGCCCAGTCGCGCAGGAACTGGATCGACGGCAGCTCGTCCGGGTGACGCGGCAGCGCGTCGTCGTCGAGGCGCTCGTCCCTCACGGCGGGGCTCCTGCGGCGGTGGGCGGGGGCGCTGGGGTGATCGCGGCCTTCGGTGCGGGCGGGGCCGCGAGCGCAGCCGCGACCGTGGCGAAGTCCGCGGTCGCGTCGAGGTGATCGGCCCGGAACTTCTCGAGCGCCCGTCGTCCGGCCTTGTCCCACTTGCCGGTCACCGCGGGGAGGTAGGGCTTGTCGTCGGCGTCGTGGTGGAGCGTCAGCCAGCGCTGCACGTAGAGCACGTCGACGCCGGCGCCACCCTTGGCGACGAACAGGTCGCGCGAGCCGGGCAGGGCGATCTTGGCGAGGACGCTCGAACCCTGGCGCAGCTCGAGCGCATGCGCGCCGCCGTCGATCGTCCCGCTCGGTCGCAGCGTGATCCCGTGCGCGAGCAGATCGGCGAGCGTCCGCCGGGCCGCGCCTGCGCTCGGCAGGACGTACGCGGTCCCGGTGAGCACGACGTCCAACGTGACCGACGCGGGGTCGCCAGCGACCGATTCCGCGGTCACCTCGAGGGTCGCGGCCTGCTCCGGCGCGGCGGTCGGGGAGGGCAGCAGCAGCGCCTGCTCGAAGGCCTTCAGCGTCGCGGCGCTCGCCGAGAGCGGTGCGGCGACCTTCGGGGCGCCCAGCGCGAGCGTCAGCCGCGGCAGCACGTGGGGCATCGCGGCGGCGCGGACCAGCTCGCCGATCATCGGCACGCCCACGCGCGGCCGCCCGAACTGCGTCATCAGGCGCTTGGCCTCGGCGTCGAGGGCCGTCCAGCGCGCGTCGGCGTCGAGCGGGGCGGGGATCTCGAACTGTTGCCCGGAGAACGCGTTCGGGATCGCGTACTCGCCCTTCTCGCAGACGATCTTCGTGAAGCTGGGCGCCCACGCACCCTTGCCGCCGAAGGTGACGATGAAGCGCCAGAGCGCGAGGACGGTCGGGGCTCGCAGCACGCCGTCCTGCTCGCCGGGTCGCCAAGCGTCCGTCGGCTGCTTGCGATCCTTGCGGTAGCACGGGGCGCCCTCGGCGAGGATCCGCGTGAGGTAGAGCTGCAGCTTCTCGACATCGCGGCCGTGCTCGCTCGCCGCCGCGCCGAGCTCCCGCGTGCCCACCTCGATCGTCGTGGTGGCGCCCGGGTTGCCGTCAGCGCCGGCGACCGTGACCGTGAGCTTGCCGGTGACGCCGACCGCGGCGCCCGAGGTCAGCGCCACGTACAGTCGCACCTGCTGCGCGGTCGGAGGCGCGCTCGCGACGGTGCCCGCGACCGGCACGAACGTGCAGTGCAGCGCATCACCGGCGTGGGCGTACGCGTCGCTGTCGCGGGGCACGATCCTGAAGTTCGAGTGGTCGAGGGATAGCTCGACCTTCGCCGGTCGATCGCGGTTGAAGCACAGCGTGATGCTGACGTCGACGCGGTTGCACGCCGCGCCATCGAAGCGCTGCGCCCGGTCGGCGAGCAGGAACCCGTTGTCGTCGGGGCCGACGCCCGAGGCCACGCGCAGCACCGTCGAGCCCGGCTCGCAGAGCTCGACGCGGGTGATCTCGCCGCGGCGCAGCATCAGCGGCACCTCGGGGATCGCCGCTTCGGTGTGGTGCACGGTCACCGTGGCCGCGCGCGTGATGGCGCCGTCGCTCGGCAGCGACCGCGCGAGCAGGGCGCGCTGGAAGAACGTGATCTCGTCGCCGCCGCGCGCTGCGAGCAGCTCGAACTCCTGGCCGTCCCCGGCCTCGCCGCCGATCCCCAGGCTCGCGGTGACGTCGGCGGGCTTGCTGCGCAGCAGGTGCACGCGGACCGACACGCCGGTGGTCAGCCACTCGAGCAGGCGCAGCGGGTGGTAGTAGCGGAGCTTGCCCGCCGGCAGCCCGAGCGCGGCGGCGTTGCTCGGCCACGCGTCGGCGAGCGGCGCATGGGCGACGCCCGGGCCTCCGCGATCGCGGGCCTTCAGGACCTCGCCCCACGGCGTCGTCCACTCGTTGGTGTGCACGGCGACGACCTCGGCGAGGAGCGCCGCGACGTCGGGGAGGTTGCAGAACTCGGCCCACGTCGCGGGCCGTCGCGCGCCGCCGGCGAGCTCCTCGCGGGCCTGCTTGGCGTGGATGAGCTGGCCGAGACGACCGCGCGAGAGCATCGTCTCGACCGCGCGCTCGAACTCGGGGGTCCGCGGTTCGGCGTCGATGTCGGCGCCCAGCTCCTCCCAGCGGCCGTTGGCGATCGTGCGATCGATGAAGTTGCTGGCCGCGAACACCTCGAGGTGGACGCCGCCGCGGCTGTCGTCGCCGCCGGGTGTCGGTCTGCCCGCGCCGCCGATCGCCACCTTGCCGAGCCAGCGCCACCGGTGCCAGCGCGCGTCGGCGGTGTATTCGGGGTCGTCGCGCTCGACCGCGGCGAGGTCGACCCAGCCGGCGACGAGGTCCTGCTGCACGCGGCGGCGCAGGGCGTCGACGCGATCCCACCGGCGCTTCGCGCTGTCGTCGAAGCGATCGCGGGGCGCCGCCAACAGGATCTCGACGAGCGCCGCGCGGACGCTGGGCTTGCCGGGTTGACGGAGCACGCGCAGCACCGGCCACGCGAGCGTCGCCGGCAGCGCGGGCAAGGTCTGCTTGCTCGACTTGTCGAACCACCAGACGCCGGGCTCGGAGGACCAGAGCTCGTCGTGCGCGGTGAACTCGGTGGTGCCGGCGGGCAGGCGCACGCAGCCGTCGTCGTCGACCGTGATCCCGCCGGCGCCGATCGGCAGCGCGACGAGGCGACTGGTGCCCGCGCGCAGGCGATCGGCCACCTCGCCACCGGCGGCGCGCCGCAGCATCGCGAGCTGCTCCTGCAGGGCGGCGAGCTCGTCGGCCGACAGGCCCACGCACGGCTGCAGCGCGACGGCGCCGCGGCCGTCGACCGCCGCGTGCATGCGCGTGGCGACCAGGCGCGCCGGCGTCTTGCCGAGGATCACCGCGACACCGTCGGGGTCGACGAACGTGCCGATCGTCGCGGCGCCGGGGTGCCGTGCGAGCGTCGCGGCCTCGTCGGCGCCGTGGCAGCAGCCGGTGTCGCAACCCAGGGTCACCGTCGATCCGACCAGGTAGGCGTAGCGCGGGCTGCCCGGCACCGCGCCGGCGAGGGCGAGCGTGTCGGGGCCGAGGGCGAGCTTCGTCTCGAACACGCGGCCGCCGTCGACGTCGTGCAGCGCGACCACGTGCGCGGCACCCTTGATCGATCCCGCGGCGAGCTCGGCGGTGGAGACCTTCACGCACGGGCGCCATCGGGTCGGTGCAGCGCCTGGGGTCGCCGAGCCGAGCACGGCGACGACCATCCGCGGCAGCTCGACGACGCCCGATCGCACGCCGGCGCCGACGGTCACGCTGAAGCGCGCGCGACCGGGGCGGGTCACCAGCACGTCGCCGCCCTTCGCGGCCATCGCGGTGCGCTCGGCGGCGGCGTGCATGCACTGCGGCTTGCCGGTCACGCGCGGCGGCGCGGTCGAGGCGAGCCACGTGCGATCGTCGGCGTTCGTCAGCGTGCGCACCGACCAGCGTCCGGTCGTGTCGACGTCGCAGCGCAGCGCCGGCTCGCTCGCCCACGGGGCCGCGAGCGCCCAGGCCGTCTGGGTGTCGGCGTCGAAGAGGCCCCCGTGCGCGGTCGCGGGCGCGGTGATCGGCCCGGGCGCCGCGGGGGTCCACGCCGCGGCGTAGCGCTCGTGCTCCTCGAGGCGCACGACCAGGCGCGGCGCGATCCCGGGGAGCTCGACGGCCGCGGGGAGCGGTCGATCGCACGCGTTGATCCACGCCGACGCCGCCAGCTCGCGGGCGGCCCCGTCGCGATCGACGACGAACACGTCGAGCTCCGCCTGCGCCAGCACGCACGCGTCCGGGGGCGTGGTCGGCGGGCACAGCGTGTCCACGAGCCGCGTCGCGCCCGCCGGGCCGCCCTGCAGGTGGACCACCGCGCTGTAGAACTCGACCTCGTCATCGCGCTTGGGCTCGTCGATCGCGAGGAACGCCAGCGCCTCGCGATCGAAGCGGTGGCGCACGATGACGGTGCCCTGATCCACGCCGTCGGCCGTCGCCAAGGGGAATCGCGCGGCGACCAGCTCACCCGAGGCGAAGGGGAACACCGGCGTGCCGACCGGCGCCTCGAGGTGGATCCCGTTGTGCCACGTGCGGTTGATCCCGAGTGGGAACGGCGCGTTCGCGGCGAGGGTCCGGCGCCACGCGTCCGCGAGCGCGGACTGGCCCGCGAGCGGTCGACCCGTGGCGTCGGCGATCGCGTAGGGCAGCCATGGGCCCGACGACGCGGGCCGCATGCGCACGCGCGCCATGCTGACGTACGCGTCGCCGCCCGGCGCCCGGAGGTCGCGCAGCAGCCCCGCTTGCAGCGTCTCCCAGTTCCACGTCGAGCCGAAGCCCTTGCGATCGCGCAGCGCCTTGGTCCACGCCTCGCGCTCGGGCTTGGGCCCGACGCGGCGGAACCCGCCGTGCACGACGCCGCCGAAATAGTCCTTTCCGGCGGCCGTTCCGGCCGGGCCAGCCACACCCTTGCGCGGCAGATCGATCTCCGGGTGGAGCCCGTTGGCGAACGTCGCCTCGAGACGCAGGCACAGGCCCTTCTCGTCGCAGTCGACGATGAACCAATTGTGGGTGAGCCCCTGGATCACGTAGATCTCGCCGGGCACCGGCTTGGCCGTCGCGATGTCGAGGGGCTCGTCGGCGATGCCGACCGCCGCGTACGCGCGGGGCGGGCCGAACTGCGCCTCGCCGGGCTGGCCGTTGTTCATCGCCCACGCGTGACGCTCCTTCGTCCACTGCGGTCCGAAGTCGGCGTGCGTCCGCAGGGCGGTGCCGACGAGCACCGCCTCGACGAACATGCAGCAGTTGGTGTAGCGACGCCCGAGGTAGTTGGTCGGCTGCGCCCCGTCGGCGTCCAGCGCCGTGGCGAGGCCGGGCGCGCGGTCCTGGGCCCGGCGGATGAGGTCGCCCGGGTAGCCGGGCTTCGCCGAGGGATCGGGCGTGTGGCCCGTGAACGAGTAGTCGTACTCGGCGAAGCTCGCGACGATCTCCCAGAAGATGTTGGGATCGAGCGGGAAGTCGGGGGCGGCCATGGGCGCGTCCTGCCCGTCAGTGCGAGGGGATGAACGGCTCGATGGGCACGTACAGCCGCGTCGATCGCCGGCAGAGCCCGTAGCGCGGGAAGGTGACGTCGAAGCAGAACTCGTACGCGTCGCCCTCGATCTCGAGCGCGCGGCCCAGGGCCTCGGCGCTGAGATCGAGCACGTACTCGGCGCACCACTTGCCGCCCTTCATCACGTGGGTGCCCGCGATCGCACCCAGGGCGTCGTCGGGGTTGCCCTCGTCGCTGTCGTCCTCGACGAGCGCGATCGACAGGGGCGTGCCGTCCGGGATGTGGCGGGCCTCGACGTGGAGATACAGGCGGTCGCCGGGCCACGCGCACCGCTTCGACCAGAACGCCCGGGTGACGACGGGCCGCAGGTGGATCGGGCGGATCGCGTCGAGTTCGGCGGCGTGGCTCGGCATCGATCGGTGAGTGGGTCCGGGGCGGGGGTTCCGTCACGGCGGGGATCGCGGCGAGCTCGCGGGGGAGCGCCCTCGCAGAGCATGTCGGTGAGACATCCCTTCGCGCCTTCGGTCTCCGCGCACGCGGGTGGCAGCGCGACGCGCCGCGAGGTTCACGCAGCGTTCGGTTCACCCATCGCAGACGGTGCCGCACGCGGTGTCGAGGCACGCGAACATGGCCGCCGCCGCCGCTGCACCGGCGTCCGAGCCGGCATCGCACGCGGCGTAGCAGGTGTCGATCGGCTGGCCGCTGGCCTCGCATTCGCTGTAGCAGGTCACGACGGTGACGCAGGCGTCGTCGCCGACGCAGGCCTCGAACACTGCCTGGCACGGCTCGGCGGTGGCGCAGTCGAAGCAGAGGTCGCACGAGCCCTCGGATGCGGCGGCGCAGGCCGACGGCGGGTCGCCCGTGGTGTCGCCGTCCGTGTCGTCGTCGCCGCCGCTGTCGTCCGCGATGCCGGCACCCGCGGTGGCGTCGGTGGTGCCCTCCGCCGCCCCGTCGCCGGCCCCGGATCCACCGTCGGCGACGCCGGTGCTGCCCGTCCCACCGTCGTCGGTGCCGTCGTCGTCGCGGGAGCCGTCGTCGTCGCCGGTGTCGTCGTCGTCGCCGGTGTCCATGGACGCCTGGGTCCCCGTGAGCGTGCCGAGATCGAGGCCGCAGGCGATCATCATCGTCGCGGCGGTGAACAGCGCTGAGAAGCGTGCCTTCATGACGGGCAGGACGCACGCGGCGGAGGTGCGAGCGCGAGGCTCGGCGTTTTGTCGCAGGACGGGCGCGCTCGCGGACGCGGGCATCGACGTCCTCTCAGTTCGTGAGGACCACCATCGCCACCATCATTCTGCTCCTGGGCGTGTCGGCCTGTGGGTCGACGCCCGCCAGCTTCGTCCGCTCCCAGGCCCGCATCGGCTGTCGCACACTCAAGAAGTGCGACAAGTTCGCGTGGGTCGAGGCCGACCACGGGAGCGTCGGCAAGTGCGTCGACGATGCGGTCGACGGCGGCATCGACGACTTCGTCGACGCGTGCGACGACTTCGACGCCGCGGCGGCGCGCAAGTGTCTGCGCGGGATGAGGAAGATCAAGCGCAGCTGTGATCCCGAAGCCGCGTCCGACTCGCAGCAAGAGGCGTGTCAGGAGGTCTGCGGCGGCGGCGGCTACCGCAGCTGGGAGGAGGGCGAGCTGAGCGAGGCGCTCGCGCGGATCGAGCCGCCCACGATCCACCGGCGGCGAGTCTTCGCTCCGCGCGTGGCCGCGCGGCTGTCGTGGCGGAGCTCGGCCGCCGCTTCGGCCGCCGCCGCGCCGACGCAGAAAAGGGGGGAAGGACGCCGCGTCCCTCCCCCCTTCGTCGATTGCGGGTTCACCCCGCGCCGCGACCCGAGCCGCGCTTCAGCACGCACCTTCGTCGCGGAAGATGTCGAGCCACAGCGCGCAGGACGGCTCGTCGGTCGCGCCGGTGCACAGCTCGAGGTCGATGCCGTCGAGCTGCGGACAACAGGTGGCGTGGAGCTCCTCGCACGCCGCCCCACCGCCGCCGTCACCACCGTCAGCGCCGTCGCCACCGCTGTCCTCCCAGCCGCTGCCGTCGCCGCCGTCGTCCCATCCACCGCCGTCGTTGCCACCGCCGTCGTTGCCACCGCCGTCGTCGCCACCGCCGTCGTCGCCACCGCCGTCGTTGCCACCTCCGTCGTCGCCACCGCCGTCGTCGCCACCTCCCGCGACTCCGAGGCACGGCTCGCCGCACTCGTCTTGGACGCACGAGGTGAGGTCCGCGGTCGAGGCCTCGATGCACTGGTCGCACGATCCGGTGCGCTCGGACTCACAGTCACCGAAGCACTGGTCGTCGTCGCCATCGCAGGCGCACGTGCAGGCGTAGAACGACTCGCACGGATCCCCGCAGTCCGCCTCGAAGTCGCACCGCTGCTGGATGCACGCCGAGCACTCGGGGTTCTCGTCGACGGGTTGTTCGGGCTGCTCGAGCTCGCCGTCCGGGAAGCACTGCCGGGGTCCGCGGCTGCCCCCTGCGCCGCCGGAACCCGCGAGACAGCCGGCCGAGATGCCGAGGGCGACGGCGAGGCCGCCGGCGATGAAGTGGAACGCGAGCCTGTTCATGTCCGTCGGGACGGACGCCGACGCCAGGCGAGCATCGCTCCGTGCTCGCGATCACACCGGTCACTCGGGCGTTTCGGGCTCGAGCGTCCGCGACAGGATCCGCTGCACGCTGAGGTGCAACCGACTCTGCACCGCGCGCGCCAGGCTCTCGAACTCGCGCTGGGCGACGCCGAGCTCGGCGTGGAGTTCGGCGCGGGTGGCCTCGAACAGCGCCTGCTGGGCCTGGACGATCCAACGGGCCGCCGAGGTGCGGTGCACGCCGAACCGCGCCCCGAGCTGGTCGTGGTTCCAGCCCTCGAGCAGACGCAAGCGCAGCAGGTTGCGCTCGCGCGGCGACAGTCGGGCGAAGGCCCGCTCCAACGCGGCGCGCACCGGCTCGCGGTACTGCGCGTGCAACAGTCCCAGCTCCGGGTCGTGGGCGTCGGCGACGTGCAGCAGATCGTCGGGGTCGGCGGGACGCTCGAGGGGGCCGGCCGCGGCGCGCCGAAGCACGTCGACCACCAGGCGCGAGAGCACGACGCGCAGCCATCCGCGCAGGTCGCCCTTGCCGGTGTAGCGGGCGATCCGCTGCGGCTCGACGAACAGGCGATCCTGCACCAGCGCCGTGAACTCGCCGGGCGACATGCCGGCGCTGCCGCACTTGGCGGCGGCCCGATCGATGTCGCCCTGGTAGGTCCGCATGAAGCTGCGCAGCGCCGATGCCAGCCCCTTCTCGCAGCCGATCGCGAGGTAGAGATCGGGCGTGCAGATCGCCGCGATCGCGGCGGCGATCGGGGTCGCGCCGTCGTCGGTCAGGCCCGCGCCGAGCTTGGCGGCGAGCACCGCCCCATCGATCGCGAGATCGGGATGCGCCTGCTGCGCCTCGGCGACCAGGCGACGGAGCATCTCCGCGAGCTCGGGTTCGTCCACGACGCGGTCACGCACGGCCGGCGGCGCGGCGTCACACAGGGCTGCGAGGAGCGGATCGGACACCATGCGCCGCGCGGCGACAGGCTACCACGGGCCGCCTGTGGCCGCGCAGCGGCAAAGTGCGATCGGCCGCGGGCGGCGACGCTCGGCGGAGCCAAGGCGTGCGTCCTATCCTCGTGGAGGCCCCGAGCCCGGCGGGTTCGCAACGCAGACGACGCATGAGCTGCCCCGACGAATCCCGCGACGAATGTCCCGACGAAGAGGTCCTCGCGGCGCTGGTCGATCGCCGCCTCTCGCCGCAACTCCGCGGTGAAATCGAGGCCCACGCTGCGGCGTGCGACGCCTGCGCCGAGGCCCTGCACGTGTGCGTCGAGCTCTACGTGCAGGGCGGGGTCACCGTGGGCGGCCACGCCAGCGCCGTGGCGACGGTGGCCGAGCCGACGCGAGCGCGGACGACGAGCGCCGCACCCGGCACGCGGATCGGCCGCTTCTTCGTGATCGAGGAGGTGGGCCGCGGCGGCATGGGCGTGGTGCATGCCGCCTACGATCCCGAACTCGATCGCAAGGTCGCGATCAAGCTGCTCCTGCCGCGGCAGGACGTTCATCGCGAAGAGATCGAGGCGCGCCTCCGTCGCGAGGCCCAGGCGATGGCGCGGCTGGTGCATCCCAACGTCGTCACCGTCCTCGAGGTCGGCGTCGACGCGACGGCGGACCCCCCGCGACTCTTCGTGGCGATGGAGTACGTCGACGGCGGGACGCTGCGCGCGTGGTCGGCCGAGCGTGCGCGGAGCACCGACGAGATCCTCGACGTGTTCACGGCCGCGGCGCGGGGCCTCGCCGCGGCCCATGCGGCTGGGATCGTGCATCGCGACTTCAAGCCCGACAACGTGCTGGTCGATCGCACCGGCCACGTGCGCGTCACCGACTTCGGCCTCGCGCGCGCCTTCGGGACGGCGCCCGTGTCCGATGCATCGACGCTCGCGCCGCCCGGTCTCTCGCGCTCGGGGGAGCTCACTGCCGACGATGCCGTGGTCGGGACGCCGCCGTACATGGCGCCCGAGCAGCTCGACGCGGGCAGCGACGTCGGTCCCGCCGCGGATCAGTTCGCGTGGTGCGTCGCGCTGTACGAGGCGCTGTACGGCCGCTGCCCCTTCCCGCACGGCTCGTTCCCCGTGCGCGCGGCGGCGATCCTCCGTGGTGCTCTCCTCCCGCCGACCGTGCGCCGGGCCGTGCCGGCGCGGATCCACCGCGTGCTGCTGCGCGGACTCGCGGCCGACCCCGCCCTGCGCTTCTCCGACATGGGCGGCGTGCTGCGGGCGCTCGCGGCGGCCCGGCGCCGGCGCCTGGGCCGGGCGCTGCTGCTCGTCGCGGCCATCGGCGCGGTGGCGACGGTGCCGCTCGTCGCGATGCTGCGCGACGGCGCCGAGGTGCGCTGCCCCGATCCCGACGCCGCGCTCGCGGGGGTGTGGGACGACGCGGTCGCCGAGCGGCTCGGCCACCACTACGCCGCCGCGCTGCCCGATCGCCCGGAGCTCGGCGCCCGCATGCAGCAGGCGTTGTCCGGCCGCGCCGACGCGTGGCGCGAGGCCATGGGGCAGGTGTGCGAGGATCAGGCTGCGGGCACGCACGCCACCGCGGTGATCGCCGTGCGATCGGACTGCCTGCGCGAGCGTCATGTCGAGCTGCGCGTGCTCGTCGAAGGTCTGCTCGAGGGCGACGCGTCGGTGCTGGCGGCGGCGAGCCCCGCGGTGAACGAGCTGCCGACGGTCGAGCGATGCTCGGATGTCGCGCACTATCTCGACACCAGCGACGCGATGGTCGATCCGGCGATGCGCCCGGGGATCGACGCGGTGCGTGAGTCCCTGGCCTCGGCCCGCGCCGTGCGGGCCTCCGGTCGGCCGGCCGCGGCCCACGGGCTGCTGCTGGAGGTCATCGCGTCGGCCCGCGCCCTGGGGCACGCGCCGGTGCTCGCCGAGGCGCTGCTCGAGCAGGGCAGCAGCGCCGCCGCCCTCGGACACGCCGGCGAAGCCCACGACGCGCTGCTCGAGGCGGTGCGCTTGGCCGTCGCCCAACGCCGCGACGCGCTCGTCGTCGACGCCCTGCTCGCGCTCCTGTCCCTGCGCAGCGTCGACGGCTCGACCCACGAGATCACGCTCATCGCCGACCTCGCGCTCGGGCACCTCGAGTCGGTCGACGGCGCCGACGCGCTGCGCCGCGACGTGCTGTTGCGCCGAGGGTACGCGGCGCGCCTCGGGGGCGACTACGACAGCGCGCGGCGCGACTGGGCCGACGCCGCGGCGCTGGGTGAAGGGCCGGGCGACGCGCTCGTCGACCTCGGGAACGAGTCGGTGCTCGCCGCCGATGCCGGCGACTGGGCGGCGGCCGAGGTGGTCCTCGGGCGGCTGCGCGAGCTGGCCGGCGACACGCCCGGCTTCGCGTCGCTGGGCGCGATGCTCGACTTCAACCTCGGCCTGTGTCGCTGCGGCATGGGCGACCTCGACGGCGCGGAGGCTCGGTTCGAGCGGTCCCACGCCGGGTACCGGGCGCTCTACGGCGACGATCATCCGCGGATCGCCGACATCCATCGCGCGCGCTCGCGGTGCCTCGCCGAAGCCGGTGACGTCGCTGCGGGCCGGCGACACCTGGAGCTCGCCGCCCGGATGCACGCGCGCGTCGAGGTCGGCGAGCGCGACGCCCTGGCGCTCGAGGGCCTTCGCGTCCTCATCGAGACCTACGAGGGCGCGCCGATCGACGGCGCCCGGGCACGCATGGATCGGATCCTCGAGGACGTTCGATCGCGGTCGAGGCCGGGCTCGCCGTCGGCGGCCGGCTTCGAGCTCGAGTTGGGCCGGGCGCTGCTCCACCGTGGCGCGGCCCAACACGCGGCGCACTACTTCGGTCGCGCACACGGGGCGTACGCGACCGCGATGGGCCCCACCAGCAATCACGCACTGGTGGCGCGGGCGCTGCTCGGCGTCGCCTTGGCCGATGCGGGCGACGCGACCCGAGCGCGCGCCGAGCTCGATGCGGCGCTCCCCCTGCTGCAGCCCGCGCGGGGCTACCCCCACCTCGTGGCGTTCGCGCTCGGGGCCCGGGCCGCGCTGGGCTCGGCCGACGAACCCCCGGCGGTCACCCCTGCACCCCGGTGAGCCGGACCGGCGCGCCCGCCCCGCGCCCGGTCGAGCGCGGCCGCGGGGCGTCTGATAAGAAAAGTGATCGGCGAGTGTCGGAAACCGGGCGGCGCCCTCGCTCTGTCGGGGAGGGGCACGAGAGCCCCCCAACCACCCAAGGAAATCGACGATGAAGAACAAGTACCTCCTCGTGTATCGGACCTCCGCCGCCGCCGAACAGACCGCGCCCTCCCCCGAGGAGATGCAGGCGGTGCTCGAGCAGTGGCATCAGTGGAAGACCCAGTTCCCCGACATCCTCGACATGGGCGACGGGCTGCTGCCCGACGGTCGCGTGATCAAGGGCGGGGTCGTGACCGATGGCCCGTCGATCGAGTCGAAGGAGATCGTCTCTGGCTACTCCATCGTCGCGGCGGCGAACTACGACGCGGCGCTCGTCATCGCGCGGGCGTGCCCGATCAACTTCGCGCCCGGCGCGAGCATCGAGGTCCGGCAGCTCGCGGGGTACTGAACCGTGAGCGAGGCCCACGACGCGATCCACCTCGTGCTCCGGCACGAGTACGGTCGCCTCGTGGCCACGCTCCTGCGTTCGTTCGGGGCGCATCGACTCGCGCTCGTCGAGGATGGGCTCTCGCAGGCGCTGCTGGAGGCCACATCGAACTGGCGAGCGCGCGGAGTTCCACCGAACGCGCGCGCATGGCTCCACCGCGCGGCGCGCAACCGCATCATCGACGAGATCCGGAGGTCGGGCCGCAGCGAGCCGCTCGACGGCGGTCGACCTGGCGAAGTCGACGTCGCGATCGAATCCGAGACCGAGGCGGCGCTCGCCAACGACGTCCATGACGACGAGCTTCGGGCGCTGTTCGCCTGCACGGAGCCGTCGATCCCACTGGCGTCGCGGGTGGTGTTCGCGCTGCGGACCCTCTGCGGGTTCTCCACCCGCGAGATCGCCCGGCGGTTGGTGACGACCGAAGAGAACGTCCAGAAGCGCTGGGAGCGGGCGCGCGAGGGCATGCGCACGGTCGATCTCGCGAAGGAGGTCGCCCCGCAGGAGCTGCCCGAGCGTGCGGACGCCGTGCTGCGCATGATCTACGTCCTGTTCACCGAGGGCTACTTCGCCTCGGGCGGTGAGAGCGTGTTGCGGCTCGAGCTGTGTCGCGAGGCGATTCGCCTCGCCCGTCTCGTCGCCGAGCACCCGCGCTACACCTCGGGGGCGGCGTGGGCGGCCGTCGGCCTGATGCACCTCCACCACGCGCGAAGGGACGCCCGCGCCGACGCGGACGGCCAGCCCGTCCTGCTCGAAGATCAGGACCGCGGGTTGTATCGGCGCGACGAGCTCGCGCTCGCGCTCGAGGCACTGCGCCTCGCGCAGCGGGGTGGCGTCGTGTCCAAGTACCACCTCGAGGCTTCGATCGCGGCCGAGCACGCGTTCGCCCCGAGCTTTGCGGAGACCCGCTGGCCCCGGATCGTCGCGCTGTACGATCGCCTGGCGCAGATCGATCCGTCGCCGCTGCACACGCTCCACGCGGCGATCGCCGTGTCCTACGCCGAGGGGCCGGAGGCCGCGTTCGCGCGATTGGATGCGATGCGTCCGCCGACGTGGTTGTCCGCCTCCCACCTGTGGCTCGCGACCTACGCGGACCTCCATCGCAGGCTCGGGCACGTCGAGGAGGCCCGGGGCTTCTACGACAAGGCGATCGCGCTCGCTCCGGCGTTCGAGCGGGGCGTGCTCGAGCGGCGGCTGCG
>LNFB01000220.1 GCA_001464385.1 Deltaproteobacteria bacterium Ga0077550 | reverse complement strand
CAACAAGCCAACCCACGAACCGAACGCCCATCCTCAACCCACGCCAGTCATCCACTGAACTCCGAACCAACTGGCTTCAAACTTGTTGACACGTTCCGGCCGCGGTCCCGCTCTCGCTCCCGCTCCCGTCGGTCGGGTCCCCTTCGCCCCCACCGGTGGTCACCTCGTCGTTGGGTGAGTAGCAGCCGAAGAGGAGCGCGGGACCAACGAGCAACACGCGGGGCGAACAACGCATGCCGCGAGTGTAGCCCACCCCCTACGGAGAGATCACCGGCCCGAGCTCCGAGCGCGTCGGCGCACAATCCAGCACCGACAAGCCGGTCTCCGCCGTCTTCGTCCGGAACCGCAGCAGCTCGGGCAACCTTCGCACCGTGCTGTGGCGCATCCAGTCGGCGAAGCCGGTCGCGGCTTGCACGTTGTAGTGGTAGCGCTCGCCGGGGGCGTAGCCGAAGACGCGCCAGCCGAGGGTGCGGATGACGACGGCGTCGGCGTCGAGGTCGAGGGCGAGGAAGTTGCGGCGGAACGCGGGCGTGTACTCGAGGTATTGCTCGACGTTCGAGAGGTAGACGACGCCGAGGCGCAGGTCGGCGGCACGCAGCGCCGCGGCGACGCCGAGCAGGGTGTCGTCGCCGTTGTAGTCGCCGCGCAGCACGACGACGCGATCGTCGGCGAACAGGCGGCGCACGTGCTCGTACTGCGCGGCGTCCTCCACGAAGCTCGGCAGCGCCTGGCGGTGCACGAGCCCGCGCAGGTGGAACAGGCGCTCGCGGACCAGCGGCTGCGCCATCCGGAACGCGCGGACGATGCGACCGACGTCGGGGCTCTGGGCGAGGCGCTCCTGCAGCAGCGCGGTCGCGTGCTCGCGCCACTCGTCGGACCAGCACTCGCAGAAGCGGGCAGGAGTCTGCGCGTGGTCGAAGAACACCCGGTAGACCGCGTGGAGGTCGACGACCGACTGGTCGAAGTCGACGATCACCACGAACTGCGAGCGGGCCCAGCCGGCGAGCACGTAGTTCTGGTCGGTGCCGACGCCGAGGTAGGCGCCGCCGCGGCCCGCGACCGCCTGATGCCACAGGTGCAGCGAGCGCTCGTTGCCGGTCCAGTAATGCGACCCCCGGATCAGGGCTGCAGGCCGCGGATCGGAGGGGATCTCGGCGAACGGTCGCCGAGCCCGGAGGGGTAGCGGGAGCAGCGGCGTCGTGGCCTCGTGCGCGGCGCCGCGGGGCGTCGCCCAGCAAGGCTAGCACACGCGCGCGGGCGGTGACGCAACGGTGACCCACGGCGACCGGAGTGTGACTGTCGCTGCGACGCAGGAACGTGCTGGGCGGGGGATGCTCGCGCCGAGGACCCGATCCGATGACATCCCTCTTGGTCTCCGTCCTGTCCGAACTCGAACCCGTCGTCGCCCGCGAGCTCGATCGCCACCTCGCGGCCGCCCGCGAGTGGATGCCACACGAGTACGTGCCGTGGAGCCTCGCGCGCGACTTCGACGGGCCGATGGGCGGCCAGGCGTGGGACGTGTCGCAGTCGTCGATGTCCGCGGTCGTGCGCACGGCGTTGGTGGTGAACCTGCTGACCGAGGACAACCTCCCCAGCTACCACCGCGAGATCCACCGGTGCATGGGAGCCGACGGCGCGTGGGCGACGTGGATCGGCCGCTGGACCGCCGAGGAGGGCCGCCACGGCACGGCGATCCGCGACTACCTGCTGGTCACGCGCGCGGTCGATCCGACGGCGCTCGAGCGCGAGCGCATGATCCACATGACCGGCGGCTACGGTCGCGACAACGACCCCGACGTGTTCGACACGCTGGCCTACGTGACGTTCCAGGAGCTCGCGACCCGCATCGCGCACCGCAACACCGGCAAGCAGAGCGGCGATCCGGTGTGCGAGCGCCTGCTGACGCGCATCGCCACCGACGAGAACCTGCACATGGTCTTCTATCGCAACATGCTCGACGCAGCGCTCGAGCTGTCACCCGATCGGACCATGGAGGCGATCTGGGGCGCGATCGAGGGCTTCAAGATGCCGGGCTCGACGATCGAGGGCTTCGGCCGCCGCTCGCTGCAGATCGCGATGGCGGGGATCTACGACCTGCGAATCCACCGCGACGAGGTGCTGATGCCGGTGGTGCGCCAGCTCGGCCTGCTCGAGCGCACGACGGGGCTCGGCGACACGGGCCGCGCGGCCCAGGCTGCGCTCGGCAGCTTCCTCGAGGTGCTCGACGCAAAAGCGGCGCGCTTCGAGTCGAAGCGCGCCGCCGCCTTGGAGAGTGAAGCGCGTCGCCAGGCGAGCGCGCTCTCGTAGGGCCTAGTAGCGATCGCGTCCGCCGCCGCGATCGCGGCCGCCGCCACCACCACCGCCGCCGCCGCCGAAGCGGCCGCCGCCACCACCACCGCCGCCGCCGCCGCGACCGCCGCCACCACCGCCGCCGCCGCGGCCGTTGTCCTGGGCTTCGTTCACGCGGATGTTGCGGCCATCCAGCGAGCTGCCGTCCATTTCTCGGATGGCATTCTGAGCTGCCGTCGAGTCTGCGAGCGTCACGAAGCCGAAGCCGCGGGACCGACCGGTTTCACGGTCGCTGATGACCTTCGCCTCGACGATTTCGCCGAAGCGGGAAAATGCTTCACGCAGTCCCTCGTCGGTGGTGTTCCAGCTGAGGCCGCCTACAAAAAGTTTGTTCGACATTTCGTTCTCTCTCTCGCGCCGGCTTCGCTCCTTGCGACCGTCCAAGCGCGGGTTTCGTACCGTCGGCGGATCTACCCGATCGCGGGGGACTTCGCTCGAACGGCGCCGTGAACCGACTCACAGGCCACCGAAACGGGACGCCAGGGGGGTCTAGGGCGCCCCCGGTCGGGTTTTGCGCCGGGCGCTCCCCGGGGGTCCGCGTGTGCTGGCACGCGCGGCCCGAAGTGCGCTTGGCACGGGATTTCGGCCGGACCCGGGCCGGACTCGGGCCGTTCCGGGCCGCCCCCCGGGGGCCGTGGGGGACTCGCGCCGACGACCTCGCCGGTGGCCGGCCGCCTGGGACCGACCGCCGGCCGTGCTACGACGCGCCGCGAGGTCGCAGCATGGACGTCGAGCACAAGCCGTGGAGTCGACACATCCCCGAGGGGCGCTGGGACGCGATCGTCATCGGCTCGGGCATGGGCGGCATGGTCGCCGCGGCGATGCTCGCGAAGCTCGGCCGTCGCGTGCTCGTGCTCGAGCAGCACTACGTGCCGGGCGGCTTCACGCACACGTTCCGGCGCAAGGCGTGGACGTGGGACGTCGGCGTGCACGCGGTCGGTGAGGTGACCAAGCACAGCATGCCCGGTCGCCTGCTCGCGTCGCTCACCGACGATCGCCTGCAGTGGGCCTCGCTCGGTCCGGTCTACGACGAGTTCGTCTACCCCGGCGGCTTCCGCATCGACTTCCCCGACTCGCCGCAGCGCTTCCGCGACAACCTGCTCGAGGCGTTCCCCGACGAGCGCGCGGCGATCGACGGCTACCTCGCGAAGGTCCGCGAGGTCGCGGGCACGATGCGCGGCTACTACCTCAGTCGACTGGCCCCGCCGGGGCTGCTGGCGCGCGCGGCCTCGGCCGTGATGGCGCGCTCGGCCGACGCCGCGCTGGCGCTGCGGACCAAGGACGTGATCGACGGGCTGACGCGCGACCCCAGGCTCGCAACGGTGCTGACGTCGCAGTGGGGCTACTACGGCGCGCCGCCGAGCCGCGCGTCGTTCGCGATGCAGGCGCTCGTCACCAAGCACTTCATGCACGGCGGCTACTACCCGGTGGGTGGCTCGGCCGCGATCGCCCGCGAGCTGCTGCGGACCGTCGCCGACGCGGGCGGGCACACGGTGATCCACGCCGACGTCGCGCAGATCGAGCTCGAGGCCGGGGTCGCCGTCGGCGTGCGCCTCGTCGACGGTCGGGTCGCCCGGGCCGATCGCATCATCAGTGCCGCCGGCGTGGCGTCGACGGTGACGCGGCTGCTGCCGGCGGCGTACGCCGACGCGACGTGGGCGCGACAGATCGCGGCGCTCGAGCCCGCGCCGGCGCACGTGTGCCTGTACCTGGGCTTCCGCGGCGACATCCGCGAGGCCGGGGCGAGCGCGGCGAACAAGTGGTTCTACGAGACGTGGAGCTCCGAGGACGAGGCATGGCAGGTCTCGGGCCCCGATCCGCTGCCGCCGGCCCCGGTGCTCTACTGCTCGTTCCCGTCGCTCAAGGATCCCGAGCACGATCCGACGTCGGCGCAGCTGCACACCGGCGAGGTGGTCACGTTCGTGCCGTGGGAGGTCTTCGCGCCGTTCCGCGACCTGCAGTGGCGCAAGCGCGGCGACGAGTACGAGGCGCTCAAGCACCGCCTGCACGCGCGACTGCTCGAGCAGCTGCTCTCGCACATGCCGGGGCTGCGCGACAAGATCGCGTACGCCGAGCTGTCGACGCCGGTGTCGACGGATCACTTCGTGCGACCGATGCGGGGCTCGATCTATGGATTGGCGCCGACGCCCGAGCGCTTCGCCCAGGCGGCGCTGCGGCCGAGGTCACCGATCGACGGGTTGTTCTTCGCGGGGTCGGAGGTCGCGACGGTCGGCGTGATCGGGGCCGCGATGGGTGGGGTGCTCGCGGCGGTCAGCGCGGATCCTGTGCGAGCGATGCGGTACCTGGCGACGGCGACGCGGCGCGGCTGAGGGCGCTGCTCCTCAGGTCCGATCCAACACCTCGCGGACCCGCGTCGCGAGCCCCTCGAGTGTGAACGGCTTCTGGATCAGCTCGATCCCCGGCTCCAACTCCCCGTGGTGGACCACCGCGCCCTGCGAGTACCCCGACATGTACAGCACCCGAAGATCCGGCTGCGCCCAGCGCAGCCGCGAGGCCAGCTCGCGCCCCGAGAGGCGCGGCATCACGACGTCGGTGAGCAGCAGGTCGACGCGCTCGACGTGCACGAGCAATGCGATGGCCTCGTCGCCGTCGGCGGCGACGTGGACGCGGTAGCCCAGGCCCGTCAGGATGCGGAAGACGACGTCGCGGACCTGCGGGTCGTCCTCGACGACGAGGATCGTCTCGCTGCCCGAGCGCGCCGCCAGCGGGCCGGGGAGCTTGCTCGGGAGGCGATCGGCCGCATCGTGGACGCGGGGCAGATAGATCTTGAAGGTCGTGCCCTTGCTGACCTCGCTGTAGACCCAGATGTGGCCGCCGGCCTGGCGCACGATGCCGTAGCACGTCGACAGGCCGAGGCCGGTGCCCTCGCCGGCGGGCTTGGTGGTGTAGAAGGGCTCGAACAGGCGTGACTGCGCCTCGGCCGTCATGCCGCATCCCTGATCGGTGATCGCGACGACGACGTATTCGCCGGGCTCGACGGTGCCGCCCTTGGCCATGCGGTGGCTGCGATCGAGCGCGGCGTTGTCGGTCTCGATCCGCAGCCGACCGCCGTTGGGCATCGCATCGCGGGCGTTGATGACGAGGTTGAGCAGCACCTGCTCGAACGCGCCGGGGTCGATGCGCACGCTCCACAGCGAACCGCGCGGCGCCCAGTCGATGTGGATGTGCGCACCGACGACGCGGGCGAGCATGGTGGTCGACTTCGCGATCACGGCGTCGAGGTCGACGATGCGCGGTGACACAGCCTGCTTGCGCGACACCGCGAGCAGCTGACGCACCAGCTCGGCGGCGCGTTGCGTCGCGCGCTGGACCTCGGCCATGTCGGCGATGCTCTCCTGGTCCTCGAGCCGCTCGGCGACGAAGCTCGAGAACGTCATGATCGCGGTGAGGATGTTGTTGAAGTCGTGGGCGACGCCGCCGGCGAGCCGGCCGATCGCGTCCATCTTCTGCGACTGTCGCAGCTGGACCTCGAGCGAGCGGCGCTCGGTGATGTCGAGCGACAGCACGGAGATCCCCGCGTCGATGGGGGCCACCCGAAGCTCGAACCAACCGATCCTGCCATCGTCGTGCTTGAACTCGTTCTCGAAGTCGTCGGCGACGCGATCCCGCATGCATCGCGTCAGGCGCTCGAACAGCCGCGTGGCCTCGATGCCCGGGTAGGCCTCCCACATCGTCGCGCCGAGCAGCGCCTCGCGGGGCTTGCGACCCTGACGGCACACCTCGTCGTTGACGAACAGGTAGCGCCAGTCGAACCCGATGACCTGGAACCCCTCACGCATCTGGGCGAGGACCTCGCTCAGCGCGGCAGGTCCCAGCGGCGTCGTCGATGCCATCGAAGGGGGTTCGGTCATGCCACGCGGGTCCTCCGAGCGTGTTCGTCGAACCTAGCACGGGGGTCAGTCCGGCCCCGCGGCCGCGCCGCGTCGAAGTCGATCGCGGTGTGGAGCCCGACGGAACTTCGTTCCGTCGGGGTCATCGAGAATCTCTATCCGTATGCGCCGCGCTCTCCGACTCACCGCGTGGTCGGCAGTCGTCCCTCGACCACGACCGGACAGTGGTCGGACACGGCGAAGTAGTCGGCATCCATGGTGTGCGGTGCTGTCACGCCGCAAGCCATGCGGGCGCAGTGGCCGAGCACGTTGGCGTTGGACCACGCACCGCCACGCGTCACGACATGGTCGAGCATGGACGGGAGGTAGTCGCCCTCGCCGCCGGGTCGCCAGTACTCCGAGCACGGCACATCCGCCGTCGCGATCGCGAAGCCGAACTCGGCGGTCACGGCGTGGATGAACGTGCGCTCGGCGGAGGGCTGCGTGCGCTGCCAGCCGGTCGAATTGGTGTCGCCGAGGACGGCGACCGGCACGCCGAACTCCGCCTCGACATCGCTGGCGATCGTCAGGGCGCGTCGCCACTGCACCTGACGCTGCTCGAACCCGGTGGGGAAGGGCCGGAAGTGGACCGACAGCACGCCGAGCCGCGTGTCACCGTCGTCGAACACCGCGAACATGCCCGACAGCTCGGTGGTCGGGCACCGATCGTCGCCCGGATCGATGGGCAGCAGCTCGGGATACTCGCGCACGACGACCGGACGCCACCGAGCGGCGTCGTACACCAGCCCCGTTGCGAGGGCGACCTGTCCGGTGCAGCGGGCGAGCACGGCGGTCCAGCGGCGGTCGGTGTGGGCCGACGCGATCGCGAGGGTGATCGACAGCGCCGCCGCGCTGCGGATCTCCTGCAGCGCGACGATGTCGGCGTCGGCCTCGGCGAGGGCCTCGGCCACGCGGACGAGCGCGGTCTGGCCGTGGGGGAACATCTCGATGTTGAACGTCGCCAGTCGCACCGGCGGAGGCGTCGACCAAGGCCGCAGCCCCACGAGCGCGCAGGCGATCGCGCCGGCCATCCACCACCAGGTTCGGGATCGACGAGGTCGCGCCACGGCACTCCAGCATGCGATCGCGATCGAACGCCTGTCCAACGCGCGGGACGGATTTCCCACCCGCTGCTGTCAGTCCCCACTTCGACCGGCGTTGGACGCGTCGACCATGCCGCGCTCCGTGCTCTCCCCGTGGCTCCGCGCTGCCCTGGTCGCGCTCGTCGGCTGCGGCCTCGCGAACCCGGTACTCCGAACCGAGGACCGCGACCCTGCCACGACGCGGCTGCGGGGCGGGATCGCGTCGATGGTGTTCGACGAGGGATGCGAGGGCGTGGCGAGCTGCACGGTGCAGCTGCGGCTCGGACACGTCGGGTATCACCCCTCGCGGGTCGAGATCGCCGAGATCCGGGTGTTCGCGTCCGGGGTCGCGCTCGGGGTCGTGCCGCTCGAGCAGGTGTCGATGTGGTGGGGCGACGCGTATCGGCCGTGGGAGGGCCAGATCATCTGGGGCCAGGTGACGCAGCTCAGCGTCGAGCTCGGCCCTTTCGACTGGTCGCGTCGGCTCGCGGCGCACGGGCTCGACCTCGATCCCACGCACCACGACGTCTCGGTCGAGGTGGTGCTGCGCACCGCGGGGCAGGAGCTCGCGATGCGATCGGTCTTCACCGTCACGCCCACGCGCTGGCGGGAGTCGAGGATCATGACCTGATCGCCGGAGCTAACCCCGAGCCTGGCCCCGGGCCTGGCCGCGCGTCAGGTGCCGTCGTCGCGCGTGCTTGAACGCGCGGAACTCGGCGCGGCTGATCGCGTCGTCACCATCGCCATCGAGCTCGGCGAACAGCGGCGCGAGCTCGTGGCCGGCGATCTCGGCCTGCGAGACGGCACCGTCGCCGTTCGTGTCGAGGGTCGAGAACCTCCCGGCGCGCTCGGCCGCGCGGCGCTCGAGCGGGGAGCCCGACTCGGTGTCGGTGGCGACGATCGCGGCGACCGGCGTCGGCTCGTCGGGGCCGCACGCGCCGAGGAACAGCGCCACGGAGAACAGGGCCTTGCGTACGGCGTCCACCCTGCGAGTCTCCCGCGGCACGCCGCGTCGGCACGTGGCTTTGCGAGGCCTTTACCCGGGCACCGCGGCGTCCGACGAGATTCTCCGCGACTACGGGAATCCAACCGCCCGCCGGCGGCCTCTAGGGGCGCATGTCGATCGTCAAGTCCTTCTACGTCAAGAACGTGCCCCCCTGGGAACGCGTGCTCCGCATCGTCGCCGCGCTCGCGCTCGCGGCGTCCGGCCTCGCGCTACTCGCCGCGCCGTGGAGCTGGGTGACCGCCGCCGCCGCGATGGGTTTCGGCGTCACGGGGTTGGTCGGATTCTGCCCGATGTGTGCCATGGTCGGCCGGCGCCTGACGCCGTCGTCATGACTGCGGCCATGGATCTCGTCCTCATCGATGCGGCGCGCGCAGGCGACCCCGACGCGCTGGCGCAGCTGTTGGCGGTCGCGCGGCGGGACCTGCGTCGCTACGCCCAGCGCAGCTGTGCGATCAGCGATGTCGACGACGCCGTGCAGGAGGCGCTGCTCGCCCTGTCGCGGTTCGTGTCGGCGATCCGGCACGCGCGCGCCCTGTCGACGTGGTTGTTCCGCGTCGTGCGGCGCGAGTGCCGACGCATGAGCCGCACCGCGCTGCGGTGGGATCCGTGGCACGAGGCGCAGGTCGAGGCCCTCGTCGCCCGACGCTCGCCCGAGGCGCTGCGGATGGACGTGGCGGCGGCGCTCGAGTCGCTCCCCCCGGCCGCCCGCGAGATCATCGTGCTGCGCGACTTCGAGGAGCGGACGATCCGCGAGATCGCCGAGACGCTGGGCCTCGGCATCCCCGCGGTGAAGAGCCGCCTGCACCGGGCGCGCGAGCTCACCCGGGAGTACCTGCTCGCCCAATAGCGGCGCGGCGGCGCGCGGCTCAGGGACCACCCCTGCGAGAAACCACCGCAGGGCGTCCGGCCGACGATCGCGTTATGGGAAGGGGCACATGCGCCGCGCGATCACCCTCGTCTGCGTCCTCGGCCCCGCGGCCTGCGGGGCCGACGGCGTGCTCGGGGCCCCGTGCGAGGTCGGCAGCGACTGCGACGACGGCCTCATGTGCGACCTGCACCAGGGCGGCGGGAGCTGCCAGCAGCCCCACGCCGAGGACGAGGACGAGTTCATGCCGGTGCCCGGCGGCTGCGCCCTCGAGACCCGCGACGACGACTACGCCCTCGGCCTCGCCAAGGCCGGCGCGTGGGCCAACGTGACCTTCGTCGAGGCAACGCCGGCGCCGCCCGATCGCGGCGACAACACCTGGGTCGTCGACGTGCACGACCAGGCCGGCAACCCGGTCGAGGACCTCGCGATCGTCGTCGACCCGTTCATGCCCGATCACGCCCACGGCACCACGATCCGCTGCGACGTGACGCCGGCCGATGTGCCGGGTCGCTACGTGCTCGCGCCGGTGAACCTGTTCATGCCCGGGCTCTGGGAGGTCACGCTCGGGCTCGAGGGCGCGGACGGTGACGACGCGATCGTGTTCTCGTTCTGCATCGATCCGTGATCGCCCGAAGCGCGGTTGCGATCGCTCAGCCCTTGCGCGGCTGCGCTTCGCGCAGGAGCCCACCGAGCGCCTCGTAGAGCAGCGCCTCGACGTTCCGGAGGTTGCGCTGTCGGGTCGGGTCGAGCTGCATCGCGCCGAGGAAGGCGGCGTACTCGAGGGTCGCGACGGCGCGGCGGCGAGCAGCGGGCACCCGGCGCGGCAGCAGACCCTCGAGGTAGTCGATGCGGCGGGCGTCGACGCGCGCGACGACCTCGCGCGCGACCGGATCGCGCAGGCCCCAGCCGCGCACGGCGAGATCGAGGGCCCAGTCGAGCTCCTTCACCGTCGCGTCGAGCGTGCGTCGGCGGGCCGCGACCGCGTCGTGGCGCGATGCGGCGGCGATCGGCGCCTCGGTGTGCCGCTGCTCCCACGCCTCGAGCACCGCGCGCGCGAAGGCAGGCGCGCCCTCGAAGTGGTGGTAGAACGAGCCCTTGGTGCGATCGAGCGCGGCGCACAGCCGCTCGATCGTCATCGCGTGCTCGCCCGCGGTGCGCAGCAGCTCGAAGCCGGCCTCGATCCAGTCGTCGCGGTGCGTTCGGGCCATGCGGCGTCAGAGCATCGCACAGCCGACGAGCGCGGCGATCAGCAGTGCCAGCGGCGAGTAGATCCATCGGCTGAGGCGGACGTACGGCGTGCCGCGGATGGAGGGCCGCAGCGCGGGCTCGAAGAAGCCGCCGATGCCCCGCAGGCCGAAGATCACCACGATCGCGAGGCTGCCCGCGCGCAGCCACGGGGCCGGCACCGGGCTAGGCACGAGGCCGCCCTGCGCGGCGGTCCAGCCCGCCATGAGCACCAGGCCGACCGCGACGACGACGGTGGCGACGCGACCGGGCATCGGCGAGCCGATGGGCGCGCCCACCACGGTGGCGACCAGCGCGTCGCGATCGCGGGCCGGGAACGGCGAGCCCAAGGCCCACGCGACGTGCAGGCCCGCGATCGCAGAGAACAGCACGGCGGCGAGCGCTGCGGCGATGCCCGCGGCGAGGCTCGACGTGATCGCGCCGACGTAGGGCGCAGCGAGGCTGCACGCAGCCATCGGCACGAACAACGTCCACTGTGGCAGGTGCCACGGATCGCCGAAGTAGCGCCAACCGACGACGAGCATGATCGCCGCGTGGCCGACGGCGCTGGCACCGACCAGCAAGGTGATGGTGGTCGCGGTCGGCGATGGGAGCCACGCGGCGAAGATGGAGGCGAGACCGAGGACGGCGAACTGCCAGGTCAGCAGGTGCCAGGCACCGTATTGTGTCGCCTGGACCACGCGGGGAAGGGGCGCCGCGAGGGTCGGCTGGAGGATGTCGCGGCCGCCCAGGACGGCGTGCGCGCCCGCCGTGAAGAGCCCGAGGACCCCGGAGAGGACGAGCAGCGTGTCCATGGGCGTACCATACCTCATGGTATGCTCTTGGCAAGCCGCGAGTCGCCGGGGTGCGACGAGGCCGCGACGGATCGCCCGCGGCGCCGCCGGCTACCGCGTCGCTCGCCAGTTCTCGAGGACCAGCGAACTCACCCGCTCGAACTCGGCGACGTTCGCGGTCACGAGCACGAGGCCCCGCGCGAGGGCGCAGCCTGCGAGCATCACGTCGTAGGGCCCGATCGGGCGGCCTGCCTTCCTCAGGCCCGCGCGCACGAGTCCGGCCGCGCGGGCATCCTCGGCCGTGAACGGCAGTACATGCAGCGCGTTGAACATCGCGTCCAGGACAGGCCCGATTGCTCGTCGCCGGCCCGGGGTGAGCGCCAACCCGTAGTCGACCTCCATGACGGTCACGGTCGACACCGCCAGATCCGAGGGCGCGTGCGCGCGGAGCTCGGTTTGAACACTCCGGTCGCCACGGGCGAAGTCGCTGATCACGTTCGTGTCGAGCAGGTACTTCATCGACGACGCCCACGCGGACGGTCGTTGGCCCGGGACGCCGCGAATGGATCGTCGTCCGGGGAACGAAGCTCCTCGCGCAGCGACTCGAACGGCGCCAGCGACGGGTCGCCCGTGAACCCGCGGACGAGCTCTGGCCACGCGCTCGGGACCCGATCGAGCCACGCAGCCACGGCGTGACGAATGATGGCGTTCCGCGGTGAGCCGGTCTCGCGCGCCAACGCATCGAGGCGGCGGGCCGTCTCGGCGTCGAGGTACACGTTGAAGTTCACCCGAAAGGTATAACTGCTCCCCATGGGAGGTGCAACGCGGCAGCCCCTCGGCTACCGCGCCTGGGGGAACTTCGACAGCTTGTACTGCAGCGTGCGGCGGTGGATGCCGAGCACGCGCGCGGCCTTCGAGATGTTGCCGCCGCACTCCCGCAGCACCCGCTCGATGTGCTCCCACTCGATGCGCGCCAGCGATGGGGTGGCGAGCTGGAGCGCGTCCTCGTCGGCCTCGCCGGCCTCGCCGGCCTCGCGCTCGAAGGCCGACAGGATGCGGTCGGCGTCGCAGGGCTTGACCAGGTAGTCGCGCGCGCCGAGGCGGATCGCGTCGACGGTGGTGGCGATGCTGAAGAAGCCGGTGAGGATGACCACCGACGCGTCGGGGTGGAGCTCGAGCAGCTCGCGGAGCACCCGCAGGCCGTGGGCGCCGGGCATGCGCAGATCGACGATCGCCCGCTCGATCTTGCGTTGGGACGCGATCGCGATCGCGGCGTCGCGATCGGGCGCCGGCCACACCTCGATGCCGCGCTCGGTGAACGCCCGCGCGAGCCGATCGCGGAAGCGATCGTCGTCGTCGACCAACAGGATCGGTGTCATGCGGGCGCTCCCTCGGTGCGCAGCGCGAAGGGCAGGGTGAGCACGGCGTCGGTGCCCCGCGGGCTGCGGGCGCGCAGCTCGAGCTGGCCGCCGAGGCTCTCGGCGTAGGTGCGGGCGAGGAACAGCCCGAGGCCCATGCCCGAGCCCGGCTCCTTGGTGGTGAAGAACGGCTCGCCGGCGCGCGCGAGGATCTCGGGCGCCATGCCGGGGCCGTCGTCGCGGACCGTGAGCACGACCGCGTCGTTGTTCGTGACGAGCTCGACCTCGACGGCGCCGCCACCCGACGGCGCGGTCGCGTCGAACGCGTTCTTGACCAGGGTCGCCGCCGTGCGGGCGACGCCTTCGATCGGGCAGCGGATGATCGCGTCCTTGGGCCGCGCCACGCAGTGGATCCGGCTCGCCCGGTCGTGGTCGAAGCGGCCGCGGATCGCCTCGAACAGATCATCGGCGCCCGCCGTGCCCACGCGGAGATCGTCGGCGGTGGTCTCGGCCGCCATGCCGCCCAGGATCATCCGGCAGCGCTCGACCTCCTCGGCGATGAGCTGCACGTCCGCGACCGTCGAGGCCGGGGCGGCGGTCCGCTGCAGCGCCAGCTCGAGCTCGCGCGCGGCCACGGCGATCGTCCCGAGCGGTGTGCCGAGCTCGTGGGCGGCGCCCGCCGACAGCGCTGCGAGCGAGGCCAGGCGCGCGCGCGAGGCGTCGCGCTCGCGCAGCAGGGCGATCTGCTCGCGCTGTGCGGCGATGGTGAGCGAGATCTTGCGGACGAAGTACGCGATCACGGCCGCCGCGACCGCGAACGCGATCCACATCCCACGCAGGTGGCCGTCGAGCTGGGCCATGTGCGCCTGGTGGTCCTGCGCGCCGTGCTCGTCGCTCGGGATGAGGAAGAGGGTCGCGAACCCGACCGCCGACAGCAGGGTGATCCACACCGTCGAGCGGGTCTCGAGCACAAGCGCCGCGAGGACGATGTGCACGATGTAGAAGATCGTGAACGGGTTGGCGGGGCCGCCGGTCGAGGCGAGGAGTCCGGTCAACAACAGGGTGTCGAGCGTCAGCAGCGCCGCCGTCACGAGGTCGGCCCGGGCGGGCGCGGCGTGCCGGTGCAGCCACGTGGCCAGGGCGATGTTCGAGGCCGCGGCGATCCCGACGATGGACGCCACGAGGGCGATCGGGATCTCCGAGTCGAGCTCGTAGTAGTAGAGCACCAGCGCGAGCAGCTGGCTGGCAATCGCGAGCCAGCGCAGGCGCACGAGCCAGGGCAGCGTCGCGCGCGATTCGATTCCGGCGGGCATCACGTCGAGGCCCTGCCGGAGTGCCGGGTTGGCCCTACCGTGTCAAGGTAGCCGGCGGGGTGCGAAAATCCACCGCAGCGTCCCACGCGCCCGCGGCAGCCGCGAGGCCGTGAAAAAACGCCGCAGTGTCTGCACGTGACCCGAGCGCCTGCGCTTGCTAACGCTGTGCGGCATGTCGGTCCGCCTCCGCGGCCTCGTCCTGGGCGCCCTCGTCGGGTTCGGCCTCGGCTCGTGCGATCGCGAAGAAGAAGATCCGTGGGAGCCCGATCCCCAGCTCTGCACGTCCGAGGACGCGCTGACGCTCTACCAGCGGCGCATCGAGCCACTGCTCGAGGACGCCAATCCCTCGACGTGCAACCAGTGTCACCTCGCCGGCATCGATCTCGGGCTGTTCGCGCAGGCCGACGAGTGTCAGACGATGGCGTGCATGGTCGACGCCGGCATCGTCGACCTGACGAGCCCGGACGACAGCGTCGTGCTGACGTGGATCCTCCGCGCCGAGCCCGACAGCGCGCTCATCACCGACGATGTCATCGACGCCGAGCACGACGGTGTGCGCGAGTGGATCCGCTACCACGCGTCGTGTCCCGACGCGTGCCCCACCTACGACGATCCGTGCGGGGCGGGCCCGACCGCCGGCGAGTGCGAGATCCCGCCCAGCGGCCACGACCTCGCGCCGCGGCCGTTCGACGACCCGGGCGATTGCAGCGACCACACCCTCGAGCTCGGGTTCTCCGAGCTCATCTACTCGTGGCGGGGGCGCTGCTATCCCTGTCACTTCTCGTCGCACGACGGCGATCCCACCGACGCGCCGCACTGGCTCATCGACGGCGACTGCAACGCGGCGTCGCTTGCGACGATGCGCGGCGTGGTCGAGGCCGGTCTGGTCGACGCCGAGAACCCGACGGACAGCCTGCTGCTGCGCAAGCCGCTGGCCGCCGCATCCGGCGGCCTCGAGCACGGCGGCGGCGAGAAGTTCCTCGACGCGAACGACCCGGCGTACGTCGACTTCCGCAAGTGGGTCGAGCGCTGGGCGGCGTGCAGCGACTGAGCCCCGCGTGATGCAGCGTCAGCCCGGCGTCGCGACCCGCACGTAGCGGAAGAACCGGTGGTCCTTCGCGCCCGGCCGGTGCAGCACGCGGTGGTAGCGGACCTCGGCGGCGGCGAGCGTGGACTCGGCCCGCAGCGCCCGCTCGAGCAGCGCGTCGGGCATGACCTTGCGCAGCCGCCAGGCCAGCGGCGTGACGTACGTCGGCCACTGGTCGAGGACCTCGAAGCCGTGGCGCGCCATCGCCTCGCGGTACCACGCCGCGGGGCGATAGATCGCAGGGTCGTCGCCGCCATAGCGCTCGGCGCGGGCGAAGGTGCGGCCGATCATGCTCACGGTGTCGCGCGACAGCAGCACGGCGCCCGGCTTGGTGTGCGCGGCGACGGTGGCGAGCCCCTCGTCGATCGCGTCCTCGCCCATGTAGTGCAGGCACGACCCGAGGTAGACCACGTCGAAGTCGCCCTGCACCTCGAGCTGCTCCATCGACGCGGCGACGAGCGTCACGTGGTGGAGGCCGGCGCGGGTGATCCGCTCGCGGGCACGCTCGACCATGCCGGGTGAGATGTCGGCGGCGACGACCTCGTCGAAGCGAGGGGCCAGCCACTCGGTCCAGCGGCCGCCACCGCAGCCGATCTCGAGCAGTCGACGGCCGCCCAGCGCGTCGCCGAGGCGATCGACGAGCACGCGCTTCTCGGCGGCGTCGCGGTAGCGCGACAGCTGGGCGCTGGTGCTCAGCAGGCCATGGAGGCCGTCGGGATCGTCCTGGTCGGCGATCCGATCCCAGTACTGCAGGGACTTCTGCTCTTGCTCGCGCATGCGTGACCTCGGGCTCGGCGGGGGCGATGGCACCACGTTATGGCGCCCGCGTCACCCCGCGCTCGCGCAGCGCGACCACGTTGCGCATCCACGCCAGGACGCGCGCCGTGGCCTCGCCGTCGGTGTGGCGGAAGAACTGGGCGCGCACGCGGGCACGCCACGGGGCGTCGGCCTCGGGCGCCTCGAGCCCGCGACGGCACGCGGCGATGAAGCCGGCCTGATCGGCGACCTTGGGGCCCGGCGTGTTGGCCTCGTAGTCCCACGGGATCCCGCGCTCGTACTCGTCGCGATCGTACGGCACGAACACGCACGGTGTGTCGGAGAGCAGGCCGTCGAGGAAGATGCCGCTGTAGTCGGTGACGATCACGTCGGCGCGCAGGACCAGGGGGACGACGTCCTCGACGCGGCGATCGTCGGCGAGCACGAACCGAGGCGAGCGCTCGCACAGCCGCGCGGCGTCGAGGCGATCGTTGGGGTGCGGGCGCAGCACGAGGATCGCGGAGGTCTCGGCGAGGAAGCGCTCGAGCGCGGGGACGTCGAGGTCGGCGAACGGCAGCAACCGCGTCGCCTCGCGCTTGCGGAACGTCGGGGCGTAGAGCACGACACGATCGTGCGCGGGCGCCTCGGGGAACGCCGCGCGGCTGTCGAGGGCGTCGGTGCGGCGGCAGAGGCGATCGTGGTCCGGGTAGCCGAGCTCGAGCATCTGCGTCGGGCGCAGGCCGAAGCGCGCGGCGTAGATCTGCGACACCAGCGGCGAGCTCGACAGCATGAAGTCGACCGCGTGCCAGCGAGCGCGCAGCTCGAGCCGCGCGCGGGCGTCGAGGCAGCCGCCTTGCAGCTCGCCCGTCTTGGTCGGCAGGCCGTGCCACGATTGCAGGACCACCGCGCGGCGCCCGAGGTGGAGCCCGGGCAGGTCGCTCGTGCCGTGGGACAGCACGATGATCCGCGCCCGCGCCAGGGCGAAGTTGCCGGCCCACGACCCGGTCAGCGCGGCGCGCCCGGGGCCGAACTCGGCCCGCACGCGCAGGACGAGCTCCGGATCGGTGGACAGCCACACGGGATCGAGGACGCCCTGCGCGTGCATCGCCTCGAACAGGACGCGTGGGTTGCCGCGCCAGCCTCGGCCGTGGAACGACGTCAGCACCACCGTGTGGCCGCGGGGGCGTCGGACGTAGGGGAGCACGGCGGACGTCACCGCCGCGAGCGCGGTCGATGCGGTCGCGAGGGGCGAGCGGCTCGGCACGCGCGAAAGCATCGTCGAGCGCCGCCGCGCTGTCGACGGGGCGCGATCCAACGGACGTCGCGGTCCGGGCTCGGGCCACAACGGGACGCAATGCAGCGCGAGCCCGCGGGGATCGGCGCCGCCGGTGCGCAGCCGCGCGGCGATGCGGGATACGCTGCCGCACAGCCGCGTGCCCGAATCCCTCCCGCTCCACGCAGCGCCGCTGCTCGTCATGATGGGCATCACCGCGTACCTCGCGGTGTACGAGTATTGGTTGCTGCGAGGTTCCCGGGGGGAGCCGTTCCACGGCTGGGTCGCGCTGTGGTCCGCGGTCGTGTTCGAGTTCGTGGCGGGCCGCTTCCTGCAGCGGATTGCCGTCGAGGAGTCGCACGCCGCGTTCGGTCTGCGCCTGCAACTGGCGGGCGGCGCTGCGATCGCGGTGCTGTCGGTCGTCATGGTCCGCGCGACGAACGGTGCGTCGCTGCGCGCGACGTGGCTGCGTGCGTTCGTCGTGTGCGGGGCCGTGCTCGCCGCGGTGTGCATCGCCACGCCGTGGTTCGTGACCGACCACGGTGCGTGGGGCGTCGATCTGCTCGGCGTGCGCTACATCAGCCCCGTCGTGCACCCCGCGGCGCTGTCGTTCGCGCTGTTGTTCGCGATCTCGACGGGCGCCTGCGTGCGCGAGCTGGCCCGCTCGCGCGGCACCGACGGTCGACGACGCAGGGCCCTGCGCCCGCTGGTGGTCGCGAGCGGCCTCGCCGCGGCCAACGACCTCTTGCTGCTGATGGGGATCATCCGCAGCACGCACCTGTTCGAGTACGTGTTCGTCAGCCTCACGATCACCGCGAGCTTCGTGGTCATGCTGCGCGTCGACGACGTGCGCGCGCAGCTCGAGTCCGCGGTCGTCGAGCGCACCGCGGCGCTGCGTGAACACCAGCACCAGCTCGAGGCGGCGCTCACGGCCGTTCGCCTGACCGAGGCCCGCTTCCGCAACCTCTCGGCCGCGGCGCTCGACGGCGTGCTCGTGCACGAGCGCGGGACGATCATCGACGTCAACGAGGCGATGGCTCGGCTGCTCGGCACGCACGCCAGCGCGCTCGTCGGCCGCTCGATCGACTCGCTGGTCACCGCGAGCACGCGCGCAGCCGCGATCGCGGTGGCCGAGGGCGACACCGCGACGCCGGTCGAGGCCGCGATCCTCGGGAGCGACGGCGTCGAGCACCCCGTGGAGCTGATGGGCCGCCGTCACCACGACGGACCCCGCGACGTGGGGGTCGTCGCGGTGCGCGAGATCGCGGAGCGCAAGCGCATGCAGGCGCAGCTCGTGCTCACCGACCGCCTCGCCTCGCTGGGGACCTTGGCTGCGGGCGCGGCCCACGAGATCAACAATCCACTGGCCTACGTGACCGTCAACGTGGAGCTCGTCCGCGAGCGGCTGCAGAGCCCCGACGGGATCACGGCGGCGGAGGGCGCGGGCCTGGTCGCGGCGCTCGATCGGGCGCGCGAGGGTTGCGAGCGGATCCGGGCGATCGTCGCCAACCTCAAGGCCCTCGCGCGGGGCGATGCGTTGGCGATGCGGCCGGTCGACCTCGCGAGCGTCCTCGACGGGGCGCTGCGGATGGTCGCCAACGAGCTGCGGCACCGCGCGCGGCTCGTCCGCAACTTCGCCGTGGTGCCGCCGGTGCTCGGGGACGAGGGGCGCCTCGGGCAGGTGTTCGTGAACCTGCTGGTGAACGCGATCGCCTCGATCCCCGACGGCGACGTCGCGACCCACGAGATCGAGGTCTCGCTCGCCCTGGCCGCCGACGGACAGCGCGTCGTCGCCTGCGTGCGCGACACCGGGGCCGGGATCGCGCCCGAGGCGATCGATCGCGTGTTCGACCCGTTCTTCACCACGCGCACGCAGGGCCAGGGCATGGGCCTGGGGCTGTCGATCTGCCACAGCATCGTGCGCGCCTGCGGTGGCGAGATCGCGGTGACCAGCGCGCAGGGCCGGGGGAGCACGTTCTGCGTCACGCTGCCGTGCGCCGCGCTCCGCAACGAGGTTGCCGAGCCGTTGACCGAGCCCGTCGCGCTGCTGCCGTTCCGTCGCGCGCGGATCCTCGTGGCCGACGACGAGGGTGACGTCGCCGACTCGATCGCTCGGGCGCTCGCGGAGCACGAGGTCCGCGTCGCGAGCGGCGGACGCGAGGCGGTCGCGCTCGCGGGCACCGGCGCCTTCGATCTCGTCCTGTGCGATCTCATGATGCCGGACCTGCCCGGCACGGGCGTCTACGACGCGCTGCACGCGATCGATCCCGAGCTGGCGTCGCGCCTGGTCTTCGTCACGGGTGGTGCCTTCAGCGCCGGCGCGCGCGAGTTCCTCGCCCGCGTCGACAACGCGCGCCTCGAGAAGCCGGTGGGCGTCGCTGCGCTGCGCAGCTTCGTGCAGCAGTGGTTGCGCGCTCGAGCCACCCCGCCACGTCGATCCTGCGAGGCCGAGGTCGAGGCGCTCGGACCCTAGCGCGCGCGCTGAACCCTTTGTCGTCCGCGCGGCTCTTGCCGACCATGGACGACTTGTTCGGCGTCGGGGCGTTCTTCGCCCTCTGGGTGGTGTTGCAGGTCTGGGTGCTCCCGCGGTTGGGGGTGTCGACATGAGCGGTGCCGATGCCGCGCCGGTCGGCGCGGTCCGACGATCCCTCCGAGCCGTGAGCCTGGGCCTGGCGATGCTCGTGCCGGTGGCGTGCGTGGGATCGACCGAGGCCGCCGCGTCGCGGGGGCAGCCGAGCGCCCGGGCGCGTGTGGCCGCGGGGGCCCGCCTGCTCGACGTCCGCACCCCCGAGGAGTTCGACGCCGGGCACATCGAGGGCGCCGTGAACCTCCCGATCGACGTCCTGCCGGGGCGGATCGGCGAGCTCGGCCCGCCTTCGACCCCGATCGTCGTCTACTGCCGCAGCGGCCGCCGCAGCGCCGACGCGGCCGTGCGCCTGCGGGCCGCGGGTTTCACGGACGTCCTGGACCTGGGCCCCATGACCGCCTGGTGAGCCCCGCAGCCCCTGCGCCGCCCCCCGACCGGGATCTGCGATCTCATTCCTAATATTGCTACCCAGCATAGTTGACAAATCTAACGGGAGCCGGCAGGCTCGTCCGAGGTCTCCCCGTTGGGTTGGTGTCGGGTTGGGGTTGGGGTTTTGGGGGTGCGGTCCGGTGGTCCAGGAGGGATCCCCGGCCGCCGACGCTGGTGGCCTGGGACCGCGCTGATCGGCCGCGTCGAGCGCCCGCGAACCCGCGTCGGGCCGCCCCCGACGTCCCCGCTTCCCGTACGATCGCAGACGCGGGCGAGATGGACGGAGCTTCGATCTTCGACGGCGACGGATCGTCGGTCCACCTGGCGGAGGGCTCGGTCTTCGTGCTGCGCGTCCACGGCGTCCTGACGCGCGCGGACATCGAGGCGGCGCTGCGGACGATCTGGGCGCTGCCCAGCTGGTCGCAGCCATGGGGCCTCGTCGTGAGTTTCGATGCCGAGGGCACCTACGAGCCCGAGATCCGGCTGCTGTCCGTGCCGCCCGTACACCGTCGGGCGGTCGCGACGGCGGTGGCGGCCCCGCGCTTCATGTATCGCATGGTGGTCCACTCGATCGGCGTCGGCCTCCGCCTGACCAGCGCGTTCGAGCTCACCGCCCACGAGCGCGAGGACGAAGCGATCGACCACATCGCGGCGCGGGTCCGGCACGCACACCAAGCCAATCGTCGCTACTGATCCCGGTCGCGCGGACCGGCGGCTGCGACGGATGGGCTGCGATACATTGATTCCGCGATGGGTCTCGCACGCGCCCAGCCGAGCCCGATCCGCATCGTCCCGCCCGATCCGCGGCTGCACGGTGACGTCGCCGGGTACTGGTTCGTCGAGGATCTCGCGGGGGTCCACGCCGCGCAGCCCGTCGCGACCGGGCCGGTGCCGCACGCCGTGCTCTCGGTGAACCTCGCGGTGCCCAACGTCGCCGATGGCGTGGGGCCGGTGCCGCGCGCGTCGCTGCTGGGCCTGCAGCCGCGCGCGCGCACGTGGTGGCCGAGCTCGCAGACCTACTTCGTGATGGCGATGCTCACGCCGCGCGGGCTCGTGCGGCTGTTCCCCGCGGCCGGCGCGTCGGCAGGCGCGCTGGTCGACCTGGCGGCGGTGCTCGGCGATCGCGGGGCGCGGACGCTCGCCGACGATCTCGACGCCGCCTGGGATCCGGCGCGGGTCACCGCGCAGCTCGATGCGTGGCTGCTCGCACTGCGGGATCGCACGCGCGCGCCGGTCGAGCTCGCGCCGCTCGCCCACGCGTGCTCGGCCCTCGCGGGCGGCGCGAGCGTCGACGCGGCGGCCCGGCTCGCGCGGTGCCACCCGCGGCAGCTCCACCGCTGGTGCGTGCGTCACCTCGGCGTGGGACCGAAGGCGCTGATGGATCTCGAGCGCGCGCACGCGAGCCTGCGCGCGGTGCAGCGCGGCGGCGATCCGCTGATCGGCTATGCCGACGCGCCGCACCAGATCCGGGCGTGGCGACGCCGCTTCGGCACGACGCCCGGCCGCTACGCCGCAGGCGAGCTCGCGCGGCGGGTCGCTGCGGCCGATCCCGACGCGCCCGCGTTCTATCTCTGACGTCGCGTCCGATTCGTTCAAGACCTCGGCCCGCGCGGCGCCTAGCGTGCGAGGTCGATGACGTCCACGCCGCCCCTGACGCACGAGTCGATCGCGTACACCACCACCGCGACCATCGCCGAGGGCCGCGCGGGCCAACCATCGCGCTTCGTCGGCGAGCTGGTGCGCCCCGTCGGGCTCGACGCGCCCGCGCGCACGCTGGTGCTGGCGCACGACTGGAGCGGCATCCACGGCGGGATGCGGGTCATCGCCGATCGCTTCGCCGCGGTGGGCTGGGTCGCGTGCCTCCTCGATGTCTACGGCGCGGGTGTGCGCGGCGATCCGCTGGGGGACAACCACGCGCTCATGGATCCGCTGCTCGCCGATCGCGGCGCGCTGCGGCGTCGGCTGCTCGCGGGGTTCGACGCCGTGCTCGAGCACGCCGCGGTGGATCCGTCGCGGGTCGCCGCGCTGGGGTTCTGCTTCGGGGGCTTGTGCGCGCTGGATCTCGCCCGCGCGGCGCCTCGATCGCTGCGCGCTGCGATCAGCGTGCACGGTGTGCTCGCCCCGCCCGAGCTCGGACCGCAGGCGCCGATCGACGCGTCGATCCTCGTGCTGCACGGCTGGGAGGATCCGGTCGCACCTCCGCCGGCCGTGCTCGCGCTCGCGGCCGAGCTGACCGCTGCGCGGGCCGACTGGCAGCTGCACGCCTACGGCCACGCGCAGCACGCCTTCACGTTCCCCGCGGCGAACGCCCCGGAGCTCGGGATCGTGTACGAGCCCCGCGCGGCCCGGCGGGCGTGGGCCACGATCGACGCCTTCCTCGACGAGGTGATCGGCGCGTCGTCGCGCACCGGGTGACCGGACCTCGCCGAAGCCGCGAGCGCGGCCACCGGACAAACACGGCCGGCGCGCGGACGAACCGGCTACCGTGGAGCGGATGTCGTCGATCCGTCGCGCGCCCGCGGGCGCCTGTGTCATGGGTGCGTGGATCATCGCCGCGCTCGCCTGGGCCTCGCCCGCGCGCGCCGATCAGGTCGTCGTGTTCGATCAGACGTGGGACCACACGCCGGATCTGCCGGACTCGCACTTCCGGCTGCCGCCCGACGTCGGCACGCCCGAGAACTGGGTGAGCCCCGTCGACTACTCGCAGGGATCGGCGTGGGTCTACCTCGAGGTCCACACCAAGCCCACGGCGCAGGAGACCAAGTTCCAGGTCTGCTTCGAGGCCAGCCCCACGTACGCGTGCACGTTCCAGTCGCCGACGTACACCGAGGTCGGGACGTACGAGTGGGAGACGCCGTTCGCGGACTTCTGGTCGCCGCCGGGCGAGTACGTCGACTGGACGCAGGGCACGAACAACATCGCGTGCATCCTCAAGGACACCGAGAACGGCAAGCCGTCGGCGGACAACGTCGGGCCCGAGGTCGCGGCGCTGTACACCCCGACCGAGGTGCGGCTGGTGGTGACGCTCGTCGAGCCCGGCTCGGTGTACGAGCCGCCGACGCCGACGGGGGCGGGCACCGGCAGCAGCACGGGCGGCGACGACGGCTCGAGCAGCGGCGATGTGCCGGCGGACTCCTCGGGTGGGCCGGTCGATCCGAGCACGAGCAGCGAGGGTGGTGACGGGGCGACTGCGGACGACGGGCCCGCGACGACGGCAGGCACCGGGAGCACCGGGGCCGCGGGCGGCAGCGACACGAGCGGCGGGGCGCCGGCGGGCGACGACGACGGCGGCGGCTGTGCGTGCCGGAGCGACGGCGGCTCGCGGGGATCGTGGCTCGCGCTGGTGCCGGTGGTGCTCGGGCTGCGACGACGGGCCCGCGCGCGGCGGTGACGAGGATCCGTGTCAGCGGATCTCGAGCAGCTCGATGTCGAACACCAGCGTCCCCGCGGGGCGGCCCTGCTGCCCCTTGTACGCGAGCGCGACGGGGATCCACACCCGCACGATCTCGCCGGTCACCATGAGCTGCATCATCTCGGTCCATCCGGTGATGACCTGGTGGAGCTCGAACTCGATCGGTTCCTTGCGGTCGTAGCTGCTGTCGAACTTGGTGCCGTCGGTGTGCCAGCCGTCGTAGTGCGCGACGACGCGGGTCTTCGGGCCGGGCTTGGTCGTACCGGTGCCGGGGCGCAGCACGACGTAGGCCAGGCCGCTGCGGGTGCGGATCGCGTCGTCGGGTGGCGCGGCGAAGGGCAGGGTCGCGCGCGCCAGCGTCGTGCGCCGCTCGACCTCGACGAGCTCGACCTCGACGTAGAGCGCACCGGTGGGTCCGGTCTCCTGCTCCGAGTAGCCGAGCTCCGCGGTGACCCAGATCTTCGCGCGGTCGCCGGGCCGGATCGCCTGCATCGCCTCGGCCCAACCCTTGGGCAGCTGCGTCATGTCGATGCGCTCGGGCTCGCCGCTCGCCGACGAGCGCAGGATCGTCTCGCCCTTGGCGTCGACGAGCTCGTAGCGCACGAGGATCGCGTCGTCGGAATCGGGGGGCTCGGCGGACGCGTGGCCCGGTGCCACCACGTACGCGGTGCCCGACGGCGTGCGCCGGGCGTCGGCGGGGACCGGCGGGATGGTCTTCGCGGCGGGCGCGGGCGCCCGAGCAGGCGCAGGTGCGGGCTCCGGCACGACCGTCGCCGGCGCGGGCTTCGGCGCGCACGAGATCATCGCGAGGACGAACAGGGGACGCGCGGCCGATCGCATGACTGCACTCATACCACGCGGCCACGGCGGTCGGCGTGGTGCGCCGAGCGGTGACCGCCGAACGCTCAGGTCCCGTCGTCGCACAGCTGCGCCTCGAAGCAGCCGACGAACGGCACGACCTCCGTGCGCATGGTGCCGATCACCCGCTCGGTGTCGAAGGCGTCGATCTCGAGCGGCCCGTGCAGGTAGCGAAGCTCGGGGATCGGCTCGGTGCTGCCCGGGCCGTCGGCGGAGATGAACGCGATCGCGCGGGCGTCGACGAGCTCGAGCCGCGCGGGCACCTCGAGATCGATCGGCAGTCGGAACTCGACGCGCGTGTGCGACGCGGGCACGGCCGTCTCCAACGCATCGCACGTCGCGGGCCAGCTCTGCACGCGGACGCGGACCGCGGTCGATCCGTCGTCCAACCGGGTGCGCCAGGCGATGGCGTAGGGGAGGTCCGGGATCGCGTCGGCGTCGGCACACTCGGCCGGCCACGGCGAGCCCTCCGACGCGCCTGCGTCTTCGGACGCGCCTGCGTCTTCGGACGCGCCCGACGAGTCTCCGGACTCGCCCGACGATCCCTCGGACGCGTCGTGATCGAGGTCCTCGTCGCTCGGCGATGGGCCGACCACGCAGCCGACGGTGAGCGCGAGCACGACGAGTCCGAGGATCCGGTCGGCACGGCGGGAGGAGCGGGTACGGCGGGCGGTCCAGGACGCGGTCATCGACGATTCAGTGTCCATCCGCGGCGGTCCTGATCGTGGGTCGAGGTCGATTCCGCGATTTTCTCCCGCCACCACGCCACCGGTCGGGACCCGGATATCCTGCGCCCCCTTGCCGAGCCCCGCCGTCACCGTCGCGAGCCTGCGCGCCGAGCTCCGGGCGCACGCGACCCCCGAGCGCGCCCTCGTGTCGCAGCGGTTCTTCAAGACCGGCAAGGGCGAGTATGGCGAGGGCGACGTGTTCCTCGGCGTCGCGGTGCCCGACATCCGTCGCGCGGTGCGGGCCCATCGCGCGCTGCCGCTGGCCGCCGCCGAGACGCTGCTGTCGTCGAAGCTCCACGAGGAGCGGCTCGCCGCCGTGCTGCTATTGGTCGAGCAGTTCGGTCGGGCCAAGCGCGATCCGGCGGCGCAGGAGGCGATCTACGCGCTGTACCTGCGCCGGCTCGATCGCGTGAACAACTGGGACCTCGTCGACTCGAGCGCGCCGCACATCGTCGGGGCGTGGTTGCACGGCCGCGACCGAGGCGTGCTCGACGAGCTGGCCCGGTCGCCGCGGCTGTGGACGCGGCGCGTGGCGATGCTCGCGACGCAGCACTTCATCCGCGAAGGCGAGGCCGAGGACGCGCTGCGCATCGCGGCGCTGCTCGTCGACGATGAGGAGGACTTGATGCACAAGGCGGTGGGCTGGATGCTGCGCGAGGTCGGCGAATCGGTGGGGTTGGCGGCGCTGCGGGGGTTCCTCGCGGCGCACGCGGGGGCGATGCCGCGGACGATGCTGAGGAGTGCGATCGAGAAGCTGTCGCCGGCGGAGCGCCGGCGGTGGATGGACGCGGGGTGAGTGGGCGGCGCGAGGCTCGGAGCTCTCCTCGGTCCGTCCTCTGTTCTACGCCGTCGTGCCCTCGAGGCGGCGGCGGCCCCACGCGGCCTCGTCGTGCAGGCCGAGCTGCGCGAACACGGCGACGCTGCGGCGCACGGCCGCGATCGGATCGACCCCAGCGCTGCGCAGCAGCTTGCACTGGCACACGGGGCAGGGATACGGCGGACGGGCGTCGAGATCCGCGAGGACGTCGATCGGACCGAGCGCGCAGCGAAAGTAGGTGCAGTGCGTCAGGCCGAACATGTGCGCGCACTCGTGCAGGAGCAGGCGCACGCTGCGACGCAGGATGGCCTGCTCGAGGTCGTCGGGGCGCAAGCCGCCGTGGAAGCTGGGATCGAAGCGGGCGAAGCTGGCGATGCCCTGGCGATCGCGGTGCAGCGACCACCCGAACGCGTAGTCCTGCTCGGGCAACGCATACAGATCGTGGTTCACCAGCGTGAGCATCGCGTACGCATGGGGCGGCAGCTCGGCGGCGACGCTGTGGAGCACCGACTGCGCGTCGAGCTGCGTGAAGCCCCGTCGCGTGCGCCCCGAGACCGAGTCGAGCACGAGCGGACGGGCGGGCAGCACCTCCACGGCGAGCCCGAACGATGCCGCGAGCACGGCCGCGAGATGGGCGAGCGGTGGCGTGCGCACGAGGCCGACGAAGTCGTTGCCCTCGATCACATCGAACGGAAAGCCACCGAGCGGTTGCACGACCAACGTGCTCCGGCCGTCGACCACCGGGTTGGGCGCGGCGGCGAGGTGCTCGTCGACGCCCTGCGATCGTTCGCCGTGGCGGCGCGCGATCGCGAGGGTGCGCGCGTCGGTCTGCGCGTACGCGCGAGCGTCGAGGAGCCACGACGCGTGTTCCGGTGCGAGGTCGTCGACGGGACCCAGCGCCCGTCGCCACGCGGAGACGGGCGCCGTCGGGGGCGTCTGTGCGCGGCCGAGGTCCTCCGAGGAGCCACAACTCGCGCTGGCGAGGAGCCCGAGGGTCATGCGGCGGCGTGACCAGCTCACCTCCGGTGAGACGATCGGCAGCGGCCGAGGTTCCCGGACGCACCGATCCTCCGATCGGAGCATCGCCGTCGACACGCACATGAAAGCGAACGGCCCGAACGCGCGCTCCTGGGCTCATGCAGGACCAGCTCGTCCGTGCCAAAGAGCTGGGGATGCTGTCGTCCGCCAGCGACGAGGTCCGCAATCACATCGTCGTCGACGTGATCTTCGCGGACGCGAAGGACCAAACCGCGATGGACGCACGCTATGGCAAAGACACGGTGAAGCTGTCGTCGGCCCTGCGCCGCGTCGAATGAGCCATCGCCTGGGTGGTGCCGCCTCGCGGAGCCTCGCTCAACGGTGGGCCTGGAGCACGTCCACCGCCGCCGCGTTCGCCTCCTTGGCGACGCGGCGGTATCCGTCGCTCGCAGCACCCCACCGATCCTGCGCACTCGCCTTCGGCGCCGCGTTGCGGACCTCGCCGCGCAGCCGGCCCAGCTCCTCGCGCTGTCGCACCACACCATCGCGCTGCTGCTCCGTGACGCCGTTCTTGCCCTCGCCGGCGTTGCCCGCGAGGCTGCGGTCCAGGGCCTGCTCGTTCGCGTACAGCAGCGCGGCTGCACCGGCGACGTCCCCCTGCTGTGTCATCGCGATCGCGTCGATCGTCGCCGCCGCGGCCCGGGCCGCCGCCACGCCGAGCTCGACGTCCGCGTCGCGCAGCGCGAGCACGGCCGCATCCTCGCTGACGGGCATCGACACGAAGGCGCGGCGCTCGAGCCGGCCGGCACCGCCCACGCGGTCATCATAGGCGACCACCGCGTCGAGCAGCTCGAGCGTGGTGCCGGGCGCGGCCGCTTCGATCGCGAGCTCGACGAACACCTCCTGCGACTCACCCTCGGCGAGCTCGCCGAGCACGACGCCGTGCTGGTGGACGCCGCTCATCGGCGGGCCGTGGCCGACGACCCGCGCGATCGTGACGCCGGGCCCGGTCGACAGCTGCAGCCACACGTTGGCCGCGACCTGGCGCTGGGCGCCGAAGATCTCGGCGGCGAAGCTGTCGGCCAGGGCCGCGCCATGCTCCACGTGGTGGAAGCGACCGCCCGAGGCGCGGGCCATCTCGCCGAGCAGGACCTCGTCGTAGTCGAGGCCCACGCCGAGCGTCGTGATCGCGTAGCCGGCCTGGCGCGCGGCCTCGACCTGGCCCGCGATCGGCCCGGCGTCGTTGGGTACGCCGTCACCGACGACGACGATGCGGTCGAGGTCGCCGACGGTGGGGCTCGCGTTCAGCTGGGTGAGCAGGGTGCCCAGGCCCGCGGCGAGATCGGTGGTGCCCTCGGCGCGGATCTCGTCGATGCGCCCGTGCAGCGCCCGGAGATCGAGGTCGTCCAGCTCGGTCGACGCCTGCACGACCTGCGCGCGCGAGTCGAAGGTGACGATCGTGAGGCGATCGTGGGGGCGGAGCTGATCGACCAGCGCGTGCACGGCGGCGCGGGCCTGCTCGATCGGCTCGCCGGCCATCGAGCCCGAGGTGTCGAGCAGCAGCCCGAGGTTGACGCCGATCTCGGCGTCCTCGGATCGCGCCGCCGCAGCCACGTCGAGCCGCACCACCATCGTGGTGGCCGCCCCCGCGGCGACGGCCTCGCGATCGGCGGTGGCGGCGAGGCTCACCAGGTCCGGGGCTTCGGGGGCGCGGTCGCGGTGGCCGAACACGGCGATCGCGGCGGCCACGAGTCCGAGGCCGACCAGGTGCAAGGCGCGGGGGAATCGTCGGGGGCGGTCCATCGTGCCGGGGGTGGACGCAGCGGTCGCCGATTCGATCTACCGGCGGTGCACCTCGGGCCCACGCCGTTACCCCGCAGTGACGGCGGCGGCCCCGAGCTGCAGGAGCCCGACCAGGCTCACGCCCCACACCGCGGTGCGCACGTAGGGGATCCCGATGAGGTAGACCGCGAAGTAGACCACGCGGGCCCAGAAGAAGATCGCGCAGGCCCCCGCGGTCGTCGCCGCGTCGGCGCCGGCCGAGCGCGCCGCGAGCACGAGGGTCGCGAACAACACGAGGTTCTCGAGCATGTTCTTCGCCGCGCGATCGGCCCGGGCCGCGAGCGGCGAGGGCTCGTCGAGCGCGTCGCGGTTGCCCAACGCGGTCACCAGGCCCGCGGGCGTCCAGCCGCGCGCGCGCAGCAGGCTCGCCGACAGCAGCATGATCCAAGTGAGGCCGGCCGCGCCGACGAGGTAGTGCACGTCCGTCATCGAGCGATGGCGTAGTCCAGTCGCGCGCCGCCGGCAAGCGCCTTGCCGTGCGGGGCATCAGAACCGCACCGTCGCGCCCATCCCGAAGGTGGTGCGGCTGAGCATCGGCTGCATCGTCAGTCGCGGGGCCCGCGGGCGGTGCACGAGCAATGCGATGCCGGTGGCGAGGAACGCCGGCGATGCGGCGAGGATCATGAGGCCGACCCGCGCGGTGCGGACGTTCTTCACGGTGTCGTCGATGCGTGCGACGACGGCGGGGTCGGTCATGTCGGTGGTGCTGTCGAACGTCCTCGCCAGCGTGAGGCTCCGGCTCGCGCCGAGGCCCAGGACCGTCGCGCCGACGACGATGCCGGCGAGGCCCAGCACGGTGGTGGTCGTGCCGACGCCCACGGCGATGCGACGGCGCCGCGCGAGCGTGTCGCCCGATCCGCGCTGCAGCAGCAGGCCCAGCTCGCGGCCGCCGAGCGCACCGAAGGCCGCGCCGCCGATGCTGAACGCCGCTGTGGCGACGAGTCGGCCGCCGCGGATGCCGATGTCGCCCTCGCTCGGCACGGTGCACGTCGTCGCGTCGCGCTCGTCGGTGCAGTCGGGCAGCAGGGTGAGCCGCGCGGTGATCGTGCTCGCGACCGCGACGCCGAGCCCCAACCCGAGGAGGATCGCGGGCTGGCGCGGGCGGATCACGGGCGGACGATCGGGGAACGGATCGTCGACGCCGTCGGGGCTCATGAACTCGGGGATCGGCTCCGGCGGGGGCGGTCGCGCGGCGGTGAGCTCCGCCTGCGCCTCGGCGTCGTGCAGCCGCTCGAGCAGCGCGGCGTCCTCGGGCGTGGCGGCGACGGCGACCGGTGGATCGGCGCGGGCGATGGTGGGTCGGGCGGCGAACAGGGCGACGGCCAGCGCCGCCGTCCCCCGTCGACGCGGGGACGAACTGCCAATGTGTCGCGACAAGGGGGCTCCTCGAGCAGGGGTGACACGCCGCGCATCGGTGCCCGTGCTCAGCAGCGCGGGTGATCTGCGGACGTCTCCTGGAGGTTGCCCGCGGCGCCTTGCGGAACTCTTGCGGAGCCCGCGTCGATCGGTTCGTGCCCGATCGGCCGCGACTGCAACACGACGGTCGAGGAATTTCGCAGCGGCCCGAGCGCGCCGCTGCCGTGCGGATCGATCAGCCGACTGCCGCGAGCACGAGCGCGATCACCACGCCGAGCAGCGCGATGCACGTCGCGATCAAGAGCGGCCGATTCGATGCGGCGGGCGTCGGTGCGACCGGCGCCTCCGGCAGGGCGACCAACGTCCGCGGCGGGAGTAGCGTGATCCGGCGCGCCTGCGACTCGCCATGGTGCGCCGCCACCAGCGTCTTGATGTCGATGAGGCCAGAGCCCGGCGGCTCACCGCCCCCCCGATTGCCCGCGGCACGGTGCTCGCGCGGGGTGAGGCGCGCGGCGTCGAGGGTCCGCAGATCGAACAGCGTCGAGTCGAGGTGACGCTGGCCGAGGAGCCCCGGTGGGAACGGCTGCGGCGAGAACAGCGGCCCCGAGTCACCGGGCGCCAGTCGGAGATCGTTCACGGGGCGAGAGACACCGCTTTGCGTGCGCGCTTCCGTGTCGACGGCGTGGAATTGCGGTGCGATCATCGTCGTGGCGATCACGAAGTCGGCACGGAGATCACTCCGTTGTCCGATCGGCCGATCGGCCGATCGAGCCGCGCGTGCTCACCGCCAACGGACCACGTCGACGCGCGCGCCGGTCGAGACCAGCACATGGTTCGGCCCCGCGACCTCGACCGCGGCACCCGCGGGCGCCTCCCAGAGCAGCACGCCCGCCGTCACGTCGTAGATCGCCCCGTTGCCCGCCGGATCGAAGGCGATCGCGGCGCCGTCGTCGATGCGCCGCAGGTCGCGGAGATCGGGCAGGGCGGTGGCCGCCACGATCGTGCCGGTCATGTCGACGATGTCGGAGCCGATCATGGTGATGCAGTTGTTCCCGCAGTCCGCGTAGCGGGCGACGAGCACGTGGCCGTCGTCGATGAAGCCGTGCGCGACGCCGTCGATGATGCCCGCGAAGTCCTGGGGATCGTAGACGTACGTGACGGAGTCGGCCCACGTCTCGAGCACGCCGGACCCGCCGTCACTGATGACGACGTGCTGCGCGTCGGGGGCGATGCGCGGGATGACGCGCCCGCTCCCGGCGAGCCCGGCGACGCCGGCGACCGAGTAGGTGCCGATGCCGGTGTTGAACCACAGCCGCGACCACACGCTGGCGTCGTCGGAGATGTCGTGGCCGAAGAGGCTGTCCGACATCACGCCGAGCTGGTACTCGGCCTGCATCGCGCCGTCGGGCAGCGCATAGATCCTGGTGCCGTCGCGGTTCGAGCCGAACATCGTCGTCCACCGCTCGGTCGACAGCAGCGTGGTGCCGTCGCCGGACATGCGGAGGTTGCGGCCGACCCGCGGGAAGCTCGAGATCTCGGCCCACGTGCAGTCCTCGCCGACGTCCGCGATGTGGAGCACGCCGTCCCCCATCGACAGCGCCATGCGGCCCGCCGTCGAGCCGGCGATCGCGACGGCCTCGCCGTCCGTGATCGCGCGGCCGAGATCGTCGGTCACCTGCCCGTGGTCGCCGCCGAGCAGCCACGCACCATCGGCGTAGGCGAAGCTCGGGTAGTCCTCGGTGATGCAGCAGACCGGCGCGACCGGTGTCGCCGTGACGGGATCGGTGTCGAGGCGCACCACCGTCGCGGAGCCGTCGATGGCGCGCCAGAGCACGGCGCCGCCGTCCTCGAACCGGTCGCTGCCGACCGGTGCGAGCACCGTGTCGGGATCGAAGATGTCGACCACGCCGCCGGGACGCACGAGTCGGGTGCCGAAGCCGTGGGTGGGCGCGCCGAGCTCGAGGACCAGCACCGTGTTGTCGACGTCGTAGACGCGGTACGCCATGCCCTGGTTGGTCCAGTAGCGCGGCACGTCCTCGAACCAGCCGCCGAAGGTGCCGAGGAAGGCGTCGCTGTCGAGCACGCCGACGTCGGCGGCGTAGTGCAGCACCTCGGTCGCGCTCTGTCCCCCGGCGAACGCGTGCAGCACGTCGCCCTGCGCGAGCACCTGGACCCCGAGGAAGTTCTCGTCGACCGACCAGCGCAGGGCGCCGTCGGGTTCGTACACGGTGAGCGCGGTGGCGCTGCCGGTCCAGACGTAGCTGCCGTCCTGCGCGATGCCCCACGCGAACTGGTACGGCACCTCGCCCGATGGCGAACCAGTCGTCGCGTCGACGATGAACACGGTGTCGTACTCGAACGTGTCGTACGCGAGCGTGCCGCCATCGATGCTCGCGTACCGGACTCCGCGCGCCTCGAACAGGACCGCGAGCGTGGCGGTGTCCCACAGCACCAGGTTGTGCCCCTCGTCGACCGTCACGAAGCGATCGCCGTCGTGGTGCGTGGTGACCTGGCCGACGTGCGTGCGCGCGACCGTGCCCTCGCAGGGACCGCCGCCGTCGGTGTCGTCGCCGGTGCTGCTCGACTCGCCGCCGGAGCTGGACGCGCCGGTCGAGCCCAGGGAATCCCCGGTGGTGCTCGGATCACCCGTGGAGCTCGACGCGGTGGTCGTCGCGTCCGTGGAGCTCGACGCGTCGCTCGTCGAGGTCGGCGCGTCGGTGGTCGAGGGGTCGGTCGACGTCGAGGGGTCGGTCGACGTCGAGCTCGACGCGTCGGAGGACGTCGTCGCGTCCGACTCGCCGGAGGTCGTGGGCTCGCCGGTGCCCGTGGTGCCGTCGGTTCCGCTGCTCGTACTCGTGCTGCCGCCGCTCGGCGAGGTGCTGCTCCAGCCGCCGCTGGTGTCGAGCTCGCCGGTGTCTACGATGGGGCCGGAGTCGACCGAGCTCGCCGTGCCCGGGTCCCCGCTGCTGCTCGAGCCCGCGGAGAGCACCTCGTCGGGGGTGCAGGCGGTCACGCACAGCGCGAGGGCGAGGGGGCGGACGGTGCGGCTCGGCATCCCGCTGGGCGATGGTCGGGGGACCGCGATCCCGTGTGGCGCCCGATCGACCATCCTGGGCGCCGCCTCACGCCCACGCTGGTCCATGCGTCCGCGCATGCTAGGAACCCCCCGTGGCGACGCCCAGCGACGACATCCTCCGCGCGCGTGCCCAGTGGTCCGCGTCGGGTCACCCGCGCCCGGACGCGATCGCGATCCCGGGGCCCGATCAGGAATCCGTGTGGAGCTTCCCGCGGCCGCCGCGGGTCGAGCGCTGCATCCATCCGGTCCGCGTCCTGTTCGGCGGCGAGGTCATCGCGCAGAGCGCCGCGGCGCTGCGGCTGCTCGAGACGTCGCATCCGCCGACGTACTACGTGCCGCCCAACGACGTCGTGTGGGATCGACTCGCGCGCGCGGGCGGCAGCTCGATGTGCGAGTGGAAGGGCGTCGCGCGGTACTGGACGGTGCGCGTCGGTGATCGCGTGGCCGAGCGCGCGGCGTGGAGCTACCCCGATCCGTTCGACGACTTCGCGGCGCTCGCGGATCACGTCGCGTTCTACTGCGCGGCGATGGACGCGTGCTTCGTCGGCGGCGAGCGGGCCGAGCCGCAGCCGGGTGGGTTCTACGGCGGCTGGATCACGCGCCACGTCGTCGGGCCGTTCAAGGGCGGTCCGGGCACGAACGGCTGGTGAGGCGCCGTCGCGATTGTCATGGGTCCCGCCCCGCGGGCATGATCGCGGCCCATGACCGAGGTCGATCCCGACGAGGCGTTCACGCAGGGCCGCGCGCTGTTCGATGGCTTCGTGCGCGGTGATGCGATGATCGGATTGATCGCCGATGTCCCCGGCACGGAGCGCGCGATGCTCGACGCGCTCTGGACGGCGGCGCAAGCCGGCTGCGCGCCCGCGTATCGAACGCTCGCCGAGTGCTACCTCGCCGCGCTGCGAACCCTCGGTGCCTTCGACGGGATCGATCCTGCGGACGCCGACGCGCGGCCGTGGTCCGCCGACGCCCGCGCGATCGAGGACCACGACCCGTCGCTGCAGGCGACGCTGCGCGCCTTCGCCGAGGCCGGGCGACTCGGCGATCGCGAGGCGACGCTGCAGCTCGCTCGCCTCACCCGTCACTCGACCGAAGCCAACCAACGCCGCGCGCTCGCCTCGCTCGCGTTGCTCGCCGATCCGAACCCCGCCGAGCTGTACCAACGCGGGCTCGTGCACCACTGGCTCGGCGAGTTCGAGGCCGCCCACGCGCGCCACGTCGAGGCGGCGGACGCCGGCAGCAGCGACGCGATGTTCGAGCTCTACATCATCTACGCGCAGGGCCTCGGCGTGCCGGCCGATCCCGTGGCCTCGCGCGCGTGGCTCGATCGCGCCGCCGCGGCCGAGCACCCGCGCGCGCTCTACAACCTCGGGGCCGCCCACGCCTCGGGCAGCGAGGGCGCGGTCGACATGGCCAAGGCCGCGGCCTACTACACCCGCGCGGCCGATCGCGGCAACGGCCGCGCCGCGGCGACGCTCGCCGTCATGATCCTCGGCGCGGAGATCGACGGCACGCCCGAGGAGGCCGCCGGCTGGCTCGATCGCGCCGACGAGGCCGGCTACCCCAGCTGGGAGATGCTCGACGCGACGGGCTTCGACGATCCACGCACGCCCGCGTGAGTCGGGGGCTTGACCGCGTCGCAGCGCCCCGATAAGAGCCAAGCCCGTGGTCCTCGCTCGTGCCCCTCGGGTGGTGTTGCTCGCAGCCGGACGGGGCGCTCGCATGGGCGTGCTCGGTGAACAGGAGCCCAAGAGCCTGCTGCCGATCCAGGGCGAGCCGTTCGCGACGCGGCTGATCCGGCAGGCGTTCGAGCACGGCGTCGACGACATCACGGTCGTCCTGGGCTTCCGCGCCGACTACGTGCGCGCGCGCCTCGAGGAGCGCTCGCCCAAGCGCCTGACGTTCGTCGTCAACGAACGCTGGCAGGACGACGTCAACATCCACTCGCTGTCGCTGGCGCTCGCCGCCGATCCGTCGCCGGCGTTCGTGGTCGAGGCCGACATCTGGATGAGCGACGCGGCGTGGGCGGCGATGCTCGACCCGTCGGACGCCGATCACTCGGTGTGGTACAGCCGCGGGCCGTTCGTCAGCACGCAGGTGGGCGGCATCCTGCGCGCCGACGCGGCGCGCGACGTCACCGACCTGCGCATCGTCCCTTCGTGGCAACCCGAGTACGCCGGCCACGAGAAGCTCGTCGGCGTCACGAAGATCGGCCCCGGCGAGGCCGAGGCGTTCACGGCTCTGCTGCACGCGGCGCGCGATCGCAGCATGAAGCAGTACTGGCTGATGCCGTGGATCGACAACCTCGCGGCGCTGCCGTGCAAGGCCCGCGACCTCGGCTCGGCCCGCGCGGTGTCGGTCAACACTCCCGAGGAATACCAGCGCCTCGTCGACCAGGTGACAACATGAAGATCCAGATGATCGATCCCAAGCGGCTGCGCCACATCGAGGGCCACAGCAAGCGCCGCGCGAAGTGGCTCGAGAAGAAGATCCTCGACGAGGGCGTGTGGACCAAGCCGCTGGCGATCGAGCGCACGCACAAGCTCGTGCTCGACGGCCAGCACCGCATGGAGGTCGCGCTGGCCCTGGGCCTGCGCAAGGTCCCGTGCGTGATGTACGACTACGACGACGTCGAGGTGTGGAGCCTGCGCGACAACCACGAGGTCACCGCGGCGCTGGTGATCGAGAAGTCGCTGCGCGGCGACATCTACCCGTACAAGACCGCCAAGCACCGCTTCCCCACCGAGCTGCCGGCGATCGAGATCGCCCTGGAGAAGCTCCGATGAGGGCCGAACGCGCGATCGTCCTCGCCGCCGGCGAGGGCCTCCAGCTCGACGGCTTCGCCAAGGCGTTGATCCGTCACCCCAAGACCGGCGAGCGCGTGCTCGACCACTACGGCGACATCCTGGCCGGGCTCGAGATCACGGTCGTCGTCGGCTACCGCGCGATCGAGATCCTCCAGGCGTTCCCCACGCTGAAGTTCGCGTACAACGCCAACTGGCGGCTCACGGGCAACGCCTACAGCCTCGGGCTCGCGCTCGACGAGCGGCCGACGCTGGTGCTGTCGGCCGACTTCTTCATGGCGCCCGAGGTGATCGAGCGCATGCAGGCGGGCCCCGACAACGCGGTGCTGTCGGCGACGCGGGGCAACCGCACGATGTCGGCGACGAACCTGGTCGTGGCCGACGACGGCACGATCACCGAGGTCTACCAGGGCGCGGTCAAGAGCGACCGCGACCCCGAGGCGCCCGGCATCTTCAAGGTGTGCGACCGCGAGCTGCTGCGCACGTGGAAGCGCAACTGCATCGAGTCGCCGAGCCTGTTCTCGCTGCGGTGCCTGCCGCTTGCGGCCCAGGGCCCGGGCCGCGTGGCCGCGGTCGGCCTGGGCGATCTGGCGCTGTCCGAGATCAACACGCCGCTCGACTACCTCGCGCTGATGGAGAAGGGCACGTCCTTGGATTCGGGGGGCGAACCATGAGGTTCGTCCGCGCGGTCACCCTCGGCTTCGATCCGGACCAGGGGACGCCGGCCGCCCGCGAGCGCGACATCCCGGCGTTCTTCACCGCGGCCACCGCGGCGGTCGAGGCGGCGGGCCGATCGCTGCGCACGCGTCGGCTGGTGCTGCCGCCGCTGAACGGCCGCGCCCGGTTCTCGCGCGTCGGGCTGCAGGCGATCCTGCGCTGGCTCGAGACGGTGGCCGATGCCGCGGGCGTGCGCTGGTACAACGTGCCGTTCACCACCTTCGTCGACGGCGATCTGACGCCGACGTTCGACGCGGCGATCGACGTGATGCGCCGCAACCCCCGGGCGTTCGTGAACTTCGTGGTCGCACAGGACGGTCGCATCGAGCGCGGCGGCGTGCTCGAGTGCGCGCGGTTCATCCACACCGTGTCGAAGTTCTCGAAGAACGGCTACGACAACTTCCGCGTCGGCGCCTCGTGCAACACGCCCGAGGGCGCCCCGTTCTTCCCGTTCTCGCGCCACGGCGGCACCGACGACGCGTTCGCGATGGCGCTCGAGCTGCCGACGGTGTTCGGCGAGGTGCTCGGCCAGTCGGCGGGCGTGGGCCTGGGCGAGCTGCGCGGGCGCCTGGTCGCGCGGCTGGTGCAGGAGCTCCGCGAGGTCGACGCGATCGGCCTGGCGATCGAGCAGGCGACGTCGATCCGGTATCGCGGCCTCGACGGCTCGCTCGCCCCGTACCCCGACGCGACCGGCAGCGTGGCGCGGATCATCGAGTCGCTCGGCGTCGATGACTACGGCTCGAGCGGCACGATGTTCGCGACCGCGTACCTGACCGACATCCTGCGCACGGCGGTCACCGACAGCGGCGCGCGAGCGGTCGGCTTCCACGGCGTGATGGACTCGCTGCTCGAGGATCCGGCGATCGGCGAGCGAACCAGCCGCGGCGCGCTGGGCCTCGACGGCCTGCTGTCGTTCGCGTCGGTGTGCGGATGCGGCCTCGACATGGTCCCGATCCCCGGCGACACGTACGTCGAGGAGATCGCGTCGCTGATCCTGGACGTCGCCGCGATGTCGTGCGCGCTGGGCAAGCCGCTGGGGGCGAGGATCCTGCCGATCCCGGGCAAGGCGGCCAACGAGTTCACCGACTTCGGCCACGACTTCTTCTTCAACTGCCGGATCCTCGCGGTGCGCAACCGCGGGGTGTCGCCGGGGCTGTTCGAGCGGGGGGCGTTCGAGCTGCGCGGACGCGGCTGAGCGTGCGGTGTTGCCGTGCGGCGCGTGGCCGCTCCCTCCGAGGTCACGCGCCGGCGCCGACGCCACCGATGATCAACATGAACACGGCGTCCTCGACTGCGACGACGTCGTGCCGCACGCCCGAGCCCATCACGAGGCACTGCATCGCGAGCACCGGCGCCCGCACGTCGGTCGTGGGCGAGGCGAAGGTCACGTGACCGACCAGCGGCACCACGACCACGGTGCTCGGCGCGCCGTGTTCCGCCATTCGAACGCCGCGTTGCAGCGCGACCATCACTACCGTCGACTCGTCGCCCTTGAGCAGCGTCCGCGAGGCCTTACCGTCGGGGGCCTGACGCGCGACCGCGAGCAACTCGTAGGCGATGCTGCCGATGTCGAGCGACTGGAACACGAGCGGCGTGGACGGAATCGGTGGGTGCAGCATGGGACTCTCGGCGTCTGGTCGATCGCGATGCGCACTGCATCGGCCGAGTTCGGCGTCGAACCTACGGTAGTCGACCCGCCCCGAGGGTAGGCACAAAGCCGAGCGTTGCTCGTCGTGGTCCCCCACTCGGCGTTGGCGAGGTGCGGGGGACTGCGCCGCCGAGGGCGCCCGAGGGGAGGCGGTCGAGGCCGCGGCGAAGGCTGCGGAGGTGCGCGAGGTCGAGGCGCAGTCATATGGACTGGGCTGCGCAGACCGTCGCGCCGAGTCGCGTCAGAAGCCGAGGATCAGCCAACGCCAGCGCGCGCCGTCCCAGTAGAGGATCTCGGCCGCGTCGCCGCCGTCGAGCGAGATCCCGTCGCCCGTCACGCCGGGAGCGGCGTGCACCACCGCCTTGCGGAGCACGCTCTTGCGCAGGCCCTCGCCCGACCGCGGCGCGATGCCCCACGACAAGTCGACCTCGCCGTCGTCGGCGAAGTCGAGGGTCCCCTCGCGCCACTCGAGATCGACTCCTTCCATGTGCACGTCGGTCGAGAGCTGACGCGTGCGTGCGCCGGCGCCGATGATCGACACACTGCCGTCGGCCCACACGATCGCGATGCCGGCATGGCGGGTCCGGCGATCGCGGATCTTGAACGCGCGATCCTGCTTGCGGTCGCCGTCGAGGTCGAGGACGAGCTCGCACGGCGTCTTGCGCGAGAACGCCTTGCAGTCCTTGCGATGCGTCTCGAGCAGCGCTGCCTTGCTGGCGACGCGCAGGTCGACCGGCAGCGCCGCGAGTTCGGCATCGTCGACTGGCGGCGGCGTGATGCCAGCCGGCTCGCTGGTCGGTTCAGCGGGCGCAGGCTCGCCGGGCGTCGGTCCGGCGCTCGGTGCCGGCTCGCTCGGCGCCATGTCGGGCTGGGCCGCCTTCGCGATCGCCGGTTCGCGCGGCGACGCCGGCGTCGGGACCTGTGGAGGATCCGTCGAGGGTTCCGGTGTCGTCGGTGAGGCGCACGCCACCAGCACGAGGACGAAGACCGCGGGTCGCACGTGGGTCACGGTAACGCAGAGACGAGCACTCGGCGGGCTTTGGTCGACGCTTCGTCCGCAGCGCGCTGCTGCGCGTCGTTCGAGCGCGGTGGGTTCGAGCGGCCCAGTCGGGGCTGACGGTTCGGCGCTGGAGCCGGCCGGAACCTCTTCACACGGGAGCTGTCCGATCGCGCGATGCGACTGCCCTTGCTGCTCGCGGTTGCCCTCGTCGCGTGCGCGCCCCATGGTCGGCCGGCGCCGCGGGAGTTCGACGCGACGGCCGAGAGATCGCCGTCACGGTCGAGCGGCGCGCGCTTCGTTTGCATGAAGGGGCCGCATGACGCGATCCCGTTCTTCGATCGCTCCCGCGGTGTCCCGTGCGATGCGCTGCCGCGGCATGCGCTGGGGCGTCCCACGGTGATCGATGGGCGGCGCGTGCTGCTCGACGAGGGGGCGATCGCGGCGGTGAACGTGCTCGCGCGCTGCGATCCGTGACGCGGCCTCGACCGACCGGCGCGGATCACCAGATCACCGCGTACTCGTTCTCGAGGAGCTCGCGGGGATCGCCGTTGTGCTCGTCCGAGGGGATGCAGCGGCTCGTGGAGCTGCTGGATCGGCACGCTTCAGCGAGGGCCACCAGACGCTCGAGTCGACGCGAGCGCTCCGCCGCGTCGAGATCGGCGGGGAACGAGAGGTCGTTCCAGAAGACGAACTCGACGTCGAACGTGCCGACGCCGACGGGCGTCGAGATGTAGATCTGCAGGTGCTCGTTGGTGCCGTATGCCGAGCCGAGGATGTTGTGCTCCGACTCCTGCGCGGTATGGCGGCCCATGCGGTCGAGCAGCGCCTCGTCGAGGGGCGCCGGTGGTTCGACAGGCTCTCCGGAGAGGACGTGCACTTGCACCTCCGGGAGTTGCGACACCACTTGCAGCACCCGCGGGAACTCCTCGCCCGGGATATCGATGACGAACAGCTCCGACGCGGAGCCGGAGTACCCCGCGAGCAGGTGGCTCGTGGTGCGCCAGGTCGGTCTGTCGACGACGGTCATGGTCGGTCCGAGGCGCTCGGTGCGGCGGGCTCACCCAGCGTAGCGCAGACGCGTCCTCGCCTCTCCCGCGGCGACCCCTCGTCATCGGCGGCCGAACGGGTGACCATGGGTGGGGATGAAGTGTTGCCCGATCGCGTTGGTCGTCGCGTTCGCCGCGGCGTGCGGACCCTCGGTCGGCGGCAGCGGCGGCTCCGGCGGCGACGGGGTTTCGTCGACGACGCTCGCGGAGGGCAGCGCTGCGACTTCGGCCAGCAGCACGACCACGACCGCCGGATCCGACACGACCGCTGCGGACGGGACCACGGGTGTCCCCGTGGTCTGCGAGTTCGGAGGGTGTCGGGTCACGCAGGACCGCTGCGCGCCCGCCTGTGGCGTGGCGCCTTCGCCGTTCGACGCCGACGGTTGCCTACGAGCGCGCTGCACCGACGACGCGGCGTGTGCCGACGACGAGCGGTGCTTCCGCGGCGAGGACTTCGGCCTGTGCGAGTCGTCGGGCATGACCTGCGGCGAAGACGATGCGGGCACGGCCTGCCACTGCACGACGACCAACGACTGCGCCGGCGGTCACTGCATCCCCGCGGGCGACTTCCCGCGCATCGGAGCGCCGCCGGTCGGGCGCGTGGTCGCGGCGAATCTCATTTGCTCGGATTGGGTGCTGCGGATCACGACGAGCGAGGTCGAGGATGCGTGCAACGCACCGACGCAGGATGCGTCCGCCGACGTCCGATTCCGTGGCGGGCTCGGCGGCACCGTTCATGACCCCGAGGCCGTCGACGATTTCTGGCGCGACGAGGACGGCACGCACCCGATCGTCGCCGCAGGGTTGCGTTGGGCCGACGACGTCGCCACCTACTGGGTGATCTACGGGCGCGACGACGGCCCGGTGTTGGTCGCGGGCACGGTGGACGAGCAGGTGGTCTGCCCAGGTTTGCTCGTGCCTTGTGGGTGACGGCGCGGGGCGCACCGGCTGCTACTGATGCGCAACGCGTTCACGCCGGCTCGCCTTCGTCGCCCACCACGACGAGCGCGCGACGTTGATCGTCGACGAACAACTCGTCACCGGCCTGCAGGTCGGCGCTGCCCGACGCGAGGGTGAGGACGTACCGGTGGGCCTCCGGGTCCGGATGGGGAAGACCACCGCGCCAGCCTTGGCTCGGCCGCCAGCGCCCTCCGGTTCGTGCGCAGCGCAACATGACCTTCCACGGACCTTGCTGACCGTCACGGACTCTGAGGTGCACCAGCGCGGACGGGACTTCGCGCGGGAGTTCAGACACGACCACGTCGATCACGGAGAAGTGGTCGCCACCTGAGATGTCGACTCGACCTCGGTGGTCCTCCTGCGTCGGACGAGCGCGGCGCGCCTCGGGGAGGATGGAGCGTGGCCCCTCGAACTCGCCGGCGGCGATGCTCGCTCGAGCATCGCCGCTCGGGTCCACGTCGTGCGCCACGTAGAACAGCCCATCGCCGTGCAGTGATCGGATCACGTCGGCTCCCCGTGCGCGCCCGAAGGCGTCCGTCAACTCGCCCGGGAGGAGTGTACGGTGGAGCTTGCGTCTCGCCCGTAGGAATTGTTCGAGGCGCCAGAGGTCGAAGCCATCGGTTCTTCCTCCTTGTCCGTACTCCCAATCGATGAACCGGTCCCGCGCGAGCTGCACGACACAGCCTCGACCATGGAAGGCGCAGCGGTGGCGGTGCGTTTCGTCGAGGTAGCCACCTCGTTCCCGTACGCGCATGCGCTGAGCAGCGATGTCGCTGGTCCCGAGGTGCGCCACGAGGAGCTCGACCGCGCGCGCCACCTCGGCTTGGAACGCCCGGATCACCGCGAGAAGGTCGTCGTACATCGCCGAAGTCACTTCCGTCGTGGTGAAGCGCGCCGAGGCGCTCGGTGCGGCGCGGCATCCAGCGTAGCGCAGCCGCGTCCTCGCCTCCCATCGCGCCGTGATCCCCTCGACCGGGCCCCATCGCTCGGTGTGTCGTTTGCGGTCGTCCGAACCCGACACGATCTCCACCTCGCTTCGAGAACCACCCGCGTCGCTGCGCCTCCGACCCCCCTGGCCCGGGACTTGCTGTTCGTCGGCGTCGTCTGTCGTGGGATCGCAGTCGCGACCGCACGGCGAAAGGTCTGCGCCCCGTGACGATCGCCCACATCAATCGCATCGCCACCGCGACGCCGCCCCACGACATGCACGACGCCTTCGTTCGGTTTGCCCGGACGCTGCTGCCCGAGGCGCGCACGAAGGCGGTGTTCGATCGGCTCGTGGGCATGGCGCAGATCTCCCATCGCTACGCGGTGGTGCCCCCCGCCGCCGATCCCGAGGGCATGTCGGTCGACGCCACCGGCGTGTATCGCCGCGGCCGGTTCCCGAGCACGGGGCAGCGCATGGCGATGTACGAGGATCACGCGCCCGCCCTGGCGGCGCGCGCGGTCGAGGGCCTCGCGCTCGGCGACGATGCGGCGCGGATCTCCCACGTGATCGTCACCTCGTGCACGGGAATGTACGCGCCCGGCGTCGACCTCGACCTCGTCGAGCGCTGCGGTCTGAACCCGTCGGTGGAGCGGACGATGGTCGGCTTCATGGGCTGCTACGCCGCAATCAATGCGCTGAAGCTCGCCCACCACATCGTGCGCTCGCAGCCCGACGCCAAGGTGCTGGTCGTCGACGTCGAGCTGTGCTCGCTGCACCTGCGCGAGACCCATGATCTCGAGTCGATGCTCGCGTTCCTCGTCTTCGCCGACGGGTGCGCCGCGAGCCTCGTCAGCGCCGAGCCCACGGGCCTGGCGATCGATGGCTTCCACGCCGCGTCGATCCCCGGCACCCGCGACCTCATGCGCTGGAACATCCGCGATCAGGGCTTCGACATGGTGCTGTCGGGGCAGGTGCCCGCCGCGATCGCCCGCGGTCTCGACGGGAGCGCCGCGGCGATCCTCGCCGGCGCGCTGCCGGCCACGATCGACGCCTGGGCCGTGCACCCCGGCGGTCGCTCGGTGCTCGACGCCGTGCAGCGCGGCCTCGGCCTCGACCCCGACGCGCTGGCCGCCTCGCGCGACGTGCTCGATCGGTTCGGCAACATGTCGTCGGCCACCGTGATGTTCGTGCTGCAGTCGATCATGGCCGGCAAGGGTGCGGCCGAGCGCGGCTGCGCCATGTCGTTCGGCCCCGGTCTCACGGCCGAAACGATGCGATTCCACCGGGTGCAGGGCTCATGACTACCGCCGAGACCACCACGATCGCGACCCCGCTGGACTTCACGCAGCGCTCCGGCCAGGACGAACTCATGGACACCGAGCCGGTGGCCTTCGAGGAGTTCGACGCGTGCCTGAAGGATCTCGCCTGGGTGAACCGGGTGACCGGCGCGTACGGCCCGACGCTGGGCTTCTTCGATCGACTGCGGGGGCGCTGCCGCGGCCTCGGCCGGCCCCTGCAGGTGCTCGACGTGGGCAGCGGCCACGGCGACATGCTGCGCCAGGTCGATCATTGGGCCCGCGTGCACGGCATCGAGGTCGCGCTGACCGGGATCGATCTCAACCCGTGGTCGCGGCGCGCGGCGATGGCCGCCACGCCCGTCGATCGCGAGATCCACTGGGTCACCGCCGACGCCTTCGACTACGCGCCCAAGGCGGGCGTGGACGTCGTCATCAGCTCGCTGTTCACCCACCACCTCGCCGATCCGCAGGTGATCCGCTTCGTGGCGTGGATGGAGTCGATCACGCGCGTGGGGTGGTTCGTCAACGACTTGCATCGCCACGCGGTGCCGTATCACGTGTTCCGGGTCGCTTCGAGGCTGGCGCGTCTGCATCGCTTCGTGCAGCATGACGGGCCGGTGTCGATCGCCCGCGCGTTCGTGCCCGACGACTGGCGTCGGATCGTCGCCGCCGCCGGGATGGATGCCGCGGACGTCGACATCCGCTGGCGCATGCCGTTCCGCCTCACCGTCGCGCGGGTCAAGTCGCGGTGACCGCTGCGCTCGTCATCGGCGGCGGACCTGCCGGGGCGGCGGCCGCGATCCACCTCGCGCGCGCCGGCCGAGCGGTCGTGCTCGTCGAGCGCGAGGCGGGCCCGACCGACAAGGTCTGCGGCGAGTTCCTGTCGGTCGAGGCGTGCGGCTACCTGCGCGCGTTGGGGCTCGAGCCGAGGGATCACGGCGCGGTGGTCATCGACAAGGTGCGCCTGTGCGTGGGCGAGGGCACGCAGGTGGTGCCGCTGCCGTTCGCGGCGCTCAGCCTGTCGCGCCGTGTGCTCGACGAGGCGCTGCTCGAGCTCGCGGTCGAGGCGGGTGTCACGGTGCGTCGCGGCGCGAAGGTGCAGGCGCTGACGCGGCAGGGGGGCGGGTGGTCGGCGCGGCTCGCCGACGACCGCGAGATCGTCGCGATGTCCGTGTTCTTGGCCACGGGCAAGCACGACCTGCGCGGGCACGGCCGGCCCGCGGGCCGGCAGGACGATCTCGTCGCGTTCAAGCTCCACTGGCAGCTCGGGCCCGAGGCCACGCGCGCGCTGGCCGAGCACGTCGAGCTCGTCACGTTCGAGGGCGGCTACGCGGGGCTGCAGCTCGTCGAGGGCGGTCGCGCGAACCTCTGCCTCTTGGTCCGTCGTCGACGACTGCGCGAGCTCGGCCAGCGCTGGGAGCCGCTGCTCGCGGCCATGCGTCGTGCGTCGGGGCACCTCGACGCGCGGCTCGCCGGCGGTCGGCCGTGCTGGGCGCGACCGCTGGCGCTGTCGGCGATCCCGTACGGCCACCTGCAGCGCGACGCCGATGGGCTGTGGCGGCTCGGCGATCAGGCGGCGGTCATCCCCTCGTTCTCCGGCGATGGGATGTCGATCGCCCTGCACAGCGCCGCGCTCGCGGCGACGGTCCACCTCGCCGGTCACCCACCCGAGGTGTTCCAGCGACGGCTCGCGCGCGACGTCGCAGGGCAGGTGCGGCTGGCGACCGCGGTGTCGCGCGGCCTGGTGCGACCGTCGATGCAGGCGCTGCTCGGCGTCACCGCGCGGGCGTTCCCCGGGCTGGTGTCGAGTCTGGCGGCGCGCACCCGCGTGTCCGAGGCCGCGCTGTCGCGGGTGCACGGGGGCGCGCACCCGTGAGCGTTCCTGCGAACACGGTCGATCCGCTCGACGGCCGCGACCCCGCGCTCATCGCCGCGCTGCTGCCGACGATGGGCCGGATCAATCGCCACTACCTGCGGCTGCGCAGCGAGGGATTCGCGAGTCTCCCGACGGGGCCCGTCTTGTATGTGGGCAATCACAATGGTGGCATCGCGGGGCCGGATCTGTGCGCCACGCTCGGCTCGCTGTGGGAGGCCCGCGGCCCCGCGTCGCCGCTGTTCGCCCTCGCCCACGACTTCGCCATGCGCCAGCTCCCGTGGCTCGGCCGCCTGCTACGACGCGTCGGCGCCGTCCGGGCCACGCCCGACAACGCCCTGGCCGCGCTGCGGGCGGGGGCGCAGGTGCTCGTGTATCCGGGCGGCGATCTCGACGCGTATCGCCATGCGCGGCGGCGCGACGAGGTGGTGCTGGGCCCGCGCACCGGCTTCGTGCGCGTGGCCCAGGCCGCCGGCGTGCCGATCGTGCCGATCGTGGCCCACGGTGCGCATCGCAGCGCGTACATCTTCAGCGAGGGCGAGGGCATCGCGCGATGGTTGCGGTTGCAGCGATGGGCGCGGCTGCGGCGGTTCCCGCTGGCGCTGGCGTTGCCGTGGGGCTTGGCGGTGGGCCCGTGGCTGCCGTACCTGCCGCTGCCGATGCGCGTGCAGCTGAAGCTGCTGCCGCCGGTGGCCGCGCCCGTCGGCGAGCCGCCGGAGCGGATCCGGGATCGCGTGCAGGCGATCATGCAATCGGCGCTCGATGGGATGGCGCGCGGCGATCGAGGGAGCGCGTGAGCGTGCGCGCCATCGATGGTGCGGCTGCGGATCGTGTGCGGGGCGAGGTGAGGCTCGCGGATGGCGGCGCGCTCGCGTACGAGATCGATGGTCGCCTCGACCGTCGCGTGCCATTGCTGTTGATCCGCCCGCTCGGCGGCACGATGGCGCTGTGGGGGCAGTTCCGCGACGCGCTCGCGCCGGTGGGCCCGATCATCGCCTTCGATCTGCGCGGCACCGGGGGGTCGAGCGCCGATGCGGGGTGGCCGTCGACCCGACGGATCGCCCGCGACGCGGTCGCGCTGCTCGATCACCTCGAGGTTGGCCGCGCGCACGTGTTCGGGATCTCGCTCGGAGGGATGGCCGCGACGTGGATGGGCATCGAGTCCGGCCCCCGTGTCGCGACGCTCTGCATCGCGAGCGCGCCGCCGCGGGGGTTGGATCTGACGCGCGCCGGGGCGCGGCGGGCGATCGCGATGGCGGCTTGCTTCGCGCGCACCGAGGACGAGGTCGAGGCGCGGCTCGTGCATCGCACGCTGACGGGAGCATTCCGCCGCGAGCACCCCGAGCGGGTGCGGTGGATCGAGGCGACGATCCGCGCCCAGCCGACGTCACGCCGGAGCTTGTTGCGGCACGTGGCCGCGGGCGCGATGCACGACACGCGACGCGAGCTGCACCGGATCGCGGCGCCGTGTTTGGTGCTCGCAGGGGAGAAGGACGAGCTCGTGGGGCTGGCGGCGCCGCGGCGGCTGGCGGACGGGATCGCGGGGGCGAGCTTCGAGGTGATCGAGGGGGCCGGCCACGACGTCACGCTCGAGCGGCCGGGGGTGTGCGCGGATCGGGTGCGGCGGTTC
>LNFB01000219.1 GCA_001464385.1 Deltaproteobacteria bacterium Ga0077550 | reverse complement strand
ACCCAGATGTCGTCAGACTGATTGCCGACGGCCGCGATCACACCCTCTGGCCCAACCGCCACGTCGCGAATCCAATCCGGACTCGGCTCGTCTCCGCCGAACGTGCGTGTCCACAGAACCACACCCTCGGCGTCGTACTTCCGAAGCCAGCCATTGGAACTCTGGCCATCCACCGTCGTCAGGCCACCAACGATGATGTTCTCGTCCGCATCGGTCGTGACCGAGCGGGCAGCGTCGGTGTCACCACCGTCGAACGTCTGAGTCCACAATTGTTGTCCATCTGGATCGAACTTGCGAACCCAAACATCGGCGTCGGACGTGGTCGAACTCAACGCGATGACGAAGTTCCCCGAGCCGTCGAAGGCAACTCCCCCGGCGGTGTCACTTCCGTTGCTGGCGTTGTTGAAGGACCCCGTCTCAGTTGGCAACGCGCTGTCGTCGAGGATGCGCCACCAACCGTTGTTGCTTTGCGTCGGGGTACTCGCGTGTCCCCCGAAGATCCAACCGCTGCCCGCAAGATACGCAACGCTGTCACCGTACGTGGTCGTCGCGTTGGGTAGATCGTAGGTGCTGTCCCAGTCCGGACTCCCATCGACGCCGTACCGGACGAGGTCAGCGCCAAGAGTGACGGCGCCGACACGATCCTCGTCATCGACCGCCACCCCGTACACCGAAGACACCCCGAACGTTCGGGTCCACACCACCGAACCGCTCTCCACGCAGTCGATGTTGCAGCCGTCGCCGTTCGCATCGTTGCCATCGTCGCACACCTCATCGCCCTGCACCTGCTGATCCCCGCAGTGCGGCCCGAGGTTCATGCAGTTCGCCGTGCACCCTCCGTACCCCCCGTCGTTCACCCCATCGTCGCAGACCTCGTCGCCTTCGACCTCGCCGTTGCCGCAGACCGGCGCGCCGCCGGTCGTGTCCGCCTCGGTGTCGCTCACCTCACCCGTGCTCGCCGACGGATCGTCCGTCGTGTCGGCGGTCGGGTCCGTCGTGCCGGGCCCGGTCATGCCGCCGCTCGCCGTCGTCCCGCCCGTCGAGTCCGCCGAGCCCTCGCTCGATCCGCCCCCTCCGTCGCTGACGATCACGTCGTCGTTCGGCGAGTAGCAGCCGGGCACGAGGGACAGGAGCAACACCGGGATCCGTGGGGTGCGTGGCATGGAGCGGGCGCCTAGTCGAACAGCCAAGGCGAGCATTGCAACCCATCACCCAGATTTTCGGAACCCCGCGAGTGCGCGCCCGCCGGACCCCCGGTCTCGCGCCACTGGCCATTCGGCCACTTTCCCCGAATTCCGCCCCTATCCCCCCATCGGCCGCAGCGCGACCACCTGGGCTCCGTCCGCGGTGAACTCCCGGGTCACCACCAACACCTCGGCGACCTCCATCACGTCGAGCCGTTCGCCGTCCTCGTGGGTGACACCGGCGTGATCACCCTGGGTCGTCGTGTTGAGCGGTGGATACGCCAGCGCGATGGTCAGCGTGCGGCTCGGGACGTCGATGGCGCCCATCTCGATCACCTGCACACGCGGCGCCGACTCGAGGTGATCGACCGGGATGCGGCGGACGCCGTCCTCGATCGGCGCGAGCAACCACAGCGTGCCGTCGTCGCTGCGGTGCAGCTCGTGCGAGCCCGCGCCGTGGGCCTCCTCGACGAAGGTGCGAAGGCCCCCGAGGTCGAGCTCCGTGCTGCCCTCGTCCGCGAGCGCGTCGCCGTGCTCGTCCCAGCCGCCGAAGCGCGCGGTGGAGTCGCAGAGGATCACGAACAGACCGTCGTGATTCCGGTTTCGCACGTGTCCGAGGCAGCGCATGGCAGCCGACGCTACCACGCGCTCCGTCTTCCCGGTCTACTTCCCGGTCGGGGCCAACGGCGGGACCTTGTACTTCATCGCGTACAGCATCCCGCGCAGGCCCTGCCCGGCGATGAACAGCACGATGAACCCGAGCGCGAGCATCAGCGGCCCGGCGACCAGCACCCGACCCCACGCGAACTCGCCGCTCGTGCCCGAGTCCACCACCCACTCGGACAGCGGCAGGACGATCCGCACCACCACGTAGGGCAGCAACAGGGCCCACAGCAGCCCCGCCGTGCCCCACATCCAGAACTTCTTGTGCTCGCCGAGGGCGACCTTGTCGTGGAATCGCAGGCGGAGGATCTTCTGCGACTTGCCGATGAAGAAGCCGCCGGCGAGCACGACCACCGCGATGTTGAGCACGAGGAACGCCACCACCGAGCCCATGCTGATGTAGACGTACGTGGTCGAGAACGCCTTCTCCACGAAGACGTACTGCATGTCGACCAGCAGCTGCATGATGAAGACGTCCATCGCCGGGCCGACCAGGCGGGCCTCGATGACGCCCGAGATCAACGCAATCACGATGGCGAGACCGGCGACGCCCAGCGTCGCGAGCAGCTCGTTGCCGATCCGACGGCCGACCATGCCCACGACCTGAGACGGCGCGACCTCGCCCTTGGCCGCCCGCGCCGGCAGCTTCACGATCTCGGCCAGCGTCGGCCGGATCGTCAGTAGGAAGAGCACGATCGTCAACAACGTCAGCGCGATCGACACCCAACCGAACAGCCAGTTGACGCCCTTGAACATCTCGGCGACCCGGTTGAAGACGTCGAGGTCTTCCTTGAACGACTTCACGTTCTGCAGGATCGCGACCTCGAGCGAGTCGATCTGGCCCGCGAGCAGCTGCTGCAGCGGCAGCTCGAGCAGGCCCGGAAGCGCGGCGATCTCGTCGAGGTTGCGATCGACCGCGTCGAACGACGCCTCGACCACGCGGATCTGCGGGTTGGTCGCCAGCGCGGCCTCGTTCTGCACCGTGCGCAGCACGTACAGCAGGCCGGTGAACATGACCATCGCGCCCATGAACGCGAGCGCCGCGATGCCGCTGGCGCGGATCAAGGTCGGCATCTGCGTCGGGTACTTCTTCTTCAGCACCACCGGCATGAGCAGGAGCAGCAGACCCGCCGGGCTCAGCATCAGCAGGATCCAGATGATCTTGCCGAGCTTCTCCTCCTGCTTGACCTTGACCTTCTCGATCGTCCGCTCGAGCACCTTGGCGCGGACCTCCGCCAGCTTCTTGCGCAGCGTCGCGATGAACAGCTCGGTCAGCGCGTCCATGGCGTCCGCCGACAGGCCGCTGGTGGCCTCGGCCTGGGCCTCGAGCTGCTCGGCGAACGCCGGCGTCACCTCGTCCGCCGCCGCGAGCTCGTTGGGGCTGATCTCCGCCAGCGCCTCGAACTGCGCGGCGTCCATGCCCTTGAACTCCGCGGTCAGCTCCGCGTCGAACTCCACGCCCTCGACGTCGTCCCAGCCGGCGAGGACCTTGTCCTCCTGCTCGTCGGTGAGCGGGCCCGCGAAGTCCTCGGCGAGCATCGCCGCGACCTCGGGGTCGACGCGCTCGCCGTCGATGCCGACGAGCTCGTCTTGATCGAGGCCCGCGATCGCCTTCTCGATCGCCTCGTCGCTGGCGTCGCCGGCCGCGAGCGCCTCGAGTTCCGCGCCGTCCTCCGCATTGCCCGCGGGACCGCCGGCCTCCGCCGCGCCCGCCTCCGCGTCGCCGCCGTCGTCCGCCTTCGCGTCGCCATCGTCCGCCTTCGCGTCGCCCGCCTCCGCGTCGCCGCCGTCGTCCGCCTTCGCGTCGCCCGCCTCCGCGTCGCCGCCGTCGTCCGCCTTCGCGTCACCGTCGTCCGCCTTCGCGTCACCGTCGTCCGCCTTCGCGTCGCCGTCGTCGTCCGCCTTCGCGTCGCCGTCGTCCTCGCCCGGCTCGGGCTTGCCGCCGCCATCGTCGTCGTCACCGGCAGCGGGCGGTGGCGCCCCGTCGTCCCCACCTCCCCCGTCGTCCTCGTCGACACCTCGCACCGCCGCTTCGGCTGGGCGCGGCACCGTCGAGATCAGTGCGGTGGAAGCAAGGCCGAGGAGCAGGACGAGGCGTTGGAACGACATCGGGGGGAGACGCAGAGTCTCCATAGAGTGCCGGGAACGCGGAGGCCAACCGATTGCGCCGTGGTTTCGTGCGCGAGGTCGCGCCGAGCGTGGTTCGGCGTCCCGATCGCGATCGCGCGGCGACGATGCATCGGCGGCAACACGGCGCACACGCGAAAAAGCGCCGGCCCCATCTGGGACCGGCGCTCGTCGTTCGAACCTCGATCAGCGCGGACTAACGCTCGCCGCGGAGCGCCTCGAGCTTGGTCAGGCGCTCCCAGCTGAAGTCGTGCTCCTCGCGGCCGAAGTGGCCGTAGGCAGCCGTCTGGGCATAGATCGGCTTCAGCAGGTCGAGCTCGGCGATGAGCCGGCCGGGCCGCGCATCGAAGTGCTTGAGCACGATCTCCGACAGGCGATCGTCGGTGACCTTGCCGGTGCCGAAGCTCTCGACCAGCACGCTGACCGGCTTCGCGACGCCGATGGCGTACGCGAGCTGGACCTCGACGCGGTCGGCGAGGCCGGCAGCGACGAGGTGCTTGGCGATGTAGCGGGCGTAGTACGCCGCCGAGCGATCGACCTTGGACGGGTCCTTGCCCGAGAACGCGCCGCCGCCGTGGCGACCCATGCCGCCGTAGGTGTCGACGATGATCTTCCGGCCGGTGAGGCCGGAGTCACCCATGGGGCCGCCGATGACGAAGCGACCGGTCGGGTTCACGAAGTAGTTCGTCTGCGCGTCGAGGAGGTCGGCGGGGATGGTCGGCTTGATGACCTCCTCCATGATGAACTCCTTGAGCGTCGCGTGGGTGACGTCCTCGCTGTGCTGCGTCGAGACCACGACCGCGTCGATGCGCTTGGGCTTGTTGCCCTCGTACTCGACGGTGACCTGGCTCTTGCCGTCGGGGCGCAGGAAGCTGTCGTGTTCGCGGCGGCGCACGTAGGTCAGCCGGCGCGCGAGCTTGTGCGCGAGGCTGATCGGCAGCGGCATGAGCTCCGCCGTCTCGGTGCACGCGTAGCCGAACATCATGCCCTGGTCGCCGGCGCCCTGCTCGTCGCTGTACAGGCCCTTGCCATCGACGCCGAGCGAGATGTCGGGGCTCTGGGCCTCGAGCGCCACGAGCACGCCGCAGCTGTCGGCGTCGAAGCCCATCGCGGAGCTCGTGTAGCCGATCTCGCGGATGGTCTTGCGGACGATCGACGGGATGTCGACGTACGTGCTGGTCGTGACCTCGCCGGCGACGTTCACGTAGCCGGTCTTCACCAGGGTCTCGCACGCGACGCGGCAGCGCGGATCCTTGGCGATGATCGCGTCGAGGATCGAGTCACTGACCTTGTCGCAAATCTTGTCGGGATGTCCTTCGGTGACGGACTCGCTGGTGAACAGACGGCGGGCCATGCGGGGTTGCCTTTCCGGGCGTGAGAAGGGCCGGAGCATGGCAGCGGCACCCCGCCGGATCAACCGTCGACCAGCCCCAGATCGCCGGCGAGAGGCCACCGGAGGCGGCCCGTCATGGCACGAGGGCGAACTCGACGTCGAAGGGACCTAGCTCACTGCCGTCGCCCGCGGGATCGTCGGCCGGCAGCTCGACGAACACGAAGGCACCGCCGGGGCCGTCCACGCCGAGCTCGACGCGCGTCCCCGCGGCGCCCTCCGAGGCGCACGCGAGCGCCTCGGTGGCGGCGCACCCGGGGCCACGCACGCCCAGCGCCACGTCGGCCGCGGTGCTCGACACGACCAGCGTGCCGCCCGGCGCGGGCCACTGGACGTGGACCACGCGGTCGCGGCGCCGTGCACCGGCGCAGGGGTGCTGGTGCGCATCGCTGTAGGGCACCGCGGGATCGACGGACACGACGACCGGCGCGTCGTCGAGCAGGAGCTCGGTCGCGCTGGCGCAGGTGTCCCCGGGGACCTGCGTGCACCGGGACCCGCCGAGATCGTCGGGCATGCACGCGCTGCCGGTCTCGCAGCGCCCTTGACCGAGCAGGCCGCAGCCCTGGCCGGTGGCGATGACCTGCCGCTCGACGACGTCGACGCGGAACCGGAGATCGTCCGGGCCCACCGCAGCCGCGAGCGCGGCTGCATCGGCCGCGACGCCGATCGCCAGCGAGAGCTCGGTGCCCGCGGCGACGTCGAGCATCGACATCGGCAGGCCCGCGCCGCAGGCGAAGGACGCCGTGCACCCGGCGTCGAGGATCGCGACCAACGGCACGAAGCCCTCTCCCTGCGCCGTCACGGTCACGTCGGCGTTCGCGGTGACCGTGTGGCGCAGGAACACGTCGGGGCCGTCGAAGGGGCAGCCGGGGGCATCGACGCCGTCGGCCGCGAGCGCGGCCGCGAGATCGGCCGCCGCGTTGTACAACGAGCCCTCGTGGGCCCCGGGGCGTACGTCGAGCGCCGCTGCGCACACGTCCCCCGCCGCCTGCACGGGCCCGCCGTCGCCGGTGCTGGTCGCGAGCTCGTCGTTGCCCGTGGGCTCCTTGTTCTTGCTCGCCCCGCCGTCGTTCGAGGCCGCGGGATCCGACCCGCACGCGGCCAACGCGACGACGACCCACGCCGCGCGCCATCCGCCGAGGGAACCACCGCTTCGCGCATCCACGTCGCACGACGCTAGCACGACCCCGGCATTCGAGGCCGGCCGGACGGACCGGCCGGACGCGCGACGCTGGGGCGAAGGATGCTAGCTTCGTCGCCGATGGCGTCCGCCGACTTCGCCGCCCTGAACCGACTCGATCTGCGCCAGCCCGAGACGGCGCACGACGGCCACACCGCGTGGGTGTCGTGGCGCGCGCGCTGCGGCCGTCAGGCGGGCCTCTCCGGCCCCGCCGACGCGGCGGCCCGCGAGATCGTCGAGGCGGTCCGCACCCGCGGCGACGCGGCCGTCGCCGAGTTCACGCAGCGCTTCGAGGGCCGCGCGCTCGAGCCCGGGGCCTTCGAGCTCACGGCCGAGCAACGCGCCGCCGCGTGCTCCCGCGTGGCGCCCGAGCTCCGCGCCGCGCTCGAGTTCGCCGCGGCCCGCATCGCCGCGTTCCACCGCACCCAGGTCCCCGCGCCCAGCGGCCTCGATGGCGACGGCGGCGTCCTGCGCAGCCGGCCCACGCCCCTGCGTCGGGTCGCCGTCTACGCCCCCGGCGGCACCGCGGCCTATCCATCATCGGTGCTGATGACCGCGGTGGTGGCCAAGGTCGCGGGCGTCGACGAGGTGTGTCTGTTCACGCCGCGCCCCGCCGACGTCGTGGTCCTCGCCGCCGAGATCGCGGGCGTCGATCGCATCTACGCCATCGGCGGCGCGCAGGCGATCGCGGCCGCCGCCTTCGGCACCGCGAGCATCGGCCGCGTCGACAAGATCGTCGGGCCCGGCAACGCGTGGGTCACCGCGGCCAAGCGCCACGTCTACGGGGCGTGCGACGTCGACGGCATCGCGGGCCCGAGCGAGATCCTCGTCATCGCCGACGACGGCGCCGACCCGGCGATGATCGCCGCGGATCTGATCAGCCAGGCCGAGCACGACGAGCTCGCCTGTGCGGTGCTCGTGACCGACGCGCCCGCGCTGGTCGAGGCGATCGACGCCGCGCTGCGCGAGCAGCTCGCGACGCTGCCCCGCGCCGAGATGGCGACGCGCTCGCTGCTCGACCACGGTGCGGCGGTGATCGTCCGCGACCGCGCGCAGATGCTCGAGGCCGCCAACGACTACGCCCCCGAGCACCTCGAGCTGCTGGTGCGGGACCCCGACGCGCTCGTCGAGGGCCTGCGCACCTCTGGGGCGATCTTCGTCGGGCCCCACACGCCCGAGGCCGCAGGCGACTACACGGCCGGGCCGAGCCACGTGCTGCCCACCGCCGGCGCGGCGCGCTTCGGATCGCCGGTCGGCGTGTGGGACTTCATCAAGTACACCAGCGTGCTGCGCCTCGACGCCGCGGGGCTACGCGCGCAGGCCGACGCGATCGTCACGCTCGCGCGCGCCGAGGGGCTCGAGGGGCATGCGCGCGCCGTCCTGCTGCGCGTCGGGTCGGTCGGGGCGAACCGCGGAGAGGGACGATGACCGACGCACCGCCGTGGCTCGCCAGCGTCCGCCCGAGCCTCGCGGGGCTGTCGGTCTACGACGTGCCGCGGGTGAGCGCGCGCGCGCGACTGCACGCCAACGAGAACCCCGAGCCGTGGCCCGACGCCGTGATGGCCGAGCTCGCCGAGGTCGTGCGCCGCGTCGAGCTCGGCCGCTACCCCGACAGCTCGGGCCGCGAGCTCCGCGAGGTGCTCGCCGCGATCCATGGCTGCGACGTGGGCCGCATCGTGCTCGGCAACGGCAGCGACGAGGTCATCTCGCTGCTGCTCACGGCCCTGGGCGCCCAGGCCCGCCCGGTGCTCGTGACGCCCGCGCCGACGTTCGTGATGTACGGGCACTCGGCGCGCGTGCTCGGCTACGAGGTCCGCGAGGTCGAGCTCGACGACGCGCTGCAGCTCGACGGCCCTGGCCTCGATCGGGCGCTGGTCGGCGCCACCATCTGCTTCTTCGCGCGCCCCAACAACCCCACCGGCACGCTGTGGGACGCCGACGTGATCGCGCGGCTGGTCGCCGCCCACCCGGCGGTGGTGTTCGTGATCGACGAGGCGTACATCGCGTACGCCCCGGGTCGGTCGCTGGAGTCCGTGCTCGTCGCCGACAACGTGGTGCACATGCGCACGCTGTCGAAGAACGGCCTCGCTGCGCTGCGGATCGGATACGCGATCGCGGACGGTCGCCTCGCGCACGCGCTCGACAAGGTCCGCCACCCGTACAACGTGTCGCAGACCTCGATCGCGATCGCCCACGCGGTGCTGACCCGGTTCGCCGATGTGCAGGCGCAGATGATCGCGCGCACCACCGCCAACCGCGGGCGACTCGCGGGGATGCTCGCGCGGATCCCCGGGGCGCACGTGTTCGATCCCGCGGCGAACTTCGTGCTGGTGCGGCTGGCGGATCCCACGGCGGCGAGATCGATGATCGACGCGCTGCGGCGCGCCGAGATCCTGGTGAAGGACGTCGGGCACCTGCCGAAGCTCGCCGCATGCGTGCGCTTCGGGGTCGGGACCGCAGGCGAGCTCGATCTGGTCGAGGCGACCCTCGACGCGTGGCTTCGCGCGGGGGCCTAGGCACCGGAGGCCACGCGGCCGATCCGCGTCGGTCGATCGACCGACACGTCCCCCGCGACAATTCCCCCCGGTTCGGTCGTGCGTCCGATGGACCGCCGCGCCCGCGGTGCCTACGATCGCACCATGCTGCGCCCCCTCGCCCGCCCCGTCGGACTCGCCGCTGCCCTGCTGCTGCCCGCGTGCTACTCGGGCCTGGGCGCCTCGGGCAGCGACGGCGCTTCCGCCGACGGCTCGGCGGGCAGCGATGGCGCCGACACGGCGGCGGGCGACGACGCGGGGGACACCGGGGGCGAGCCGGCTCGACCCGATCCCGCCATCGGCGACCTGCACACCGCGATCGGCGTGCGCCGCCTGTCGAGGTTCGAGTACGGCAACACGGTCCGCGACCTGCTCGGCATCACCGGCGCCGAGGCGGGGCTGTCCGACGATCAGAAGGTCGACTTCCTGTCGAACAACGCCCACGCCAAGCAGCTCGGGCTCGCGGAGCTCGAGGTGCTGTCGCGCGCCGCCGAGGACGCCTCGACCGCCGCGCTGCCGACGCTGACGCTCGGCGACTGCACGCCCGAGCTCGCCGATCGCGGGTGCGTCGATGCGTGGCTGCCCGCGTTCCTGCGCCGCGCGTTCCGTCGCCCGCCCACCGCCGACGAGCTCTCGCGCTACGGCGGCCTGTTCAGCGCGCGCGTCGACGCAGGTGACCCCGCGGCCGAGGCGGTGCGGCTCGTCCTCGAGGCGGTCCTGATGTCGCCGCACTTCTTGTACCGCCCCGAGCTCGGCACCGCGGGGCCTGGCGAGGCCGGACCGCTCGCGCCGTTCGAGGTCGCGAGTCGCCTGAGCTACCTGCTGTGGGCGACGATGCCCGACGACGCGCTGCTCGACGCGGCGCAGGCCGGCACCCTCGACGACGCCGAGGGCGTGGGTGCCCAGGCCGAGCGCATGCTCGCCGACGCCCGCGCGCAGACCGGCATCGTCCGCTTTGTGTCCGAGTGGCTCGGTACCGACACCGCGCAGGTCGTGAAGAAGGCCGCCGAGGTCACCGAGGGCCTGCCGCCGACGCTGCAGCAGGATCTCGAGGAGGAGACCCGCCGCTTCGTGACCGAGGCGATGCTCGGCGCGTCGCCGTCGCTGACCACCCTGCTGACCTCGACGACGACGTACGCCAACGAGACGGTGGCGTCGATCTACGGCGTGCCGGGCGTCACAGGCCCCGAGTTCCGCGCGATCGAGCTCGACCCCGCGACGCGCCGCGGCATCCTCACCCAGCCGTTGCTTCTCGCCGCGCACACGAAGGAGTCGGGCTTCTCGGTGGTGCAGATGGGCCGGTTCGTGCGCGAGCGCCTGCTGTGCCAGACCGTGCCGCCGCCGCCGCCGGGCATCGACACGACGATCGACGAGACCCCCGAGAACTCCGGCCTCACCTACCGCGAGAAGCTCGCGCAGCTCACCGACGACGGGGCGTGCAGCGGCTGCCACCAGCTGCTCAACGCGCCCGGCTTCGCGTACATGGCCTACGACTCGATCGGTCGGGTGATGGCCGAGGATCTGCTCGGCCGGCCGATCGACGCCCACGGCACGCTCACCGCCATCGACGAGGGTGCGGTCGACTTCGACGACGCGGTCGAGATGATCGACGTCATCGCCGACTCGCAGGCGGTGCGCGGCTGCTTCGCCAAGCGCTACCTCGAGTACGCCTTCGGTCGCACGCTCGCGCCCGAGGATCTCGCGCTGTACCACCGCCTCGCCGACGGCCTCGAGGCCGGCGACGGCGACTTCCCGGCGGTGGTCGCCGCCCTGGTGCTGTCCGAGGAATTCGCCAGCACCGGCCCCTTCGCCCCCTAAGCGCCCGTTCGACGGAGGACTCACCATGGCCCGACCCACACTCCGATCCACCGTCCGTTCCACGCTCTCGCGCCGCAGTCTGCTCGCCGCCGGTCCGCTCGCCCTGCTCGTCGCCGGCGTGGAGCGCCGTGTGACCGCGGGGACCGACGATCCCGCGCGGCGCTTCATCACCCTCTTCACGCCCAACGGCCTCAACTACGGCGACGCCGGCCCCAGCGGCGGCGAGACCGACTTCTCGCTCGGGGACTACTACGCGGCGTTCGAGCCCCATCGCGCCGATCTCATCGCGCTGTCGAGCCTGTCGATCGGCGGCGTGCCCTACGGCACCAACACCGAGTACGGCCACCGCTCGGGCGGCATGGGCTGCCTCACCTGCACCGCCGACGAGGGCACCGGCTACGCCACCGGGCCGTCGATCGATCAGTTCATCGCGCGCCGCCTGTTCGAGCAGGGCACCGCGCCGGTGCTGCGCGCCCCCGTCTTCAGCATCGGGGCCAGCGGCGTGTCCGACTACGCCCACAGCTACTACGAGTCCGCCGGCGAGGCGGTGCCGCTGGTCAACGATCCCGTGGCCGCGTACGCCAGCCTGTTCAGCGACGTCATGCCCGAGGAGGCCGCGCTGCTCATCGCCCGCAAGAAGAGCGTGCTCGACGTCTCCTACGGCGAGTGCAAGGGCTACATCACGGCCCTGCCGAGCGAGGGCAAGACGCTGGTCGACTACCACTGCGAGCGCATCCGCGAGCTCGAGCAAAACCTCCAGCTCTTCAACTGCGTGCCGCCCCAGGACGCGCTGGCCCAGGTCTCGGGGCTCGACCACAACGACCCCAACAACTACCCCGCGCTCACGGAGTTCTTCTGGCAGATGATCGAGGTCGCGCTGCTGTGCGACGCCACGCGGGTGGCGAGCCTGTCGTTCGGCAACACCGCGTTCCGCTTCGCGATGCCGTGGCTCGACGCGCCGATCATCGAGAACGTCGACACCGGCGAGCAGAACGTCCGCGACCACCACTCGCACACCCACGCCGGCACCCGCGACACCGTGGGCCTGTTCATGGCCTGGTACGCCCAGCGGATCGCGGATTTCATCACGCGCCTCGGCACGATCCAGCCCGACGGCTCGCGGCTGCTCGACAGCACCACGGTGCTGCTCGTCAGCGAGTACGGCTCGGGCGGGCCGCACACGAACACCGGCTGCGCGTCGTTCGTGTTCGGCAACGCGGGCGGCCAGCTCGCGTGTGGGCGGCACCTCGCGCTCGAGGACGACGCGACGCGGACGCACGGCCTGATGGTCGGGCTCGCCGAGGCGACCGGCGTCGTCGGCGTCGATCAGTTCGGTCACCCCGGCGGCGGGTCGGGCCGCCTCGACGCGATGTTCGCCTGACGGCCGACGGCGCGGGCGACCGGCGCCAGGGCGAATCAAACCTGACAGACACCTGTCACGGCGGGGTCCCATCCTGCCGGCATGACAACACTCGAAGTCGGGAAGCGCCTCGTCGAACTCTGCCGCGCCGGCAAGAACCGCGAGGCCCAGGACGAGCTCTACTCCCCGGACATCGTCAGCGTCGAGGCCGGCGCCCCGCCCGGACAATCGCCCGAGACCCGGGGCCTCGCCGCGGTGATCGCCAAGGGCACCGCGTGGGCCCAGGCCCACGAGATCCACCAGGCGAGGACCGACGGCCCGTTTCCCCACGGCGACAGGTTCGCGGTGGTGTTCGAGTACGACGTGACGCGCAGGGCCGACGCGCAGCGGATCCAGATGCACGAGGTCGCGCTGTTCACGGTGGCGAACGGCAGGATCACGCGCGAGGAGTTCTTCTACGCGATGTGACCCGAGGGACGACCTGGCCGGGCGTCGGTGGCGTCACGGCGATTCCCAGCACGCCGTGGTGCGGATCGGCGCCCGCGGCTCGAAGTCGAGCTCGACCAGATCCTCGGGCGGCGTCATGAACACGTCGAGCGGCCAGGCGGCGTCCGAGCACAGCGCGAAGTAGGCGGACTCCTCGATCGCGAGCATCGTCGACGTCGTCGAGCCCGCCCAGGACAGCCCGCCCGAGCCGGGGACGCAGCCACCGTTGGGTCCGAGCGTGCCGCAGTCGGGGAGCTCGATCGACAGGATCTCGCAGATGTTCTCCCGCGCGCGGGTGCGGCGGAACGTGATGCCGTTGCCGAAGGGAAAGCACGAGAAGCTGCCGTTGGTCATGCGGATCGCGTCGACGTCCTCGACGAGGCCACCGCTGTGCTGACCGGAGACCTGGGAGAAGTGCACGCCGTAGCCGAACTCGGCGTTGTGGCCGTCGAGCAGGCCCCGACGCACGATCGCGTCGGAGGTGGCCTCGAGCTCGATGAGGTCGCCGGGCCGCGCGGTGTCCAGTGGGTTCTCGCAGGAGAAATCCTCGAGGAGGGCGCCGTCGCCCTCGGCCACGCGCACGCACGCGGCCTCGCCGGGGCCGCGGATGTCATGGGCCTCGATGAACGAGAGCCGCACGCCCGGTGTCCCCTCGAGATCGATCCCGCTGGCGCCGCGGACCACCCGCAGCTGCTCGAGCACCACGCGCTCGCTGTCGCTGCCCACGACGTTGGCCTGGTCGCTGTCGGCGTGGGGACCGCCCGGCGGCGCGCCGTCGTGGATCACCACAACCCGCTCGACGCGGAGATCGTCGGCGTCGCGGAACACGAGCCCGGGCCCGCCCCGGTGGTGGATCTCGCAGTCGCGGATGGTGACGCCGGTGAAGCCCTCGACCGCGAGCGCGGGCCCGCCATCGCTGACGATGCGCAGCCCCGCGATCACCTGGCCGTCCTCGGTGACGACGAGCGGCTCGCTCTCGCGCAACCCGTCGACGCAGGGATCCCCGCCGCCGCCGGTGCTGCTCGAGCCCTCGGTGCTCACGGGCTCGGGCGCGCCGAGGTCGACCGGCGGCACGTCCGGCCCGCCCGAGCTCGTCGTCCCCGTGGTGCCCTCCTCGACGACGCAGGTGCCCGCGACGCTGGCCCGCGCGTGCTCGCCGTAGCGGCGACCCGACGGGCAGCCCGCGTCGGCGAAGCTGCAGTCCCCGCTCGGCTCGCACGAGCCCGCGCGACCGTCGAGCTCGCACTCGCCGTCCTCGCGACACGCGAACGCGCGATGACACGCCGAAGGCCCCGGCAAGAGCACGGCGGAGAGCAGGCCCGCCAGCGCGCCCGCTGCGCCCCGCGCACGCGTGCCGCCGTGCCCCACCCCTCGATCGTAGCGCCGTGGGCGGCCCGGCTGTCAAGCGCGGCGATGCTACCCTCGGCGCCGTGGTCGACGATCCCACGCGCACGCGGCAGGTCCAGCCGCTGCGCACGGAGCCCCGCCGCGCGCAGCTCGAGATCCGCGTGGCCGAGCAGCCGCCGCGCCGCGTCGCGCTCGACCGCGAGGTCGTGGTGATCGGTCGCAGCCGCGACACCGACCTGCAGCTCGACGTGGAGGGCGTGTCACGCAAGCACGCGCGGATCAGCAAGACGGGTGATCGCGGGTACAACCTCGTCGATCTCGGGGCCAAGAACGGCACGTACCTCAACGGAGAGCGCATCGACGTCGCGGTGCTCCACCACGGCGATCGCATCCAGATCGGCACCGCGGAGCTCACGCTCAGCTTCGACGAGGTCGCGGGCGCCGAGCCAGCGGTCGCGGCCCTGGCGACCGCGATGTCGGCCCGCGAGTGGGAGGTCGCGCAGGCCGTCGCCGAGGGCCTCACCAACGCCGAGATCGCAACGCGGCTCGGGATCAGCAAGCGCACGGTGGCGACCCACCTCGAGCGGATCTTCGAGCGCCTCGAGCTGCACTCCCGCGCCGCACTTGCGCACAGAGTTGCACTTGCCCTGGGTCGACCGGCACCCGAGCGTGGCCGCGGCTGATCGTTGGGGACGCCGTCGCGGGCGCCGCCGCAGTTGATCGCGACCGGGACCCGCGCGTACGATCCGAAGCGGTGAGCGCGGGGTTCGGTGCGCAGGGCGAGTCCACGGCCGACGGCCCGCCGCGCACGTCGAGCCCGGGGCCCGCGCGCACCCTCGGCAAGTTCACGATCGTCGAGCAGATCGGCGAGGGCGGGATGGCCCGGATCTTCCTCGCGCGCTCCCGCGGGATCGGTGGCTTCGAGAAGCTCGTCGTGCTCAAGCAGGTGCTGCCGCGCCTCGCCGGCGACGCCGAGTTCGTCGAGCGGTTCCTCCAGGAGGCGCGGCTGTCGGCCTCGCTCGACCACCCCAACATCGCGGCGGTCCACGAGGTCGGCGACGATCCGGCGGGGACGTACTTCGCGATGGAGTACGTCCGCGGCCGCGATCTGTACAAGATCCTGCGCCGGGCCAAGGCCGCCGGCCGCGTGCTGGGCTTCGACGAGATCATCGCCATCGTCACGGCCCTGTGCGCGGGGCTCCACCACGCCCACATGCACGTCGGCGCCGACGGCCGGCCCCTGGGCATCGTGCACCGCGACGTGTCGCCGTCGAATGTCCTCGTCAGCTTCGAAGGCGCGGTGAAGCTGGCCGACTTCGGCGTCGCGAAGGTGCGCAGCGCCAACGTCGAGACCGAGGCCGGGACGCTCCGCGGCAAGATCGCGTACATGTCCCCGGAGCAGTGCCGCGGCGAGGCGCTCGATCGTCGCAGCGACGTGTTCGCGGTCGGCGTGCTGCTGTGGGAGATGCTCACGGGCGCCCGCATGCGGACGGGCGACAGCGAGATCGCCCTGATGCGCCAGATCGCGGACGGCGACGCGCCATCACCCAAGGCCCTGCGCCCCGACCTGCACGGGGAGCTCGAGGCCATCGTCATGCAGGCGCTCGCGCGGGATCCGGCGCGGCGCTGGCCCAGCGCCGAAGCGCTGCAGCGCGCGCTCGAGGACTTCGCCCACGACGCCCGCCTCGTGGTCGCGCCGCGCACGATCGCCGCGATGATGCAGGCGCTGTTCGCCGAGGAGATCGAGCGCGAGTCGAGTGAAGGCGAGCTCGCGCGCACGGTCGCGCTGCGACGCGAGGGCGACGCGGAGGCCACGCCGGCGACCGCCACGATCCCACCCGTGGCGGTGGGGACGCCCGAGCCACCTCCGCGGCGACGGACGTGGGCGCCCATCGTCGCCGCGGTGATCGGCGGCGTGGCGCTCGGCGGCGTCGCGCTGTACCTCCTCGCGCCGCGGGAGTCCGCGACGCCCGTGCCACCGGATCCGCAGCCGAGCGTGCTCGCGGCGCCCGAACCGTCACCTCCCCGCGTCGAACCAGCGATCGCGGTGGTGCCGATCCCGATCGCCACGACGCCCGAGCCGCCGCGCGCCGCGGCGCCGAGTCCACGCAAGGCCGAGGTCCGCCGCGCGCCGAAGCGCAAGCGGACGCCGACACCGGCGCCGGCACCGGCACCGGCGCGCCCGCTCGATCTCGACGCCCCGCTGCCGCCGGGTTCGGGCCCCCGATGACGCGAGTCCTCGCGATGACACGACACCTCGCGGTCGTCGTCGCGAGCCTCGGTGCGTCGGCGCCGACGGCCGCGCGCGCCGCTGCACCCCCCGCGATCCCCGATCCGGCCGAGCCGAGCGCCACCGCGTGGCTCGAGCGCGGGCTCGCGGCGTACGCCCGCGGCGAGTACCGCGACGCGGCCGCCCACTTCGAGCGCTCGTACGCGCTGCAGCCCGATCCCGCGACCCTCTACGCGTGGGCCCAGGCGCTTCGCGAGGCGGGCGACTGCGCCACCGCGATCGATCGGTACCAGCGCTTCCTCGAGGCGGGTGCGAGCGGCGACTCCCGGGCCGCCGCGATCGCGAACCAGCAGCGCTGCCGCGAGTCCCTCGCCGCGACGCCGGAACCACCGCCACCGCGGCCGATCGTCCACCCCGCGCCCACGCGCACCACGACGCCCGAGCCGCCGCGCCCCACCGCTGCGCTCGCGCTGCTCGGCACCGGGACCGCGCTCGTCGTCGTCGGACTCGCGCTCGTCCTCACCGGCGAGTTCCAGCGCCGCGCGCAGCGACGCACCCGCGACTACGACCGCTTCGACGCCCTCGATCACCCCATCGACGGCCTCTACCTCGGCGGCGGGCTGAGCCTCGGGATCGGCGGTGTGCTCGCGACCACAGGCGGCATCTTGCTGGGTCGATCGCGGCGCGCACGGTGATCCACGCCACGCGCCCGGCGACGCAGACGTCGTGCACGTCACCCCGCGTGCGCACGGGAATCGCAGGTCGTGCACACCGGTGCACGACCGCGGCGACGCGCTGAATAGCCCCGCGGCGGACCCCGTCTGCGACCGGCCGCGCCCGCCCTGTGGACTCCCCCACGCAGACGTCGATGTCGGGCCTGTGCCACCGCGCAGCGCGACGAGTCCCCGACAGCCTCGACGAGCGGCTCGCCCTGGTCGCGACCTGTCGCGGGCTCGGGGCGCCGATCGAGCCCGCGACGCTGGGCCGCTTCACGGTCGCGCGCGGCCTCGGTCGCGGCGGCCAGGGCTGCGTCTACGAGGGCTTCGACGCGACGCTGCAGCGCCGCGTCGCGCTCAAGATCCCGCGGTTCGCCCACGGCACGGCCAACGACGATCTCACCTTCGAGGCCCGCGCCCTCGCGCGCGTGCGTCACCCGAACCTCGTCACGGTCTATGCGCTCGAGCACTGCGAAGGTCGACCCGTCGTCGTGATGGAGCTGGTCGAGGGCACGCCGCTGCTCGCGTGGGTCGCCGAGCGTCACCCGTCGCTGCCGCGCATCCTCGAGGTGATCGCTCGGATCGGCGACGGCCTCGGCGAGCTCCACCGGTGCGGGCTGACGCACCGCGACGTGAAGCCGGCCAATGTGCTCATCGACGCGTCGGGCCAGCCGCGCCTGGTGGACCTCGGCCTCGCAGCGCACTCGGGCGCGTCGGCCAGCGCCGGCGGTACGCCGTCGTTCGCGGCCCCCGAGCAGCGCAGGCGCGGGACGGCCGATCCCGCCGCGGACCAGTTCGGGCTCGCCGCGACCTTGCTCGCCGCGACGGGCGGCTCGCGGTCTGCCCCCGAGGTGTGGCCGGTCCCCCGCCGCGTGCGCAGGGCGGTGCTCCGCGCCCTCGCCGAGGATCCGCAGGCGCGCCACGCCGACGTCGCCGCCTTCGTGCGCGCGCTCGGCCCCGGCCCACGTCGTCGACTCGCTGCGATCGCGGCGTCCTGCACGATCGCCGCGTCCGCGATCGCGATCGTGTGGCCCGGCGCAGCGACGTGCGCCCGCGATCCCGCGGCGCTGCAGGACGCGCTCGCGCAGGCGCGCCCGGGCCTGCGCGCGCACTTCGAGGCGCTCGGCGGCGCAACTCCGCGGGGCCCCGAGGCGCTCGGCCCCACGCTCGGCGCCCTCGATCGCCACGCGGCGCGGTGGTCGGAGGCAGTCGCGGGCCTGTGCGCGACGACGGGCGCCGCACCGCGGGACGGGGCGCGCGGCCAGTGCCTCGACGACGCGGCCGTCGCGTTCACGACGGTGCTCGAGGATCTCGCCACGCTCGACGCACACACGGTCGCCGTGGCGGCGCTGCTGGTCGCGGCGCTGCCCGCCCCGGAGACGTGCGTCGACGCGGCGCTCGAGCACCTCGCACCGGTCGTCGATCACGCCGACACCCTCGCGGTGCGTCGCCGGCTCTCGACGACGGCCCAGCGCTGTCGGTACGGCCTGACGCCCGACTGCGCCGCGGCCTACGACGCGATCGGCGAGGACGCCACGCGGCTGGGGGTCGAGCCGTGCGCATGGCAGCCCGCGGTGCAGCTCGAGCGGACGATCAGCGCCCAGTACGGCGGTCACCCCGGGCGTACGCAGGCGTCGCTGCACGAGGTGGTGTGGACCGCCCAGGCCTGCGGGCGTGACGATGTTGCGCTCGACGCCCAGCGGATCCTCGCCGAGCAGATCGCCGCGCACGACGGAGACGTCGACGCCACGGAGCTCGCCCTGCGCAGCGCCGAGGCGACGCTCGATCGCCTCGGCCGTCCCCCCTCCGAGGAGGTCGCGGTGCTCGCCAGCCGGGCCACCTGCATGCTCGCCCTCGGACAGCCTGCGCTCGCGGGCGCGGCCGCGGCTGCGGCGATCGCCCGGCACGAGGCCCTGCGCGGCGGCTCGGACGAGGAGCGCGCGCAGCTCCTCGGGATGCACAGCGCCGCGCTGCACGAGCTCGGCCAGGACGAGCGCGCGCTCGAGCTGCAACGAGAGGCCCTCGCGCTGCGCCGCGACACGCTGGGCCCGCGCCACCCGAGCGTCGCCCACGAGCTGGCGAACCTCGCGGTCAGCTACGAGCACCTCGATCCGGAGCGGGCACGCGCGAACAACCGCGAGGCGATCGCGATCTTCGAGGAGTTCCGCGACGGACACGAGCTGCCGCTGGCGATGACGCTGACCCATCAGGCGGGCTTCGAGCTCGACGCCGGTGAGCTGGTCTCGGCCTGGAGCGCGGTCGAGCGCGCCCTCGCGACGTTCGCGAGCATCGACGCGATCGACGACGCCTACGCCGCCGATGCTCGGCTCGTCCGCGCGGAGCTCTGGGCGCGCAGCGGCGAGCTCGCGCGGGCCCGACAGGACGCCGACATCGCGCTCGCGCAGCTCGAGCGCCTGCGCGGGCCCGACGACGTGACCACCCGCGCGGCGCGAGAGCAGGTCGCCGCGCTGCAAGCCCCCGACGAAGGACGCCGACGATGACGACCCCCGATCCCGACGCCCCGATCGATCCCGCCCCGGCGATCCGCGAGTTCTTCGGCCTGCTGTGGCGGTACTTCCACGCGCGCGTCGACCTCGACGTCGACGACCTCGTGCAGCAGACCCTGGCCGAGTACTTCGCGGCCGCGCGGCGGGCCGGGCCCATCGTCCACCCCAAGGCGTACGTGCTCCGCATCGCGCGATCGGTGCTGTTCGAGCACTACCGCCGCCGCACCCACTTCGACCCGCTCACGCACCGGCTCGCGGACGTCGCCGCGGGCCTGTCGTCGCGGATGAACGCCCACCAGCGGGCCGACCGCGTGCGCGCGGCGATGATGCAGCTGCCGTACGCCCTGTTCGAGACGATCGATCTCTACTACGGGGAGGGCCTGCGGGGTCCCGTGCTCGCGGCGACGCTGGGTGTGCCCGAGGGCACGATCCGCAGCCGCCTGCGCCGCGCCAAGGCGCAGCTGCGGGCCGCGTACGCCGAGGTCCGCGCCGCCGACGATCCCCACGTGAGTTCCTGCACCGAGTGACGGGGGATCGAAATCCGGGCGAACGGGCCCTCCCTCGCCCGCCATGACCCACTCCCGTCTCCTCTTCCCCTTCGTCTTTGCAGCGTTGCTCCCCTCGATCGTCGCGCCGATCGGCTGTCAGTCCGAGAAGGGCGAGCTCGAGCAGCACGCCGACGCCTGCGAGGATCTGTGCAGCTCCGCCGCCTCGCAGTGCGCCGCCGACCCGGCGTTCACCGAGACCTGGCAGCTCGAGTGCGAGGTCTCGTGCAACCTCGACTTCGCCGACGAGGCCCGCCCGTTCGAGGTCTGCGTGGAGTCGGCGGCCACGTGCGCGGCCAAGGACGCGTGCACCGGGGGCTTCCCCGCGGGCACCGAGGGCGTCGCCGAGACCTCCGACGGCGGCGCGACCGTGGACCCGAGCGCCACCGATCCCGGCGAGGGCGAGTCGTCGAGCGACCCGACCGGCCTCGACGAGAGCAGTGGCGGCGGCGAGTCGACCGGCGATCCCCTCGTCGGCGATCCGTGCTGCGACACGTCGGGCGCGGGCTGCTCGAACGCGGAGATCCAGCAGTGCGTCTGCGACTACCTGCCGGCGTGCTGCACCGGCGCATGGGACGAGCGCTGCGCGAGCGTGGCGGTCGCCAACGGCTGCATCGACGGCGGCTGCTCGACGCTCGAGGACCAGACCGAGTGGAGCTGCTCGTGCAGCACGACGTCGGTGTTCTGCCCCGACGATCCGTTCGTCAGCCAGATCATCTTCGGCACCGACGCGTGCGGCCTCACCCAGGCCGATGCCCTCGTGATCGTGACCGACGCCTGCGAGCACGGCAGCGGGGGCTGCGAGGTCACGCCGGGCTCGTGCGAGTGCACGTGCGATCGCCTGGGGACCGGCTGCGGGCCGATGTGACGTCAGCGCCGGACGCTCGGCCACACCGCCATCGCGAGGGCGTGGAGCTCGGCCAGCGTGGTGGGCGGCGGATCCATGCGCGGCACGGTGCACACCGGCGTCGTCGGCCACCGACCGCGCAGGGCCTCGGCGCCGCGCAGCGCCGAGGCGGCTTGGCGCAAGAGCGCGCCGTGGAGCTCGGCGACGCGATCGAGTCCGACCGGCGCGCCCTGGAGGGCCGCGGCGATCACCGCGTCGCCGGGCCACGGCGGGACCGCGGCGTCGAAGCGGTTGAGCACGACGCCGTCGATCCGCAGGCCCCGCTCGGCGAGGACGGAGAGGAAGGCCAGGGCCTCGCGCACGCTGAAGTCGGTCGCCGCCGTCGTGAGCACGACGCCGGTCCCCGGTGAGGTCATCATCCCGGCCAGGGCGCCCGCGCGGCGCTGGAACTCCTCGAGCACCTGGCCGAAGTCGCGGAGGAACCGGCCGAGGTCGCCGATGAACGCGCCGCCGCCGACGGCCTCGAGCGCCTTCAGCATGAGGCCACTGCCGAGGCCGAGGAACCGCATGCCGAAGCGGCCCGACTGCGACAGGAACTTCGCCGCGGGGTTGTTCGCGACCTCGGCGATCTGCGCCGGCGCCTCGAGGAACTCGATCGCGTTGGCGGTCGGCGGCGTGTCGAGCACGATGAGGTCGTGCTGGCCGGCCGCGGCGAGCATGTGCACCTGCGCGGTCGCGGCGTACTCGAGCGCGCCGCCGAGGTAGCGGACCATCGCCCGGTAGATGGGGTTCACGAGCATGGCCTCGGCCGCCTGCGGCGACGGCGAGTGGGCGCGGACGATCGCGTCGAAGGTGTGCTGCGTGTCGAGCACCAGGCAATCGAGCGTCGCGCCCGCGTGGTGGACCGCGACCAGGGTGCCCGGCGCGGCGCTGCCGTCGATGCCCAGGGCCTGCGCCAGGCGGCGCGAGGGATCGATGGTCACGACCACCGTGCGCCGACCGGCGACCGCGGCACGCAGCGCGAGCGCGGCCGCGACCGTCGTCTTGCCGACGCCGCCGGGGCCGACGACCAGCTCGACGCGGCGCCCCGCCGGCAGGTCGAGCGTCGGTGCCGCGTGGTCGGGTGCCGCGGTGAGCGTGGGCGTGGACGCGTCGTTCGTCATGGCGTAGCGTCACCCGCGTGACGGCGGTCCAGCGATTTCGCGTGCGCGTCGGCGAGCGCGATCACCAGGTCGAGATCGATGGCGACGCGCGCGTGCGCGTCGATGGCGAGATCTACGAGGTCGTACCCGGACCCGAGGGTCGCGCGCTCGTGCGGCGCCCCGGCGACACGACGCAGCGGCTGGTGACGATCGCACCGGGCAACGCGCCGACGCAGGCGTCGGTCGACGGCCTGGTCCACATCATCTCGGTGTTGACGGCGCAGCAGGCCGCGCTGGCGGACCTCGGCGGCACGGCCCGCCGCGGCGGGGACGCGCGCACGATCGCGTCGCCGATGCCCGGCCGCATCGTGCGGGTGATGGTCGCCGAGGGCGACGAGCTGGCCGCGGATGCGCCGGTCGTCATCGTCGAGGCGATGAAGATGGAGAACGAGGTCCGCGCCGTGCACCCCGCCAAGGTCGTGCGCGTCGCCGTGTCGGCGGGCGACACCGTCGACGCCGGCCAGGTCCTGGTCGAGCTCGAGCCTCACGTGCCCGCCTCCGCGTAGGTCCGCACCGCGGCGAACCCCGCCAGGAGCTCGCGCAGCGCCCGGCGATCCTCGACGCCGTCGAAGCGCCACGGCAGGGTGAGCGTCGCGGCGCGCGGCGTCGCGTGGCCCTGCACCCACGCCGCGAGCTCGCGATCGTGGCGGCGACCGGTGGCCGCGAGGCCGGCGACCGCCTCGAGCACCGCGGCACCCGGCGCGTCGGGGTCGAGGGTCGGCACGCGCGCGACGTCGCTGGGCCACAGGCCGTTCACGACCACCGCCGCCACGCCGATGCCCACCTGATCGCCGAGGGCCACGCCGAGCTCGTCGAGTTCGGTCAGCGGCCAGCGCTCGGGCAACCCCACGAGCAGCGCCGCTGTGCGTGTGCGATCCTCGAAGTGCTGACACATCAGCTCGGCCTCGCGCGTCAGCGGTCCCGGGGCGATGGTCTGACGGATCGCCCGCGGGACGCCCAGCGTATAGAGGAGGTGTCCGGTGGCGGGACCATCGAAGATCACCGTGTCGTAGTCGCCGCCGCGGAAGGCGTCGTGCCAAGCCTTGCCGACCAGCGAGAAGTCGTCGAGCCCAGGGATCGCCCGCATGAGCCGCGACACGATGCGGTTGTCGAACACCGCGGTCGAGAGCCGCGAGCTCCGCAGGACCAGGGCCCCGTACTCGCGGATGCAGGCCGGCGCCGAGAGCCGAACGATCGAGAGGCCACCTTCGACGGGCGTCGGCACCTCGGACAGCGAGTCGGCGCCGAGCATCCACGCGAGTCGATCGTCGTGGCCGGTGGTCGCGACGAGCACCCGACGGCCGCGATCCGCCAGCGCGAGGCCGCACAGGGCCGCGACGGTCGTGCGACCGACTCCACCCTTCCCGCTCACGACCACGAACGTGCGCCGGGCGAGTTCGTCGAACACGCCCACCGCCGTGCGCTCCGCGTGCCCCGCCGCGCCGTCCGACATCGTCGCGGGGAGCCTGGCACAGCCGCCGCTGGGGTGCCACCGCGCTCGGGGTGCGGGACCTGCTAGACTCCCTCGACGATCGCGCCGCGCGCGCACCCCCTACTGTGGCCATCGACATCAAGTCCAAGCCCGAGATCGAGAAGATGCGGCGCAGCTGCCAGCTCGCCGCCGACGTCCTCGACATGATCGAACCCCACGTCGTGCCGGGGGTCACCACGCTCGAGCTCGACCGCCTGTGCCACGAGTTCATCGTGCGCGCCGGGGCCTACCCCGCCCCGCTGAACTACAAGGGCTTCCCCAAGTCGATCTGCACCTCGATCAACGAGGTCGTGTGCCACGGCATCCCCGGGGACCGCGCACTCGTCGAGGGCGACATCGTCAACATCGACATCACGACGATCCTCGACGGCTACCACGGCGACACCTCCGAGATGTTCTGCGTCGGCGAGGTCGACCCGGCGGCGCGCAAGCTGATCGACGTGACCCGACGCGCGCTCTGGCTCGGCATCCAGGAGGTCGGGCCCAACAAGCGCATCGGCGACATCGGCGCGGCGATCGTCGAGTTCGCGCAGCGCGAGCACGGCTACGGCGTGGTCGAGGCCTTCTGCGGCCACGGCATCGGCCGCGAGTTCCACACCGCGCCGCAGGTCTCGCACGTCGGCCGCCGCGGCACCGGCATGCGCATGCGCGAGGGCATGACCTTCACGATCGAGCCGATGATCAACGAGGGCACGCCCAACTGCGAGATCCTCGACGACGGCTGGACGGCGATCACCCGCGACGGCCGGCTCTCGGCCCAGGCCGAGCACACCGTGCTGGTCACCGCCGACGGCGTCGAGGTCCTGACCCTGCGCAGCAGCGCGCGCCGCTGAAGGATCGACCCCCGCCGTGGTCGAGGTCCGTCCAAGCGCCTGCCCGCTCGACTGCCCCGACGCCTGCAGCCTCGCGGTGACGATCGACGGCGATCGCGTGATCTCGATCGACGGCGATCGACGCAACCCCCTGACCGCGGGCTTCATCTGCGCGAAGGTCCGCAACTTCGATCGCCACGCCCGCGGTGAGTCGCGGCTCGACGCGCCGCGCGTGCGCATCGGTCCCAAGGGCCTCGGGCAATTCGCGACGGTGTCGTGGGAGGTCGCGCTCGAGCTCGTCGCGTCGCGCCTCCGCGCGGTCGCGGACGCGCACGGCGGCGAGGCGATCCTCCCGCTGTGCTACGGCGGCAGCAACGGCTCGCTCACGCAGGACGCCGTCGATGCGCGGCTGTTCCGGCGCCTCGGCGCGAGCCGCCTGGCGCGGACGGTGTGCGCCGCCCCGACCGGCAGCGCCGCGATGGGGCTGTACGGCAAGATGCCCGGGATCGCCCTGCCCGACTACGAGCACGCGGCGCTGTGCGTGCTGTGGGGCTGCAACCCGTCGGCGTCCGGGATCCACCTGGTCCCGCCGCTGGCGCGCGCGCGGGCCCGCGGGGCGAAGCTCGTCGTCGTCGATCCGCGCCGGACTCCGCTCGCCAAGTCCGCCGACCTCCACCTGGCGATCCGGCCCGGCACCGATCTGCCCGTCGCGCTGGCGATCGCGCGGTGGTTGTTCGACAACGGGCGCGCCGATCTCGAGTTCCTCGCCGCGCACGCGACCGGCGTCGAGGCGTTCCGCGAGCGGGCGTGGCCGTGGACGATCGAGCGCGCCGCGGCCGTCGCCGAGATCGACCCCGCGCTGCTCGAGCGCGCCGCGGCGATGTACGCCGACGCGTCGCCGGCGGCGATCCGCTGCGGTTGGGGGCCCGAGCGCAACCGCAACGGCGGCTCGGCGATCGCCGCGGTCCTCGCCCTGCCCGCCGTCGCCGGCAAGTTCGGCGTCCGCGGCGGCGGCTACACGATGAGCAACGGTCGGGCGCTCGCGCTCGGCGACGACGCCGTGATCGCGGAGCCCGAGGTGGCCACCCGCGAGATCAACATGAACCAGGTCGGCCGGGTGCTGACCGCAGGCCGAGCGGGCGGCGTGTTCGCGCTGTTCGTCTACAACTGCAACCCGCTGGCGACGCTGCCCGACCAGAACGCGGTGCGCCGCGGCCTCCTCCGCCCCGATCTCTTCACGATCGTCTTCGACCAGGTGATGACCGACACGGCGCGCTACGCCGACGTCATCCTGCCCGCGACCACGTTCCTCGAGCACGACGAGCTCCGCTCGGGCTACGGGGCGATGGCCGTGCAGCGCACCCGGCCCGTGGTCGCGCCGTATCGGCAGGCGCGGCCGAACTACGCCGTGTTCGCGGAGCTGTGCGCGCGGCTGGGGTTGGCGCGCCCCGGCGATCCAATTGACGCCGACGCCCTGGCGGACGCGGTGCTCGCCGGCAGCGCGCTGCCCGAGGCGGCCCTGCGTGACCTCGCGGCGGGCGACATCGCCGCGAGCGCCGGGGGCATCCAGTTCGTCGACGAGCTCCCGCGCACGGCCGATCGTCGGATCCACCTCGTCCCGCCGTCGCTCGACGCCGAGGCCGGCGGCCGCCTGTACCACTACCGTGAGGACCCCGAGACGGCCGCGCACCCCCTGGCGCTCATCTCTCCGGCGGTCGCGCGCCAGGTGAGCTCGACGTTCGGCCAGCTCGACCGGCGCCCGGCCGCGCTGCACATGCACCCCGACGACGCCGCGGCGCGCGGGCTGGCCGACGGCGATCGCGTCCGGGTCTTCAACGACCTCGGCGAGGTGGTCTGCCGGGTGGCCATCGACCGCGACATGCGGCGGCGCGTGGTCGGCCTGGCCAAGGGCCTGTGGTCCCACCACACGGAGAACGGCGCGTCCGCGAACGCGCTGTGCCCCGACGCACTGGCCGACCTGGGCGGCGGCGCGACCTTCAACGACGCCCGCGTGCAGGTCGAAGCCGCGCGCTGACGCGGCGCGGTCGAAGCGGCGGCGCGATGCGGCGCGCGGTCAGGCGACGCCGCCCGGTCGAAGGGCCAGCACAAATCCGGCTATAGTCCGCCGCGATGACGGGCGACGACGACGACGACTCCCGCGCGGACGTGGGGTCCGCGGCGGAGCCTCGCGCGGGCGACGACGACACGAAGGCCGACGGCTCCGACGATGACGCCCCGCAGGGCCCGAGCGTGCGGGCGATCAGCGGCGGGGCCCTGGCGATCCGCACCCCCGCGGAGTTCGAGACGATCCTCGGGACCGCGGATGAGGTCACGTTCGATCTGCCCGAGGCATTGGACCTCCACCACCTGGTGCGCGGCACGACCATCGCCGGGCACGTCGTGCTCGCCCACCACGCCGAGGACGTGCTCGGGCCGACCTACGTCGCCTACGACGGCACGCGCGATCGAAAGGTATTGCTGCGGCTGATCCCGATCGCGCTCGAGAGCGCCTTCGCCGGGCACCAGAGCGCGCTGGTCGAGTCGCTCGCCGCCATCGCCCAGCTCTCGCACCCGTGCGTCGTGGCGATCCACGACGTCGGGCTGTGGACCGGCGGCGTCTACGTCGCCACCGAGTTCGTCGACGGCATCGCCCTGCGTACGTGGATCGAGGCGCGCGACGATCCGTTCCCGTGGCGCGAGGTGCTGCGGATCTTCCGCGAGGTCGGGCGTGGCATCGTCGCGGCCCACGCCGCGGGCCTGCAGCACCGCGACCTGTCGCCCGACCACATCCTCATCGGCGAAGGCGGCCAGGTGAAGGTCGCCGACTTCGGTCTCGCGGCCTCCACCGACGCCGGTGACGACGCGACGTCGGCGGCCCTCGCCCCGCTGCGCGAGCGGCTCGGCCTCGGCGCGGACGCGGTCACCTCGGCCCTGGTCGGCGCGCTGGAGTACGCAGCGCCCGAGGTCATCGCTGGCGCCGCTGCGGATCGCAAGAGCGATCAGTTCTCGTTCTGCGTCGCGCTGTACGAGACGTTGTGGGGCGAGCGGCCGTTCGTCGCGACCGATCGCGTCGCGCTCGCGGCCGAGTACGTCCGCGGCGAGCCGCGCCCCGAACCGACCGACGCCCGCGTCCCCGCGTGGCTGCGGGCGATCGTGCTGCGCGGCCTGTCGATCCGCCCCGCGGATCGATGGCCGACCATGGAGCGCCTCGTCCGCGAGCTCGACCGCGACCCCGCCGCGAGCATCCGCCGGTGGCGACGTGCGCTCGCGGTCGTCGCGATCTTCGGCGCCGGCGCCGGCGCGATCGCGTGGCAGGCAGAGCGCGCCGAGGCGGCGTGTGCCCACGGCGCCGAGGCGTTCAACGGGGTCTGGGATCAGGCGCGCCGCGCCGAGCTCGAGCAGACGTTCCTGGCCTCCAACGCCCCGTACGCCCCGCAGAACTTCACCGCCACCGCCGAGGTGATCGACACCTGGGCGAGCACGTGGCTCGAGCACCAGGTCGCCGCGTGCGAGGCTCGTCGCACCCGCGGTGAGCTCTCCGAGGAGCTCTACGCCGAGCGGCGCGCGTGCCTCGAGGAACGACAGGACGAGCTGGGCTCGCTGCTCGCCGTGCTCGAGGCCGCCGATCCCCAACAGCTCGATCGTGCCGCCCTCGCGGCCGAGTCGTTGACGCCGAGCCGCACCTGCAGCCGCGGCCGCGTCGGGTCGCGGTTCGCCCGCGTCGGCGCCGACGAGCCCACGCTCGACGATCCCGATCCATTGGTCGAGGAGCTGCGCGCCCGCCTCGATCGCGCCTGGGTATTGCTGCGCCTCGGCAGCGCCGAGGCGGCCGGCGCCTCGATCGCAGACCTCGCCCTCGAGACCGTGCGGGATCCTGCGCTGCGCGTGTCGGTGCTGCGCCTGCGCGGCGGGGTCCAGCGCGCGCTCGCCCGGCCCAGCGAGGCCGAGACGCTCCTGCGGGACGCCGCGGTCCTCGCCAGCCGCGCGGGCCTCGATCACGCGCTGGTGCTGGCATGGACCGACCTCGCCGAGGTGCTCGCGGATCAGCCCGAGCGCGAGCGCGAGGCCACCCACCTGCTCGACCAGATCCGAGCGGTGATGGACCGCTCGCGCTTCGACCACGCGCGGTGGCACGCCGACCTCGTGCGTGGCGCGGTCGCGGCCGCGAGCGGCAAGGCCGGTGATGCGTTGCTGCACTACCACGCCGCGATGGCCGATCTCGATCGCCTCGGCTCCGCCCCGTGGGCGCGCGCCGACCTGCTGGTCCGCATCGGCACGCTCATCGCCGAGCAGGGCGACGTCCCGGCGGGCCTGGGCTACCTGCAGCGCGCCCACGACGGCGTGCGCGATCGCCTGGGCCCGCGGCACCCCGCGATGGCCGAGATCCTCCTCGCCATCGGCGACCTGCTGGCCCGTCAGCAGCGTCGCATCGAGGCCCGCACGAGCTGGGAGGACGCGCTGTCGATCTACGCCGAGGCGCACGGTCCGACCGCGCGCACCACGACGATCACCACCCTCGCGATCGCGAAGCGCCTGCGCGAGGAGGCCGACGGGGCCGGCGCGCTCGAGTACGACCGCCGCGCGCTCGCGGCGATCGACGGCGGCGGCGACTCCGATCCGACGCTGCGCGCCGCGGCCCTGCTCGACCAGGGCCGCACGTTGCTGGCGCTGGCGCGGGACGGCGACGCGCAGGGACCCCTGCGTCAGGCCTTCGAGATCCACGACGCGGTGTGGCGCGCCGCCGCCAAGGAGCCCTCGGCCACCGTGCGCCGGGAGACCGCCGCGCGCTGGCTCGAGGCCGCGGTGCTGCTCGTGCGCGCGATGGCGTCGGATCCGGCGAGCCGCGAGCGAGCGATCGAGCAGGGCCGCGCCGCGCGGACGGTCGCGGGCGAGAACGACCTGCCCCTCGATCCATGGCTCGTCGAGCTGCTGCGCCAGGACGCGACCGGAGCGGCGCCGTGACGCGCACGCGCCTGGCGTTCCTCGCCGCCGCGCTCGTCCTGGGCTGTGGCCTGTTCAACGGCAACCGCGATCGCAAGGCGCAGCGCGTCGCCCCGAAGATCGCGCGGCGCGTGCCGCCTGCCGCCCGCGGCCCGGGCCTCGCGTCGATTCCCGAGCAGGCGCGGCCCACCGCGGAGCTCCTCGGCGAGGGCGTCCTGGTCGGCATCCGCGACGCCGTCAGCGAGGTGCTCGACGACCCCGCCGCGATCGAGGGCGAGGTCGCGTGGCTCGGCCCGGTCCTCACGCGCGATCGCGAGGACGACGCCCACACCCTCGTCGTCGTGCGGCGCGCGGCGTTCGGCGTCCACGTCCCCTCCTCCGGCGAGCGCCATGCCGTGGACGACGACGTGCTCGACGATCGCGGGCTCGGCGTCGACTTCGACGTCGTCGCGCTCATCGGTCCCGAGCGCCCGTGTCTCACGGCGAGGCAGGCGCCCGTCGTGACCGCGATGCAGCTCGGTGGTCACGTGCTCGACGTGCGCTGGCCCCTCGCCGATTGCGGCCCGGGGCCCTGGGCGCCCGTGGGCCTCGTCGCCGCCGGCATCTCGCGGACGCTGCGCTGGGAGGCGCCCGCGTGCGACGAACCGGAGGACATCCGGGCGGCGTGGCAGAGCGCGGGCGATCCGGCGACGACGCACCTCGGGGTGCTGCGCGACGGCGAGGCCATCGTCGCCCTGATCGGCGAGGGCACGCTTTGGATCGCGGGACCTGGCGGCTGGACGTCGCGTCCGTTCCCGCTGGGCGGCGCGACGGCGCGCGGCTGTGGAGAGGCGGCCGCGGCCGAGGCCACGCTCACCGAGACCGACGGGCTCGACCCCGATGCGGGCGCGACCGACGGGGCTTGACGCGAGCGCTCAGCCGCCGCCGCTGCAGGAACCGCCGTCGCAGCTGCCGCAGCAGTCGATGTCGACCTGACACGGCTCTCCCTCGGCGATGCAGCACGGACCGAAGTCGAGCGTGCAGTCGCCCGCACACGCCACCAACTCGCCCATGGCGCCGAACTCCCCGCACGTCGGCAGGTCGAGGTCGGGCTCGCACTGCTCGCCCGCGCTGGGGTCGATGATGCCGTCACCGCACGTGGAGCACCCGACAACGACGCAGGCATCGCACTGCGGGGACCCCCCATCGAACCCGAGCGCCTCGCAGGTCGCGAGCACCGGTCCGTCGCAGTCTTCCTCGCCCGCAAAGATGATGCCGTCGCCGCAGATCGCGGAGGTGCACGCGTTCGTGCACTCGTCGGTGTTCTGGTCGTTGCCGTCGTCGCACTGCTCGTCGCCGAAGAGCGTCGCTCCGTCGCCGCAGAACGCGAACTGGCAGTCCACGCAGTTGTCGCCGTCGTCGTTGTTGAAGTCGTCGCACTGCTCGTCGCCGAGGGCCTCGCCGTCGCCGCACTTGTTCTCGGTGCACAGCGACGTGCAGGTCTCGGGGTCGGCCTGGCCCGGCTCGCACGCCTCGGGGTCCTGGACCACGCCGTCGCCGCACGAGCGCAGCGTGCACTCGGGCGTGCACGTCTCGCCGCCCTTGGGTCCCTCGTCACAGGGTTGCGTCGGGCTGGGGTTTCCGTCGCCGCACTTGTTCCGCGTGCAATCGAGGTAGCAGTTGCCGTCCTCGGCGTTGGCGTCGCCGTCGTCGCACTGCTCCTCGGGATCGGTGTGCCCGTCGCCGCACACCGCCTCGACGCCCGCCGTGGAATCGGCGCCGTCCGTGGTCGCGGCGCTGGTGTTGCCGCTGCCGCTCGCGCTCGCGCTCGCGGTTCCGTCCACCGAGCCCGTGCCGCCCGACAGCGACGTCTCGTCGACCGCCGTGCCGCCCGAGCCGCCGCCCGTTCCATCGCCGTAGGCGGGGTTCGTCCGCGTGCAGCCGCCCGCGCCCGCAGCGAAGAGGACCGGGAGCACGAGCGACCATCGGGCGGCGTTGGGGCGAAGCATGATCGAACTCTCCAAGTGTTGCAGCAGTCGCGACCGAGTCCAAGGACGCGGCACCGTGATCTCGGAGTCGCCCGAAGCCCGCGGTGATTTCATGACGCGCCCATCATCGCGCTCACAGGCGCCCACCTGACGGGCCTGTCGTGGTGCGACAGCGGCTGCTACTCTCGCCGACCGCGATGCCCGACTCCCCGTCCGACGCGAACACATCGACCGAGCCGAACGCGCCCAGGACCGCCGCAGCAGGCTATTCGCGGGCCTTCTGGACGGCGAACGTCGTCGAGCTGCTGGAGCGCGGGGCCTGGTACGGCGTGTTCGTGGCGATCACGCTGTACCTCTCGCGCATCCTCGGCTTCACCGACGTCGAGGCCGCGACGGTGTCGGGCCTGTTCTCCGCGGGCCTCTACCTGCTGCCCACGTTCAGCGGCGCATGGGCCGACCGCATCGGCTTCCGTCGCGCGCTCTTGCTCGCTTTCGCCCTGCTCACCCTGGGCTACGGCGGGATGTGGCTGCTGCCCACGCTCTTGCAGTCGGCGGGCCTCGTGACCTACGGGCGCGAAGTCGTGTTCACCGGCCTGCAGGACACCGGGCACCGGTGGCTGTTCGTCCCGGTGATGGTGCTGGTGATGGTGGGCGGCTCGTTCATCAAGTCGGTGATCACCGGCACCATCGCCCACGAGACGACGACGGCCACCCGCGCCCGCGGCTACTCGATCTTCTACGCGATGGTGAACATCGGCTCCTTCGGGGGCAAGACGATCGTGCAGCCGCTGCGCGAGCAGCTCGGCAACGAGGGTCTCGTCGTGCTCAACCTCTACGCCGCCGGCATGACCACCGTCGCGTTCGTGCTGATCCTCCTGCTGTTCCGCAGCCGCGTCGACACGGGCGCGGGCAAGTCCTTCGCCGAGACCCGCGCTGCGCTGGTCGCCGTGCTCTCGCGCGGACGCCTGGTGGTGCTCATCCTCATCATCACGGGTTTCTGGATCGTGCAGCAGCAGCTCTACGCGAGCATGCCCAAGTACGTGCTGCGGCTGGCCGGCGAGAACTCGGCGCCGTCGTGGTACGCCAACGTCAACCCCGCGGTCGTCGTGCTCACGGTCGGCTTCGTCACGACGATGATGCGCGGGCGCACCGCGCTGACCTCGATGACGATCGGCATGTTCATCATGCCCATCTCGGCGTTCGCGATGGCGGCCGGCAACTTCACGGGCACCGCGGACATCCTGGGCATGCGCCCCGTCGCGTTCATGATGGTCGTCGGGATCGCGTTCCAGGGCCTGGCCGAGAGCTTCATCTCGCCGCGCTACCTCGAGTACTTCTCGCTGCAGGCGCCCAAGGGCCAAGAGGGCCTCTACCTCGGCTTCGCCCACCTCCACTCGTTCGTGGCGTCGATCGTCGGGTTCGTCAGCTCGGGCTTCCTGCTCGAGCGGTTCTGTCCCGACCCGAAGACGCTCTCGACGGCCGACCAAGCCCAGCACGCGCTCGCGGTCACCGGCGCGGCGCCGATGCCCGCGGCGTACGCCGACGCCCACTACCTCTGGTACGCCTTCGTCGGAGTCGCGATCGTCTCCGCGGTCGCGCTGGTCGTCTACGGCCGCGCGGTCGCCCGACTGGACGACCGCGCCACTCGAGGGTGACCGCTATTTGTCGCGGCTGGCGAAGTACCGGAGCATGTCGACGCAGCGCGCCGAGTAGCCCCACTCGTTGTCGTACCAGGACACGACCTTGAAGAAGCGGTCGTTCAGCTCGATGCCGGCCTTGGCGTCGAAGATGCTGCTATGGGCGTCGCCGATGAAGTCCGACGACACGACCTCGTCCTCGGTGTAGCCGAGCACGCCCTTCATCGGGCCCTCGGCGGCGGCCTTCATCGCCGCGTTGATCTCGGCGAGCTTGGTCGCGCGCTCGGTGCGGAAGGTCAGATCGACCACCGACACGTCCGCGGTCGGGACCCGGAACGCCATGCCGGTGAGCCGGCCCTTGAGCGCCGGGATGCACAGCGCCACGGCCTTCGCCGCGCCGGTGCTCGCCGGGATGATGTTGGTGTACGCGTTGCGACCGCCCCGCCAGTCCTTCTTGGACGGGCCGTCCTGCGTGGGCTGGGTCGCGGTGGCGGCATGCACCGTCGTCATCAGGCCCTCGGCGAGGCCGAAGCTGTCGTGGATGACCTTGGCGATCGGCGCCAGGCAGTTGGTCGTGCACGATGCGTTCGAGACCACGAGGTGCTTGGTCGGATCGAACTGCTCGTGGTTCACCTTGTACGCGAGCGTCGGCACGGTGTCGGGCGTCTTGGTGGGCGCCGACAGCAGCACGCGCTTGGCCCCCGCCTCGATGTGCTTGTGACCGCCGTCGTAGTCGAGGAAGATCCCGGTCGAATCGAGCACGTAGTCGACGCCGAGGTCCTTCCACGGCAGCTTGGTCGGGTCCTTCTCGCTGAGGCACCGAGTGGTGCGACCGTTGGTGCGGAAGCCCCCGTCGACGACGTCCACCGCGTGCTCGAAGCGGCCGTGGGTCGAGTCGTACCGCAGCAGGTAGGCGAGGTTGTCGGCGGGGACCAGGTCGTTCACGGCGACGACTTCGACGTCCTCGCTGCGCGCGGCGAGCCGATACACAAGTCGCCCGATGCGACCGAAACCGTTGATGGCGATTCTGAGGGTCATCGTTGTGCGTGCCTCCGGAGCGGCGATTGTCGCCGCGACGTTACGGTCGCAGCCCCTCGGGATCAAACGCCAAGCGTGCGCGTCCGCGGAGCCGCGCGCGCGAGCCAACGCACGGCGCGGCCCGGACGGCCGCGATTCGCTCGACCTCGCGCACTTCGCACCCTCGCGCGGGCCCGTGGTACGTGGTGGAGGTGGCGTTCGACTTCGGCAGCCTCTCCGGCACCATCTACATCCCCGACACGTCCTCGCTGATCGAGAACCCCGACGCGCTCGACCGCCTGCTCACCGACGGCAACATCGTCGTCCTGCTGCACCAGGTCATCGAGGAGCTCGGGCGACTGCAGGCGAGCCGCAACAAGTCCGATGGCGTCCGCGCCGCCGCACGCACGGCGACGCGCAAGCTGCTGACGCACCGCGGCCAGGGCCAGATCTGCCACGACCTCGACGCGATCCTGCGCGCGACCGACTCGGCCAACGTCGCGCACACGCCCCAGGGCGGCGTCATCGCCTGGGAGCCCGACGGGCCGACGCTGGCGCCGTACGACAGCGTCACCGGCGACAACCTGATCGTGGCGGGCGCTCGCCGCGTGACCCTGCTCGCCGAGGCCGCGCGGCCGGGCAAGTACAACGTCGTGGTCGTGTCCGAGGACAGCAACGTGCTGCTCAAGTGCGACGCGATGGGCCTGCGCGCCGAGAACCTCCGCTTCGGCAAGCTCGAGCTCGGCAGCGCCGACGAGGTCTACCGCGGTCACCTCTCGATCGAGGTCGACGAGGCCACGCTCGCGGCGTTCTACGCCAGCGGCGACGCGGGTGAGCGCAAGGTACCGCTCGACGCCGTGGGCGAGGCCGGGCGCGGCATCGTGTGGAACACGGGCGTCGTCCTCACGTGCGGCGACAAGCAGGTGCTGGCCCGCGCCGACCTCGCGGCCGGCGAGCTGCAGGACCTCCGCTTCGCGCAGTACTGGGATCGCAAGCGCGGCATCTACGGCCCGCGGCCGATCCTCGGGCTCACGCCCCGCGATCCCCTGCAGTGCTTCGCGGTCGAGTTCCTGCTCGACCCCGAGGTGCAGCTCGTCGTGCTCGACGGCCCCGCGGGCTCGGGCAAGACCCGGATGATGGTCGCCGCCGCGCTGTTCCTGCTGCTCGGTCAACCGACGGCCATGCGCTTCGCCAACGGCTCGACGCTCGCCCACACCAGCCGCTTCGACAACGGCCTGTTCCTGCTCCGCCCCGAGCACCCGTCGTCGAACTACGAGCTCGGGTTCCTGCCCGGCGACCACGACCAGAAGGTCTCGCCGTGGCTCGAGCCGTTCCTCCAGCACATGCGCTCGCTGTCGGCGCTCAACGAGCACGACTTCGTGCAGGACCTCGAGAACCGCAAGCAGCTGCACAAGCTGTCGACGTCGATGCTGCGCGGCCTCGACATCGAGCGCTCGGTGGTCCTGGTGGACGAGCTGCAGAACGGCGACCGCCACCTCGCCAAGACCCTCATGAGCCGCTTCTGCGAGACCTCGAAGGTGGTGCTCGCCGGGTGCCTGGATCCGGTGCAGATCGACAACCCGTACGTCGACTGGCGCAGCAACGCGCTCACCCGCATCAAGCAGACGTACAAGGGCTTCGGTCACTACGTCGCGCAGGTGAGCCTCGCGCACAACTACCGCGGGCCGATCTCGAAGAAGGCGGACGAGCTGTGAGCACCAAGCGCGAGGCGCCGGCGGCCCAGCGCAACCGCGGGCCGATCCTCGAGGTGCTCGCGCGGCTGTGGCCCGACATGCCAGGCACGCCGCGGCGGCTCGTGCTCGAGATCGCCTCGGGCACCGGCGAGCACGCGGTGCACTTCGCCGGGCACCTGCCCCACGTCGACTGGCAGCCCAGCGATCTCGGCGCCGACGCGATCGCGAGCGTCTCGGCGTGGCGCGACGAGGCCGGGCTCGCGAACCTCTGCGCGCCGGTGGAGCTCGACGTCCGCGCCCCGCAGTGGCCGCTCGATCGCGCCAGCGATCTCTTCTGCGCCAACATGATCCACATCGCGCCGTGGTCCTGCACGCTCGGCCTCGTGGCCGGGGCGACGCGGCTGCTCGATCGCGGCGGTCTGCTGGTGCTGTATGGGCCGTTCGCGATCGACGGCCAGCACACCGCGCCGAGCAACGCCGCCTTCGATGCCGACCTGCGACGCCGCGATCCGAGCTGGGGCGTGCGGGATCTCGCGGAGGTCTCGGCGGTGGCCGACGCCGCCGGCTTCACGCTCCGCGAGCGTGTCTCCATGCCGGCGAACAACCTCGTCGTCGTGTTCGAGCGCCGCTAGGCCACGGCCTCGCCCGCGCTCGAGTGGTGCGAATCGTCACGCGGCCCGGCCGCACCGCACCGGGCCGCGGCATCGATGCCTGGGGTCCGATCCGGTGGTACCGTCGAGCGCGGGCGGGGCCGATCGGTCGACGACCGAAGATCCCCGCGAGTGCCGACGACGAGCCGCGAACCGTCATGATCGAGGACCCCACCGCGACCGCCGACGACGAGCTGCAGACCGTCACCCGCGGGGTGACGCGCAGCCACCTCGTCGTGCTCTGCTGTGCGCACAGCGTCGCCGAGCTCGTCGACGAGGTCGCGCGCAACCTCCGGGGCCTCGGGTTCGCGGTCGAGGTGGTCTGCGGCGCCGAGGCCCGCACCGCGCTGCTGTCGCACGGCACGGGTGGCGACGAGCCGACGATCTACGTGGTGTGTGTGCAGGGGACGCTGAAGGAGCAGGTGCTGAAGCCGCTGCGCCAGGCCCTCGCGACCCACGGCGGGCCCAACCAGCACTTGTTCGTCGCGGTGCTCGATCTGTCGCTGCCCCTCGCGATGGTCGGGCAGATCCGCCGCTTCGCCGAGGCGCTCGAGCGACCGCGCCGCCGCGCCGACGGCCTCGGCGAGCGCCGACAGTGGCGCGAGCAGCTCGGGCCCAACACCGAGCGCGTGGCGACGCGGTCCTATCGTGCACTGGAGGTCGTCAGCCGCGCGGACACGCTGCCGCCCTCGGGCATCGACGTCGTGCGTCGCACCGGGCCCCAGGCCGTGATCGGATCGGGCCGGATCGCGAAGATCGGCGCGACCGACAAGTACCGAGCGGTCACCGGCGCGCTGCCGACGGCCGATGGCGCCGCCGAGGCTGCGGCGGCCGAGGACGCCGCGTCACGTCGACGCCGTCGCGCGCACGCCCCCAAGGTCAAGGTGAAGCCCGTCGCCACGTCGCGTCCCCACGCGCGGGCGGCAGCGGCCATCGTCGCGCCCGCGAGTTCCCCCGCGACCGGCCCCGCGATCACGGGCGACACGGTGGTCACCGGGGCCCCGATCGCGACCAGCGTCGCGAACACGCCCTCGGTGCCGATGGTCGCGAATGCGGCCGCCGACGCGAGCGCCAGCGTGGCCGCCAATGTCGCACCCGTGCTCGGCGTCGAGGCGCCGATGACCGGCATGCACCGCCGTCGCCGCTCGATCATGCTGGGCAGCGTCGCCGTCCTCGGCGTCGCTGGCGTCGCGCTGTGGATCACCGGCGGGGCCGCCCGGATCGCCGCCGCAGTGCGTGGCGACACCCACACCGCCACCGTCGCCGCCGCCGGTGTCGCAGCGTCCCCGCAGGGCGGCGCCGCGATCGAGCCGAGCGGCGCCGCGGACGAGCCGAGCGGCGCCGCGATGGATCCGAGCCCCGCGTCGACGACGACGCCGAGCGTCGCGTCACCAGGTCCCGCAGCGGACGAGCGCACCGCGATCCCGACCCCGACGCTCGCCGCGATCGAGCCTCCGCCCGCGCCCGCAGCCGAGGCAGCGCCGCCCATCGAGCCTCCGCCCGCGGCCCCGGCCGAGCCCGCGCCGAACGACGCGCCCACGACGAACGCCGCGCCCACGCCGAACGCCGCGCCCACGACGAACGCCGCGCCCACGAACGACTCGGCCGCGCCGACGATCCCCGCGCTGGCCTCCGCCGTCGAGGCCCGCCGCCTCCGCGTCACCGACACGCTCTACGTCACGGGCCCGCGCGGCTCCGGCGGGACGTGGCAGACGGCGCGGGCCACCTGCGACGCCTTCGAGATCGACGGCGTCGGTGGGTTCCGTCTCCCGCACCGCCGCGAGCTGCAGGCCCTCGATGTGCTCGGCCTGCTCCGGGACGAGCCCCACTGGTCGCGCACGGTCCCCGACGACGATTCCGGGTCCGCGTTCGTACTGCACCCGAGCACCGGACAGCTCACGGTGTGGCTCAAGGACGAGACCGCGGCGACGATCTGCGTCCGACCCCGCTGATCGAGCGCGTCGATGCTCGCGCTCGCGCTGGCCCTCTCGCTGCAGCTGCACGCGGAGCCTCCGATCGAGGTCCCGCAGGGGGTGACGTTGCGATGGTCCGCGCCCGAGGGCTGCCCGACGCCGGAGGAGCTGCGTCGCGGCGTCGAGGCGCTGCTCGGTGGAGCCCTCGACGCCCCGGGCCGCGCGGCGATCGAGATCGACGGTCGCGTCGCCCGCGACGCAGAGCGCTGGGCGCTGACGCTGCGCATCGCGAACGACAGCGGCGCCCGCGTGCGGGAGCTGCCGGGCACGGGCTGCGAGGAGCTCACCGACGTCGCCGTCGTGCTGATCGCGGTCGCGATCGATCCGGAGTCGACGCTCCCACCGCCCGCGCCACCCGAGGGCGAGCCGCTCGAGGGCGAGCCTGCGCCCGCACCGATCGCGCCACCGGACGCCACGACCCCACGCGAGCCGACGACGCGACCGACGACGGTCGCGCCGCGACTCGGCGCGGCGATCGGCGTCCATGCAGCGCTGGGCTTCGGCGCGTTGCCCCGGATCGCCGGCGGCCTCGGCCTCGATGCCGCACTGCTGCGCCGACGCCTGCGCGTCGAGCTCGGCGGCACCTTCTGGTTGCCGCGGGACACCGCGACCGACGAGCCCGCGCCCGGGGCCGTGCGCCTGTGGCACCTCGACGCGCGAGCATGCGGCGTCCCGGGCTGGCGTCGCGTCGAGCTGCCACTTTGCGGCGGCGTGCAGGCGGGGGCGATGGCCGGTCGGGCGCAGGGCGTCCTTCGCCCGCGCTCGGCCCGGCTCCCATGGCTCGCGCTCGAGGCCGGCGCGGGCGTGGTCGTGCTCCCCAGCCCCCGCGCCGGCCTGCGCCTCGACGTGCGCGGCGCGATTCCGCTGGTGCGCCCGGGCTTCGCGATCGACGGGCAGCAGGTCCACCGCGCCCGCGCAGCCGCCGTCGTCGCCACGTTCGGCGTCGAACTCCGCCTCCCGTGAGCCCCTGGGCGCGAACGCCGGCCGTGCGCGGCCCTCGTCACGGATTCGCACCCCGGCGTGCCAATATGCCTCCGTGGGCGACGAGCACACGCCGGACCGCGGGGAGCGCCTGTCCGATCTCTCCGCGCTGTACCGCGAGCACCACGCGTACGTCGCCCGCGTGCTGCGGCACCTCGGCCTCGACGCGGCGCTCGTCGACGACGCGGTCCAGGAGGTGTTCCTGGTCGTGCACCGTCGGCTGGCGGCGTTCGATCCGAAGCGGTCGCTCCGCAACTGGCTGTTCGGGATCTCGCGGCGCATCGCGAGCGACTATCGCCGCGGCACCCGCAAGGGCAGTCGACCGCTCGTCCTCGTCGCCGACCCCAACGGCTCGATGCCCAGCCACGACAACGGCATGCGCATGGAATCGGCGCGGCTGGTCGAACAGTTCCTCGCCACCCTCGACGACGACAAGCGCACGGTGTTCCTGCTCGCCGAAGTCGAGGGCATGACCGCGCCGGAGATCGCGGAGGTGCTGCGGCTCAACGTCAACACCGTGTACGCGCGGCTGCGGGCCGCTCGCATCGCCTTCGAGCGGACGATCGCCGCCGCCGAGCCCCGGAGGGCGCCATGGACCGGCTGAGCGACGCCGCCCGCGAGGCCCTCGGGTCCTACCGCGACACCCTCGCGCTCGAGGGCCGACGCGTCGATCGCAATTGGTCCGCGATCGAGCGCCGCGCGGCGTCCGAGCTCGACGCTGGGCTGTCGGACGCGGCGGACACACTCGACGCGCCCGCACCACGGGACGACCGGGCCGTGCCGGCTCCGCGGGCGCGCAACACCGTGGCGATCCTCGCCGCCGCGGTGGCCGTGGCCGCCGCGATCGTCGCGGTGGTCGCGGTGGGGCCTGGCCTCGCCGACGAGCACCGCAACCCCGTCGATGGCGCGGCGGCGTACGAGGTCACGGACCCAGAGCCCGAGCGGATCGAGCCGACGATGGCACCGGCGGGCGCGCGCGCGGGCCGTGCGAGCGTCGAGGCCCCGAGCGTCGCGACGCCGAGCAACGAGGCCCCGAGCGTCGAGGCTCCGAGCGTCGAGGCGCCGAGCCACGAGACTCCGAGCAACGAGGCCCCGAGCGTCGCGACGCCGAAGCTCGATGCCGCCCGCGGGGCGACGCGTCCACCCAAGCGCAGCGCCCCCGCGGCGGCGCCCTCCAGCCCCGCGCCGACGCTCGAGCGCGATCCCACTGCGGTGCTCCTCGCCGAGACCGCCCTGCTCCGGCGCGCCCGCACGGCGCTCCGCGACGGAGATCCCTCGGCCGCCCTCGCGGCCACGGACGCGTACGCGCGGCGCTTCGCGGGCGGTACGCTGAGCGAGGAGATCGCGTTCGTTCGACTGACGGCGCTCTGCGAGTCGGGCCGCATCGACGAGGGCCGCGCCGCCGCCCGCAGCTTCGCCGAGCGCTACCCCGACTCGCCGCTGTCCGCCCGGGCCGCAAAGAGCTGCGGGCCGTCGTGATGCGCACGGTCACCGCGGCACGCCTCGCCGGGGCGCTCGCGCTCGGATGTCAGCCGACCGCGTCGATCGGCGTCACCGCCGGTGAGGGCGGCGCGGCGACGACCACCGGGTCGAGCACCGCGATCCCCACCGACACCGACGCGACGACGAACGCCACGACGGGCCCCGCGGAGACGACCTCGAGCGCGCCGGATCTCGGCGACGGCACCGACGCGGGCACCACCACCGATCCGACCACGGGCGGCCTCGAGCCGGCATGCATGCCCGCGCCCTTCGACGTCCCCTGCATCGAATGTGCGAAGCACGAGTGCTGCGAGGCGTTCGCCGCGTGCGCGGCCGACTTCAATTGCTCGTGCACGTTGGGCTGCATCCAATACGCGGGCCCCTTCGGATGCATGTGCCCGCCGAGCGCCCTCGGCGGGTTGTTGTACGAGTGCATGACGCCGACGTGCAACGAGGCCTGCGCGCCGCCCTGAGGCCCGCCGCCGGCGCAGAGACGGCTCGGTTCCGCGCCGACGATCGCGATCACGGATCGGCCGCCGCCGCTCCAATACGGGCCGGACCGACGGATCTGCCTCGGACCGCCCCCTCTTGAAGGACCGACCATGACCTCACTGCGCCTGCCCCGATTCCTCGTCCTCGCCCTCATCGCCGGCTGCGGCACCGCCGACGAGGCCGGCACCGGCACCGATGCCAGCTCCGGCTCCTCGGAGAGCAGCGGTGGCGGCACGGTGAGCGCGAGCTCGACGACGATGAGCTCCGCGTCCGCCTCCGCCAGCGCCTCGGCCTCGGCCAGCGCCACCGACTCCGCGAGCGCGTCGGATTCCCTCAGCGCGACGGACACCGACTCGGCCAGCGCCACCGACTCCGCGGGCACGGACTCTGCGGGCACCGACTCCGCGACCACGGCCGTCGACAGCTCCGGCACCGACCCCGGCACCACCACCGACGCGACCAGCACGACGGGCGATCCGCCGGTGGACTGCGCCACGTTCGACAACTTCCAGGACTGCAACGACAACCAGTGCTTCTGGAACGGTGGCTTCGGCGGCATGGGCACCTGCGAGACGCCCCCGGACAACGACACCTGCGAGATGTACGCCGATCCGTTCGAGTGCGGCCAGAACGGCTGTGCGTGGACGGGCGAGGCGTGCGTCACGCAGACGGGCTTCGGCTGCGTGGACATCGTCGACCAGCAGACCTGCGGCTTCTATCAGTGCGACTGGGTCGACGACGCGTGCGAGGAGGCGCCCGAGGTCGACTGCACGCAGTACGACAACGCGATGGATTGCTTCGGGAACTTCTGCTTCTGGGACGGCATGGCCTGCTCGTGAGCCGGGCGTCCTGACGCGACGTGACGCCGGCGCATCACGCCGGCGCCGTCGCCCGCAGCAACCGACGCAGCGCGACCACGGCGTCCTTCGCCGACTCGCCGCACATCTCCGGGCTCGGCTGCAGGCTCCCACACACCGCCGGTCGCAGCGGCGAGCCGAACAGGCCGCAGCGACCGTCTTGTCCCAGCTGCACGCACCGCGTCTCCGCCGGCTTGGGCCGGGCCGGTCCACCGTCCCGCGCCGGGATCGGCGTCGAGATCGATGGGACCATGCAACACGCCCCGCAGCCGGCGCGGCACCGCATCACCGCGGTACCGCCCTTCGCGACCACATCACTCCGCCGCGAGTTCTTCGCTCGGGCGTGCGAGCTGCCCCGGGCGGATGCCCTCGGCCTGCATGCGCTCGGTGAGGTGCTTGGCCATGCGCGCCGCCGTGCCGCTCACGCCCTCGTAGTGGGGGATGTGATACATGGCGCGGTTCACCTCGGGGTTGCGCTTGGCGTAGGCCCGGATCTCCTCGATCGAGTACGGCAGCGACTCGAGGATCGTCGCGAACTCGCGCTTGCACTTCGACTTCGCCTCGCCGAGCGCCATCTGCACGCGGCTGTGGGCGTTGATCTCGCCCTCGCCCGAGGTCTCGATGGGCAGGTAGATCATGTCCTTGAAGTGGTTGATGACGGCCGACTGCGCGCCGTCCGACTGCGTCGACGGCATGCACCCGAACGGCTTCAGCGACAGCACCATGTGGGCGATGCCCTTGACCGTGTAGTAGATGTTCTTGGCGACCTCGAGGTGGCCTTCGCCGCCCTCGGAGCGCGAGTGGTAGAACTGGTGGGCCAGCTTCTCCATCTCGAACATGTCCACGATCTCGTGCGTGGTCCCGCCGAGCGCCTCGCGCATGCGGTCGTACTCGCGACGGTAGACCTTGTCGGCCACCTCCATCGCGGCGCGCTTCTTCCAGAACTTGCTGTCCAGGGCGAAGCGCTTGCGGACCTGCCACCACTTCAGATCGCTCTCGGTCTCGTCGATCATGCGACGGTCGCGAGCTTTGATCTTCTCCTGCCACATCATGTAGGTCAGCCAGGTCGCGATCGGCTCCGTGATGATCTCGGCGCCCTCGGTCTGGAGGAACCGGAACATGTTGAAGTTGCCGTCGCCCTCGGTGGTCTGGGCCCAGAACTCGCCCGTGACCTTGACCACCGGCTTGGGCTGGAGGCGATCGAGCTCGATCGCGTCGAAGCGCCGCGAGACCTCGCGCAGCGGCGCGGTGTAGTCCTCGCTCGTGAGCATGTCGACGAACTTCATCAGCGTGTCGACCTTCTCGACGGCGCCGGACGTCTTCTTGGCCAGGACCTCGCGCAGCTTGCCCTGCAGGGCGGCGGGCCGCTTCTGCTTGATCGCCTCGCCGAGGAAGTGCATCGACTCGCCGAGCACGCGGTCGGTCTCGCCGGGGACGACCTCGAACGGGCGCATCTGGTTGGCCAGCTCGTTGAGCAGGTCACCCATGTTGATGGCGTTGACCAGGCCCATGAAGAAGTCGGCGTTCATGTTGAGGCCGGCCTCGACGTCGGCCTGCTTGAGCCCGCCCTTCTGCTGGAACAGCAGGACGCGGAAGCCATCGAAGCCCGCGTTGCGCAGCGCGAGGCGGTACTCGGCCTCGTACATGCCGAAGCGGCACGGCCCGCAGGCGCCGGCGGTGATGAAGAAGTAGCGGTCGAGGATCTGATCGTTGGTCAGACCCTTGTCGTCGCGCAGGTGCTGCAGGAACTGCACGAGGTTGCCGACGGTGAAGTACGTCGGGTTGCACTGCCCGTTGTTGCCGTACTCCTTGCCGGCCTGGAAGGCGTCGGTGTTGGGCGTCGGCAGGACCTCGACGTTGTAGCCGAGGCTCTCGAACGAGCACTGGATGAGGTACTCGTGGCGGAACGTGAAGCCGCCGAACAGCAGCGTGGTGCGGTCGCGCTGCTCACCGGTGAAGTCGTGCTCGACCGGGCGCTGGAACTGCAGGTTCACGGACCGGAAGCTGACGCCCTCCTCGGCCGAGATGCGCCGCTGCTCGTCGTCGAGGAGCTGCTGGACGGCCGGTTGGCGGAGCACGTGGAGCAGGTCGGAGCGGTGTTCGATGGTCGTGGCCATGGGGTCCTCGGGGGCGCTCGGTGCAGAAGACACTTTTGTCAGTGACACGAGTGTCAGTCAAACTGCCCGCAGTTTCTCCCACGCAAACGGGCGAAGATCAAGGCCCGCGGCCGTTCCCGGTCGCGGGCCGAATCGCCCACCAAGGCCACCTGACGGCGGTCAGCTCAGGATTCCGCGGACGGCGGAGATCACGCGCTCGACCTCGCGGTCGGTCAGCTTCTGGGTGAGCGGGATCGACACGGTCCGCTCGCCGACCCAGTAGGCGTTCGGGAACTGCTCGGGCACGTAGCCGAAGCGCTCGGCGTAGTACGGGTGCACGTGCAGGGCCCGGTAGTGGACGCCGGTGCCGACCTTGCGCTGGTGCATCTGGCCCATGAACTCGTCGCGGGTCACCTTTGCGTCGTCGCGGATCATCAGCGTGTAGAGGTGACGCGCGTGCACGGTGTCCGGCTCCTCGGGCGCGGGGCGGACGACCGGCAGGTCGGCGAACGCCTCGTCGTACTGGGCCCAGATCTCGTTGCGACGCCGCAGCCACGGATCGATGCTCTGCATCTGCACGATGCCGATGCTCGCGGCGAGATCGGTGAGGTTGTACTTGAAGCCGGGGAACACCACCGCGTAGTGCTTGTAGCCCTTGTCCGAGAACCGGCTCCACGCATCCGCCGACATGCCGTGCAGACCGTAGGTCTGGATCTTCTTGGCCAGCTCGGGGTTGTTGGTCGTGACCATGCCACCTTCGCCGGTGGTGATGTTCTTGGTCACGTAGAAGCTGAAGCACGTCAGATCGCTGATCGAGCCGACCTTCTTGCCCTTGTAGACGGTCTCGATCGCGTGCGCGGCGTCCTCGATGACGAGCAGGTTGTGCTTCTTCGCGATGGCGCCGATGGCGTCCATGTCGCACGGGCGACCGGCGAAGTGGACCGGGACGATGGCCTTGGTCCGCGGCGTGATCGCGGCCTCGATCGCGGCGGGGTCGATGTTCATCGTGTCGCGCTGGCAGTCGACGAACACCGGGGTCGCGCCGGTGTGCACGATCGAGTTGGCGGTGGCGCAGAAGGTCATCGCGGTGGTGATGACCTCGTCGCCGGGCTGGACGCCGGACACGACCATCGACAGGTGCAGCGCCGCGGTGCACGAGCCCACCGCGAGCGCGTGCTTGGCCCCGGTGTACTCGGCCATCTTGGTCTGGAACTCGTGGACGCGCGGCCCGGTGCCGATCCAGCACGTCTCCATCGTCCGCACGACCGCGTCGATCTCGGCCTGGGAAATCACGGGGCTTCCAAAGATGATGTAGGGCTCGTCGGTCATGCGGGCTTTCGTGGGGGCCGATTGTGCCCGAGCGCGCGGGCACCTCAAAGGGTCAGCGCCACGGCATCGTGCGGGACAGCCCAGACCGAGGCGGACGCGCGGCAGGGCGGCCACCGGCGGCAGGCGCGAGGTCGCCCGCGTCGACCCGGCTTGCTATGGTGCGCGCCCCCATGACCACCGCTCGGGCGACCGCCGCCTCGTACGGCACGCTGCTGCGCCTGGCATGGCCGGTGGTCCTGTCGCGCGCATCGCAGGCGGTGATCGGGTTCACCGACGCCGCGATGGTCGCCCCGTTCGGCGAGGACGCGGTCGCGGCCACGACCACGGGCGCGTCGAACACGATGAACCTGTTCATCCTGCCGATGGGCGTCGTGTTCATCGTGCAGAGCTTCTCGGCCCAGCTCGCCGGGGGTGGCGACGTCGCGGGGGCGCGGCGCTACGCGTGGTACGGCATGCTCGTCGCCGCCGCGACGGCGGTGCTCTCGGGCCTCGGCGTGCTGGGCATCCCGCCGGTGCTCGCGACCCTCGGCTACAGCCCGAGCGTCCGCGATCTGTTGGCCGAGTACATGATCATCCGCCTGCTCTCGGCCGGCGCGGTCGTCGGCACCGAGGCGCTGGGCAACTGGTACGCGGGCCTCGGCAACACCCGACTGCCGATGCTCGTGAACTTCGCCGCGATGGTCACGAACGTCGCGCTCAACTGGGTGTTCATCTACGGCAACTTGGGCGCCCCCGCGCTCGGGGTCGCCGGTGCGGCGCTCGCCAGCGCCCTGACGAGCTGGCTGACCTTCGCGATCCTCGCGGCGCTGTTCCTGCGCGGCTGGGGCATCTCGCCCGCCGGCCACCGCGGCCCGCTGCGCCTGGCCGAGTTCGGTCGCATGCTCCGCTTCGGCCTGCCCAGCGGGATCAACTGGTTCCTCGAGTTCGCCGCGTTCAGCTTCTTCATCAACGCCGTGGTCTCGAGCCTCGGCACCACCGCGGTCGCGGCGTTGATGGCGGTGGTGCAGGTCAACTCGATCGCGTTCATGCCCGCGTTCGGGGTCGCGTCGGCCGGCGCGATCCTCGTCGGCAACGCGATCGGTCGCGACCGCCGCGACGAGGTCCCCATCGTGGTGCGGCGCACCTGCGTCGTCGCGGGCGCGTGGCAGGGCTTCGTCGGCCTGGTGTACGCGGTCATCCCCGCCACGGTGATGGGCGTGTTCGGCAGCGACACCGAGAACTCCGCGGCCCTGGTCGCGCTCGGCACGTCGATGCTGCTGGTCAGCACGCTGTGGCAGCTGTTCGACGCGATCGCGATCACGCTGTCCGAGGCCCTGCGCGCCGCGGGCGACACGGCGTGGTGCATGTGGGCCAGGGTCGTGTTGGCCTGGGTGCTGTTCGTGCCGCTGGCCGCCTGGGCCGTGCTGTACGCCGACGTCGGCCCGATCGGCGCGATCGCCTGCTTCGTCGTCTACCTCGCCGCGCTCGCCGGTCTGATGGCGTGGCGGTTCCTCGGCGGCGCGTGGCGGTCGATCGACCTGACCGGCCACACCAGTGGGTGACCGTTCGCCGTCGGCTACAGCAGCTGCGGCGAGGCGATGCTCTTGATCTGCGGGATCGCTTGCTTCAGGCGGCGCTCGATGCCCTGCTTCAGCGTCGCCTGCGAGCTCGGGCAGCCGATGCAGTTGCCCGACAGGGCGACGTGGACGACGTCGTCGACGATGTCGAGCAGCTCGAGGTCGCCGCCATCCTGCTGGATCATCGGGCGACACTCGGCGAGGACCTCGCGCACGCGCGCGATCAGGGCGTCGCCCTCGAGCGCATCGGCGACGGCGCCCGCGTAGTCGCCCGCAGCCTCGAACGGCGAGCGCTCGGGGTGCAGCACGGTGAGCTTGACCCGCGCCGTCTTGGTGCGCGGCGCGACGGCCCCGAGGCGCACGGTCGGGCCGCCCGCGGCGAGCCAGGCGTCGATCCCCCCGCGGAGGCTGACCACGCTGCGGAAGCCCTCGGCGCGGAGGATCTCGACCGCTTGGCGGCTGCGCGAGCCCGAGCGGCAGTAGGCGATCCACACGGCGTCGCGCTCGAGCTCGACGGCGCGGGGCTCGAGCTCCGGCAGAGGGATCAGCGCGGCGTGCTCGATCATCCCGGTCTCGTCGGCCTCGGCGTGGGAGCGAACGTCGAGGGTCAGCACCGCGACGCCCTCGTCGATGCGCGCGCGCAGATCCTCGACGGTGATCTCGACGTCGTCCTCCTCGGCGGAGGCGGCGTTGGCGGCCGCGGACGTCGGCGTCACGCGACCGAGCAGGCGGTCGAGCTCGCCCGACGCGTCGAGCGTGCGCAGCTCGTCGTAGCCGCCGATCGGCTTGCCGTGGATGAAGATCTGCGGCGTCGTCTTCTTGCCGGTGACGATGCCGAGCCACTCGAGGGTCTGCACGTCGCCTTTGACATCCTGATCGAGGAACGGGATCTCGCGCTCGCGCAGCAGCTCGATCGCGGCGCGGGCGTAGGGGCAGCCGCGCTTGTAGTAGACCTTCAATGCGTCGGCCGGTGCCGCGGCGACCTCGGCCTTGGGCGCGGCGGCCTCGTCCTTGGCGATGCCGGTGTCGAGCTGCCACTTGCGCAGCTTCTTGCGATCCGAATCCCACATCGGCCGCTCGGGCTGCACGCGGCTCCACTCGGGGAGCTCGGCGTCGCGCCGGACCTGATCGAGGCCGACGATGCTGCGCGCGCGGTGCAGGGCGACGGCGGCGAGTCGAACACCGCCGAGCTCCGAGCGCTGCCCCCGGTCGATCACGGAGTCGAGCACGCGGACGGTGATGCGCTGCGCGAGGGTCATCAGCATGGCGAAAGGGCGTAGCCGCGTTGTCCCTCCCGCGTCAAGGCCGAGGCGGCGGAGCCTGCGCCCGAGGCCCGTCCCCGCGCCGTAGCGACCCGTTGGCCCCCGACCCACCGCACCGGTCCGCGTCCATCGACACCGGCGGGTCGCGCGGCCTCACACGACGCCCGCGGCATGCACCGCGGGCGTCGACGCTCACCTCAGCACTCGATCTCGGCGACCTCGGCGGTGGAGCAGCCACACTCGTCGCACGAGAACACCTTGCACATGGCATCGAGCTCGGCCTCGCACGCGGCCTGCCCGGCCGCCGCCGCCATGTCGAAGTCGGTGCCGCAGACCTGCCACGCGCTGTCGACCGGCACGCCGTCGCAGTCGGTGACGCACGAGCAATCGAACGCCTGGGGCGGGAACGTGCACTCGCCACAACCGAGGCTGTTGACCTCCATCGCGCAGTTGGCATCCCACTCGGTCTCGCAGCAGAACGCGTCGAGCTCGCAGACACAGTCCTGGACCTCGACGACCTCGCAGCCCATGCTGCCGTCGGGCTCGCAGCAGTTGCCCAGCGCGTTGCCGCCGGTGGTGCCGTCGGTGCTGTCCGCCGCGGTGGTGTCGCCGGTCGCGTCGGCCGTGCCGCCGCTCGAGTCGGCCGAGGTCATCGTCCCGGTGCCCGCGCTGTCGGTGTCCGTGGCGGTCGCGGTGACCGTCGCGCTCGCGGTGCCCCCGCTGGTGCCGTCGGTGCCGGCGGTGTTCGACGCCGAGGCGCTGGCGCTGGCACCGGTGTCGTCGTCGCCGTCGGTGATGACGCAGGCCGAGGCCGTGACGAGGGGCGCGGCGAGCATGGCGGTCAGGGCGAAGAAACGTTCAGCGTTGATGTTCATGGGAGCTTCCAGTTCAGGTGGAGGGCGCCGCCGACGATCCGGCGACGCACCCATCATAGAGGACGCACGCGGCGGCGCGCAGTCGCGTCCCCGGCATGTGCCGGTGCAAAGTGGGCCGGCGTCGGCTACCGCCCGGCTTCGCTCGGAATCAGCACGGCCTCGACGTCCGCCCCGTCGCCGCGGGCGATCGTGAACGTCAGCCGCGTCCCCACGCCACCGAGCTGGGTGCGGTAGGCGACGTCCGACACGCGCCGCACCGGCGCTCCTTCGATCGCGAGCACGACGTCGCCGGTCTGGATTCCCGCGGCCGCGGCCGGTCCGGCGGGATCGACCGCGGTGACCTGCACCACCCGACCGCGCCCCGCCAGCACCCCCTCGTCGGCGTTCTGGGCGTTCATCCCCAGCCGTGCGTGCCGGACCCGGCCGTACGTCCACACCTCGTCGAGGAACCGGCGCGCCATCGCGGCCGGCACCGCGAACGCGAGGCCCTGCCCGTCGTTGCGCACGGCAGTGGTGATGCCGACGACCTGGCCGTCGGCGTCCACGAGCGGACCGCCCGAGTTGCCGATGTTGATCGACGCGTCGGTCTGGATGAAGTTCCAGATGCCGTCCTCGCGCAGCCCATCGGGGCGGCCGAGGTCGTCGTGATCGCGGCCGAGGCCCCCGATCACGCCGACGGTGACCGTGTGCCCGAGGCCGAAGGGCTGCCCGACCGCCATCACCCACGCCCCCGGCGTCGGCGCGCGCGTCGAGAAGCTGACGGGCGCGAAGGCGATCGGGGTCGAGGGCGGAGACGCCACGAGCTCGAGCAGCGCGAGATCGAGGAGGTCGTCGGCGAACGCGACCTTCGCGGCGAACCGCTCGCCCGACGCGAGCTCGATCTCGACCGCGCTGGCCTGGGCGACGACGTGCGCGTTGGTGAGGACCTGGCCGTTGGCGTGGACGACCATGCCGCTGCCGACCCCGCGGACCCCGCGACCGACCTCGCGCACCGACGCGATCACCGTCACCACCGACGGCGCGACGCGGGTGGCGACCGCGGCGAAGTCGGGCACGACGAACGTCGTCGTCGTCGTGGGCCGTGCGACCTCGGGTGCCGCCCGCTCGATCGCGACGGGCCCGGGCTCATCCCCGTCGACGCGCCGACAGGCGCTCGACGCGAGCGCGCCGAGCATCGTCACCGCAACGGTGGCGGCGCGCATCGCCGGCACACCGATCAGCCCTCGGCGTCGCCCGGCTCGTCGGCCTTCTCGCCGTCGCCCTTGTCGGCGTCGGCCTTCTCGCCGTCGCCCTTGTCGGCGTCGCCCTTGTCGCCGTCCGCCTCGTCGTCGTCGTCGTCGTCCTCGTCGTCGTCGAAGTCGTCGTCGTCGTCATCGTCGTCGTCGTCGAGCTTCGGCCGCACGAACATCGCCGACAGCGGCAGGCGCCGGGGCTCGTTCGCCGCGGCGACCGGGCGATCGTAGCCGTCCTCGTCGCCGCCCTCTTCGCGCGGCCGCACGTTCTCGGCGACGTCGACCAGCGACTCGAGGTGGGCGTCATACTCTTCCTTCTCGAGCCGGCCCGCGCCGATGTACCGGTGGACGACCCGGAGGTCGAACATGCGCTCGTTCTTCGGAGGATTCGCCATGAAGCCGAGCTTGTAGACCACGCTCGGTTGGCGGTCAAACGCCCCACGCCCCGCCGCGATGCCTCCGTACCCGGCGTCGGCGCCCCTCGTCGACCAAGGGGCCGAAAGCCGCGCCCATCGCGGGCAACCGCGGGGACTTGCGTGGGCTGGGGGCCGTGGGAATAATCCCGCCCGTCTCGCGGTCGGCGGCGCCCCGCCGTCCGCGCGAGAGGCGACCGCCGCGGGCGACCGCGATGCGGTCGGGGCGAGGGCGGCGGCCTCCCGGGGCCCGACCGCCGCATCACCGACCGAGTCCCCGGCGCGCCCGACGACGCCCCTTCTCCGCTTTCGGAACCCAGCATGAGCCTTGCAGCCTACGACATCCGAGTGGTGAGTGAACTGGTCGAGCGCGAGTCCGCGTTCCTCGAGCGACTGTACGCCGAGGTCCACAAGGTCATCGTCGGGCAGAACGACATGATCGAGCGGCTGCTCATCGGCCTCTTGTGCGGCGGCCACGTCCTGCTCGAGGGCGCACCGGGCCTGGCCAAGACGCTCACGGTCAACACGCTCGCCCAGACGCTGCAGCTGCAGTTCAAGCGGGTGCAGTTCACGCCCGACCTCCTGCCGTCGGACGTCATCGGCACGGTCATCTACAACCACCAGAGCGGCACGTTCACCAACAAGCAGGGCCCGATCTTCACCAACCTGCTGTTGGCCGACGAGATCAACCGCGCCCCGGCCAAGGTCCAGAGCGCGCTGCTCGAGGCGATGGCCGAGCGCCACGTCACCGTCGGCGACACGACCTATCCCCTGCCCTCGCCGTTCCTGGTGCTGGCCACGCAGAACCCGATCGAGCAGGAGGGCACGTACAACCTGCCCGAGGCCCAGCTCGATCGCTTCATGTTCAAGATCAAGGTCGACTACCCCAGCTCGGAGGACGAGCTGAAGATCATGAAGCGCATGGGCACCGGCGCCCACACGACGCGGCCCAAGGCCGAGGCCGTGATCGGCCCCGAGGACCTCGAGCGCGTGCGCAAGACGATCGACGAGATCATCGTCGAGGAGCCGGTGCAGCGCTACATCGTCGACGTCGTCGGCGCCTCGCGCCGCCCCGGCGCCGCCGGCCTCGCCCAGCTCGCGCCGTTCATCGAGTTCGGCGCCTCGCCGCGCGCCTCGATCGCGCTGTTCCAGGCCGCCCGCGCCCACGCGTTCCTGCGCCGCCGCGGCTACGTCAGCCCCGAGGACGTCAAGGCGATCGCCCCCGACGTGCTCCGCCACCGCGTGATCCTCTCGTACGAGGCCGAGGCCGAGGGCAAGACGGTCGAGCAGATCACCCGGCAGATCCTCGAGCACGTGCAGGTGCCGTGACGCTGGCCCACCCGAGGTCCACGCCGTGAAGGGGCTCAGCAACGAAGAGGCGAAGGCGCGCACCACCGAGCTGCTGCGCGAGATCCGTCGCATCGAGATCCAGACCTCGCGGCTGGTCGAGCAGCACATCGCGGGCTCGTACCAGTCGGTGTTCAAGGGCCAGGGCATCGCGTTCAGCGAGGTCCGGGCCTACGAGCCCGGCGACGACGTGCGCACCATCGACTGGAACGTCACCGCCCGCACCGGTGCCCCGCACGTCAAGCTGTTCACCGAGGAGCGCGAGCTGACGGTGATGCTCCTGGTCGACATGTCCGCGAGCCTCGATCTGGGCTCGCGCGACTACGACAAGCGGCAGCTGGTCGCGCGACTCGCCGCGACGTTTGCGTTCTCGGCGATCAGCAACAACGATCGCGTCGGGTTGCTGGGGTTCACCGACAAGGTCGAGGCCTTCGTGCCGCCCCGCAGCGGCCGCAAGCACGTGCTCTCGGTGGTGCAGCGCGTGCTCACCCACGAGCCGACCAGCCGCCGCACGCGGCCCTCGGTCGCGCTCGAGTACCTGGCCCGCATCGCCAAGGGGCACTCGGTCGCGGTGCTCATCTCGGACTTCGTGGATTCCGTCGACGAGAACGGCGCGAGCTGGGACCCGCGGTTCGAGCACGCCCTCAAGATCGCGCGGCGCCGCCACGAGGTGATCCCGATCCGCGTCGAGGATCCGATCGAGCTGGCCCTGCCACCGCTCGGGCTGGTCGCGATCGAGGACCTCGAGCTGCTCGAGCTCGGCGACGACGAATTCGTCGATCTGGGCCGCGGCGCCGCTGCCCGCTACGCCGCGCAGGTCGCCCGCGAGCGCAGCGCGTTCGAACGGCTGATGCGCAAGCTATCGCTCGCCACCGTCAACGTCCGCTGCGGCGAGGACTGGCAGCGGCCGCTGGTCGCGTACTTCACCGGTCGCAACCGGAGGATGCGCCATTGATCGCCGTCGCCGCGCTCTGGGCCCGTTGGGTCGTCGGCGCAGCCCTGCTCGCCGCGCCGGCCCCGACCGAGGCCGAACCCGCGGCCGGGCCGGTCGCGTCGGCCGAGCCCACGTCGGTCGAGTCGCCGATCGCCGTGACCACGCGGCTGTCGCCCGATCCCTCGCACGTCGGCGACATGCTCACGCTCGAGATCACCGCGGCGTTCGCCCGGGGCTACAGCGTCAACCTGCCCATCGGCGTGAAGTTCGAGCCGCTGCACCTGGTCGACGTCACCGAGGGTGAGCCCGAGGTCACCGGCGAGGGCCTGCGCAAGACCTTCTCGGTGCGGCTGCAGCACTTCGCACCGGGGCCGGCGCAGACGCCGAGCATCGCGCTGACCTACGTCGATCCGCAGGGCGCGATCCAGACGGTGTCGGTGCCACCGGTGGCGTTCACCGTCGACGCGCTCCTGGCCAACGAGGCCGAGCCGACGCGCAAGCTCGAGGATCCGCCGATCTCCATCGAGTACCCCAACACCCTGGCCGAGACGATCCTCTATTCGGTGCTCGCGACCCTGGTCGGCGGGCTCCTGTTGTGGCTGCTGCTGCGGCGGTTCCTCGGGCGGCGCAAGCCGGTCGTCGAGATCCCCGCGATTCCCCCGCACCTCGTCGCCTTCGAGGCCCTCGACGACCTCGAGCGCAGCTCGCTGCTCGCCGACGGGCGAGTCCAGGACTACTACGTGCAGCTCACCGAGATCGGCAAGGGCTACGTCGAGCGGCGCTTCGGCATCGAGGCGCTCGATCGCACCACCGACGAGATCCGCCACGTGCTCGTGCGCGAGCCCGATCGCGTCGCGCCGCTGGGCGCCGACGACATCGTGCTGTTCCTGCAGCGTAGCGACCTGGTGAAGTTCGCCCGCATGCGGCCCGACGACGACGAGGCCAAGGACGCGCTCGGCTTCGTGCGCGGCCTCGTCGAGCGCAGCGTGCCCACGGCCGCCGAGCCCGCCGCGCCCGCCAACGCCGAGCCGCCCGACGCCGACTCCGCACCCGCACCCGCCGACAAGGAGGCCTCGTGAAGGCCGTGCTCCCGACCCTCGGCTGGGCCCTCGCGGCCCTGCTCGGCGTCGCCGCGATCGAGGCGGCGATCCTCCGCGACGGCGTCGCCCACGTGCTGTTCGACGAGCCGTGGTGGGGCCTGCTCGCGGTCCTCCCGATCGCCGCGATCCTCGGCCGCGCGTGGGTGCGGCCGCGCCCGGCGACGATGCGATTCTCGCGGTCGAGCAGCATCGCGCGGGCCGGTCGCGGCTTCGCGGTGCACTTCGTGGACGTGCCCGACGGCCTGCGCCTCGCCGCGGCGATGCTGCTGTGCGCGACACTGATGCGGCCGCAGTCGACCCGCGGTGCCGATCGGATCCAGCGCGAGGGCATCGACATCGTCATCGCGTTCGACCTCTCGGAGTCGATGGAGACGCCCGACATCCCGCCCAGCCGCATGGTCGCGGCGCAGGCCGTGATCGACGCGTTCATCACCCGACGGCCACGCGACCGCATCGGCCTCGTGGCCTTCGGCTCGACGGCGTCGACCGTCTCGCCGCTGACGATCGACCACGGCGTGCTGCGGGCGATGGTGCGTCGCCTGACGCTGCGCACGATGGACGGCAGCACCACGGCGATCGGCGCCGGGCTCGGCATGGCGCTCAACCGCCTCGGCGAGTCCGAGGCCGCGAGCAAGGTCATCGTCCTGCTCACCGACGGGGTCCACAACGCCGAGGGGCTCGACCCCGACACCATCGCGCAGGAGGCCGCGACCCGCGGCGTCGTCATCTACACGGTGCTGATGGGCCAGCACGGTCGCAACGACGGCAACGTCGATCCCGCGCGGCTCGAGCGCGTGGCGGCGACGACCGGCGGCTTCGCGTACACGGCCACCGACGAGGCCGCGCTGTCGGGGAGCTTCCAGGATCTGCTCGACAAGCTCGACACCTCGCAGATCGAGGGGCAGTCGGTGCTGCCCGAGCTCTACGCGTGGCTGCTGTGGCCGGCGCTGCTGCTGCTGCTCGGCGACGTGTTGCTGCGGAGCACGCGGCTGCGGAGGTTCCCATGAGCGCGACGACCCTCGGCTGGATCCTCGCGGCGGTCGACCCCGCCGCCACCGACACCGTCGGCACCCTCGACGCGGTGGCGTGGGGTCGGCTCGACTGGTGGTGGGCCGCCCTCGCCGTGCCGGTCGTGATCGCCGCGATGCTCTGGGCCGACCGCGCGCGCAAGCGGGCCCGCGCCGCGCTGGGCCGCCCCGAGCTCGTGTCGCGGCTGCTCGCCTCGGTGCACCACGGCAACCGCCTCGCCCAGGCGATCCTGGTGACGCTCGCGGTCGCGTGCATCGCGGTCGGCCTGCTGCGCCCGCAGTACGGCGGCAAGGCGAAGGTCATCCCCGCCAGCGGCCTCGATGTCGTGCTCGCGGTCGACTACAGCAAGTCGATGCTCGCCGCCGACGTGTACCCGAGCCGCAGCGAGCGGCTCGAGGCCGAGCTGACGCGCTTCCTCGACGACGCATCTCGACGCGGCGATCGCCTCGGGGTGGTCGTGTTCGCCGGGGCCGCGCGCGGCTTCCCGGTCACCGCGGACGTCCGCCTGCTCAAGACCTACCTGCAGGCCGCCGACCCGCGCACGGAGAACCCCGGCGGCACCGCGATCGGCCGCGCGCTCAAGCTCGGGCTCGAGTTCCTCGTCGACGCGCGCAAGGGCGACGCCGACGACGCCACCGCGACCGACCTCGACGCCCTCCCCGACGGCGAGGGGGCCGGCGCGATCCCGGCGGCCGAGAACGACCAGGCGATCATCCTGCTGACCGACGGCGAGGACACCGAGAGCCGCCCGCTCGACATCGCCAAGCAGGCCGCGCAGCTCGGGGTGCGCGTCTACACGGTCGGCATCGGCTCCAAGTCCGGCGAGCCGGTGCAGAAGTTCGACGCCGAGGGCAACCCCGACGGCTTCGTCACCGACGAGCAGGGCAACTACGTGATGACCCGGATCGACGCCGAGCTCCTCGAGGAGATCGCCAAGACCACCGGCGGCGCGTTCGTCCACGTGGATCCCGACCACTTCGGCCTCGACGAGGTGCGCACGATGCTGGAGGGGCTGTCGCGGTCGCGCCGCGAGGTCGCGATCGAGATCCTCCGCGACGAGGGGTTCTCGTTCTTCGTGATCCCGGCGCTGTTGCTGCTGGTGATCGCGCTCGCGCTGCCCGAGCGGCGCAGGAGGGTCGAGGCATGATCGGCCTGCGTGGCATCGCGGGCGTCCTGCTCGCTGGCTGGCTCGCCGACAAGCTCGCCAGCACCGACGCGGACGTCGAGGCCGGCATCGACGCCTACGAGGCCGGCGACCACGACGGCGCCCTGGGCCACTACGACCGCGCGGTCGAGCGGCTCGGCGAGCGCCCCGAGATCAGCTTCGATCGCGGCCTGGCGCTGCTCGCCAAGGGCGAGCTCGAGCCGGCGCGCACGGCCTTCGAGCGGGCGAGCGAGGCCGACGACACCGAGGTCCGCGCGAGCGCCCTGTACGAGCTCGGCAACCTCGCGCTGGACGCCGAGGACTTCGACGGCGCGATCGCCCGGTACATCGACTGCTTGAAGGCCCGCCCCGACCACGAGAACGCCAAGTGGAACCTCGAGCTCGCCCTGCTGCGCAAGCAGAAGAAGGAAGAGGAGCAAGAGGACGAGGAGAAGGACGAGGACCAGGGCTCCGAGTCGGGCGGCTCCGAGGACGGCGGCTCCGAGGACGGCGGCTCCGAGGACGGCGGCTCCGAGGACGGCGGCGAGTCCGGGGATCAGAAGCAGGACGACCAGAAGCAAGACGATCAGAAGCAAGACGATCAGAAGCAAGACGATCAGAAGCAAGACGATCAGAAGCAAGA
>LNFB01000218.1 GCA_001464385.1 Deltaproteobacteria bacterium Ga0077550 | reverse complement strand
TCTTCTGGCGAATACGGTCCGCGAGAAGGGCCGCGGCCCGCACCTGCGCCGGCCCTGCGCTCTGCCAGACATCCTCGACCAACTTCCATGCCTCCTCGACCTTTCCGAGTTCGCTTAGACACTGTACAAGGAGGAGGCGGTACCCTCCCCCCGGGACTTGCTCGAACGCGCGTTTCGCATGCCGCGCGGCGTCTTCGAGGTCCCCTGCCTCTTGACAGAGGCCGGCAGCGAAGTACTCGATTGGCCCGCGGTCAGGAAATCGCGCCGCGAGGATCTCAATAGCATTCCGGGCCTCGGCGATTCGTCCCGCTGCGACGAGGAGGCGAACACGACGCAAATCCCCCCACCAGGCATGGCTACTCGACCAAAGCTCCTGCGCTGCTTCAACATCGCCGTTCTCGGCAAGCTGCACCGCGGCTCGAACCTCTGCCGCTACCTCCCGGCTGGACGCATCTACAGCTTGCCATGCGTCGATATCATAGGTGGTTTCCCGATATCCTTCATCCGCCGACTCGAGCACAGTCCGCAACTGTTCTGCGTTTGGCTGGCGCGCCATTGAGAGCCACGCAGATGCATGCTCGTGTCGCAGTCGCTCAATCATGGCTATGACGTTTGCACGCTCGGACGTTGGCACAGGGACTAGCACCCCGTCATCCTCCCATACACTTGCGTAGAGAATTTGGACAAGCAATACATAGGGCCCGAGCAGTCCATATGAATCGTGGCTCAGTTCAATGGCCTCGCGCGCCATGCGCAGCGCGTCGGATAGCAGGCCGCGTCTTGATTGCAACCACGCCGCTGCGCTCATCACCGCAGGGTCCCTGGGAAGAGACGGCGGAATCTCCTCCTCTGCGATCGAGATGCGCGCTTCGACGGCGGCTAGTTCGCTTGCCACGTACTCTGGCGGTAGGCTGGCCAACGCCCGACGCGCTTCGTCTGGCTTGCCGGCCACCGCCCACGCAACCGCGAAGCGAGCGAGATCTTGTGGGCCAAAGCCTCCGGCCTCGACCTCCGTCAGCACTGCGGCTGCATCGTTTTGCCGCTGTTGATTCAGCAAGATGCGTGCCCTTTGGACCTTCATCTTGTTTAGCTCGACGACGAGCGAGTCTGTTGGACTAACTCGAAGCACCGCTGCGGCATCCGTCATTAGGCGCTGGATTCTCTGCTCCGCCGCGTGAAAGTCGGCCGCTTCTAGATCGACCTCGACATCCTTGTTGTCGACCATCAAGTGCTCCACAAAGATGCCCACCGCGGCGCGGATTTTACCATCGGCAGCAGGAGCCTCATCACCATCGTGCGGGCCGCGGACCTCACTGGTGATCGCCCAGAGGGCTTCCTGCGCCAGCTGCGTTGCATCGGCAGCAGGCGCCCCCTCCCGGGCTGCACTTGCGAGACGGCGCTCGACGTCTTCGAGTCCGCGCTCATGCGTACGCCGCCAGGAGGCCACAACTTGCTTCGTCCCATGCGCCAGACCGCGACGCACCCACGCAAGGGGAAGCGCGTTGCCCGGGAGCAGCACGTCGCGTGTATACTGACGAATTTCGTCTACCGTGGAAATGTAGTGGAGGCCGTCGAGCAATAGCGAAATCCTTGTCCTGAGCACCCCAGGGCCCTGCGCTACGATCCGCAGGAGCAGGTCGCGCGCCTCGTCGATCCCTTTGATGGCGTCTTCGAGGAGGAGCCCTTGAGTCAGCCGCTTGGCGTACTGTGTACTCCATTCCGCGTATTCATCTACAAGAGAGGTGTTGCGATACACAAGACTAGCAGCTGCGAACGGACGCACCGGTCGGATGTGGTCGTACGCGGTAGATTCTCCGGGAGAGATTGTACCCAAGTCCACATCAGCGACGACGACGCCCTCGTCTCCACGTCCAAGAACGAGGGTGTCGCCGGGGAAGTCCCTCCGGGGACTTGCTGGATCATCGTCGGCATAGATGGTCGTACCTCCGTGGGAGGCGGTGTTCGCGTAGACGACGGGTCGCTTGTAGCGCCTCGACTCTTCCCTTGCCCTTGATGCGAAGTCGTCGAGGGAGTGCCACGGCGTAAGCGAGGGGACCGCGAAGATCTCGACGTTATCGGATGCTCCGACTACATCCTCGTTCTGGGTGTGACAGCGGCGCAGGAAGTCCAAGCAGATCAACACGCCCAGATTGCTTATCCCGCTCTCCTCAGGGCATCGGACAGAGCGCCACTCTCCGCTCGGGATGAACGATTGCCCCGCTTCTTCCACACGCGAAGGGGACATCTTGCCCACCATTCCCAGGATTCGCCCCGCACGGAGAACCGGAGCAACCGCGGTTCCCACTCGCGGGGCCTGTTCTGGCGGCAGTCCCAGCCGAGCGTAGACACCGTCCACGAGTCCTCCGCGGTCGACGCTGTGCGTGCCAGCAACGACGGTAACGTTGTTGGCGAGAGCGGCGATTGCCTCAAGCAGTTCCCACGGAATCGAGTACTCTGGAAAGACCAGGAGATCTACGTCCCAGCTGGCGCACGCCTTCACAATTTCAAGCACCTTGGGACGGAGTGACCTCAGGTAGGCACTCCGCACGCGACCTCGAAGGGCGCGTCGTTCTCCGAAGAGTTCGGTCGGGACCGCGAGCGCGTCTTCGAGCCCGGCGAGCGGATCCTCGATGAGCGAGCGACGATCGTAGACGGCGGCAGGATGGTAGTCCAGCTGCGCGGCAGCAAGACGGGTGAAGCGGCGCGAACTCACTCGGGACGAGTATGGCCAAGTTCTCTTCGATGTGCAGTCCCTCCTGCGGATCAGAAGCTCAAGGGCCTCCGAGTTGAAGTACTGGAGGTTGTCGGCGTTCGCGCGGGGGTAGACGCGGGCAGAGCCCCCCGAGCCTGGGTGGCATGGCGGCTCGTGGTCGGGGCCAAGGGGGGCAGCAGCGGCTGCTGTGCCGTCCAGGCGCGGCAGCTGATCCCTCGGACGGTGCGTGCGTTCCACCCGACACCTCTTGGCCAGGCGCTCCTAAGGCCCACCGTCTGAGGCTTACTCCTGCCGTTCCTCGTGTCCGCGAACTCCATCCAACTGCCGCCCTTGCCGCGGTGGTGGACCCCGATCCCCTCGGCTAGATCGACCTACCGCAGCTTCACGCTGTGCACGAAGTCGTTCTCCGCCGCCGCCGCGTGGCACATGTTGCAGTCGACCATCCCCTTGGCCGTCGCCGGATCCACCCCCGGCGGGCACCCGTAGCAATGCCCGTCCGGCGGGGCCTCGCCGCGCCAGATGATGATCGGCCGATCCTCGTCGTCGAGCGCGAGCTCGAACCACTCCCAGCCGTTGGCGTCGGGGTTGAACGTGCCGCCGCGCTTGGCCATCGCGTGGATGAGCAGGCCCGTGTCCACCGCGCTCGACTCCATCGTCTTCACGAGGATCGTGCCGGTCGGGAATTCGTCGCCCGCCGGCGGCGGATCGTTGACGTAGACCGTGCGCATGCCGGCCGGATGGGCGGCCATCGCCTCGCCCGCGCCGGACCACATCACCTCCCACGTGCCGACGCCGGCGAAGTCGCGCTGCAACGCGATGAACTCGCCGCCCTCCGCGTCGTCGTCGCCCCCGTCGCACGCGACCGGCACGGAGACGAGGACGAGCGCGAGGAGACGTGCGGTGGTGCGGGTCATGGCGTTCACGGGAGGACGGGGATGTCGAGCAGATCGGCCGCCTCGGACATCCGCGAGACCATGCGGTCTTGCTGCTCCGGGTCGACCTCGTCGACGAGCAGCGACCACAGCGTGCCATAGGGCGTCGCGAGATCGTCGGCGTCGGGCGCGTCGGGGTTCCAGCCCTCGGGGATCGCCGGCAGCGCGGTGCCCGGCAGCGCGTCGTAGGCGGCCTGCACGGCGTCGAAGCGCGCGTGCACGTCCGCGATCACCGCGTCGCCGTTTTCCTCTTCGAGCCACGGCTCGAACGCGGCGAAGATCAGCCGGCCGCCCTCGAGGTTCGCGCGCATGTCGGCGAGCGTGTGCTGGGCGTAGCGCGACTCGTCCTCGCCGGTCGCCGCGAGCTCGATCTTCTCGATCTGCTCGGACATCGATCCGAGCACGCCGCCGTACGCGGCAGCGGCGTCGAGCGCCAGCGGCTCGAAGCTGGTCTGCATGAGCGCGATGTCGTCGACGAGCCGCTGCAGCAGCGCGTCGCGGAACGCGGTGGCCTGGGCCGCGTCGGCCGGATACGCGGCGGCGGTGTAGCCGGGAATCGCCGACTCGAACGCGATCGTCGAGGCCGGGTGCGCATCGGCCCAGAGGATCCGCTCGATCCCGTGGACACCGGTGACGCCCTCGTCGTCGAAGAGGTCGTCGTCGGGCCCCTCGGCGAGGAAGCCGTCGTAGCGCTCGTCCGTCGACGCGTCGAGGTCGGGGAACAGCACCGCGATCGCCCCCTCGATGCGCTCGTACGCGTTGCGGGCGTCGGACCAGTGACGGCGCATCTCGTCGACGGCCGCGGCGTCGTCGGTGGCGTTCCAGCCGTCGGCGTCGGGCGCCGGCGCGGCGGCCTGCAATGCGACGGCGGCGGCGTGGAGCGCCTCGAGATCGGTCGCGACGATGCGCTTGACCGCGTCGACGGTCTCGGCCTCGGCGTCGGCGGAGTCGTCAGTCTCGGCGCAGCCGACGAGGAGAGTGGCGCAGCCGACGACCGCGGAAACGACGACGACGAGGGACAGGGTGGTGAACGGCGGGATGGCGTGGATTCGCATGGTGGTCTCGAGCAGTGGTGCAGCGTGGGGAGCTAGAGCGCCTCGACGAACGCGAGCAACGCGTCGCGGTCGTCGTCGTCGAGCTCGAGGAAGGCGCGGGTGACCTCCGCGGCCTCCGAATCGGTGGTGCCGTGGGCGAGGATCGCGTCCTCGATCGTCTCGGCGCGGCCGTCGTGCAGGTACGCCCGCAGGTGACGCAGACCGATGAGCGGCGCGGTGCGCCACTGCTGCGGACCGGCCAGGCCGTCGGTGACGCCGTCGGCCAGCTGGGCGCCCATGTCGTGCAGCAGCAGGTCGGAGTAGATCGGCGCGTCGATGTCGGCGAGCGCCGCGATCGGCCAGTCGGCGCGGGTGTGCAGCGTGGGCACGTGGCACGTCGCGCAGCCGATCTCCTCGAACAGCGCGGCGCCGTCGTCCCCATCGTCGACGTCGGGCCGCAGCGGCAGCTCGAGCAGGCGCACGTAGTCCGCCGCGAGGTTCACGTCGTCGGCGACGATGTCGACGCCGGCGTGCATGTCGTCCGTGACGCCATCGGGGTTGGGCAGCTCGTTCGGGCGCAGCGGCGAGGTGATCGACATGTCGCCCAAGAACGCCGCGGCCGCGAAGTCGTCGAGCGTGGCGACGCCGGCCTTGAGCCCGAAGCGACCGATGAGCCCGGTGTCGCCGGCCGCGTAGTCGTGGAAGCGGCCGTCCGAGGCGATCTCGGCGTGCCACGCGACGCGGTTGGCGACGCCGCGGATCGGACCGACGAGCTCGGCCTGCTCACGCTCGACGCGGAGGATCTCGGCGTCGTCGATGGCCTCGAGGTAGCCGCGGCCGAACACCGCGGGGCCCATGCGCCGCGAGACGGTGACGCGCGGATCGTCGGGCGGTGCGATCGGCGTGCTCGCGCCCGCGGCGGTGTACGGCCGCGCCGTGTCGCCCCACTGCAGCAGCGCCGCGGCGTCGGGCGTCGCGGCCATCTTGGTCACGAAGCCGGGGCCCTTCGCGTCGTCGGCGTGGCACGCCGCGCACGCGGTGCGGACGTAGAGCGGACCGAGTCCCTGACTCTCGCGGTACACCCGCTCGAAGACCGCATCGCCCGCGGTGAAGCGCGCCCGCCACTTCGGATCGAGCTCGGCGATCGGCGCGTCGGTGGGATCGAGGCCGACGAGCATCGTCGTCGAGGGTTCGTCGGCGGCACACCCGACGACGAGCAGGACCGCGGCGACGCGGGGCAGGGGCGACATCGGGGTCATTGATAATGAACATTATTATCAAAATCAAGCTTCCGGTCCCCGGACCTCGAACGCCGCACAGACCGGCCGTCATGGCCCCCTGCCGTGCGGTTCTCGGGCCGGCAGGGCGTTCAGGGGGCGGCGCTCGGTCCCCGCAGTGACTGCGCTTGGTGACCCCGCGGCCGCGACCCACGGTAGTCGTCATGATCCCCGCACGGACCCTCGCACGACGCCTGGTCCTCACCGGCGGGCTGTTCATGACGGCCTGCGACGAGGGCTGCGTCTGGACCGATCCCAACAGCCCCGAGCCCGTCACGATGCGGCTCGGCGTCGCCTACCCGACCGAGGACGGGCTGTTCGAGGTGACGCTCGACGCCGACGCGGACGCGTGGCCGCCGACGGTCGAGCCCTTCGCCCTCGATGTGATCGTGGCGTCGCGCAACGACGGCGCGCCGACGGGCGTGGACGTCGAGGCGCCCGCGCTCGAGGACGGCACGCTGGAGGCCGAGCAGCTCCCCGAGGTCATCGCCGTCGATGCGACGCGGTGGCGGCTCGAGCCGGTCGTGCTCGACGCGCCCGGGATCTGGGAGTTGCCGCTGCGCGTCGACGCCGACGACGGCGGCGATCGCCTCGTGCTGCGGCTGCGCGTCGAGTGACGCGGTGAAAGTCGCCCTGCTCGGGCGGCGTTCCGGGGTCATGCACCTGCCCCGAGCGATGATGGAGCACCTGCGGGCCGGCCTCGGCGCCGCCGCGTTGATCACGACGGTCGCGCCCGCGGCGGGCTGCGCGACCGCCCAGGGCGATCGACCGCAGGCGCAGGCACCGTTCGCAGGCATGGGCGCCCGGGCCAATCCGCCCGCGCCGATCCCCGTGGTGCGCCCGATCGCACGGCCGGTCGCGACACCGGCCCCGGTCGTGCGCCCGGTCGCTCCACCCGTCGAGCCCGCTCCGCCGCCGCCGAAGACGTGGGAGTGCGGGCCGTGCGGGATGGGCTGACCTCGGGCGCTCGAACCGGGCACGCTGACGCACCGTGATGGCGTCCCCCCCATGACCGCGCACGTCGGCCTGTCGCTGATGCTCGACGAGGCGTACCGCGCCGCGATCATCCCGCTGTTCGAGCAGGGGCTCGTCGATGCGATCGAGTGGAGCTTCGATCAGGGCTGGGGCGCGCGCGAGGTGCCCGGGTGGATCCCGGTGCTGCTCGATCACTACGCGGCGGCGGGCCGGCTGTGGGGCCACGGCGTGACCTACTCGGCGGGCAGCGTCGACGGCGAGGCGCGCCATGGCCCGTGGCTCGAGCGGCTCGCCGACGAGATCGGGCGACGACCGCTGTGCGGGATCTCGGAGCACCTCGGCTTCATGCTCGCGGGCGATCGCATCGCCGGCGCGCCGCTGCCGATGCCCGACGGCCCGCGCGCGCGCGCGGTGCTGACGAACAACCTCGCGCGCATCGCCGCGGCGACCGGCGTGCCGGTCGGGATCGAGAACCTCGCGCTCGCGCTCGCGCCCGACGAGCCGTGGCAGCAGGGCCCGATGATCGCCGACGTGCTCGACGCCGTCGACGGCTATCTCGTGCTCGACCTGCACAACCTGTGGTGCCAGCTCGTGAACTACGACCTCGACGCGGACGCGGTGCTCGCGACGTATCCGCTGCACCGCGCGCGCTGCATCCACGTCTCGGGCGGGAGCTGGTGGACGCACGGCCCGGTCGCGGACCGCTTCCGCCGCGACACCCACGACCACGGCGTGCCCGACGAGGTCCTCGCGCTGCTGTCGAGGTGTCTGCCACGGTGTCCTGCGCTCGAGGTCGTGGTGCTCGAGCGCATCGGCGAGGGGTTGTCCGAGCCCGGCGAGGCCGAGCGCTTGCGCGAGGATTTCCACGCGGTGCGGGCGTGTGTCCACGCGGCGGAGCCGACGACGGGGCCGACGGCGGAGCCCGATCATGGATGAGGCCCAGCTCGCCGCGTGGCAGGCGGCGCTCGTCGAGGCGCTGCTCGGCGGCGGCGACGTCGCCGTCGTGCGGGCGCACCTGCGGGCGGCATTGCCGTGGGCCGAGCCGTGGATCGCGGCGCTCGACGATCGGGCGATCGCGGTGGCGCAGGACCTCGTGCGCCGCTGGTCCCCGCACGCCGCGTCGACACGCGACGCTCGCGAGCGTACGATTCCTTGATGGATGGTCGTCTGGTGCAGCGACGATGGTTGGGCTGGGTGTTCGGCCTGCTCGCGTGTGACACGGCGGACAAGGGCGTCGACTCCGACGCCAACCTCGCCAGCGAGAGCAGCACCGCAGGCTCGAGCGAGTCCGGCGGCGAGACGAGCTCGGGCTGCGTGCGCACGCCGACCGTGTTGCCCGACGTCGACGCGGTCGGCGTCACCGGCCTGCGCGCCAGCGACCTCCTCGCCGAGGCCGAGGGCACGTTCACCGGCCAGATCGCGTGGTTGAACGAGCCGCCGCTGACGTACACCGGCACGACGGATCCTTCCGCCCTCACGCTGACGCTGCAGTACGACGGCGGCGAGATCCGCAGCATCGACGCGGAGCTCGGCGAGTGCCCGAGCCTCGGCGGCTGCGCCTGCGAGGATCGCCTCGAGGTCGACGTCACCTGGCGGCTCACCTCGGCCGACGGCGTCCTCGACGAGACGTGGGTGGCCCCGCTGCTGCACGAGCCGCAGAGCTGGACGATGGCCAAGCCGATCGGGATCGCGACCGAGTTCCAGCCCGACGACACCCAGGGCTCGCTGTCGGCGGCGTCGTTCACGGGCGAAGGCGAGCTGCAATCGCTCACCGCGCGCGCCACCTTCCGCAACGGCGCCGCGCAGGGCTCGATCGACGGCCTCGTCCTGTGGAACGAGTGGATCGGGGCCGGCGCCGCCGCGACGTTCGCCGCGCTGAAGGACGGCGCGCAGGACACCGCCTGCCACGAGCTCACCGGCCAAGACGCGTGCGCCTTCGCGGGCTGCGTCCCCGTGGGCGGCCACCAGCAGATCCTCGACTGCCAGTGCGGACCCGACGAGGTGTTCTGCTTCGCGGTGGCGCCTCCCGCCGACGCCCCGCTGGCCTGGTACACGCACCAAGCCGGCGACACCTGGGATCAGTACGATCAGGTCGTCGCGCTGCCGAGCTTCGGCGACGTCACGCCCGCGCCGTGGACCGCGTGCGTCGACGCGCCGGAGATCCCGGGCTGCGAGTGCGCGACCGAGGCGCCGGCGTGCGGCTGAACGGGTGCGCCGACCTCACTCCGCGAACAGCGGGAGCGCGTCGATCCCCGGCCCGAGCGCACCGTCATGCAGCGACGCGCCGCCGGGCGCCGCGTACACCAGCGAGCCGCCGAAGTCGTCCCGGGTGAACCGCACGCTCGCGGTCGCGCCGCTGGCGAAGTCCAGGTCGACGCCGAGCTCGTCGCCCGCACCGACCGCGGTCACGTCGACCGCACCGGGCGGCGCGAGCACGACGAGGAACCGCGCCTCGCCGGGGTCGGCCGCGAGATCGAGACGGTACCCCCCGAGCATGTCGCCGTCGGTCGCGGCCCAGTCGAGCACGCTCGCGTCGACGTTGGCCGGCCACACCGGGAGGATGTCGAGGCCGTCGACGTCGCCGTCGACGCGCCAGCCGTCGCCCTGGGCGCTCGGGGCCCGCGGCGCGTTGAGCTGCCAGATCGCGCGGGCGCCCCCCGTCGTGTCGACGCGGTCGAAGACCACGAACGTGCCTTCGTCCTCGAGCAGCACGACCTCGCGTTCGCTGCGAGCGACCGCCGCCGCACCTTGGTAGATCGGTGTGATGTCGCCGGCGAGGTACAGGACCTCCGGCGTGTCGTGCAGCGCGACGAGCTCGGCCGGCTGCTGCTCGGAGAGCATCGGCACCGGCGCGCCGCCGTCGTCGATGCGCACCAGGTTGTGCACGCCCTCGCCCTGCACGATCCCCGAGTGCGAGTCGACGTTCGCGTCGTAGCCGAGCCACTCGCCGCGGTACACCAGCAGCGATCCCTGATCGTGGTGCGCGTGGCTCTCGGTGTACGGCCCCGCGATGAAGCCGCCCCACGTCGCGTCCTGCTGCCACGCGGTGCGGAAGAAGACGCTGCCGGTGCCCGGCGCGTACCAGGTGTCGTGCAGCGTCGACAGCGGCGCCGTCGGGATCGACGGGTCGGTGTACATGAAGTCGACCGAGCGCATGAAGAACTGCGTCATCTCGGGCACCGAGCACTCGGCGAGGTACTGCTGCACCACCGGCGCGAGCGCATCATCGGGCCCGACGAGGTGCTGCAGCACCAGCAGGTACGCGCGGTGGTAGTCGAACAGCGCGGCGGTCGAGTCGCGCGCGTGATCGCCGATCGGCGCGATGCGATCGAGCGTCGGCACCGTGATGTGCATGAAGTTCACCAGCGAGTCGCGCGTGTGCGGGCTGAGGTCCCAGATGCGCTCGCCCGTGCTCGCCTCCCAGAGGTCGTACAGCTGGAACAGGTGCCACATCGCCACGCCGTAGCCGGTGCCCTCGCGCGAGCCCCCGCCGACCAGATCCGCGGTGAACCGCGGCACGAGCTGCTCCTCGATCTTGGTGGTGCGGAACGTGTCGATCCACGTCTGCGCCGACTCGCTGTCGCCCAGGCTCGCCAGCCCCAGCAGCAGCGTCGCGCGCAGGAACGAGTAGTAGTAGTTGTTCGACGGGTTGTCGATCGACCAGCCCGACCACGGGAACACGGTGCCGCCCCAGGTCGCCTCCTCGGGGTGCCACACGTTCCACACCGCCTGATCGGCGTAGGCGATCCACCGCATGCGCTGATCGGCGGTGACGTCGTCGTAGCACCAGTCGAGCACGAGCGAGAGATCGCCGATGTGATCGCCGACGTAGAGATAGCTGTCGCCGGCGACCTCGGCGTTCTCGCCGTTCGCGACGCGGGCCTCTTCGCCGGTCACCCACGCGTCGGTCTGGGCGATCGCGTAGGCGCAGTAGCTCGCGTCCCCCGTGAGCGCGCCGATGAGCGCCGCGTCGGCGGCCTGGAACTCGTAGTAGTCGGCGCCGCCGAGCTGGCCGTCGACCATCTCGCGCATGCGCACCGCGGCGGGCTGCCCGTCGTCGAGCGCCGCGGTGAGTCGCGCGACGTTGTCGGGGTTGAGGTAGATGCGCGGGTGATCGGTCGGGATCACCGGGCCGGTGTCGTCGGTGCCGGTGTCCGGATCGGTCGCGCCGGTGTCCGCGGTCGAGTCGCCCTCGGTCGCGGTGCCGGGTGTGGTCGCGCTCTCGCTCGCGGATCCGCTCGCGCTGCCGGGCGTCGTGGCGCTCCCCCCGGTGCCGTCGGTGTCGTCGGCCGGGCTGGAATCATCGGAGCAGGCCGCGAGGACGGCGCACAGCAGGGAGAATCGTCGCAGGTTCATGGGCTCGGATCGGGGCTTGCGACACTCGGCCCGCCCGCCCGCCAAGTATTTTCACGGGACCGATCATTTTCTTGGCGGACGACCTGGGCGATCGTCGCAACGCCTCCCATGCACCCGATCGATTCCCTGCGCCCCCTGGGTCCCCTCGCGCTCGCGGCCGCCGTGGCCTGCGGTGACGCGGGCGGCAACGACGGCGCGAGCAGCTTCGGCGACAGCTCGGCCGACGCCTCGGGTCCGTCGTCGGCCGAAGGCCCGAGCTCGCAGGGCACCGACGCCTCCGGCACCGACGCCTCGGGCGATCCGACCACGAGCCCGACGGACCCCACCGACCCGACCGATCCCACGGACCCGACGACCGATCCCGACAGCACCACCGACGGACCGACGCCGGCGGAGGCCGTCGTCGTGCACCTCGTGCCGCAGGATGGCGTCTCGGGCGCGCAGCGGATCAACTTCGCGGTGCCGCTGTGGCCGGGCGCGCTCGACGACGGCGACGCGATCACGGTGCGCGTCGACGGCAGCGAGACGCCGAGCGCCCGCCGCGTGCTCGCGAACCACGCCGACGGCAGCGCGCGCGCGGTGCAGATCCAGATCGACCTCGAGATCGCCGGCGAGCGCGACATCGACGTCGAGTTCGGCGTCGCCGGCCCCACGCTCGACGCGGTGCCGGTCGCCGACACGCTCGTGGTCGCCGACGGCACCGCAGGCCCGCGCGTCTGGGCGCTGCTGCCCGCGACGTGGCTCGCCGACAGCCAGGTCACCGGCGTGCAGCTGCCGGTCGACGACGCGGTCGGGGCCCAGGCGGCGTGGGCCGATCTGTGCGACTACGAGGCCTACGGCTACGACGCCTTCGACGCCGCGAGCGGCGACACCGGCTCGTGGCTGTACGATCGCGGCACGGCGCACTACCGCGGCTACGCGCGCAGCGGATCGCTGTCGCCGCTGTCGACGGCGTACCGCGAGACCGCGCGCTACGTCGCGGAGTCGTCGGGCGCGGGCGCGGGCGTGCAGATCCCCGTGCCGGGTGCAGCCGACGATCTGAAGTACCACTACGCGCAGCACGCCGCGATCCACTATCTGCTCACCGGCGACGATCGCTTCCGCGAGTTCGCCGAGTCGATCGCGACGCGGGCCCACGATCTGTGGTCCGATCCCGGGTACGGCGGCGGCGCGGACTTCTGGACCGAGCGCCACGCCGGCTTCGCCCTGCTCGCGTACGTCTGGGCCGAGATCGTGTCCGACGACGCGGCCGCGACGTTCGCGGGCTACGCGGACGAGGCCGTCGCCGCGTACCTCGAGGTGCAATCGAGCTTCCCGCCCGGCTACGATGATCCCGACGCGCGGTGCTTCGCCCACGAGGCCGAGGCCCACGGCGAGGACTACGGCTACGTCGGCTGCAGCCCGTGGATGAGCGCGATCCTGGCCGACGGCCTCGACGCGTGGACGCGCGAGCGCGACGCCGCGACCGCGGCTCCGGGGAAGACCGCGATCGCGCAGCTCGGTCGCATCGTCGCGCGCGACGGCCTCGACGGCGAGGGCCGCCCGTTCTACTGGATGGGCGTCGGCACCGACGCCGACGAGCCCGACGAGTACGAGGAGCACTGGGGCGAGAGCGCGTACGTGGTCGCGATGGCGTGGTGGCACGACGGGGGCACCGACGCCGAGCTGCGCGCGGCCGCCGACGCGCTGGTCGAGGGCTTCGCGACCCGGGGCGAGATCGGCCAGCTGCGCAGCTTCAACTGGCAGTGCCGCAGCGCGGTTGCGACCCCGTGGTATCTGCAGTGATGCCGGAGCTGTGACGGCCGCTACGCCGCGGTCGTGACGCGGCGACGAGCGACCCACGTGATTCCCCCGGGCCCGCCCGCGGGTCTACGCTGGCGGCGATGTCCGTCGGCGGTGCGATCGATCGGGAGGCCGCGGGCGCGCGGGCGCCGGCGTCGATCGACACCGAGACGTGGTCGACGCTCTACGCCGAGCTGCACGGCCTCGCCCACGGGCTGATGCGGCGCGAGCGGGGCGATCACACGCTGCAGACCACCGCGCTCGTGCACGAGGCATGGATGCGCGTCGGCGACGATCCGTCGTGGGCCAGCCGCGGCGAGTTCCTCGCGGCCGCGGCCCGGGCGATGCGCTGCATCCTCGTCGACCACGCGCGGACCCGCGGCCGGGTCAAGCGCGGCGGTGGCCAGGGCACCGTGCCGCTCGACGACCTCGCGATCGCCGACGCGTACGGTGAGGTCGTCGATCTGCTCGCCCTCGACGCCGCGCTCGACCGGCTCGCGGCCAAGGACGAGCTCGCGGCGCGGATCGTCGAGCTGCGGTTCTTCGCCGGCATGGCCCACGACGAGATCGCCGCGGTGTCCGGCGTGCCGCTGCGCAGCGTCGAGCGCACGTTCCGACTGGCGCGGGCCAAGCTGTACCGCTACCTGCAGGACGCGCCGCCATGTCGTCCGTGAGCGACGACGACGGACCCGTCGACGCCGATGCGCTCTTCCTCGAGCTCGTCGAGCTCCCGCCCGAGCAGCGCGACGCCGAGCTGGCGCGACGCTGCGGCGACGACGGGTCCATGCGCGACGAGGTGCTCGCGCTCCTCGCCGCCGACGCGGCCTCGCAGGGCTTCCTCGAGCCGGTCGCGCTCGGCCTCGGGGTCACGCCGCGCGCGTGGCTCGAGGGCCGCACCATCGGGCAGTACACGCTCGGTCGCGTGATCGGCCACGGCGGGATGGGCACCGTGTACGAGGCGACCCAGCGCGCGCCGAGGCGCACGGTCGCGCTCAAGATCCTCCGCGCCGGCGTCGGGGCCCACGCGCTGCGCCGCCGCTTCGCCCAGGAGGCCGAGATCCTCGGTCGCCTCCGCCACCCGGGCATCGCGGAGATCCACGAGGCCGCGACCTACGACAGCGAGCTCGGGCCCCTGCCCTACTTCGCGCTGGCGTTCATCCCGGGCGCGCAGCCGATCACCGCGTGGGCGCGCGCGGTGTCGCGGCGCGATCGGATCGCCGCGATGGTCGAGGTCTGCCGCGCGGTGCACCACGCCCACGGCCACGGCGTCGTGCACCGCGACCTCAAGCCGAGCAACATCCTGGTCGGCGACGATGGTCGGCCGCGGCTCATCGACTTCGGCGTCGCGGCGCTCATCGACGAGGCCGGGCGCGCCGCGACCCTGGGCACGCGCCTGGGCGAGCTGGTCGGCACGCTGCACTACATGAGCCCCGAGCAGTGCGATGCCAGCGGCGCCGAGCCCGACGCGCGCACCGACGTCTATGCCCTCGGTGTCGTGCTGTACGAGCTGGTCGCCGAGCGCCTGCCGTACCCGATCGAGCGCGTGCCCGCGGCGATGGTCGCCGAGCTCATCCGCACCCACGAGCCCGTCGCGCCGACGGAGGTCTGCGGGCCCACGTGGCGCGAACTCGACGCGGTGATCCTGACCGCGCTCGAGAAGTCCCCGGCGCGGCGGCAGGCCAGCGCGGCCGCGCTCGCCGAGGAGCTCGAGCGGGCGCTGCGGGGCGAGCCGGTCCACGCGATGCGCTCGCGCCGGGTCCACCGCGCGCGACGATTGCTCTGGCGCGCGCGCCGGGTCGTGCCCGCGACGCTCGCGCTCGGAGCCGCGGGGGTCGCCGCAGCGGCGTGGGTGTCGAGTTCGGGCGCGCGGGATCTCGGCGCGTCGGCGCACGCGGAGTACCTGCATCGCATCGCGGTGGCCGAGCGCGCGATCGCGGGCCACGATCTGGCGCGGGCCAAGCTCGCGCTGTCCGAGTGCCCCGAGGCCGAGCGCGGCTGGGAGTGGGATCGGCTGCACGCGACGAGCGATGGCAGCGCGCAGATCCTCGACATCGGCGCGCCCGTGCAGGCGATCGCGATCGACACCAGCGCCGCGACGCCGCGACTGATCGCCGTCACGCACGACGGCCGCGTCGACGCGTGGACACGCGAGGCCGACGCGGGCTGGACCCGCGGGTGGACGACGACGCTCGACGACGATCCCGGCGCGCTGGCGATCGATGCCGCGCACGATCGGATCTACGTCGGCGGCGATCGTCGCCACGTGCACGTGCTCGACGGTCACGGCGAAAGGATGGGCACCATCGCCGCGGGGCGGAGCACGATCTGGGGCCTGGTGGTCACGGACGCGGGCCTCGTGGTCACGCGGCAGGACGGCACGCTCGAGACCTGGGATGCCGCGGCGGATCGGCGATCGGTCGCGATATCGACGGGCGTGCGGCTCGGCGCCGCGCGGGTGCACGGCGACGGCGTGCTGACGACGACGCTGCAGGGCGTCTCGCTGCGCGACCCCACGAGCGGCGCGTCCCTGCGCGAGTTCGTCGATCCGCAGGGGCCCGACGTCGCGCTGCCGCTGGGGGACGCGCTGTACACCGCGGGCTGGAAGCGCCGCATCGTCGAGTTCGACCTCGCCACGGGGGCGCGCCGCCGCGAGTTCCCCGAGCGCGGCGACGGGCTCGCGGATCTGGTCGCGATCGACGGGGACACGCTGGCGTCGGCCGGGCGCGACGGCGAGATCGTGCTGTGGAACCGCCAGGACGCGAGCGTCCGTCGGATCCTGCGCGGCCACGACTTCGCGGTGGTCGCCCTCGCGCTCGACGCCTCGGACGCCGGGACGTGGCTCGTCTCGGGCAGCGCCGACGGCACGGTGCGGACCTGGGATCTGCGGGCGCCCGCGATCGATCAGGGCTGGCGCGCGCAGGAGAAGATCCACGCGCTGGCGTGGACCGACCCGGCGCGCATCGTCAGCGCCGGCGGGCCGCAGTGGGGCCGCGACGACACCGACGAGGTGATCGCGTGGTCGACCGACGACGGTCGCGTGCTCGCGCGGGCCGACGATCACCGCGCGACGGTCGACGCTGTCGCGGCGACGGACACCATTGTCGTCTCGGGCAGCCGCGACGGCGAGGTCGTGCTGCGCGATCGGGGGCTCTCGCCGCAGGTGCGGATCGCCGCGCACGGCGGCGCGGTGACGTGGCTGGGCTTCGACGCCGAGGGCACGCGCGTGGCGAGCCTGGGGGACGACGGCACGATCGCGATCTGGGAGGCGGGCGACGGCGCCGCGATCGGCCGCACGGACGCCGGCGTCGGTGCGCTGCACGACGGCGCGTGGACGGCCGGGGGCGTGCTCGCGGTCGGCGACGGCGGGCTGGTGCGCTGGACGATCGACGACGCGCCGATCGTCGACGGCACGGTCACCGACCTCGTCGCCGTCGCGGCGATCCCCGACGGCCGGTTGGTCCTCGGCGACGCGAGCGGCACGCTGCTGCTCCGCGGGGCCGACGGTGACGAGCGCTGGCGCGTGCCGACCTTCGGCCGAGCGATCGCCGATCTCGCCGTATCCCCGACCGGCGATCGCGTGGCGGTGGCGAGCCAGGACTACCGCGTGCGGCTGTACGACGCGACCACGGGCGAGCTCGTGCTCACCGTCGGCAGCCACGACACCGCGGCGACCGCCGTAGAGTTCGCGCCGGATGGGGGTGCGATCGCGTCGGGTGGGTTCGATCGATTCGTTCGCGTGTGGTCGGCGAAGCCCGGACGGTGAGTCCTCCTCGACACGTGCTATGAATTGCGCGTGCGGACACCGATGCTCCTCGTCGCGCTCTCGATCGGCGCGTGTCAGCCGTCGCCATCCTCGGCGGAGCCGGCACCCGCCGTCACCGAGCGACGCACCGCCGTTCCGCGCGTCGATCCCCCGCCCGCCGAGCCCCCTGTCGCGGCCGCCACCAGCCCCGAGACGATCGTCGACCCCGCCGCGCCCACGGCACCCGCCCCGATCCCGACGCCGCCGTCCGAGGACCCGAGCGCAGACCCGGCCGGCGACGCGCCCTCGACACCCGCGCCTGCTCCGGCGGAGGCCACCCCCGCGACGCCGGGCGTCGTCGTGGCGCATCGCGAGCTCCCCGAGGCGCTCGTCGATCGACTGAAGGTGGCGCTCCCCGATCACACCGCCGGCTGCGACATCCTGCGCAAGGCGCCATGCGGGTTCGAGGGCGACCTCGACGGTGACGGCCTGCGCGACGAGGTCGTGCTCGTGCGCGACGATCGACGTCAGCGTGGGATCGCCGTGTTGTGGGGCAAGGGCGGCTCGGAGCTGATCGGGGCCGGGCGCCGCAACCTCTACTGGAAGACGACCGAGGTCGCGAACGTGGACGGCACGCCGAACGATCCACCCGGCCGCGAGCGGGTCGACGCCAACATCACGTGGATCGAGGCCTGGGACCTCTGGCCGCTTCGACGCAAGGGGGGCCGCGGATACGTCGGCCGCGTGGCCCGCTCGACGCACCGCTTCGGCGCCCCCGGTGCGCAGGGCGACGGCCTCATGCTGAGCAGCTCCGACGCGGCGGTCGTCGTGTATCGGACCAAGCACGGCTGGACGCAGATGCACCTGGGCTTCTGACGATGCGCACGACCTCGACGTGGTTCGCGACCCTGGCGATGGGCGGCCTCTTCGCGGTCGCGGCGATGGGCTGTGTCGGCCGGGCCATCTGCCGCGTGCATCACCACTACGGGGCCATCGCGGGCCAGGGCGAGGTGATGTTCTCGAACCGCAATGGCGACCCGGTGCGCTCGATCGTCGACGACGGACGCGGCGGCCGTGGCCGACACTCCTGGTGGCGTGGCGCTGGCGGCCGATTGCTCGGAGAGTCGTCGACGTTCCGGACCAAGGGGTTCTCGCAGCCCCACCCGAGCCCAGACGACGTCGCTCCGATGCGTCACCGCGATGCGATCCGCTACCGCTACGCGAACGGGCGTCTGCGATCGATCGCGAGGCGGTCGTTCCGCGACTCGCGTGTGTCTCGGGAGACGACGAGCCTACGCGTCGAAGGCGACACGATCACCGCCACGCACGTCACGAACGGCGCGAGCGACAGCGCCGGCGTCTCGGTGTACTGGATCGTCGACGGTCGCGTCGCCGCGATCGAGGAACGCGGGCCCGGCCTCTCCCACTCGAGGCGCGAGCACATCCACGACGCACGAGGTCGCTGGGTCTCGTGGGACAACGGAGAGTCGAGCGGCGTGCTCGAGTACGATGACGCCGGCCGACTCGTCCGGCACCTCCGCGCGCCGGGCATCGTCGAGGACTTCGCCTACGACGCGCACGGGCGGCTCGTCCTCGTGTCGGTCGGCGACAGCGTCCGGTATCGCTACGAGTACGACGCCGACGGGCGCCTCGCGATCTCCACGTGGAGCCCTGGCACCCCCGAGCAGGAGCGCGAGACGTACCGCTACGAGGGCCAATGCACGGCCGCGACCGTCGCCGATCTCCGGCCCGACCCACTGCGCTCGATCGATGCGCAGGACGGCCCTCCCCTGTGGCCGTCGTCGCTTCCGTGGCCCGACGCCGCACGGTGAGCGACCTCGGCGATGCGGACGCCGCTCGAGGCCGACTCGCGGGCAAGGGCATCCATCTCGTCGGCGGGGAGCTCGTCGAGGCTGGCCATCCTGCGCGGCGATGATGGCTGACGGCGCCGCGCCGCTCGGCTACGCTGGCACGGTATGCGGAGTAGAGCTGGAATCGTCGCCGTGTGGGTGATCGGTTGTGGCCCCGAGGCCGCCGAGGACCACGACGACAGCTCGTCGTCGTCGGCGATGCCGAGCGACGGCAGCGGGCCGTCGACGGGCACCACCGCGACCAACACGTCGGTCGGCACGTCGGTCGGCACCTCCGACGGCGCGCTCGACACGGGCGCGTCGTCGGGCAGCGCAGACACGACCGGCAGCACGCCGCCCAGCGACGACGGCATCGGGCCGTGGGGCTATGCCGCCACGCCGCTCGACCTCACGGCCCGCGAGATCGTGCTGGCCGACTTCGACGGCGATGGCCACGTCGACGTGTTCGCGGCCGGTGAGGTGGACGGGGGCGAGACCCCCGTGCAGGTGCACCGCGGCACCGGCCTCGGGGTCGACGGCGGGGCGTTCGTGGCGGACGACCCCACGCCGCTCGCGTGGGGTGTGCTCTCGGCCGCGGGCGACTTCGACGGCGAGGCCGGCCTCGACGTGGTCTCCTTCGGCGGCAACGAAACGATCCACACCGCGCTCGCGAGGGAGACCGGCTTCGCCCCCTCGATCCTCACCACCCCGGACGACAGCATCTTCGCCGAGTTCGGCGTCGCGGTGCTCGACGTCGACGGTGATGGTATCGACGACCTGCTCGTGCCGCAGGGTCACAGCGAGGGCGTGACCGTCGAGCTGGCCGACGGCATCGGTGGCTTCACCACCGGCGTGAACCTGATGGGTCCGGCCTGCTACGTGTCGAACTCGACCGTCGCCGACATGGACGGCGATGGCTTCGTCGACGCCGTCGTCACCGGCAGCTGCAACGCCGTGCCGGAGGTGCTGCCGCTGGTGGTCTACGAGGGCGACGGCGACACGCTGGCCGTCGGCACCATGGTCTTCGAGGGCCCGGGCGTGCTCGAGGGCGGCGACGTCGTCGCGGTGGATCTCGACGGCGACGACGACCTCGACGTGGTGACGGGCGCGTACCCCAACGGCCTCAGCGTGCTCGTCAGCGACGCCGGCGCGCTCGCGGCCCCCAAGGCCCGCGCGCTCGCGTGGGACTCCACCGCCGCCACGCTGCTGCCGATGCAGCTCGAGGCGGGCGCCGCGATCGCCCTGCTCGCGCAGGACCGCGACGGATCCGCGGCGGTGATCGAGCAGAGCGACGCTGGCGACTGGATCGCGACGCCGGTCGAGCTCGGCGGCGCTGCCATGGGCGCCGCCGACCTCGACGGGGACGGCCGCACCGATCTCGCCGTACTCGCCGACGGGACGCTGACGGTGTGGTTCTCGCGACTGTGACGGCCAGTTCGAGCTCGATGCGATCGGGCACGAGAGGCCGCGCCTGACCGTGACCACCATCGCGGGCCTGCTGCTGGCGATCGCGACGCCGCCAGCGGGCGACCACGCTCCACCCGCGTTGCGCTGGCAAGCACCGCCGGGTTGCCCGACCCACGACGACGTCGCCGCATCGCTCGCCGCCCAGGCCGCGACGACCGACGCCCAACCGTCACCGCTCGCGGCCGATGCGACCGTGCGCCAGACGGCGGCCGGCACGTGGGCGGTCACGATCACCGTCACCTCCGCGACCGACGAGATCCACCGCGAGCTCGAGCTCGACAGCTGCGCGGCCGCGGCCGAGGCCGTCGCGCTGATCTACGGGCTCGCGCTCACGGGCGACCTCGACCCCGCGGGCGACCTCGACCCCGCGACGAACGAGCCTCCATCGCCGACCCCCGTCGTGCCGCCGCCGAGCGGGATCTCCGAACCGCGCAAGGCCGCGGCCGTGGTCGCGCCCGTGCCTGTGCCGTCGCCGACCGTCCGCCCGCGCCGCGGACGACCGCAGCTCGCGATCCACCTCGAGGGTGGCGGCGGCGTCGGGACGCTCGCGCGCGGTGGGGGCCACGCGGCGCTCGGCATGGGCGCCGCGTGGCCGCGCGTGCGTATCGGCGGGCGGGTGGACCACGCGTTCGTGCGGCGGTCCGACGGGCCGTCGGGGGACCTGGGCGTGGAGGTCTCGTCGACCACGGGTGGCCTCGAGGTCGCGATCGCCATCCCGCTTGCGCCCATCGAGCTGCTCCCCGGGCTCGATCTCCGGGCCGGCGCCCTGCGAGCCCGCGGCGTCGGCGGTCGACGCGGGGACACGCGGTGGGTCCCGTGGGCGCTCGTCGCCGGCGGCATGTCGCTCGTGTGGATGGCGGCCGATGCCGTCGGCCTGCGGGTCGGCGCGGCCGTCGAGGTGCCGCTCGTGCGACACGTGTTCGCGTTCGACGATCTCGAGGTCGCCCGCACCCGCGGCGTGGGCGGGCTCTTCGTCGCGGGGCTCGAGCTCCGATTCCTGCGAGGGCGTCGATAATTCCCCCGGGGCTGCGGACAATGCACGCGGGCCGATCCACGCCGGTGTCGTTCGATGCGATCTTCCGAGAGCACCTCGCGTACGTATGGCGCGTCGCACGGACGCTCGTGGGTGAGTCCCTCGCCGACGACGTCACGCAGGAGGCGTTCCTCGTGGTCCGCGCGCGGCTGGGGGAGTACGACGGCCGATCGCTGCGCGCGTGGCTGTTCGGCATCACGCGCAACGTCGCGCGCAACATGCTGCGGTCGCAGGTCCGCCACGATCGAAGGGTGCGTGACGCCCCCGTGTGGACGACCCCCCCAATCGACGCGACCCAGGAGGCGGCGGATCTGATGCGGACGTTCCTCGCACGACTGCCGCCGCCGCAGCGCGAGGCGTTCATGCTGAAGGAGCTCGAAGAGCTCACCGCGGCCGAGGTCGCCATCGCCACCGGCGTCCCGCTGCAGACCGTGTACTCCCGCGTGCGAGCCGCCCACGCCGAGCTGGAGAGGTTCCGCGCCGCGCTGAGGACCGAGGAGCGCACGCCATGAATCCCACCGACGATCTGAGGGCTTGGGCGGCGGCGTATCGCAGCGCGGGGCAACCCCCCGACGATCTGCGCGCGCGGATCGTCGAGGCGATGGACGACGCCGTCCCGTCGGCGCCGCGGGTGCGACGGCCGTGGCGAGACGTCGCGGTGCATGGCTGCATCGGCGCGATCGCAGCGATCGCGGCGTTGATGGTGCTCGGGTGGATCACGCGCTGGATGGGCGAGGAGGCGCCGCAGCGCGTCGATCCCAGCGCCGCGCCGTACCAGCCTCGCCCACGCGACCAGCACCCGTTCGCTGGGGCACCACCGTCCTCGCCAGCGTGCCAGGTCGAGCCCGCGGAGCTCGCCCCACCGCCGCAGCGCGCCGCGCTGGATCCGGTCGTCGCACCGCCGACGCGCGTGGCCGCCCCGGGCGTCCCATCGCGGGGGCCGACCGAGGAGATGCCGACCTCGCCAGCGGACGACGCGGGCGATCTCGAGGGCCTGCGCCGGCTGCGATCGGCGAAGGAGCTGCTCCCCACCGACCCCGGGCGTGCGCGCGAGATCCTCGACGCGCACGCGCGCTCGTACCCCGATTCACCGCTCGCGCTGGAGCGCGAGGCGCTGTGGATCCGCGCCGCGTGCCGCGCGGGCGGCGAGCCCACCTTGGCGCAGCGGCGCGCGACGTTCGCCCGCCATCCGGGGATCGCGGCATATCAGGCCGCGATCGACCGAGATTGCGGCGTTCGATAATTCGCGACGACCCGCGGACAATGCAGATCATGGATCGACGTTGGACGATGGCGTGGTGGCTTGTGGCGGCGTGCAGCCTGGGGAACACGGACGTCGGCGATCTGGCGACCGAGGGCCAGACCGAGGGCCAAACCGAGGGCCAGACCAGCGGTAGCACGACGGACTCGACCCCCACGGACGGCACGACGTCACCCGTCGAATGCGGCGGCGAGGACTGCTCCCAGGGCTGCTGCGAGGGGTTCGGATGCAACTTCGAGGGCAAGTGCGTCGCGTGCACGCCGGAGGGAGAGCCGTTCGAGGCCGACGGCGCGGGCTGCTGCGACGGACTGCCCGCCACCGTCGTCGGGATCTGCTACGCGCCGACGTGCACCGACGACGGTTGTCCAGACGGCATCGACGCCTGCGCACCGCTCGGTCAGATCCACGCGGTCGACCAGTTCGCGGCGGCGTGTCCGCCCGAGCTCTGCCTCGCCTCGCGCACGCTCACGGTGAGCAATGACGCCGGCACCCCCGGGTTGGAGTGCACGGGACCCGATGGATCCGAGGACTGCATGGCGAGCGGCGAGGCGCCCCAGCAGTACACCTACGACGACGGCAGCGGCGTGACGGTCACGCTCGCGTTCGACGCGGCGATCCTGGGCGACTACTCGACCGACGCCTTCAACACGCACTTCGACGGCATCGCGGGACAAGTCGTGATCTTCGACGCGAGCGTGCCGACCGTCGCGCTCGTCGGCGGTGAGCACACGGAGCTCACTCCGTTCGTCTACGCCGATGGCCGATTGCAGTTCACGATCGCGCTGACCCTGACGGCCGACAACGCGTTCACCCATATCCATTCTCCCGTCGAGGACTGCGTGTTCGAGGACGAGGCGGGGACCTGCGCGTGCTACTACGAGGACCTCGGGCCGTACGAGGTCGCGGTGGATCTGGCGATCGAGGGCCCTTGAGCGCGTTCTAGCAGGGGTGTCGCGACGCCGCCCGACGATCACCGCCTCTCGAACGGCTGTGACTCCGGCCACACCCGTCGAACGCTGGTGCATGGTCCTCTCGTCCGGGTGGCCACGGCCGTCGACTAGCGCAGGCATGTCACCCGCTGCGCCGACGACGATCGACGACTCGACCCGATCGCCTCACCTGCACCGATGGCTGCTCGCGTGGGCGGGCCTCGGCTGCGTGTGGGCGCTGTACGCCGCGTGGCCCTTCACCACCGACGACGCGTTCATCACCCTGCGCTACGCCAGGCACTGGGCCGACGGTGACGGGATCCGCTGGAACGTCGGTGAGCTCGAGCGGGTCGAGGGCTACTCGAACTTCCTGTTCGTCGCCCTCGCCGCGGCGGCGCTGCGGCTCGGGCTCGACCCGATGGCCGTGCTCGCGCTGACGAGCTCCGCCGCGCTGCTCGCGTGCGGACCCCTGCTCTACGGCATCGCGCGCCGCACCACGGGCGCGCTGTCGGCCTGCGTCCCCGTCGTGCTCCTCTGGGGCTACCCCTTCACGCAGTGGTGGACGGTGAGCGGGCTCGAGACCGCCGTCTACATGCTGGCCGTCGTCGCCGCGACCGCGGCGTTCGTGCGCGGCTGCGCCGACGGAGCTTCGGGGCGCCCGTGGTCGCGCCCGTACCTGCGACTGGCGGGCCTGCTCGGCTTCATCGCCGCGCTCGTCCGACCCGAGGGGCCGCTGGTGGTCATCGCGATGGTGACGACGATCGGCGCGGGCGCGATCCGAGCGACGCGCGCGGCACCGTCATCGCGTGCGGCCCGTCGCGCGCACCTCGATGCGGCCCGTCACCTGCTCGTCGCGTTCGCGGTGCCGTTCGCGATCTACCTCGCGTGGCGGCTCGGCCACTTCGGTCACCTGCTGCCCAACCCGGTGCGATGCAAGGCCGCGTACGCCGGCAGCCCGTGGGCCCTGCTGCTGCCCTTCGCGCCGCTGGCCGCCCTGACGCTCGGCCTCGCCGCGCCCGCCTGGCGCGCGTGGACGCGCCCGCCGATGCTGGTGTGCACCGTGCTCGCGCTCGAGTACGCCGTGGTGCTGTTCGGCGTCGACCCGACGATCGCCTACGGCAACCGCCACCTCCTCGCCGCCTACGCGCTGCTCGGGATCCCGGCGGCGATGGGCGTGCACCACCTCGGTCGAACCCACGGTCGCCGCACCGAGGTGCGCATCGTCGTCGGGCTCGCGGCGCTGGTGACCGCGGCATGGCTGGGCTTCGGCGTCGTCGATCGGCTCGCGCGGGAGGCCGCGACCTACGCCGCACGCGCCGCGGCGCGGGCCGACGTCGCGGCGCACCTGCGGACGCGACTCGGACCGGGCGACACCATCGTGCTCGGCGACGTCGGCGTCATCGGCGACGCCCTGCCGGACGTCGCGATCCTCGACGTGTACTGCCTCAACAATCCGGCGATGACCCGCGCGCCGCTGAAGGGATCGGCGGCCGCCGTCGCCGAGGCGGTGCTCGCGGCCGAGCCGGCGGCGATCATAGTGTCGAGTCGCAGCGCAGAGACGTGCGCGCCCCGAGCCAAGGTCTTCCGCCTCGTGCTCGAGGCGCCCGAGTTCGCGGCCTATGAGCTCACCGCGGTGTTCGGCGCCGACGCCGACGAGTTCCACTACTGGATCTACGAGCGTCGGCGCAGCGCGATGTGACCAACCCGAACCGGCTCACAGCTTCGGCATGAACTGGCCGATGCTCTTGCCGATCTCCTCGTCGCTCGCCTTCGCCTCGAAGGTGAACGCCGCGCCGTCGGTGCCGAACTTCACGCTGTTGAGCGTGTCCTCCGAGATGCCCTGGCCCTTGGCCATGTCCTTCGCGACGGCGTTGTAGAGCCCCTCGACCTTGGTCTTGACCGCCTCGGCCTCGTCCTTCGACGCGACGCCGACCGACGCCTTGACCGCCATGCCGCTCGAGAAGTCGACGTAGCCGGCGACGTCCTTGGGCGTAGCGCCGAGCTGGCCGGCGGCCTTGCCACCGACGGCCTCGGGGAGCGCGCCGGCGAACCACACCTGCTTGCCGGTGTCGGTGCGGCCGATGACGTCCTTGAGCGCGCCGTCGAACACCGACTTGCCCTCGCCCTTGGTGAGCTTGGCGACGTCGGCCGCCCAGTCCTTACCGGCGACGGCCATCGTGTTGTCATCGATGACGTAGGCGGTGCCCTGGCCGTCGGGCAGCTCGAGGACCTTGCCGTCCTCCTTGACCGTCCACGGATCCTTGCCCTCGTCGGACTCCTTGATCTTGGTGAAGGCGCACTCGAGGTTGTCCTTCTTGCCGATGCCGTCCGCGACGACCACGAACGCGAGCTTGTCGCCGCCGCCCTCGGCGGTGGCGCCGAAGGTGACGCTCTTCCACTTGTCGAGGCCGAGGTTGCAGCCGTTCATCGCGTCGAGGGCCTCCTTGCCCTGCGCCTCGACGAGGCCCTTGATGTGGTCCTTCCACAGCTTGGAGTCCTGCACGCCGGCAAGATCGACGCCGCCGACGATCGTCGCCGCCTCGGGGATGTACTTGCCAGTGGCAGCGCCACCTCCCTTGCATCCGACCACGGCGAACAGACCGAGGGCGCAGAAGGTGAGGGCGAGACGGGGGCGTGCGGTGATCATGGGGGTTTTTCCTCGGTCCGTGCCCGGGTCCAGCCGGGGCAATCCGCTAGACGGACGCCGGAGCCCCCGGTTGCGCGGGGCGATCGCAGGCCGGCAAACCGTCGCGTCCGCGACCGATTTCGCCCGGTGCCTCGGACCCAGCGACCCTCTGCTAGCGTGCGCGGATTGAGCGACGAGGGACGACGCCTCGGCGAATCCGAGCCGCTGGGCCCGGGCGACCGCGTCGCGCGCTACATCCTCGGCCCGCGCCTGGGCGAGGGCGCGATGGGTGTGGTCTTCGCGGCGCACGATCCCGAGCTCGACCGTCGCGTCGCGATCAAGCTGATGCACGCATCCTCGGTGATCCTCGACGCCGAGGGCCGCGATCATCGGCTGCGCGAGGCCCAGGCGACCGCGCGGCTCGTGCACCGCAACCTCGTCACGATCCACGACGTCGGCAGCGTCGACGGGCGGCTGTTCGTCGCGATGGATCTGATCGACGGGCCGACCCTGCGCCAGTGGCTGGGAACGCGGCGATCGTGGCGCGAGGTCGTCGCGGTGCTGCGCGCCGCGGGCGAGGGGCTCGCCGCCGCCCACGACGCGGGGATCCTCCACCTCGACTTCAAACCCGAGAACGTGCTGCTCGCCGGCGACGGACGCGTGGTCGTCACCGACTTCGGCCTCGCGTCGGCCGAGCGCGTCGCGACGGGCAGCGCGAAGGAGGACCAGCGCGACTTCTGCGAGACCGCCTTCGAGGCGCTGTGGGGCGCGCCCCCGACAGGGCCCGGCACCGAGGCGCCGAGCGGTCGTCGCATTCCGCGGTGGCTGCGGCGCGCCGTGCTGCGCGGGCTGTCGCCCGAGCCCGCCGATCGATACCCGGACATGCGCGCGCTCCTGGCCGCCCTCATGCCGCCGCGCCGGCTCTCGCCGAAGCGCGTCGCGGCGGGCGCGGGCACGGCGGCCGCCGCGATCGCGATCGCGGCGTGGGTGTGGCCGCCTCGGCTCGCGCAGGTGAACTACTGCGACCGCGTGGTCGAACACATCGAGGGCGTGTGGAACACCGAGCGGCGCGACGCGATCGAGTCGGCGTTCCTCGCCACGCGCGAGCCGGCCGCCGCCGATGCGTGGGCGGTGGTCTCGTCGAGCATCGACGCGTTCGCCAAGGCGTGGGTCGACGCCCAGCTCGAGGTCTGCCGGATCCAGCAGGACGGCAGCGTCCCGCGCGACACGGTGACGCTGCGCGTGACGTGCCTCGAGCGCCAGCTCAGCAAGGCGACGTCGCTGCTCGACGCGCTCGCCGAGGCAGACGCGCAGACCGTGCTGAGCGCCGCGTCGGTCATCGGGGGGCTCGGATCGCCGGAGCGATGCGACGACGACGCGCAGCTGTCCCGCCGCGAGGTCGCCCGCGCCGCGATCGCCCCGGACGTGCGACGCGAGCTCGACGAGGGCATCCTGCGCGCCCAGAGCCTGGTGGACACGGCGAAGTTCGCCGACGCGGTCGCCCAAGCCGACGCCACGTTCCAGCGCGCGCGCGCCGTCGGCGACCACTGGGCTGCGGCCGAGGCGTTGCTCGCCAGCGCCACCGGCCACCAGTGGCTCGCCGACGGGCTCGCGGAGCAGGCGTTCCACGACACGCTCAGCGAGGCGCTGGGGGGTGACCACGACCGGGCCGCTGCGCAGGCGATGCTGGGCCTCATCGAGATGTGGAGCCCCGGCCACGAGGGCGGCCCCGAGCGGGTCGAGCAGTGGCACCAACACTGCGAGGCAATCATTTCGTCGATGGGCGGCTCGGTGCGCGGCGGCGACGGCGACGAACGTCTCGAGGTCGAGCTCGCGGCGGCGATCGGCGGGTACTACCAGAAGCGCGGCCTCTACGACGAGGCAGAGGCGGCGTACGAGACCGTGGTCGCGCGACCGTACGACGGCTCGCGCGCGACCCTGTTCGCGAACGCGTACGCGAACCTCGGCGGCATCGCGGCGGCGCACGGCCGCTTCGCCGAGGCCCTGGCCCGGTTCCGCCAGGGCGAGGCGATCCTCGTCGAGGTGTTCGGCCCGCGACACCCCGCCTCCGCGAGCGCCACGCTCAACGTCGGCTCGGCGCTCGCCGAGCTCGGCGACCTCGAGGGCGCGTACGTCGAGCACCTCCGCGCGTTGACGACCCTCGAGGCGAACCTCGGACGCGACCATCCGGCGCTGGCGCCCGCGCTGCGCATGCTGGCGTGGAACGGCCTGTCGCGGCGACGCTTCGCCGAGGCCCTCCCGTTCGCACAGCGGGCGCTGTCGATCGCCCAGAACACCAGCCGAGACGATCCCGGCGAGAGCATCGCCCGCAGCCTCGCGATGCTCGCGACGATCGAGCTCGAGCTCGGTCGCATCAGCGACGCCTTCGCCCACGCACAGACCGCCCTGACGCTGGCGAACGAGACCATGGGCGTCGAGCACCCGTCGATCGCCGAGTTCGAGATCGACTTCGCCCTCGCCGCGAGCAAGCACGGCGACGACACGCTCGCGCGCGAACACTTCGCCCGCGCGATCGCGATGCGCGAGGCGGCCATGGGCGCCGTCGATTCCGAGGTCGGTCGCGCGTTCTCCGGCCTCGCGGAGCTCGAGCTCGCCCGGGGCAACCATCGCGAGGCCGTCGCGGCGGCGACCCGCGCCCATGACATCTCGCGGGCCGCGACGATGGAGCGCGCCGTCGGCCGCGCCGAGGCCGGCTTCCTCCTGGCCCGGGCGCTCATGGCCGGCGGCGACGCCGACGAGCGCGCCCGGGCCCGGACGCTCGCCGAGCAGGCCCGACTCGACCTCGTGGCCGCGGGCCCGAGCTGGTCGGCGCACGTGGAGGTGGTCGCGGCGTGGCAGCACACGGCGCGGGCAGATTAGCCGCCCGGACGGTGCGACCGGGATGGGCTGACTCCAATGATCTCGATGGCATAGCTCCGGCTGCCCCTGCGACGTTTTGCTATCTTGCTTTGGAATAGGAGGTTTCCTAGGCTGAGGACCGATGTCGTACCGCCGCCTCGCCCCCCTCCTCGCCAGCCTCGCCCTGACCGCCGCCTGCGGCTCCGATTCCACGGCCGCCTCGGGGGATGGCACGGACGGCGGCGCCGAGGACGGCACTTCGGCCGACGGCGAGGGCGACTCGGCGACGCCCACGGGGGACGACGCGCCGGCGGACACGTCCGCGGGGGGCAGCGACGGTGGCCAGGCGGTCGATGTGCCGGCCCGCGGCGTCCGCATCACGCGGGTCGAGGCGAACTCCGGCGTCGCGGTGCCGATCGCCCAGGACGGCGAGTGGGTCGGCGGCGCGGGCCGCAACGCGCCCCTGCCCAAGGGCCGCGACACGGCGTTCCGCGTCTACGTCGACATCGACGAGGATCTCTGGGTCACGCGCAACCTCGAGGCGCGCATGACGGTGATCCAGGCCGACGGCCGCGAGTCGATGTACGCCGAGACGGGCGAGGTCTCGACCGACTCGTCGACGACCTCGCTGCAGTCGAACATCCTGCTCGGCGTCGTCGCCGAGGACATCCAGCCCGGGGCGAAATTCCAGATCGAGCTGTTCGAGGCCGGGGGCGACTACGCGTCGCTGCCCGCGGTCGACGAGGCCCCACGCGCGCTGCAGGGCGGCCCCGATCAGATCGGCATCGAGGGCAGCGAGCAGAGCATGAAGGTCCTGCTGGTGCCGATCGACTACAGCTTCGGCAGCTGCACTACGCTCCCGGCGCTGAGCGAGGACGAGCTGAAGCCCTACTCCGACTCGATGTACCAGCAGAACCCGCTCGAGACCCTGGAGATCGAGGTCGGCACGCCGCTGACGGTGAACGATCTCGATCTCACCGACCCCAACGACTTCTTCAGCCTCCTCAACCGCATCGTGCAGTATCGGTCGAGCCTCGGGCTCGAGCCCAACGTGTACGTGTACGGCCTCTTCGACAACTGCGGCGCCTGCATCGGCGACGGCGGCGGCTGCCTGCTCGGCGTGGCGCCCGGCACCCCCGGCGACAGCCAGGGCGAGGCGTCGCAGCGCGCCGCGATCGGCGTGCGCTACCTGCAGGGCTCGGAGATGGGCATCGAGACGTTCGTCCACGAGATCGGCCACACGCAGGGCCGTCAGCACGTCGCGTGCCCCGGCGCCGCGGCGGCCGGCCCCGACGTCACCTATCCCCACGAGGACGGCAGCATCGGCGTGTGGGGCTTCGGCGTCCGCGATTTCGGCATCCGCAACGCCAGCAACCACAAGGACTACATGAGCTACTGCAGCCCGACGTGGGTGTCCGACTGGCAGTGGTCGGCCACGTTCGCACGGATCAAGAGCTTGACCGAGTGGGACCTGCTCGACGCCGTGCCGCCGCCGCAGACCACGGTGCTCGTCGGCACGATGAACACCGAGACCGGCGAGGCGCACTGGTGGACCGAGCCCGGCGTCGTCGAGCAGGGGGATACCCTGGGCTCCGCGAGCACGCTCGCGGTGATCGCCGACGGCGCCGAGATCGACCTCGCCAAGGCGGACGTCGATCCGTGGTCGGAGGGTCCGTGGGTCACCGTCCGCGCCAACCTCCCCGCGTCCGCGACCCAGGCCGCGACGGCGTTCGAGCTGCGGACGCCGACGCGGACCGTCGCGTTCGACCGGCAGTCGGTGCGCTTCGACCTCGCGGGTTCGCTGCGCGCGCCCTGAAGGCCCCTCTCGCGGCGTCGCCGAGGCGTCGGCGACGCCGGTTCGATCCGGCCGTCGCCGCGCGCAGATCCGGTACGCTCGTCCGATGCGCCTTCGCCTCGGTCGTCTCGGATCGGTGGTCCTCGTGTCCGTCGCCTCGGTGCTCGCGTGCACCTCGAGCACCACGTCGTCGCCGGGCTCGAGCTCGACGACGGGCGACGACGGGCCGAGCACCTCGAGCTCGACGACGATCGCCGAGCCCACGACCTCGAGCGCGTCGAGCCCCGCCACGACGCTCGCCGACTCGACGAGCGACACCGCGGAGTCCGGCGATCCACCGGTCACCTTCGACGTCGGCGGCGTGCTCGACATCCCGGTGGGCGACGAGGTCCTGTGCTCGAGCGATCTGAAGCGCGTGGTCTCGAACACGGGCGTCGTGCTCGAGACGTGCCCGCCCGATCAGGGCTGCCTCGCCGGGATGTGCGTCGCGGCCTGCAGCGCGGCCGCGGGCGCGAAGGGCTCGTCGGGCTGCGAGTTCGTGATTCCCACCTCGCCGTTCTACGGCAACGCCGCCGGGGGCGTCGCCTCGCAGGCGGGCCCGTGCCACGCGCTGTTGGTGTCGAACCCGTGGGATCGACCGGCCACGTTGACCCTGTCGCGCGGCGGCGACTCGTACGACGTCGACGACATCGCGCGGATCCCCTCGGGCATCGGCGCGGGCACGAGCTATGACGATCTGCCGGCGACCGGCCTGCCGAGCGGCCAGGTCGCGGTGGTGTTCCTCGCCCACCGACCGGGCGTCAACAACGGCTCCAGCCTCGAGTGCCCGCTCGCGCCGGCGGTGCTCGAGGACACCGCCCCGGCCGGCACCGACGACGGCGTCGCGTTCGAGCTGCAGAGCGACACGCCGATCCAGGTCTACGACATCATCCCGTACGGCGGCGCGTCCAGCTACCTGCCCTCGGCGTCGCTGCTGTTCCCGAGCACCGCGTGGGGCGACAGCTACCTGGCGATCTCACCGCACGCAGAGACCGGCGCGGAGTGGATGCTCGTGGTCGCCCGCGAGGACGGCACCACGGTCAGCATCAACCCCAACGTCGCGATCACGGCGGGCTCGATCACCAACCCGCCGGTCAACGCGGTCACCGACTACGACCTCGACGCCGGGGAGATCGTGCAGTGGCAGAGCGTGTCGGATCCGGTCGGCAGCATCATCACGGCGAACAAGCCGATCGGCCTGTTCACCGGCAACACCTACCTGCTGGTCACCACCGCCGACAACCCGTCGTCGGGCCAGGACAGCGCGCACCAGATGATCCCCGACGTCAACGCCCTGGGCTCCGAGTACGTCGGCGGCGGGCTCTTCAGCCGCCTCGCCGCGTTCGCGCCCGAGAGCGTCCGCTACCGCGTCGTCGGCGTCGTCGACGGCACCGACCTCACCTGGGACTCGGCCATGCCCGTCGGCGCCCCGTCGTCGCTCGACGCCGGCGAGGTCGCCGAGTTCGAGACCCGTGATCTGTTCACCGTGCGATCGCAGGGCGACGATCACCCGTTCGCGCTGACGCAGTACATGTCCGGCACGCTCGGCGGCCAGCCCGGCTGCGGCAATCAACCGGGCGTGTGCAGCCTGGGCGACGAGGAGTGGGTGATGCTCGTGCCGCCCGCCCAGTTCCTGCAGAGCTACGCCTTCTTCGTCGACCCGACCTACGGCACCTCGACGCTGGTCGTCACGCGCGCCCGCGGCACCGGTGGCTTCGCCGACGTCGAGATCGAGTGCATGGGCACCGTCGAGAACTGGCAGCCGGTGGGCAACGACGGGATCTACGAGGTCGCCCACGTCGAGCTGTTCCGCGCCGGCGTCGGCATGTTCCCCGAGTGCGAGACCAGCCAGCACGTGGCGACCAGCGCGGGCGACTTCGGCATCGTCGTGTGGGGCACCGACAACGCCGCGTCGTACGGGTACCCGGCCGGCGGCGGGCTGGAATCGATCAACGCGATCGTGCTCGATCCCGAGGGGTAGCGCCCCCCGAAGATTCCCGCAGACGGCGGGCCGGGCTCGCGCAACGAGGGGGTGATGACCCCTCGACTCCGAGAGCTCGCCCTGGGTGTCGCCGCGTGCGCGCTCGCGCTCGGCGCGGGCTGCTACACCGGTCTGGCGTCCGACGCCGACGGCCTCGCCAACGGCGACTCGACCGGCCGCGCGCCCGGTGAGGGTGGCAGCGATGGTAGCGACGGCGGGAGCGACGGGGCGCCGGGCGAGGGCACGTGCGAGGGCGATCGCCTCGGCGCGTCCCCGCTGCAGCGCCTCACGCGGACCGAGTACGACCACACGATCGCCGATCTGCTCGGCATCGACACCCACCCGGCGCAGGCGCTGCCGCCCGACGGGCTGTCGGGCCTGTTCGCGAACAACGGCGCCACCGCGGTGCCGAGCTACGCCGTCGAGGTGTACCGCGACCTCGCGGAATCCCTGGCCGCGACGGCGATCGCCGATCTGTCGGAGATCCTGCCCTGCGACCCGGCGCAGCTCGGCGAGGACGCGTGCGCGGCCGAGTTCATCGAGCAGTTCGGGCGCCGCGCGTGGCGACGCCCGCTCGACGCCGCCCAGGTCGATCGCCTCGTGCAGCTCTACCAACAGGGCCGCGCCGACGGCACCTTCGCCGAGGGCATCGGCCTGGTCATCGAGGCGGTGCTGCAATCGCCGTGGTTCCTCTACCGCATCGAGTCGGGTGTGCCGGCGCCGGGCGAAGAGGCGATCGCGCTCGACGGCTTCGAGCTGGCCTCGCGCCTGTCGTACTTCCTGTGGCGCTCGATGCCGGACGACGCCCTGCTCGCCGCGGCCGAGGCGGGCGAGCTCGACGACCCCGAGTTCGTCGAGGCGCAGGTCCGTCGCATGCTCGACGATCCGCGCGCCGAGCGGGCCCTGCTGACGTTCTTCGGCGAGCTGTTCGCGCTCGACACGACCGCGTCGCTCTACAAGGACCCGGAGTTGTTCGACACCTTCTCGCCCGAGCTCGCCGCCGACATGCGCACCGAGCTCGAGCTGTTCGTGCTGTCCGCCCTGCGCGAGGGCGACGGCCGCGTCGACACGCTGCTCGGCGCCAACCACACCTTCGTGAACGCCCGGCTCGCGGCGCTGTACGGCATCGAGGCCCCGGCCGGCGACGGCTTCACGCGCGTCGAGCTCGACCCGTCGCGCTTCCGCGGCCTCGTCACCAAGCCGGTGTTGATGGCGCTGTCGGCCCACGACCAACGCACCTCACCGACCTTCCGCGGCAAGCTCGTGCGCACGCGCCTGCTGTGCCAGGGCCTGCCGCCGCCGCCGCCCGGCGTCGAGTCCACGGTGCCCTCGCCCGGCGAGCTGTCGACCCGCGAGTGGGTGCAGCAACGGCTCGACAACCCCAGCTGCGCGGGGTGTCACGAGCTCATGGATCCGATCGGCCTGGCGTTCGAGCACTTCGACGCGATGGGCCGGTACCGCGACCAGGACGACGGCGCGGCGATCGACGCCCACGGGCTGCTCGTGGGCACCGACGTCGACGGCCCCTTCGACGGGCCGTCGGGCCTCGTCGACAAGCTCCTCGCCAGCGAGCAGGTCGGCGCGTGCATCGCCCACGAGTGGTTCGAGTTCGGCATGGGCCGAGCGACGAGCGACGACGACGCGTGCACGACCGCCGCGATCGACGAGTCCTTCGCGAGCACCGACCACGACATCACCGAGCTGATGGTCGCCATCGCCACCAGCCCCGCGTTCCGCCTGCGACGACCCGACGACCTCGAGGAGGCACCGTGACCCGCTCCCAGTCCACCCGTCCGTGGAGCCGTCGCGCGCTCCTGAGATCCCTCGGCGTCTCCGCGGCCGCGGCCCCGTTCGTGCCGCTGCTGGACGGGCACGCCGGCGATCCGGTGCTGCCCAAGCGGCTCGTGCTGTTCACCCACCCCAACGGCGTCGTGCTCGACGACTGGCGCCCGACCGGCGGCGAGCACGACTTCGTGCTGTCGCCGATCCTCGCGCCCCTCGAGGCCCATCGCGAGCGCCTGCTCGTCCTCGATGGGATCGACCTCGGCCACGCGATGGACATCTCGAAGTCGAACGTCGGCCACGCCGGCATCGCATCGCTGTGGACGGGCACCTCGCCGATCTGGCAGGACGAGGAGCTCGAGAACGGCTGGGCGGCCGGGCCCTCGGTCGATCAGGTGGTCGCGGCGGCGATCGGCCACGAGACCGCGTTCTCTTCGCTGCAGCTCGGCGTGTACACCCAGCGCGCCGACGCGTTCATCCACACGCGCGCGTACCATGCCGGCGCCCAGCAGCCGCTCGATTGCGAGAACGATCCGCGCGCGGTGTTCGAGCGGCTGTTCGGTGACTTCACCGCGGAGCCCGGGGCCGCCGCGCGGCGCATCGCGGCGCGCCGCAGCGTCATGGACTCGGTGCGCGCCGACGTCGCCTCGCTCCAGCCCAAGCTCGCGGCCTCGGATCGCCATCGGCTCGATCAGCACCTCACCGGGATCGCCGAGCTCGAGGCCAGGCTCGACGATCTCCTGCCCCCGAGCTGCCAGATCCCCGACGCGCCGGCCGACGTCGATCCGCTCTCGAACGACGAGTTCGAGGCGATCACCGACACCCAGATCGACCTCGCCGTGCGCGCGCTGGCCTGCGATCGCACCCGCGTGGTCGGGTTCCAGTGGGGCCGCGAGGCATCGAGCGGCAACGCCCCTTGGATCGGCAGCGGCGGCATCCACACGCGCAGCCACGAGACGACCCCCGACTCGCTCGCCTACCGCACCGCGCTGGCGACGTGGTTCACGACCAAGTTCGTGCGACTGCTCGACGGGCTCGAGGCCGCCAACGCACTGCAGGACACGCTGGTGGTGTGGGGCAGCGCGATGGCGGTGGCGGATCTGCACACGAGCTGGAACCTGCCGGTCGTCGTGGTCGACGGCACCGGGCACTTCGACGCCGGCCGGTACCTGCGCTGGGGCAGCTACACCGGTGGGTACACCGAGAGCACCGGCGTCTCGAGCAACAAGCTGCTGGTGTCGATCTGCCACGCGATGGGCCTCGGCGACGTCGAGAGCTTCGGCAACCTGCAGGATCCCGCGCTGATGACCGGACCGCTCGACGGACTGACCTGATGGCGTGCGCGCTGACCTGCCCGCGGTGCGCGGCGGTGCTCGAGCGCGTCGAGACCTCGCGGTGTCCGGCGTGCGATGCACGGTACCCGCACCTCGACGGCGTCCCGTGCGTGCTGCACGACGCGGCCGCGGCGGTCGATCGATTCGCGCGCGCCTACGACGGGTTCGCCGGCGACAGCCGAGCCCAGCTCGACGCGATCGCGGCTGCCCTCGAGGACCCGACGGCGCTGACGTCGACGCGCGCGCGCCTGGCCGCCTTCGCCGACGGCGTGCGCGAGACCGCCGCGAGCATCGCGACGCTGCGCGGGCGCTTCGGCCTCGATCGACGCCGCGGCGACGCGCCGGAGCCGGTGCCGTCGGTGGCGGGGCACGCCGCGCTGCTCGACGACTACGAGTACCTGTTCCGCGACTGGGGCTGGGGCGCGCACGCCGAGGCCGAGCACGCCCGCGCCCGCGATCTCGTGCTCACGGCGATCGGAGATCGAGCAGCGTCGCGGGTGCTGGTGCTCGGGGCCGGCGCCGGTCGCCTCGCCTACGATCTGCACCGGGCGCTCGGCGCATCGTCGACGCTCGCCGTCGACATCAACCCGCTGTTGGTCGCCGTCGCGCGGCGCATGTTCGCCGGCGATGCGCTCACGCTCGCCGAGTTCGCGCCCAATCACCTCGCGTCGCCTCACGCGGTCGTGCGTCGGAGCCTGCACGCCCCGGCCGCGGCGCCGCCCGGGCTCGAGCTCCTCCTCGCGGACGGCACCCGACCCCCGGTCGCCCCGGGTTCGTTCGACGTGGTGGTGACACCGTGGTTCGTCGATCGGCTGGATCGCGACCTGCGGTGGGTGCTCCCGGGGATCCACACCACGCTGGCCCCCGACGGCCGCTGGGTGTGCTTCGGGCCGCTGCTGCACGCGCGCGGCAAGGCCCTCGCGTCGTGCCACACCGCCGACGAGGTGATCGAGCTGGCGCCGACCTGCGGCTTCGCGGTGACGAGCGAGCACCGCGAGGTGATCCCGTACATGGACGCGCCCGAGGGCAGCGGTCGCCGCGAGCCGGTGATGGTGCTCGCCGCCGACCGGGTCCCGGGCGAACGGTGGGATCTGCCGACGTGGCTGCGCGGCGTCGAGATCCCGGTGCCGCGCACGGCCGCGACCACGCGCGCGTGCGGGCCGGTCGCTGCCGCGATCGGGGCGCTCGTCGACGGCCGCCGCAGCGCGCTGGCAACAGCGACGCTGCTCGCCAGCCGGGGCGTGCCGCGACGCGTCGCCCTCGACGCGACGATCGAGGGGCTCATGGCGCTGCAGGCTCAGCGCTGATGGGCGCTCGATCGCGGGATCGATCGGCCGCGGCGCGATCGCTGCACGAGCCGCACGATCCCGCCGATCACGAGCCCGGTGCCGACGACCCCCAATGTGATCGCGCCGGCCTCGAAGCCGCGGGCCTTGCGTTGCTCGTCGAGCACCGTGCGCTCGTCGTCCGCCTGATCGAGTCGACGGGCGTGGGACGCCGAGACCACCGCGAGGCTCGCCGCGGCCGCGAGCCCGGCGAGGCCGAGGCCCAGGAGCGCGCCGCCGAGCGGATCGCCGGCCCGCACGCGCGTGTCCGACTTCGTCGGCGTCGGCACCGGCGTCGATGCGACGACCGGCGCCACCGGCTCGGGCGGCGGCGGCTCGCGTGCGAGGGATTGCTCGCACAGCTTGATGCCGTCCCGCGCGTGTTGTCCGAGCACGCTGTCGGGCTCGGCCGCCATCACGCGCGCGTAGAGCCCGAGCGCCGCGTCGCAGTGGCCCGCGAACCGCTCGGCGTGGGCCTGGGCATACAGGTGCCGGATCTGCCCGGTGCGCGCGTAGGCCTCGGCCGCGAGCGCGACGACCTCGTCGTAGCGACCCGCGGCGAACGCCTCCTGCGCCTTGGCGGCGAGGGACGCCTCGCTCGGCGCCTCGGCCACGGCCTCGCTCGGCGTCGTCGGCTCGGGCTCGCGCGCACGCGCGGTCGCCGGGGACGCGATGCCCACCGCTGCCGCCGCGACGAGGGCCCGGATCTTCATCGACGCGAGCATACCCGCCCGCGTCGCATCAGCCCTCGGGGTAGAGCGCATCGAGGTCACGCGGAGTTTCGGCGGCCGGACGTCGCGCGGCGGCGGAGCTCGGGGTGCGGCCGCGGCCACGGCCACGCGGGCCCGTCCGCGGCGGCGCGGTGTCGGGCGTCGGCGTGGCGACGGGGGCCGGCGGCGCGTCGATCGTGGGGCTCGCCACCACCGCCTCGGGGATGGGCGTCGATGCCGTCGCGGCGGGGCCGGGCGACGGCGCGGGCACGATCGTCGACGGCGCGGGGAGCTCGGGCGACGCGGGCGCAGGCGCCGAGGACGGCGCGAGCCACCACGCACCGACCGACGCGGCGACGAGCATCGCAGCGGCCGCCGCGATCCAGCCCCGCGACGCGCGTCGCTGCACCGCGGGGGGCGACGCGACGGGCAACGCGACGGTCGCGATCCCGTCGTCGACCGCGGGCGCGAGTCGGGCGACGGTCGGCTCGTCGTCGACCAACACCAGCGTCGGCGCCTGATCGATCGCGGCCTCGACGGGCTCGCGAAGCTCGACGCGGGGGTACGGCGGCGCGCCGAACATCGAGCGCAGCCACGCGGCCACCGGCTCGGCCCCGAGGCGCAGCCGCCGATCGTGGGCGAAGCCCTCGAGCGCGCGACGCAGCTCGTCCGCGCCGTCGTAGCGCTGGTCCCGATCGGTCGCCAGGGCGCGCAGGACGATCTCCTCGAGCTCGGGCGGGTAGCCCGGCACGCGTTGGCTCGGGCGATCGAACACGCCCGAGACCACGCGGTTGAGCACGGCGAAGTCGTTGTCCGCGTAGAACAGTCGCTCGCACGTGGTGAGCTCGAACAGCACGACGCCCAGCGAGAAGATGTCGCTGCGTCGATCGACCTCCTCGCCGCGGCACTGCTCGGGCGACATGTACCCGATCTTGCCCTTCATCGTGCCGGCCATGGTCTCGTGGTTGCGCGTGGCCGCCTTCGCGATCCCGAAGTCGGTGAGCTTGACCGCGCCGTCGTAGCTCACCAGCACGTTCGACGGCGACACGTCGCGATGGACCAGCTCGAGCGGCCGGCCCTCGAGATCGACGCGTCGATGGGCGTGATCGAGGGCGGACGCCACCCCGATCGCGATCGTCAGCGCGACCTCGAGCGGCATCCCGCCGGCGTGGCTCGCCGCGCCGAGGAGTTCGCGCGCGTTGCGGCCGTGCACGTACTCCATCGCGTAGTAGTACTCGCCACCGGTCTCGCCGCTGTCCTGCACCTGCACGACGTTGGGGTGATCGAGATGCGCGGCGAGCCGGGCCTCGTCGAGGAACATCCGCACGAACTCCGCGTCGGCGGCCAGGTGCGGCAGCACGCGCTTCAGCACCACGACCTTCTGGAACCCGGCGACCCCGGTCGCGCACGCGAGGTGCAGCTCGGCCATGCCACCGATCGCGAGCCGGCGCAGCAGCTCGTAGCGTCCGACCCGCGAGCCCGCCGCGAGCAGATCGGCCCTCGCGACGATGGGACGGGCCTGCACCCGTCGATGCTATCACGCGGGTCCGTCGTCGGACGCGGGCCCCTCGGGCGTGGGGGCGTCGGGATGGACCAACGAGGTCGTCCATCCCGCCAGGTCGCGGAGCAGCGACGCGCGCGCGGGGCTCGGCGTTCCGGTTCGCGCGAGCTCGCGCTTGATCAGCTCGCGCGCGCGGGCCAGCCGCGTGGTGATGGTGCTCGCCGGCACCTGCAACACCTCGCCGATCTCGACGGTCGACAGACCGTCCCAGTAGTAGAGCTGCAGGGCGATCTGCAGGTCGGGCGGCAGCTCGACCATCGCCCGCAGCAACAGGTGATGCTGCTGCATCCGCGCGAACACGGCCGTCAACGAGGTCTTGCGCGAGGGCCGATCGCGGCCGTCGTCCGCGAACTGTCGCAGCTCGTCGTGGCGCGTGGTGCTGCGCAGGTGCATGAGCATGCGGTTGCGCGCGATGCCCAGCAGGTAGGCGCGGAAGCTGGTGTGCACGGCACCGCGGTCGAGCGCGTGCATGCAATCGAGGAACACGCGCTGGGTCAGATCCTCCGCGACATGGGTGAGCCGCACCTCGAAGAACCGCCGCACGGTGGCGTAGTGCCGCGACACCAGCGTGTTGCCGGCGAGGGCATCACCGCCCTGCCACCTCGCCAAGAGCTCGAAGTCGCTGGACTCCATCGGGACCGCGCTCGGACGCAACCACCGTAGCACGCGGAGGCGCGCGCTCGGCGCTTCGGGATCGCGGTTCGAGGGGCTCATCGAGGGTCCGTCGCCGAGACCAGTTGCGCGAGTTGGGCGGCCCGTCTGCGCCGGTGCGTCGATTTAATTTCTCCGCGGGTCCGCAGACCGGGGCGACGCCGGCTTGCTACGCTGCATCGTGTGGACCGCCGTGGGTCGATCGCGATCGTGGGTGCGGCGCTGGGCGCCTGCATCGCCCGCGACGAGCTGACCTGCATCGACGACGCGCAATGCTCCCTGCGCGCCGACGGCGTCTGCGTGGCGGGTGGCTGCGCCTACCCGGACGAGGGCTGCGCGTCGGGCCTGCGCTACAGCGAGCTGGCGGGCCGCCACGCCGGCGACTGCGTCGAGGACGGGATCGCCGAGGGATCCACGGGCCCCGCGCCCGCGACCAGCACCACCCTGGGCGATCCGACCACGGGCAGCGCGACGACCGGCACGCCCGCGGGACCGTGCGACGACGTCGACTGCTCGGGGGCCGGCGCGTGCGTCGTGCTCGACGGCGCGCCGACGTGCGCGTGCGAGCCCGGCTACTGGGTGGTCGATCTGTCGTGCGTCGCCGATCCCTGCGACGACGCGCCGTGCTGGTACGTCGACGACGTCGCCGGCGACGACGCGGCCGCCGGCACCCTCGACGCGCCGTGGCGCACGCTCTCGCGACTGGACGCGGCGATCGCCACCGCGCAGCCCGGCGATCACTTCCTGCTGCGCCGCGGAGGGACGTGGGGCGATCCCGCGGGCGGCCATCGCCTCGAGTTCGACGACGTCCACGGCACCGAGGCCGCGCCGATCGTCGTCGGCGCGTACGGTCCGCTCGCGGACGGACGCCCGCGCATCCAGCCGGGGAACGTGCGCGTGGGCGACTCGAGCCACGTCGTGATCCGCGACCTCCACGTGCAGGACGACCCGGCCGACGCCGACCTCACGGCGCTGTTCGGCAATCGTCCGTGCATCCTCGTCGAGCGCAGCGATCACGTCACGATCGTCGACAACGAGCTCACCGCCTGCGTTGCGCGGGGCATCCTCGCCTGGGAGGGCGCGTCGTACCTCGCCATCGTCGACAACGTCGTCCACGACGTCGGCAACTCCGGGATCTCGATCATCGACGCGACCTGGTCGGATCCGGTGGTGCGCGTGGGTCACCACCACTGGGTGCTCGACAACCGCGTCTTCGACAGCGAGGGCAGCGGCATCGACGTCAGCGTTGGGGCCCCCGACACCCCGGTGGGCGACATCAAGGTGGCGCGCAACCGCGTCAGCGACACCGTCGAGGGCATCGTGGCGTCGAGCTCGGGGTTCGCGTGGGTGGTCGACAACCTCGTGGGCCGGGCGCAGGGCACCGAGAGCTGGCAGGCGGCGCTGCGGCTGAGCACCGCCGGCGGCGGTCAGCTCTCGGGCAACGTCGCGTTCGAGACCGGCGTCGGCGGCATCGTCGTCGATCGCACCGCCTCCGCCGTGGCCAACACCGTGGTCCACGACGGGACGCTCGGCGACGCGCTCGGGCTCGACGACGCGGCGGCCGCATCGGCGTCGCGCAACCTGCTGTGGGCCCGCGGCGGCCGGCGCTCGGTGGCGGTGTGGAGCGGGACGGCCGCGGAGCACGTCGTGGCCTTCGATCGTCAGTGGTACGTCGGCGCGGACGCGGCCGCCTGCACCTTCGCCGACGCCGGCGGCACCGTCGATCTCGCGGCGTGGATCGCCGCGATCGGGCAGGACGTCGACTCGCAGTGCGCCAGCGTGCCGGGCTTCGGCGACTTCGAGCCGGGCGTGCCGAGCGACGCGTGGGACGCGGCGTTCCTCGCCGCGTTCACGCCGGCCTCGGACTGGAGCGCGTGCGACGATCCGATCGGCGCGCGGGACTGCGACGGCAACGCGATCGGCCCGGCACCGCAGCCGCTCGAGGGCTACGACGAGGCGGGCGGGCTGGGCTGGTCCGGGCCCGTGTTGGTGCGACAGCGCTACGACCTCGCGCCGTAGTGCGCTGCGCGGCGATTGCCTATCCTCTGCGGGTTGCCCTGGCTCGTCCCGCTGGTTGCCGCGGCCCTCGCTGCCGCGCCGCCCGACCTCGCCGACCGCATCCACGGCGCGGGCGCGACGTGTGACGGCCCGGCGTTGTCCGAGCGGGTGCGCGCGCAGCTCGACGCGAGCGCGGGTGCGGGCGACGTCGTCGCGGATGCGACGCTGCGCCGGCGGGACGATGGTCAGTGGCAGCTCGATGTCGAGATCGTGCGGGACGACGGTGAGCCCACGGTGCGAACGTTCGTCGCGCCCGAGTGCGGCACGGCGATGGACGCCGCGGCGCTGGTGATCGCGCTGGCGATCGTGACGCCGGAGGTGGCCGTGGTGTCGGAGGAGCCTGCGACGCCGGGGCCTGTGACGGATGTGCCGCCGCCGCCCGAGTCTGCGGTGGTCGCGACGGGCTCGCCTGCGACGAATGCTCCTGCGTCTGGCTCGGCGGTGGAGACCTCGCCTGCGAAGAGCACCCCGTCGTCGCCCACGGTGGACACACCCGGCGGGACGCGAACTCGGCGATTCCGTGGGCTGCTGCGCGCCGGGGGTGGCATCGACGTCGGTGCGCTCCCGGGTGCGGCCGCGTTCTTCGAGGCGGCCGGCGGCGCGCTCGGTCGGCGGTGGCGGGCGGAGATCACGGGGGCGTACCGACTGCAATCGACGGATCGCGCGACGCTCGATCCCCGCGCCGGCGGTCGCTTCTCCACGTGGGCGATCGGCGTGCGCGGCTGCGGCGTCCCGACCAAGCGCCTGCGCAGCGGCGCAACGCTCGAGTTCCCGCTGTGCGGTGGGCTCGAGGGCGGGCGGATGATCGTCGAGGGCTTCGGCTTCGACGGGGCCCGCACCGCGAGGCGGCCGTGGTCCGCGGTGACCGGCGGGCCGGGGTTGGCGTGGGCGCCTCGGCCGAACATCGCGCTGGTGCTGCAGGCGGCGCTGGGGGTGCCGCTGGTGCGGAGCGTGATCGAGATCGACGGGCTCGAGCGGCTGCACCAGACGAGGGCGGTGTTCGGGAGGGTGGGGTTGGGGGTGGAGGGGCGGTTTCCGTGATGCGGAGGCGAGCGACCTGTCAGCCCGCCGAGCGGAGCACGCGATGCGTCTCGTGGATCGCCGCGTAGCTGGGGATGCGCGCCGGCTTCGAGACCTGGTCGAACGCGATCTTCATCTGCGCGGCGCACCGGCGCGGGTCCATGCCGCCGACACCCGTGCAGAGCCCCGGGACGAGGACCGAGCGAATCCCCGCGTCGTTCTCCGCGTTGAATCGGCGAACCGCGAGGAGTATCGCGCGGAAGGCCACGTAGGCGTTGGTTGTCTGCGCGGCGCTCTCGGGGATCCGCATCGTCGGCGCCACGACGAGGTGTGGCCATCGTGCGTGCCCTGTCACCACGATCTCGGCGCTCCCCACCGGCAGCTCGCCGTGGTGACGCTCGAGGATCACCTTCTGCACCGCGGCCTGGATCTCGAAGCCGAGCTCGTCACGAATCGCGAGGTCGAGTCCTCCGTCCATGATCCCGAAGCTGTTCGCCGGGCTCACCATGGCGTGGGCATCACGGGAGAAGAAGTCGCCCTGGACGACCTCGACGTCGTCGTAGTCGGCGAAGCTCTCCGCCCAAGCCCTACAGAGCGGCGCGTAACGGTCGACGAGGAGGATTCGGTCGGGGAACATGTGTCGGTTCATCCTTGCTGGGCTGGGATCGGTCCACCGGTTCGGAGTTCACATCACTGCTCGACGCAGCCGAGTTCGCTCAGGTACAGCCGACCACTGGCGTCGGCGTCCAGCAGCCAGGTCCGCTCGTCGACGCCCGCGAGCGCCCGCTGCATACCGGCGAGTGGAATGTGTCCGATCGGCGCGCCAGCGGCGTCGAGGCCCGTGAGCAGGCCGTTGGTCAGGCCACCGTCGACGGCGGAGCCGAACGCGATCGCGCCGTCTCGCCAGGGGAACAGGCCGAAGTCGCGGCGGTACACGCCGAACACGCCGACCTCGTGGAACAGCGGCAGCTCGGTGAAGGGCTCGACCACGGCGCCGTCGCGATCGAGGCGAGTGCGCGCCATCGACGGGCCGTAGCCGCCGAGGTAGATCGCGAAGCCGCCGTCGGGCTCGGCGATCGCCCCCAGCGACAGGAAACGATCGTCGGGGGTCGACTCGGGCATCTCGATGACCACCTCGGATCCCAGCGTCGTGCCGGCGTGGTCGACGAGCATCGCGACGATCTCGTTCGTCGACTCATCCTGGGACCAGCGGAGCTGCGCGACGACGGCCGCGTCGTCCGAGGCCGCGATCGTGACGCTCGGAGTCGGGCCGTTGGCGCCGTCGTCGAAGAGCGGCCGGGCCACCGAGACGACGCCGTCCTCGACGAGGGCGAGCGCGACGCACGAGCCGGGCTCCGGACAGCCGCTGTTGTTCGGCTCGCCGCCGTCGCGGCTCAACCAAGCCGCCAGGAATCGCGTCGTCCCGAGCCACGCCACCGCGGGGGCGGCGGCGCAACCGAGGTCACCCGGTGGCGGCAGCACGGCGACGGTCTGACCGGTGACGTCGACGAGGCCCCAGTCGATCGCGAAATGAGTGCAGTGCGCGCGGACCATGAACTCGGGGCCGGCCGACCAGGTCGCGCCGCCCATCGCATCGATCTCGACCGCGGTGCCCTGTGGCCTGCGCTCGTGATCGAAACGGGCCGTGAACAGCAGGTCGGAGTGTTCCGCCTCCCCGGCTTCGTGCCGCGAGAAGACGGCGAGGAGTCCTCCTGGCGTGGCGAGCAAACCGAGCATGCCAAAGGAGCCGCCCGGAAGCTCACCGAGCGCGTCGTCGAGCCACGTGGGTCCGGCGACGACCGCGAGCTCGCACGCGCGCCCCTCGGTCGCTCCACCCGAACCCGACGCAGCGTCGTCGGTCGACGTGGGAGCGGATGCAGACGACACGCAACCAGCGGTCACCAGGAGGGGCGCCCATCCGCTGCGCATCGCTCGATCGTCGAGCGGGTCGGCGTGCGTGTCAACCTTCGGACACTCCGAGTGTTCGCGCGCGGCCGTGGTATCGTCGAGGGGTGCCAGGACGGTGGACGTGGCATCTCGCGGCGCTGATGGCGGCGTGTTCCCCTGACGCTGGCGCCCCGGGCGACGCGTGCGACCAGGATCGCGATTGCGCAGACGGCCAACCCTGCCGCGACGGCGCCTGTGCGGGGTGCGGTGACGACCGCGTCGACCCCGAAGAGCTGTGTTTCGGCGAGCCCGTCGTTCTCGACACACTCGGTGCCGACGAGCTCCACGTCCTGCGCTCGCCCGGCGGACCTTCGCTGTTCGCCACGGCGACGCGAGATCCTCGATTGCGACGCCTCCATGGCGCCGACGGACCAACGTTGATCGAGGAGTGGTACCTGCTCGAGAACGTCCCCTATTCGTCCATCGTCGGGGACTTCGACGCCGACGGGTGGGACGACGCCCTGGTGTGGACCACGTTCCCGGTCGGCGCGGTCGAGGCGTCGTTCGAGACGGGCGCGCTCCGCCTCGGCTGGTCGCTGTCGGGCACGCACCCCAATGCGTACATGCCCGGCGCCGACGGTGTGCCGGGTCGCTTCTTCGAGGTCGACCCCGACGCGCTCACGGTGTGGACGGTCGGCGATCCCGGTCCGATCGAGGCGCCACCGCTGGCGGTCGTCGGGGTGCAGAGCGTCGCCGTGGCCGAGGTCGACGGCGACGGCCGGCTGGATCTCGTCGTGTCGCGCGTCGGCCGGCTGGACTGGCTGGCGCAGGATGGATCGGACTTCGTGGAGCGCGGTGGCGGCGAGATCGGATTCGACGCCGACGCCGTCGTGTCAGCGGACCTCGACGCCGATGGTCGACCCGAGCTGGCGGTGTCGCGGGATTTCGGCGTCGGGTTCGCGATCGTCCGCGCCGGAGAGGATGGCGCGCTCGAGGTGATCTGGTCGAACCCGGACGTGAGCGCTTCGCCGCTCGCGGTCGCGGACCTGGACCACGACGGTCGCGACGATGTGCTGGGCGTCGACGGGGTGACCGGCGTCTTGCGGCTGGTGTCGCTGCACGCGGAGGGTGCGTGGCAGGAACGGGTGATCGTGGCGCCGGAGGCTGAGGTCGCGCGGCCGTTCGACGTGGATGGTGATGGGCTGCTCGATGTGGTGATCGGAGAGAATGAGCGGTTGGTGATCCTGCCGGGGCGGGGTTGAGGGCTTCGCGGGGTTCACGGATCGCCGAGTGCCGGTCGCCATCGCGGGTTGCGGCCGCGGATGCGCTCCACGACGTGCTCGGTCGCGAGATCGTAGACCACGATATCACCGTCGCGCTGGCCGGGGACGGTCTCGGTCCACAGCGCTCGCGTGCCGTCGGGGGAGAGCTCGGCCCAGGCGGGAAGACCTGCGATCGTCGACAGTATCGCGCCGGTGTCGGCGTCGATGACGACGTCCTGCGGCGCGGTGTCCGGGCAGTATCGGCGCACCAGGAGCGTGTCGCCGTCCGAAATCCAACGTGGATTGAGGTCGTCGCACGCGCCGTCGAGCAGTGGGGTGGACTGCGCCTCGGGGGAGTCGGCGACGTGGATGTCGAGGGTGCCAGCCCTTGGTGTGGCGAACGCGATGCGCTGGCCATTGGGCGACCAAGCCGGCGGATGGGTGCCGCGTACCCGGCCGATCGCGGGGATGCGGACTTCGTCGGTCACGAGGTCGTGCAGGAAGAGGCCGGGGCTGTCGTCGTCGGGATTGCTGTCGAAGACCCACGCGAGGCCGATGACGGCGTTACCGTCGGGGGACCAGACGGGCGGGAACCCCTCGCCGCCCGGGTTGCCGATGCCACGGGCGCGCGTGGGCTCGGGCTCCTGGAGATCGACCACGAAGAACTCGTTGACCTCAGCGTCGTGCGAGAGACTCGATGGGCCGCCGTAGAGCCCCGCGAGCGCTTCGCCGGCAGGGGACCAGCGCAGCGCCAGCAAGTGCCTGGGCCCCGTGCTCGGCGGATTGAACGCTGCGACGAGCCGACTCGATCGATCGTCTGCGACCCACGCCTGTATCTTGCATCCGCACCCGTCGGACGCCTCGAGCCACGCGAGTCTGCCGTCGGGTGCCCAGTCGAGGACGACCGCAGGGGCGCTGTCAGCAACCCTGTCGTGAGTGCCGTCGATGGTTGCGGTCCAAGGGAGATCGTCGGCGACGTAGGCGTAGGTGGCGTGCTCGAACGATGGGGCGTCGACGCGCGTGTCGGGGCCACACGCGGCAAGGAGCAGGAGTGCCGCACATGCGCCGAGGCGGAGGGCATGGGCTCCGAGCCGCCGCATGGAGAGAGCATAGCACCCCGTGCGTCGGTGGGCAGCGCACGCCGCGTGCAGAGTTCAGCCGGATCCGTCGTCTCCGAGCTGAGCGAGCGTCCGGCGAACGACTAGCCAGGGCTCGAGGTGCCGTGCGGGTGTTTGAAGTCGAAGAAGCGATGTCCGTCGACGCATGCGTCTCGCTGGATCTCGTCGAGCGACCATAATCGGTCCGAGTACTCGTCTTCCGCGATCCCCTTGAACCTCGAGAGAAGCGCCACGGCGAGCTGTCGAACCTGAGTCGTCCCGTCATGCCGTCCCGACACATCGGCCACGACCGTGAGTGGAACGACACCGCCGAAGTGGCGGAGAGCAGGAGCGAGTTCCTCGGGGAACCAGCTTTCGGCCTCGTCCGCCTGCAATATCCTGATGTACAGACAAGGGTCATCGTCGGCCATGTGAAGCCACGGTTCCTTCCGACCGGGGTACATCTCGCTCAGCGCGCTCGCCAGTTGTGCATCCGTGCAGCCATCTCGAGCGTAGCTGAGATAGCTCTTCTCGTCCAACGGCCTCGTGGGCAGCGGACC
>LNFB01000217.1 GCA_001464385.1 Deltaproteobacteria bacterium Ga0077550 | reverse complement strand
GCGTTGCCGTCGAGCAGCACCTTGGCGCCGGCAGCCGACTGCATCAGCGCATTGGCGTCGAGCACGATGGTCGCGCCACCCCCCGCGCACAGGGTGATCTTGCCCGGCTCGAGCTTGATCGAGCTGCCCGGGCACTCGAGCGTGATGCTGTCCGGCGCGCTGATGTACGCGGTCGCGGACGCGGTGCACTTGTAGTCCCCCGTGACCGCGGTGCTGCTGCCCTTGAACGACGAGCCGCCGGTGTTGTCGCCGTTCTTGCTCTCCGCGGGATCGCCCTTCACCTCGACGAGGTGGTTGCCTTGGATCGTGACCACGCGATTGCCGCCCACCGTCACGGTCTCGTTCGCGTCGACCTTGCGGGTGTGATCGTTGAGCACCTCGATGTTGTGGTCCTTCTGCGCGTGGACGTAGATCTCCTCGTTGCCGGCGGCGTCCTCGAAGCGCAGCTCGTTGAAGCCCTCGGAGCCCGGGGAGCTGCGGGTGCGGATCGTCGACTTGGTCTTGTCGTCCGGCAGGGTGTACGGCACGCCGTTGCTGCCGTTGTAGACGCAGCCGACGACGAGCGGCTGATCGGGATCGCCGTCGAGGAACTGCACCACCACCTCCATGCCGACCCGCGGCAGGAACCACGTGCCCCAGCCGGCGCCCGCCCACATCTGCGCGACGCGGACCCAGCACGACGCGGTGTCGTCCTCGGGGTTGCAGCGGTCCCAGTGGAACTTGATGCGGATGCGACCGTGGGCGTCGGTGTGGATCTCCTCGCCGGCGGGCCCGGTCACGCGCGCCGTCAGCGGTCCGTGGACGCGGGGCTTGGCGGGCGCCAGCGGCGGCCGCAGCGGCACGTCGACGGGCAGGCACTCGAGCTGGTTGGAGTAGCGGTTGGCCTCGAGGGTGATCGCCGCCACGTCCCGCTCCGGGCACGAGCCCGTGTGCTCGACCCGGGTCACCAGCACGCGCGCGCCGTCGAGCTCGCCGAGGGGATGCCGACCCACCGTGATCGTGCGGCCGGCCGTCATCGACGACACGTTCGACTGCCCGACCGCACGTCGCATCGACGCCGCGAGCTGCTCACGTCGGTGCAGGGCCGGCCGCGCCACCTGATCGTCGGTGCCGTCGTAGCCGGCGTCGTCGCGCGCGTCGGTCACGTGGCGCCTGCTGTCGTGGTGATACGCCTCGCGCACGCGCCCACGCGGGGCCTCGACGCTGTCGGCGGCGTCCGTGGGCTCGGCGGGCGCGCGCCAGTTGTAGGTGCGCAGCAGCACGGCCGAGGTGCGGTCGGTCCGGCTCCACTGCAACCGCTGGAGCGACTCGCGATCGACCGACTCCGGCCGGTGACCGATGATCGGGATCTCCCCCTCGGTCTCGAGCGCGAGCTCCTCGAACTGGGCGTTGTCATCGACGAGCACCAGCACCTCGGCCGCGTCGTCGTCGCTCTGATCGAAGACGAACGAGATCCCCTCCTCGGCCATCAGCCGCGACGCGAAGGCGAGGTCGGACTCCCGGAATTGCACGCAGTAGTCGCGCCGCGGGTACTCGGCCTGCAGGCGCGAGAGATCGACGCGGCGGCCGTACTCGTCCAGGGGCCCGGCGAGCACCGCCTCGAGGATCTCGGGGACGGTGAGATCCTGGAAGATGCGCGAGTCGACGCGCTGCTCGAGCAGCGACCACGCGGGCACGACGTGCACCCGCAGCTCGAGGTGATCGGCGCCGTGCCCGATCCAATCCACGCGGCGGATGATCCCGTGGACCGACCGGAGCACCGTGCGACCGAGCTCCAGGGCACACGACGCCCCGATGAGGTCGTCGATCGACAGGCCGGTGTCGGCGGTGACGAGGTCGAGCGTCAGCTCGTAGGCCCGCGAGACCTCCTCGACCCAGTGGGCGCGCAGCACCTCGAAGGCGCCCGGGTCGCCCGACGCATCGACGAGGTGGAACGCGTACTCCACCTCGTCGAGGCGTGCACCAGCGACGTGGGGATCCTGCGGCATGACCGACAGAGTCGTCGACGCGCGGATGTGACGGTGGCCCCGTGGTGGCCGTTCGGCCGGCATCGGCCCGCTGTCACACCGAGGAGGTTGCCACTCCAACAGGACGACCGTGGTGGCCGCCAACCCGATCGCCGAGCGCCTCACGCGACTGCGCACCCAGTGGTGTGCGTTCGCCGAGGACCAGCGCGCCCGCGCGCTGCACTGGCTCATCGCCGACGACGAGTGGCGGATGCTCGACACGTTCTTCACGCTCGAGTCGCTGCCGTCGGCCGACACCGACGACGTGTTCCTCCGCGTCGACCTGCCATTCGAGGCCGCGGCGCGGTACGGCCTCGACGTGCGCGCGTGGATCGTCCGCGAGTACGACGTCGCCGCGCCGCAGCTCGCCGCATCGGGCGTGGTCACCGGATGGCGCGCGCCTGCGGCCACGGCCGACGACGTCGCGAGCCTCTGCGCCGCGCTCGGCTCGCTGTGGCGGCATCACCAGCCGATGGTCCGTCACCTCGTCGTCGTCCTCGAGCCACGCGCCGTCCGGGACGCCAGCGCGTGGATCGGCTGGCTCGGACGCCTCGTCGCGGCGCTGCCCGACGCGGGCGTCCGCGTGATCCTCGTCGATCGCAGCGACACCGCGGCCCTGGCCCCGATCGCGGTGCAACAGGCGAGCCGCGTGCGCACCGTCGTCGCCGGGCTCGACATGCCGACGGCGTACGTCGAGCTCTCGGCGCAGGCGCCCGGCGGTGACGCGCCCCCCGGCCAGTTCCGCCAGGCCTTCGTCGAGATGAGCGCCGCGCTCGCCCGCGACGACATGGCGCTCGCCCGCGATCGGGCCGCGCGCGCCGACGCGATCGCCCAGGCCAACGGATGGGCGCACCTGCAGTTCGCCGTCGCGTTCGCGATGGCGAGCGGATCGCTCGGCGCGGGGGATCACGCCGGCGCGATCCGGGGCTACCGCGACGCCGAGCACCACGCCGTCACGGCCCACGCCCGCGGCGAGAGCTTCGGCCTCGGCCTGCGGCTCGACGCGGTGCTCGCCCAGGGCGCGTGCTGCGTCGCCGCCGGCGCCTTCGCCCTCGGCGCCGAGCGCTACGACGCCGCGGCCGCGCTCGCCGACGCCCTCGAGGACACACGGATGCGACTCGAGTCGCGACGCATGGCCTCGTACTGCTATGAGCACGCCGGCAACGGTATCCGCGCGTGGGCGCTCGGCATCGCCGCCCTCGGCGTCGCCGAGCAACTCGATGCCGACGCGCGGCGCACCTCGACGCTGCCCGCCCTCGGCGTCGCGATGTTGCGACTCGCCGCGACCCCACGCCACGCCGGCCTCGCGCCGGTGATCGAGGCCCGCATGGTCGCGCTGCTCGGGCCGAGCTGGCGCGAGCTCGATGTGCAGGACGCCGCCTGATGCCACCGGCGGCGAAACACTTCGACCCGCTGGTCGGGATCGACGTCCACATCATCCAGCCGCCGGGCCCCGTGCCGCCGGTGCCGGTGCCGCATCCGTACACCGGCATGCTGATGGACCCCTGCGACTACGCGCCGTTCATCGGCGGCACGGTGAAGGTCGGCGGGCTGCAGCGCGCGCAGGCCGGCACCGGGGGCATCTCGATCCCGAAGCACATCCCCATCGGCGGCGTGTTCGTCAAGCCGCCCGCCGACGAGTCCGAGATGTTCATGGGCAGCTCGACGGTGGCCGCCGACGGCGACGCGTTCAGCTACCTCGGCCTGCCGGCGTTGAGCTGTCAGTGCATCGGCATGCCACCGGTGCCGCGGGCCAAGGGCTCGTCGCCCAAGTCGTTGGTGTTGCCGACGACGGTGTGCCTGTCGATCCCGCTGCCGGTCAGCGTCGGCGGCTCGCCGACCGTCTCGTTGATGGCGCTCGGCATGAAGGCGGGCATGGCGGCGCTCGGGGCCCTGGCGAAGAAGGTCCGCAAGGGGCGCGCGGCGAAGAAGGCCAAGGGCCACAACGGCGGCAAGTGCAAGGGCGGGGATCCGGTCGACATCGTCACCGGCGCGGTGTTCGACGACGTCGTCGACGCCCAGGCCGCGCCGCCGCGGACGTTCACGTGGTCCCGCCACTACACGACCGCGCGGGCGCGGGAAGACGGCCCGCTCGGCCACGGGTTCCGCCACGGCTACTCGCACCGACTGCACCTCGACACCCAGGCGACGACGTTCGAGCCGCCGAGCGGCGACACCATCGTGTTCGAGCCGCTCGAGGCCCCCGCCTCCTCGTGCACGCGCCGCGGCGCGACCCTCACGCGACAGGGGCCGCGGCACTGGGGCCTGCGACTCGCCGATCGGGCGCTGACGTTCGAACGCGCGGGGGCCACCGACCTCGCGCGGCTGGTGCTCGTGCGCACCGCGGCGGGGTCGATCCACCTCGAGTACGACGGCGCTCGCCTGATCTGCATCCGCGAGACCTGCTCGGCCGGCGTCCGTGAGTACGCGATCGATCACGACGCCCACGGGCGGATCGTCGGCGTCCGCGAGCGCGCCCCGAACGGCGACGTGCGACGGGCGGCGTACGCCTACGATCGCCGCGGCGATCTGGTCGCGTCGATCGACGCGGCCTCCGGCCAGCGGCGCTACGGCTACGACGATCACCACCGCTGGATCTCGCGGCAGGACCCCTGCGGGTTCACGTACACCTGGCGCTACGACGCGGACGGTCGGTGCGCCCTCGCCGACAGCCAGGACGGGCTGTGGCGCACCGCGTTCGCGTACGAGCCCGAGGCGATGCGCACGGTCGTCACCGAGCCGAGCGGTGGCGTGTACGTGTACCACTACGACGACCACGGCACGCTGCGGCGGCGCGTCGATCCGGAGGGCGGCGTGCTCGAGCGCATCGTCGACGAGCACGACGGTCAGGTCCGGCGTGAGATCGACTCGGGCGGCCGTGCGATCCGATGGCTGTACGACGAGCGCGGCGGCCACGTCGCGCGGGCCGATCGGTTCGGCCACGTGTTCCCGCCCGAGCTCGAGGTGCCCAACCTCCCCGATCCCCTCGCGCACCGCCTGCCGAGCACGCCGCGGGCGTGGGTCCTCGGGTCGCAGCGCGACACGATCGCCCCGGCGGGGACGCTCGCCGCCGTCGCGCCCGCTTCGGTGCGCGCCGCGTGCCCGAACGCGCTCGCGCCGGCGGTGCCGGCGCGGTGGAATCGTGACCACGACGGCCTCGCGCGGGTCGTCGCCGAGCGCGACGAGTACGGGCGCGCGCGGAGCTACACCCGCGATCGGGCCGGCAACGTCGTCGCGATCGTCGATCGCGACGGCTGCACCTCCCGCACGCGCATCGCCTCGTGGAACCTCCCCGTCGCGACGATCGACGGCCTCGGCAACGAGACGCGATTCCGCTGGAACGCGACCGAGCAGCTCGTCGAACTGGTCGACCCCGGCGGCTGCACGAGCCGCTACGGCTACGACGCGAAGGACCGGCTCGTCAGCGTCGCCCGGCACGGGCGCGTGCGCGAGACGTACGACTGGGACGTCGGGGATCAGCTCGTGGCCAAGCGCGACGGCGAGGGCCGCGTGCTGCTCGCGCTGACCTACGGCGCCGACACGCTCGTCGCCACGCGGACGCTGGCGTCGGGCGAGGTGCACCGCTTCGCCCACGACGCCCGGGGCGCGCTCGTCGAGGCGTCGACGGACGCGCACGAGGTGCGGATGGCCGCGCGCCCCGACGGCGGGCGACTGCACGATCTCTGCGACGGCCGCGGGGTCGAGCACGCGTGGGTCGACGGTCGGGTGCGCCGGACCCACGTGTTCGGGCGCTTCGTCTCGCGCTGGGAGCACGCGCGCGACGGATCGACGCGCATCGTCGATCCGACCGGCGCGGTGCACCGCGTGCGCCGCGACGCCGAAGGCCTCGTGCTCCGCGAGCACGCGCCGGGCCGCCGCGAGCTCACCCGCTTCGACCCCGAGGGCCGCTGCATCGCCCGCATCGGATGGTCGCGCGACCACGTCGAGGACGCGGGGCCCGAGTGGGTGCACCGCTGGTCGTACTCGGCCGAGGGCGACCTCGTCGAGGCGCACGCGATCGAGGGGGGCACGGCGCGCACGACCCGGTTCGTGGTCGACGCCGCGCACCGGCTCTGCGCCGTCGAGACGCCGGCGGGCCGCGACGAGATCGTCCTCGACGCCGCGGGCAACCTCGAGCGCAAGCCCGGCCTCGTCGGCGTCGTCATGGGCGACGGCAACCGCCTGCGCTTCGCCAACGGCGTGCACTTCGAGTACGACGCCCGCGACAGCCTGTGCCGACGCACGTCGCTCGGCGGCGCCATCGTCCAGTACCGATACGACGCGCTCGATCGGCTGGTCGCGGTCGAGGACGGCGATGCGCGCGGCCCGTGGACGGCGAGCTACGACGCGATCGGGCGCCGGATCGACTGCGGCCGCGGGGCCTCGCGCCGGCGCTTCTGGTACGACGGCGATCGCCTCGCCGCGGAGTGCGACGCCGACGGTCGGCTGCGGATCTACGTGTATGCGGCCGAGGACGCCCTCGTGCCCATCGTCTTCGTCGACTATGACGGCGTCGACGCCGAGCCCGAGGACGGACGTGTGCATGTGGTGTTCACCGATCACCTCGGCATGCCGATGCGCATCGAGAACCACCGCGGGCTGGTGGTGTGGCGCGCCGAGTACGTCGACGCCTACGGCGCGGTGACGGTCGACCCCCGCAGCACGATCGCGTACGACCTGCGCTGGCCCGGCCACGTCTTCGACGCCGACACCGGCCTGCACTACAACCGCCACCGCTACTACGACCCGGGGCTCGGTCGCTACCTGCAGAGCGATCCGATCGGCACCAGCGGCGGCACGAACCTGTACGCCTACGCGGCCAACCCGGTGACGCGCGTCGACCTGCTCGGCCTGCACGCGAAGCCCGACAAGCCCGCGAAGCCCAAGGACGGGCAGAGCCCCAACGCAGAGACGCCGGTGAAGCGCGGCGACGTCGGCTCGTATGCGGAGCTCAAGTCGCGCGCCGTGGTGAAGGACGGCCTCGAGCACGATCACATCCCGTCCAAGGGCGCGGTGCGGGACAAGATCAACGCGGAGCGGGCCGCCCGCGGCGAGCCGCCGCTGACCCGCGAGGAGACCAACAAGCTCTACGACAACCTCACCGCGGCCGAGGTCGACAAGGACGTGCACCAGGCCGGCAACACGTACGGCGGCAAGAACACCGACGCCAAGCGTGCCGCCGACGGTGCCAACCTCGAGCAGGCCGCGACCAACGACCTCGACGCCCACCGCGACGGCCTGAAGAGCAAGGGCATGACCGACGAGGAGATCGACGCGATGAACAAAAGCGTCCAGGATCGCAACCGCGAGCTCGGCGTCTACGACGATCCGCTACCCTCCAGCCTCTGGGAGTGAAGGAGCCACGATGAGCCCACCCAACGTCCCCTTGTCCGAGCACCTGCTCGGGAGTCCGCTCGGCGATCCAGCGCTCGTGCAGACGCTCGCGTCGCTCGATGCCGCGTCCGCCTGGGAGCCCGACGAGGGCATCGTGCACTGGGTGTCGCGCGTCGCGGGCGTCGACCTCCAGGGCAACGAGGCGCAGCAGCGGCTGGTCACGATCTTCTTCTTCAACGAGGGCGTCGAAGGCCACGAGCAGTACGCCGGGCCGCTCCCGCGCGGCGTCGAGTTCGCGTGGGATCGGGCGCGCTTCGCCGCGCACCTGGGCCCGCCGGGCCTCCACGGCCCCAAGCACGACTGCTGGATCGCGGAGGACCACCGCCTGATCGTGCAGTACGACGCCACGGGCGGCGTCACGAAGATCACCGTCACGCGCATGTGAGCCGCCATGGACGAACCGAGCATCGCCCCCAGCATCGCCCCGACCATCGCTTTGGTCCGCGCGTCGCTGTTCTTCGCGCGATCGATCCGCGCGGCGGCTGAACTCGGCACCCTGCTCGACGTCCTGTGCAGCGACGACGATCTCGCCCCGCGTCGCTGGGGCCCCGCGGTGGGCGTGCACGACCCCTTCGAACGCGCCGCCGTCCTCACCCACGCGGCGTCCAGCACCGACGACGACTTCCGCCTGCGCCTGCGCCGGGTCGCTCCGCTCGCGGTCGAGATCGAGGCGTTCGTCGGCCCGGCCGGGCTCGGCGTCGTCGCGCTGGAGATCCGCGGGCGCATCGACGCCGGGTCGGCGCAGCGCCTGTTCGCCGCGATCGATCGGACCGCGACGTGCTTGCCCCTCGAGTTCGGCGCCGTGGACGTGCGCTTCGAGGTCCAGCCGACCGCCACGCACCTCCTCGCCGGCGGCGGCGTCCACGTCGGCACCTACGTGAAGTGGGGCCCGCCGGCGCCCTTGGCCCGCACCTACTTCGGGCCGCGCGTGGTGGCGCTCGTCGGCGGCCCGACGGTGTTCGACCACTGCGGCGGCGTCGTGCGCGACGCTGGCGGTGTGACGATCGTGGATCTCGTGGACGCCCCGTGGACGAGCGACCCGGTCGCGCTGAGGCGGGCGCAGGCGCGGGTGGATCGATCGCTACGGCTGCTCGGGATCCTGGCGCGGCCGGCGGGGACCGCCCGCACGATCGCGGGGCCACGGTGGCTGCCGCCGCCGGCCCCGGAGGGTTGAGAGGCCCTCCACGTCACGCGCCTACCTCGGCAGAACCTCCGTGCCCAGCCGATCGAACTCCCCCCCTGCGCCCTGCAGCAGTCGATACACCTTCACCGCGTTCCCGACCTCGACCACCAGCGCCGCCACCGAGTCGTTGGTGTTCGGCGCCTCGAACACATAGCGGTGCCCGGATTTCCCCGCGTGCGCCGGCGCGATACGACCGACGTCGGCGAGGGCGTCCACGATGCACTTCGGGTCGAACTTGCCTTCGATCCAGTGCCGCCCGTGGAACCGCGCGACGAAGCGCCAAGCCCCGTCCTTCTCCCAAGAAGTGACCTCGTACTGCGCCGAGGTGGCCGGGATCGACGGCCGGGGTACGGCCGCGAAGGGCCGATAGTTCACATAGCGCTCGCCGTCGAGGCCGGTGCCCACGACGAACTTCGGCGCGAGGGCCGGCTCCCCCTTGTAGTACTGCTCGACGATGGGCCAGCTCTTCGGATCGGGATCGACGTACATGGTCCGCGTCGCGGGGCCGAAGCTCGACCAGGTCCCCGGGAGCGCCGAGAACACGTCGCGCTGGAACGCCCCCACGAGCATCGAGCCGTACGTGCGCTGTTCGTTGGAATCGCGGCTCGTCAGGCACTCGAGCTGGATCTCCAGAACGCGCCGACGTGACACCTTGGCCTCGAATCGCCCGCGTTGCCCGGAGACCTTCACCTCGAACAGCTCGGTGTCGGGCGCCTTTCTCGACCGGCTGAGGTTCGCGGCGGCGCACAGCGCCACGTTCCTCGAGTTCGAGTTGCAGCCCCAGATGTGCCAGCGCCCGGTGGGGGCCAACGCCAGGACCGCGGCGCGGTAGTTCCCGAGTTCGGGGTCCTCCCAGTCCTTGGTGCGGCAGTCGAAGTCGTTGGCGTCGCGCGGCCCGGGCGTCGGGGTGTGATCGTCGGTGTTGTAGAGGATCGGCCCTTCGCGGTACGCGTGGCTGAAGATCGACACCTCACGCACGCGACCGCGGTGGGCCACGTCGCGGCCGATCACGTGGAGGTACCGATACAGATCGGTGGGGTGCAGGGCCACGCTGCGCGAGCCCGCGTTGGGCTTGCTCGGCCACGGCCCGCCCGGGATGATCGGCGTCGCCGGCCTGGCCGGCGCGTCGACGCGGTGCACCAGCACCCATCCGATCGCCTTCGTGCGGGCCTTCGCGAACCACAGCGTCGCCCGGTCATCCAGCGAGAACATCGTGACGATCGTGCCGTCGTCGATCCGACGATCCGCGGGGACCTTGGCCCCCGCGAGTGCGTCGCGACGCCCCTCGCAGAAGGTCCGCAAGCGTTCGGCCGAAGTCTCGTACTGCGTACCAGACATCAGCACGACCTCGGACGCGGGCAGCTGCCGCACCCACAGCGTCGTGGTCGAGTCCTTCGCCGCGTGGGTCGTCATGATCTCGACGGTCGCGACCTCGGCGGCGACGCCCTTGGGATCGAGGTTCCGCGGTGTGGTGGTGAACCCGCGATCTTCCGAGGGTTCGATGCGCAGCGGTTGGATGACGACGCCGCGCGCGACGCTGCCGACGCGACTGCGCACCACCAGGCGCCAGTCCCCCTTGGGGTCCACGAGTGGCTTGGGGAGGCGATACAGCCCGTCGGCCGCGTGCGTCATCGTCGGCAGCGGACCCGCCGCGTTGCTGGTCGGCACGACCTCGGCGTCGCGCTTGGTCTTCTGCACGTCGGCCTCGCGCACGAGGCTGACCGTCGCGTCCGTGATCGCAGCACCCTTGTCGTCGACGAGCTTCACGATCCAGTCGGCCATGGGACTTCCTCCGGGTCTTCGGGCGAATCTGCGACCAGCTGGGCGATATCGGCGAGCCACTCGAGCGGCGGCTCTGCGCGCGTCGGCGTCTGATCGCGCCACAGCACCACCTCGTCGCCGCCGGCCCGCGCGGTCAACGTGCACGCCTGCGCCCCGGACACGTCCTGGAACGCGAACCCCACGACGCCCGCCTCGGCCACCCCGTCGGCGAGGGTGAGGGTCTGCTCGGTGATGCCCTCACCCACCAGGGTCAGTGTCGTGTCCGCGGGCAGCAACGCGATGATCGCCTGCGACCACGCGACCACCAGCGGTGCGAGCACGTGGTCGCCGGGGATGTAGTCGTGCGTCTCGCGGGCGCGGCGCTGCCACTCGGGGTACTCGGGATCCTCGGGCGCCGACGTCGGCCCCGGCGCGGGCGGCAGCACCTCGTCCTCGAACAGGAACAGCTCGACCCGGCGGTTCTCGGGGGCATCGCTCCCATCCGCGGTCGCGATCGCCGGGAAGCCCTCGCCGCAGCCGTGGGCCTGCGTGATCGTGCCTTCGGGCAACGACGTGTCATCCGCAGCCATGTACTCGGCCACCAGGCGCTCGCGTGTGTTCGGGCCCGCGACGCCGTCCGCGTCGAGGCCACGGGTGCGCTGGTACCAGAGCACCGGCGGCTCCGAGGGATCGCGGCTCGCGGCGTCGGGCATCGCGGCGATCATCGCGGCGTCCTCGCTGGCGCCCCAGAGCTGTCCCGCGGGCTGCACCGCCGTGTAGCGCTCGAGCCACGTCGCGACGTCGTCGGCGAGATACGCCAGCAGGATCGTCGCGCGCTCGCTCGACAACGCGAGGTTGTACGTCGGGTCGCCCTCGGAATCCGTGTGCCCCACCGCGAGCACCTGCGCGCCGTGGTTCTCGTCGTAGAGCTGCTTGACGCTGCGGATCGTGCCCAAGGCCGTCGGCAGCAGGAACGTCTTGTCGGTGTCGAAGAGCATCCCGAGCAGGCGCGCGAGCACGAGCCGCTGCTGCATCGAGATCACGTGCGGCCGCCGGCCTCGGACCGAGACCTCGGGCATCGTGCGTCGCAGCTGCAGCACCGAGCGGTCGTCCCCGGGCTCCAACCACGCACCGTCGCGGATCGATCGCCAACGCGCGTGCAACGGCTCGCGTAGCGCGGGGGTGTCCTCCAGCTCGATGACGGCGAAGTCCCCCTCGGCGTCGTCGAGCCGGGCCAGCCCGCCGCCGTCGCTCACGACCGTGCGTCGCGTGCCGTCGACGTGGAAGATGACCGGCACGCCCTCGATCCCCTCGCCGAGTTCGTCGACGATCGTCGCCTCGAACCACGTCGTGGGGACCCCGCGAGCTCCCTCGGGGGTCGGCTCGACCGGCCCGCGCTCGGCCCCGGGAGCGTCGGCCAAGTCGGCGAGATCGACGGCCCCCTCGATCGGCGTCGTGTCCCCGGCCGGGATCGCGATCCGCCGGGCCACGAGGCGACCGCGGCGAACCGCGTCGAGCGTGGCCGCGACGATCGCGTCCCGATCGCGCTGGTCGGGGCCGTGATCGTCGAGGAGATCAGCGAGCGCCGGCAGGTACCGATCGAGCTCGACGTCCCCGCCCAGCGCCCGCAGGAGGTCGAGCACCCCGGCCGCATCGTCGACCGGCGCGCCCGCCCGCGACGGAGCCGAAAGCTCGATCGTGCTCGACCAACCGTGGAGTCGGAGGGTGCGGGAGGTCATGGGCGCGCCGCGGCGAGCGAGGGGACCGCGATGGTTGGAGGCGCCCCGATCCCCGTGTGACGCGGGGCGGAATGCCACGTCCCTCGACGGCCGTTCCCCTGCGCGGGCGAACAGCATTCGCCGCACTCCACGCCTTTGTTGCGGAGCATCGGAGAAACCCGCGATGCTGGATCCGTGCCCCGCCGCCTCCTCGAGTTCGCCCGCGCGCTGCAGCGCGCCAACTCGTTCGCCGAGCTCCTCGAGGCCACGCGCGACGAGACGATGCGCGAGCTCGGCTACGCCCACGTGTGGCTCGGCGTGCAGGACACCGCGGACTCGAGCGTGCTGCGGATCCTCGACGTCCGCAGCGAGCGGCGAGACCAGATCTTCGAGCACGCCGCGACGATCCCGATCGACGGCGACGCGATGATCGCCGAGATCTTCGACGGCCTCGCGCCGGTCGTCGTCGAGGACGCCCGCACCGATCCGCGGACCAACAAACAGATGGTCGAGCTGCTCGGCAATCGCACGATCATCAACGTGCCGCTGATGCTGCTCGACAAGCCGGTCGGGGCCCTCGGCGTCGGCACCTTCGGCGACGAGGGCTGTCGCCCACCGAGCGCCGAGGAGCTCGAATACCTCGTCCAGCTGTCCGACCAGGTCGCGGTCGCGGCCAACCGCATCCGCTACCTCGAGCAGTCGCGCATCAACGATCGCGAGCGTCGCGCGCTCGAGACCCGCATCGCCCAGATCCAGCGGCTCGAGAGCGTCGGCGAGCTCGCCGGCGGCGTGGCGCACGACTTCAACAACCTGCTGACCGTCGTGCTGTCGAGCGCGTTGATGGCCAAGGAGGCCGGCACGCAGGAGGACCTCCACGCCGACCTCGACGCGGTGATCGAGGCCGCCCGCCGCGGGCAAGCGCTCACCCAGCAGCTCCTCGCGATGAGCCGCGCGCAGCCCCTGTCGGTGGTGTCGATCTCGCCCAACGCGCGCGTCGCCGCCCTGGTGCCGCTGCTGACGCGGATGATCCCCGAGACCATCGCGGTCGACTTCATCCCGCATCACCACGACGGGTACGTCGAGGCCGACCCGACGCAGTTCGATCAGGTGCTGATGAACCTGGCGATCAACGCCCGCGACGCGATGCCGAACGGCGGTCGGCTCACCATCGAGATCGAGCACGTCGTGGTCAACGGCGCGTTCCGGGCCACGCACCCGTGGGCGAAGCCGGGGCGCTACGTGCTCATCACCGTCACCGACGACGGCGTCGGCATGCCGCCGGAGGTCGTGGGTCGGGTGTTCGAGCCGTTCTTCACCACCAAGCAGGATCGCGCGGGGACGGGGCTCGGGCTGTCGGTCGCGCACGGCATCGTGCGGCAGCACGGCGGCCTGCTGCACTGCTACAGCGAGCCCGGCGTCGGCACGACGTTCAAGATCTACTGGCCGATCTCCGAGCGCAGCGCGGCCGACGTGGGGCCCAAGCTCGAGGGGCCCGTGCGTGGCGGCACCGAGAGCATCCTCGTCGCCGAGGACGACACCGCGGTCGCTGGCGTCGCGCGGCGCATCCTCGAGGGCGCCGGGTACTCGGTCGCCGTGGTGAACAGCGGCCACGCCGCCTGCGACACGGCCGCGACCGAGGCGTTCGATCTCGTGCTGCTCGATGTCGTGATGCCGGGGCTGTCCGCGCACGAGGTGATCGCGGAGCTGAACCGCACGCGACCGGGCCTACGGATCCTGCTGGCGTCCGGCTACACCGCCGACACCAACGTCGGCGAGCTGGTGCGGCAATCGTCGATCCAACTGCTGCGCAAGCCGTACGATCCCGATCAGCTGCTCCGCGCGGTGCGGCGCCGGCTCGAGCGCCCGTGAGACGCGCGCGGCTGCGGATCGGCCGCAGCTGCGCGACGCTCTCGGGTGGTGCCGCACCGAATGATGTGTGACGCTTCGACGTGATGTCATCGGTCGTTGGGCGGTGGGTGGGTGCGGGCGTCGTTCTCCTGGGCATCGCGGCGTCGCGGGCCTGCGATCGCCCCCCGGGCCCCAGCCGGGCGCCGCCGACCTGCCCCCCGTGCGACTGCAAGTGCTCGTGCGCCGACGGTACGCCTGCGACGACGCCGTCCGTCGCGACGACCCCCGCTGCAGGCGCTGGGGCCTCGCGCGAGGCGATCGCCGAGATCTCCGACACCATCGCGCGCAAGCTCGCCAAGCGCGATGGCACCTGCCTGGCCGACGTCGACCAGCTCGTGAAGCTCGATCCCGGCGCGACCCGCTGGGCGATCATGCACCGCGCCCAGTGCTCGATGCTCGCCGGCAAGTGCGAGGCCGGCAAGGCGCTGATGAGCAAGTACTTCGAGGAGACCGGGCAGATGCTCGTCGAGCAGATCGAGCGCTCGGTCGAGGCCCTGGCGTCGATGTACTGCACTGGACCGCTCGACGATCGCGGCGAGCTGCTGCGGGCGCTCACGACCCTGCAAAAGGGCGCCTACCAGGGCAACATCGGCATCCGCGCCTGCAGCGACGCGTGGAACGCCGTGGTCCGCACCCGCGATCGGGTCAAGCCCAAGGACGACGAGGATTCCCAGGTCACGACCGCCAAGACCCACGGTCACTACACCGCCGCGAGCTGTCTGGGCCGCGCCGGCGACTGCAACCGCGCGTTCGCGATCTACCGCGAGGGCGAGCTGGAGCAGCCGTGGACCAAGTCGCTCACCGATCCCAAGCAGCTCGACACGCTGCTCCGCAGCAACTTCGGGTCGATCGTACACAAGTGCAAGGGCCGGATCCCCGGCAGCGGCTGATCACCGCTTCGCGATGAGCTGCGCTACGCTGTCGCCATGGCGAAGCTCCCCCCTCCCCCTGTCGTCGGCCGCGCGGCACCGTCCTTCGGGACCGACGACGCCGACCGGGCGGCCGCCGAGGCCGAGCTGCCCGCGGCGGTGACGACGTTGCCGGACGACTGGTTGATCGAGGCGGAGGCGGCCCCGCCACCGGCGCCCGGGAACGCCGACGCGGCCGCGCGTGCCGACGCGGCGCAGCTCGTCGAGGCGGCAGAGCTCGTCGACGCCGCGGAGTTCGTCGAGGCCGCAGAGCTCGTCGACGCCGCAGAGCTCGTCGATGCCCCCGACGCCGAGGGGCCGAGGGCCGTCGAGGCGGCGACGCCCCACGTCGCGCCCGCGCCGATCGGCGACGCGCCGATGGCCGCGACGGCGCGCGTCGAAGCACCCCGCCACCACGCGGCTCCGCAGCACCACGGCGATCGCCGCACGATGCTCGCGGTCGCGGGCATCCTCGGCACCGCCCTCGTCGCCGTCCTCATCGCGCGATGCAGCGGCGACCCTGCGACGCCGGCCGATCGCGGGACGATCGCCGGGGCGCGCGTCGACGGGGGCAGCCTCCCACCGCCGACGGTCGCGATCGCCGAGCCGCGCGGCGCGGGCGATGGCGGGGCCGCAGGAGGTGCCGATGACGCGCCGGGCGAGCCCGCGGGCGCACCGAGCGGGGCCGCAGCTGCGCCCAACGATCCTGCGGCCGCGCCCACCGACGCAGCGCCCGCGCCGACCGAGGCAGCACCGACCGGTGCCGCGCCGGCCGACGACGAGCCGACCGTCGAGCCGGCCGCGGGCGCCGCCCCGATGCCGAACGACGCCGCGATCCCGGCGAGCACCACCAAGCCTGCGTCGCGCCCCAGCTCGCGCACCGACGCCGCGAGCGGCTCGGGCACCTCGAGCGCCGAGCCGCCGATGACCGCGGCCGAGAACCTCGAGAAGGCTCGGCTCGCGTGGAAGGCCGGGAACGCGAAGGACACGTACAAGTACGCCAACAAGAGCCGCTTCAAGGAGCCGACGCCCGAGGCCACCGAGCTCGCGACCCTCGCGGCGTGCAAGATGAAGCTCGACGACGCGGCGAAGTCGAGCTTCAAGCAGCTGAGCGGCGATCGGAAGAAGCGCACGCGCGGCGCGTGCCGTGACTTCGGCGTGCGGGTCGGCCTATAAGGTGTCGACGCGCGCCTTGACCGTGTTGGGCACCGGCAGCCAGGTGCCGACCCGGCACCGCAATCACCACGGCTGCCTCCTGCGCTTCGACGGCGAGGGCTTCCTCTTCGATCCCGGCGAGGGCACGCAGCGGCAGCTGATCCGCGCCGAGATCGCCTCGACCGACATCACCAAGATCTGCATCACGCACTTCCACGGCGATCACTGCCTCGGGCTGGCCGGCATCTCGCAGCTGCTGTCGCTCGACGGCTGCCCGCACCCGGTCGACATCCACTACCCGGCCAGCGGCGAGGTCTACTACCAGCGCCTGCGCCACGCGTCGATCTACCACGACCGCGCGACGGTCCGCGGCCATCCGTTCGACGCGCCCGGCGAGCTGTGGCGCGATCGGACGCTGCGGCTGTCGACCCTGCCCCTCGATCACGGCGTGCCCGCATGGGGCTACCGCATCGAGGAGACCGCGGGCTGGACGATGCTGCCCGATCGACTGCGGGACGTCGGCGTCGCCGGTCCCCAGGTCCGCGCGCTGCAAGAGGCGGGGTCGTTGGTGGTCGGCGATGCGGTGGTCCGGCTCGAGGACGTCGCGGTGCCGCGGCGCGGCCAGTCGTTCGCGTTCGTGATGGACACGCGGCTGTGCGACAACGCCTTCGCCCTCGCCAAGGACGTCGACATGCTGGTGTGCGAGTCGACGTTCCTCGACGTCGATGCCGATCGCGCCGCGCACCACGGCCACCTCACCGCGCGCCAGGCCGGACAGATCGCCCACGACGCTGGGGTGAAGCTCCTCGTGCTCACCCACTTCTCGCGCCGCTACGAGCGTGACGCGCCCTTCGTCGAGGAGGCCCGCGCAGTGTTCGGCGGGGAGATCGTCGCCGCCGCGGACTTCGACGTCATCGACATGCCCAAGCGAGTGCGGCCCACGACGGGCTGAGACGCGGAGGAACGCGAAGCGTTCACCCGCGACGAAGGCAAGGAGCGAAGCGATGAGGGATGGGGAGGACTCCGGCGGGCTCCGCCCGACGGAGGGGAAGGGCGGGCCGCCCTTCCCCACTTGCTTGGTAGGCACGCCTCCCCAAAAGCGCCCGCGCCTGCGGTACACCTCGGCGGTGACCCGCCCATCGACCTCGCTCGCCCTCGCCTTCGCCCTCGCCCTCGGCCCCGCGTGCAAGAACGACGCACCGGCAGCGCCGACCCCGGGGGCGCCCGCGACCCCGAGCACACCGGCGACGCCCGGCACACCCGGCGCCCCGAGCAAGGCGGCGACGCCCGGCACGCCGGCCACGCCGAGCGCACCGACACCCCCGTTGGCCGCGGCCGCGCCGAGCACCCCGGCCGCCGCGCTCGATCCGTTGCTCGACCTCGTCGGCGCCGACGCGGACACCTTCGTCGTCGTGCGCGCGCCCAACGACTTCATCGACGGCTTCGCCGGCATCGCGCTGGGCGGCAAGGACATGTGGTCGCGGATCCTCGACGCGCTGCGCGACCCGGCCAAGCCCGACGCCGACGCCGGCATGCGCAAGCTGCTGGTCGAGTTCGACGCGGTCCAGACGGCGCTGGCGGCCAGCGGCCTGCACCTCGAGCGCGGCGTGACGATCTCGGGCAAGGGCGACGGCAAGGCGATCGTGGCGCTCGCGGCCGACGACCCCGAGTCGCTGCCCAAGCTCATCCGCACGCTGTCCGTGAAGCCCGAGGAGGTGACGCTGACGTGCAAGGCGGTCGCCGAGGCGCCGGGCTTCGTCGCGTGCTCCGAGGACGCCGCGTTGCTGGCGGCGTGGGCCCCGGCGAAGCAGGCCGCGAAGCACCGCGGCACCTTGGTCGCGGGGCTCGGCGCCACGGCGCCCGACGCCAGCAACGTGCTCGTCTCGTTCGTCGACGACAAGGGCCCCGTGCTCCTCGCGGTGCGGACCAACGACGGCGTGCTGCAGGTCGACGTGCGTCCCCCCGGCATCGAGGAATTCCTCGAGGTCGACGGCCCCGGGCCCGCCGCCGCGCTCGCGGTCGTGCAGCCCGGCGGCAGCTTCGGGTGGATGCGGCTCGACGTCCCGGCGATCACGGCGAAGGCCGCCGCCGGCGCTCCCGGGATGGTGAAGACGATGCTCGGCGCGCTGTCGGGCGAGATCCTCATGTCGGGGATCGGCGCCACGCCGGGGCTCGTGACGCTCGTGGGCCTCACCGACGCGACGCCGATCCAGGGCCTCATCCCGATGGCGGCGCTCGCGAAGGACCAGATCCCCAAGCAACTCCCCGACGGCTCGAAGCTCGAGGTCGTGATCGAGGACGCCGACGACGGCAGCGGCGGCAAGGTGCAGGTGCTCCGCGCGAAGCTCGAGCCGTCCGCCGAGCTGGCGAAGCTCCGCGATCAGCTCGGGCTGCAGCCGGAGGTCACCGTGTTCGTGACCAAGCAGTGGGCCGCGATCGGCGTGGGCACCGGCACGGCCGTGATCCCCGACGTCGCCAAGGCCAGCGGCGGCGAGCCGTCCGCCGCACTGTTGGCCGCGCTGCCGGCCGGGCTCGCCGGCGATCTCCGCGACGGCCGCGCGTCGATGGCGATGCACCTCGAGCTCGACGGACTCCACTCGCCGGGCGTCCGCGAGCAGCTGCAGACCGCGATCGGCAGCGCGGTCGGGGCCGACGCGAAGGTCACCCCGGCCGACGCGGTCGGGGCCACCTTCGCCGCGATCGCCCCGCTGTCCTCGATGTCGATGTGGACCACGAGCGGCGCCGACGGGGCCGTCTTCCACTTCGCGCTACGCGGCTTCGGCGACGCCGTCACCGACGAGGGCCGCGCGGCCCAGCAGGCGAGGTTCGACGTGATGACGGGCAAGCGCGACGCCGCGACGGCCTACGGCGCGCTGGTGTCCGCGTATCCGAGCTCGCCACGGATCGAGGCGTACCGCGTGCGCGCCGGTACGGTCTCGGGCACCGGCGGGCCGGGGGCGATCGCAGCGGTGGGCGTGATGGCGGCGGTGGCCATCCCGGCGTTCACGAAGTACATGCAGCGCTCGAAGGAAGCGGCGAAGAGCGTGGAGGCCGTCCCGCCGACCGGGAAGTGACGTCGGTGGACGTCGCGCGGGCCCGGCCCGCGCGCGCCACTCGACGAGCCCACTACGGAAGATCCGGACAGTCGATCGCCTTGTTCTGCGACAGCGTGCAGTCGGCGCCGACCGAGGTCCCGCCCGGCGCGGGCACGCCGGGCCGGCGCACGAGCTGGAACTCGAGGTTCCACCCCATGTCGTCGCAGAAGTCCGAGAGCGCGTCGTCGACGAGCGCCACGTAACAGACATCCACAGCGTCGGGCAGCGTGCCGTCCGCCAGGCACGGCTCGACGACCGTCTCGGTGATCTCGCCCGAGCCGACCTCGGGCGCCTGCTGCACGAGCGTGCACTCGGGCTGCAGGCCCGTCGAGACCGGGTCGGTGTCCGCGACGCAGACCGGCATGCACGCCGGCTTGATCTGATCGCGGATCGAGTTCGCGACCGCCGACAGGGCGTCCGAGTAGGTGTCCTGGCAGACGGAGTAGAGGTTGGCTCCGTCGCCCACCTCGAACTGCTCGGCGAACTCGCGCATGCGCACCGGCGGGCGCGCCGTCTGGACGGGCGTCATCGGATCGACGTCGTCGTAGGTGCAGCCGGGGCCGATGCCGAAGTCGTTCTGGTCGATCGGGTCGAGCGAGTTCGAGTACGTGAGGGTGCCATCGTAGCCGTCGGGCACGCCGGCGATCACCGACACCAGGACCTCCTGGCTCGGCGTGTACTGCTGCTTGAGCACCTCGATCTCCTGCACGAAGTCCACGTACCGGGACAGCGGATGGAGCACGGCATCGTTGTCGGACACGTCGCTCGCGCCCGTCACGTCCTTGTTCGACGACCGGCAGCTGTCGTAGGGGGTGCCGCTGCCCTCGCACACGACGCCGGCGTTCCAGCACACCGCCGACGTCGGGGCCGACGCCTCGGGATCCGACCAGAACACGCCCGGGTCCCCGCCCTGGTCCGCAGGGAGGAAGATGCTCTGATAGGCGTCGTTGTACGAGCAGTCGACCTCGTCGGTGACGATCACGATCGAGAGGATCGCGTTGCTGCGCAGGAAGCCGTATTGCTCCTCATCGGCGTTCTGCGCCCGCAGCAGCGCCTTGTACATCGACTCGAGGTGGGACTCGAAGCCGCAGCCGGCGATGCCCTGCGGCGCGGCGCACTGCATCGCCGCGACGCTCGTCACGTCGCCGAGGTTCGAGCGCCCCTCGATGTACTCGATCCACGGCCGCGGCTTCGGGTCGGGGTCGAACTCCGTGGTCGTCGGCACGATCTCGAGGCTCTCGAGGTTGCACACGTCGGTGCACGCGATCGCGGACGCGTCCGCCGGCGGGTTGCCGTTGAACACGAAGTCGCCCGTGCGCCCGCGGCAGCTCGACATCTGCAGCTTGCCGGCCTCGGGCGAGGTGCTCCCGCACCAGGGGTTGCCGTTGTCGGTCGTCGTGAACCCGATGCGATAGTTGGCCCGCACCGCAGGGTCCTCGAGCACCGCGACGAGGGCCGCGATGTCGCCGGCCAGGCGGCCCTGCTCCTCGCCCATCGATCCCGAGTTGTCGATGACGAAGAGGATGTCGACGTCCTTGCTGACCGTCAGCTGGACCCCATACGGGCCCGGGCCAGACCCCGTGTCCGCGGAGGTGCCGCTGGGATCGGTGGGGCTGCTGGGATCGGTCGCGCTCGTCGGGTCGCCGCCCGTCGCGTCCCCACCGCTTTCGCTGCCCGTCGCTCGACCCGCGCAGCCGCAGGCCAGCAGGCCGACAATCCCCAACCACATTCGGCCATCGAGACTACCCATCGAACCCATGGGCCAACCATAGCCCAAGGGCGACGGCGTCGCTGCAGGATTCGCCAATTCGGGGCCGCGGGTCCCCGTGACGGGCTACGGCTCGCCCGCGACGCGCTCGTGCACCGTCACCGCATGACAGCCGTCGAGCATCCGGCGGACCGCCTCGACCGACTCGGCCCCACGCTTGTCCGATCGGCAGTGGTAGAGCAGGCCGTCCTTCTCGCCCCACGACAAGAAGTGGTAGCGGTCGTCGCCGGCGAGCTCGGTCTCGTAGATGACGGCGGTCTTGTCGTCCTGCACGAAGCGCCGGAACGCAGGGCCCCAGGTCTTCACGATCGCGGCCTTCTCGGCGAGCAGGTCGACGGGGCCGCGGTGCACCTGCATGTGGAAGTCCGGCTCGGCGTCGACGGTGACGTAGTCCCCGTGCGCCGCCGCCTTCGCGCCTTCGGGGCCGCGGATCGTCGCACCGATGCCGGAGTCCGAAAGATCGACGTCGACCGTGGGGCGGTCCACGGGCGGCGTCTCGGCGTCGGGCACCTTCGCCGCCGACGTCGGATGCTCGACGGGCGCGTCGGCGTCCGTCCGTGGACGGCACGCCGCGCACGCCACGGCGAGCGACAGGAGGAGAGGTTGGTGCCCGAACGCCATGCTGCGCCTCACTCCGGGCTCGACGCCTCGGCCTCGGCCTTCGCGTCCTCGCCCGAGACCTGCGCCGACGCGGCGCTGTCCTCGTCGGTGGCGTGCGCCGCAGCGGCGTCGTCCTCGGTGTGGGCCCCTGCCGCGGCGTTGTCGCCCTCGGCCTCGGCCTCTGCGCTCCCCGGCTCGGCGGTCGCGGTCGTTTGCTTGTTGCAGCCCATGGTCGTGCCGAGCGCGAGGAGGGTGGCGAGCGTCGTGAGAGTCAATCGGTTCATGTCGTAGATGCTCCTGGTTCCGGAGCACGGGATAGCAACGGGACGAAGGGGTGCCAGCGACGCCGGGTACTTTCTTCGTCTGCCCGGCCATTCGGCCACAGCCGAGCGCTGGCGCACACCTCGATCGGCGCGAACGATCCTCCGTGCGATTCGTGATCGCTCGTCGTCACATCCGCACATCGCTGCGGCTCTGCTGCGCGGGCACCGGATGGACCGGTGCCCAACGAGGAGATGGGTATGTCGACGATGATGCGTGTGATGTTCTGCGGGCCTCTGCTCGCGATGGTGGTGTCGATCGGTGCGTGTGATGAGGGCGACGGTGTCGAGCTCGACGACGCCGGGCTCGAGGACGAAGATCTCGAGGACGAAGACCTCGACGTGGAGCTGCGCGAGCTCTGCATCTACGCCGGCCCGCAGCCCACGGACGACAGCGCGTCGATCGCCGGTGCCCTCGACGAGGTGGAGACCTACGAAGAGGCGGACGCGTTCCCGTGCGATCTCCGCATGTTCAGGGTGACGGCGGCTCCGCCGTCCAACCGCGCGCGGACGGTCAGCTTCCACGCGCACTCGTACGACGGGTTCTCGCACAAGGGCGCGCGGCTCTGGGGCCGCACGTGCACAGGCGGCGTGTGCTCGGGGTTCTCTCCGATCGCGGTCGCGTTGACCGTGGTGCCGGGTCTGTGCCCCGATCCCAACATCGTCTGTGTCCCGTCGTTGGTCGGCGCGGACATCACCTTGCCTGCGAACAACACGTACACCGACATCCGCGCGGGCATGCGCGTGATCGACGGCGACGGTGACATCGTGCCGGTGTCGATCACCGTCTCGGAGTGACGCGCTCGCGTGGCCGCGCGGGAGTCCGCGCGGTCACGCATCTTGGACGCATTGCGAACTACCACGGTCGCGCGAGCGCGACCATGCCGTGCACCTCGGTGCCGTCGTCGTCCTCGCAGCGCGCCTCGAGGCCGCCGAGCCCGAACGACAGGCCGAGCGCGGTGCGCCGGCGGAGCCGAGCCGTGTGCACGCGACACCGCGTCGGCTCGGGATCACCGGTGACGACGGTCGCGAACGCGGCGGGCTCACCTTCGTCGTCGTGGGTGACGACGAACTCGCGCGGCGCAGTGCCGTCGACGAGCGTCACCCGCCAGGCATCGACGTCGATCCGCTCGGTCGAGATGGTGATCCCGGGATGGATCTCATCGGCCCGCACGGGCACCTCCCGTTCCCCGCGCAGGCGGACCCAGCTCGCGCCGACCTCCTGTAGCAGGCCGTCGTCGCGCTCCCACGCGTGCAGCACCAGCTCGAGGCGATCGTACTCGTCGTCGTCGGACGGGCGCGCGGCGATCCGCAGCACCTCGCTGCACGCGACGGCGCCGACGAGCAACGGCTCGCACGGGAGCGTCGCGCCCGGCGACCCCGAGGTCGGCGACGCCGCGTTCGCCGTGCAGGCGCCGAGCAGGAGCGGCAGGGACAGCCGTGCGATCGTCATGCGGGCAAAGATGCCCGGCCGACGCCACGCGACCATGACAATCCGGTCGCATGAACGCGGCGGTGCGTGACGGCACCGACACATTCGACGCTCAGTAGAACCCCTCGCGCCGGGCATATCGCTCCGCACGCTCGCGATCGAAGCCCTCGACGTCGAAATCGTCGCCCTGCAGCGCGCGGTGGATCTCGCCGGTGGTGGGGAGCGCGGCGCGCTCGATGAACCGCGCCGGATCCCACAGGTGCGAGCGCAGGAACGCCTTGGCGCACTGGGTGTACGCGATGTCGATGTCGACGAGGATCCCGAGCGCCGGCGCCTTGCCCTCGACGACGCAGAGCGCGAGCAGTGCCGCGTCGGTCACCAGCGTCGCGCGCCCGTTGACGCGGAACGTGTCGGTGACGCCCGGCACCACGAACAGCAGCCCCACCCGCGGGTTGTGCAGGATGTTCACGAGGGAGTCGGCCAGCCGGTTGCCTGGCCGTTCGGGCAGCAGCAGCGTGCGATCGTCGAGGATCCGCACGAAGCCCGGCGGATCGCCGCGCGGGCTGACGTCGCAGTTGCCCTCGGCGTCCGCCGTCGCCACACACACGAACGGCGAGCGCTCGATGAACGGCCGCGTCGCGACGTTGAGCCGATCGCTGCGCTTGGCGCAGACGATCTCGGTGGGCTGGCCGATCAGCCCGCGCAGCTCGGCCTCGGTCGTGATGGTGTCGCGGGTCAGGCGGTGCTCGGCCACGGGACGGAGGATGGACGCCCCTTGCCTCCGCGCGCGAGCCCCATGAGAATCGGGCTCGGTCGGCGCGGCGGAGCGAGCCGTCCGCCGCGCCCCCCGCGCGCGCGTGCAGGCAAGCACCGAGCGCGGCCGTGTCACGAGCGGTCCACGTCGCGCACGCGTCGCGGCGCGCCTACGCGCGGCGACGCTCGGACGGATCTGACACGACGGGAGGCCCGCGTCGGACTCGGATCAGGCGAGGCCGAGCGCCCGCCCCAGCGCCGCGATCCGCTCGCGATCCCCCGCCGACTGCTCGCCCCTGCCCCACGCCTCGAACGCCGCCGTCGCCTCGTCCGCGCGCCCCTGCAGCCCCGCGAGCAACCCCGCGAGATCCTCCGACACGTCGCGCTGCTCGAGCGCCAGGCATCCCCACGCGCGCTCGGCATCCGTCCGCGCGCCGTCGCGATCGCCCATGCGCAGCCGCAGCTCGGCGCGCAGCTGCAGCGCGATCGGGCACGTGTGGCCGGTCGCCACCGCCGCCTCGATCGAGCCCTTCGCCGCATCGAGCTCGCCGCGGCCGAGCGCGATGCGGCCGAGGTTCTCGTCGTGCACGTGCCAAGCGCTGACCTGCTTCATGCGCTGCCACAGCGCGACCGCACGATCGACCTCGCCGTCGAGCTCGGCCACGCGCGCCAGCACCGTCAGCCCGTACGCATCGTCGGGCGCGCGCCCATGACACTCGGTCGCCAGCACCCGCGCCAGCTCGCGATCCCGCTGGCCGAGCGCCGCGTACGCGAGCTCGCCGAAGTCCCGCGGCCGTCCGCACTGCGCCCGGCCGAAGGCGAGCGCCTCGTCGCGGCGACCGAGGGCCACCAGGCACTCGAAGCGGGCCTTCTCCCAGCGGCTCAGCTTGCCGTCGTCGTCGAGCTCGCCGGCGTCCGCGGACAAGGACGTCGCCAGCGCGAGCGCCTCGTCGAAGCGCCGCGTCGCCCAGGCGATCCGATACGCCAGCGGCCGCCGACGCGCCTCGCGAACGCCCTCGGGCAGGCCGTCGCACCACGCGTCGATCGCCGCGCGGGCGTCGTCCTCGCGACCCAGCCCGAGCAGCGCGTGCACGCGATCGCCGACCGTCTCGGCGTCGGTGGGACACGGCGCGAGCACCTCGAGCGCCTCGGCGAAGCGGCCGCGGGCAACGAGCGCCCGCGCGAAGAACCGCCGCGGCGCGACGAGCTCCGGCCCCGCCGCGATCGCCTCGCGGAACAGCGCCTCGCCCCGCGCCTCGTCGGCCATCGACGCCCACATCAGATCGTCGGCCTCGCCCGCGAGGACCCACGCGTTGCCGGGCGCGAGCTCCGAGAGGTGCGAGAGCACGGACACCGCGGCGCCCGGCGCCCAGATCGTCTCGAGCAGGAAGCGCGCGTGGGCGCGGGCCAACCCGACCGCCCGCGGGAATTCGGCGGTCAATTCGGTGAAGAGATCGTGCGTCGGCCCAGCGCCCGACACCGCGAGCAGCACCTCGGCGATGCGATCGAGCTGCGGATCCGTGAGCGCCCCGGCCCGCGTCGCCCGACGCAGCAGCCCGACCGCATCCTTGCCGTGTCCGGCGCGCGCCAGCACGTCGCCGAGCCGGAACAGCGCCTCGGCCGAGCTCGCCAGGCCCAGGCTCGCCGCGCACGCGGTGATCGCCTCGTCCCACCGCCCCGCGTTCGCGAGGGCGTCGCCGATCTCACGCTGCGCCCACGCGTACGTCGGCCGCCGCGACAGCGCCGCGCGCAGATCGGCGAGCCCCGCCTCGAGGTCCCCGCGCTTGCACTTCGCCGCGCCGCCGATCGCCAGCGGCGTCGACGAGGTCGGATCGAGCTCGGCCAGCGCCGCGCACACCTCGAGGCACGCGTCGTAGCGCCCGTAGTTGAACGCGAGATCGGCGTAGTTGGTCAGGACGTAGGTGTCCTTCGGCCGAGCGGCGCGCAGCGCTGCGAACTCGGCCAGCGCCGCGTCGACCCGGCCCGCCCGCGCCAGCAGTCGCGCGTGATCGGTGATGAACCCCGACGAGTCGGGCCGCAGCTCGACCGCCCGGGCATACGCGGCGATCCCCTCCTCGACGCGATCGAGCTTGGCGAGGATCCGCCCCTGCACGTACCAGTTGAACGCGTTGTTCGGCGACAGCTCGCGGGCGCAGTCGTTCAGCAGGCTCGCGAGGGAGACCGCGCCGTCGTCCAGCGCCAGATCGGCGAGGTTCTCGTTGGAGCGCACGTGCGCGGGGTCGCGACGCAGCGCCTCCTCGAAGGCCTCACGGGCGCCGCGGTAGTCCGACAACGCGAGTTTGCAGTCGCCGATCGAGCACCAGTTGTTCGCGTCGTCGGGATCGCGATCGCGGGCGCGCTCGAACGCGGCGAGCGCATCGGCGGCCCGGCCCTGTCCGTCGCGCACGCGCCCGAGGAACTGCTGCGGCCACTCGTCGTCGGGCCACAGCCGCAGGATCTGATCGAGCACGCCCTGCACCGCCGCGGCCGCCTCGGGCGTCGCCTCGGCGCGGGCGCGATCCTGAGCGCGGACGAACCGCAACACCCACGCGAGCTCGTAGGCCTCGTGGGCCGCGATCGCCTCGGACGCCAGGCGATCGGCCTCGTCGCCGCGCCCCTGCTCGTGGGCCTCCCACGCGAGATCGGTCAGACTGATGTACGCGCACTCGGTCGCGCCCGCGGCGTCCAGCATCGCCAGCAGATCCGGGCGACCGGCCGGCACCGCCACCAGCGCGCCGTGGTTCGAGAACTCGCGGAGCTTGGGCAGCTCGGCGTAGCGGGTCTCGCGGACCTGGTGCGTCATCGGGTCCTGGACCTCGAGGATCTGCCGCTGGTCGTCGTAGCCGATCGCCACCGCGACGTGCCGCGACGTGGAGTAGTCCTCCTCGAGGATCACCGGGATGCCGCCGTCGAGGATCGCCCGCAGCCGATCGAGATCGGCCTCGACGCGCCGCGTGTGGAACCCCGCCGCGTCCATGTATCGCCGCATGCGATGCACGGGCGTGCCGCCGTCGGGGTGCTTGATCTCGCGGGCGACCGCGACCTGCTCGGCCGAGGTCCCGAAGTAGCGCATGCACAGCTCGACGGACGCCGGGCCACAGTGGTTGCGCAGCTGCGTCACCGACGGGAACGCCTGCAGCCGCGTGCGCCGCCTGCTCCCCGAGGCGAGGTTGTCGAGGATGCCCGCGGCCGTGCGCGCCGCCCCGTCGCCGCCGCCGGTCGCGGCGATGCGGGTCCAGGCCGCGCGCGCGCCCTCGACGTCGCCGCTGCGCCAGCGCGCCGACGCGGCCTCGAGCATGAGCGATCGCGCGTTGTCCCCGTCGGGCGACGCCGCGAGGATCTCGTCGAGCACCCGCACGCACGCGGTCCAGTCGCCCTGCGACGCGTGCAGCTGCCACGCGAGCCGCCGCGCCGGCAGATCCCCACCGGGTCGATCGCCCAGCGCCGCGAGGTGATCGGACGCCGCGGCGAACTCGCCGAGCACCGTGCACAGCCGCAGCAGCCCGAGCCGCCCGAGGCGCTGCGCCGCGGCGGCCTCGCGCACCTGGTCGCTCGTCAGCGCGAGCACCTGCGCGTACGCGTCGCGGGCCGCGGGCCGCTCGTCGAAGCTGATCGCCAGATCACCGCGCGTCGCCAGCACGCGCGCCGGCATCACCCCGAGCGCTGCGGCGGCGTCGAGCTGCGCGTTGGCGAGATCGCGGCAGCGCTTGCGACCGAACAGGACTGCGGCCTCGAGGTGGGCGTCGACCGCGAGCGGGAGCGCATCGGTGCGCGTCGCCTGCCGCGCCGCCGCCAGCGCCATGTCGAGCGCCGAGTCGAGGGACCACCAGCCGATCCGCAGCACCTTCGCGGTGCCGACCTGGGCCTCGAGCCGCGCCGCGGAGTCGAGCTCCCGCAGACCACGGACGTGCTGCAGCACGTCGTACGCGTCGCGCCACTTCTCGACGCCGACGAGCGCCCGCGCCCGCAGCAAGCCCGCGGTGACCGGCGCGAGCGCGCCGCCGTCCTTGGGATCGGCGAGCCGCGCCAACGCGCGTGGGAATCCGAAGGTCTCGAGGTCGTCGACGATGCTCTGGGCGATGGCGGGCAGCGGTGCGGCGTGCATGCGTGAGGTCCCGTGCAGATGCCGGGCGCCTCGGGATGTGACGCCCCACCGCATGGTCGCCGAGGAGGCGGGGAGCCCGCGAGGCCCCCCGGCGGAATTCCACGGCCGCGTGAAAGCCCCGCACCGCGCCGCCGTTGGCCGCCCATGGTGGTTGGGTTTGGATGCGCGTCGCGGGCGGCGGCCTACGTCTCGACGTGGCGAGCGCGACTGGCGGTGACGCTCTGCGCCGCGGCGCTCACCGTGTGCAACGACAACGGCGGCGAGCGACTCGAGCCCGTGCCCAAGTGCGAGAGTCACAGCGAGTGCGTCGACGCCGACCCGCGCTTCGACCGCTGCGGCGTCGTCTGCGAGGGCCACACGACCTACTGCGTGGCGTCGTGCGAGACCGATGACGATTGTCGCGGCCGCGGCCTCCCGGACGACTGGGTGTTCTGCGACATCCCGCGCCCCGGCGAGGGCTTCTGCAACCCGTACAACTACGACTACGCCGACGACGCCTGCACGCAGACGCCGTCGATGATTCCGGACTGAGCGCCCATCACGGCGCGGTCGGGCTCAGACCGAGAACGAGCTGCCGCAGCCGCACGAGCCGGTCGAGTTGGGGTTGTTGAACTTGAAGCCCGCGCCCTGCAGGCCCTCGACGTAGTCGATGTTCGTCCCCATCAGGTACATGAAGCTCATCTGGTCCGAGACGAGCTGCACGCCGTTGCTCTCGAACTCGTAGTCGCCCTCGGCCTTCTCGTCGAAGTAGAGGTCGTACTGGAAGCCCGAGCAGCCGCCGCCCATGACCTTCACGCGCAGGGCATAGTGGGGCTCGATGTTCTCCGAGGAGCGGATCTCCCGGACCTTCTCGGCGGCGATGTCGGTCAACGATAGCGGCCCCGGGGCAGCCTCGGGGGCGGTGGTCTCCGGCGTCGTCTCGGTCGAATCGTTCGCAATCTGGGCGTTCATGCGTGGGGGTTCCTCGTTCGGGGCGCGGCCCGAAACCTGACGTAACGTAAGATGCTCTGGAACCCAGGCGGGGTCAAGGTGGGCAGACCACGGCGCTCGGCGGGGCGTTCGCGGTTTGACAGGCCAAGGGCGTTTACCTACCGTGGCGCCTGAGATCCCTCACCCACCCGCGTGGTGATGCCCGCCTCCGCAGCGCTCTGCAGGCGTTTCGCTGCCACCGGATGCCCGTGGAGTCCCCGGAATGAGACCGCAGCGCCCCGCCCGCCTCCTGCTCGCCCTCGCCCCGTTCGCCCTGCTGCTGGCCTGTGACAGCCGGGAGAAGGAGCTCAGCCGCCAGATCGACCTCGGCAAGAAGGACGAGAAGAAGGCCGAGGTCGTCGCCGCCGAGGTGCCGCCGCACCCGACGCGCGACAAGCTGATGCCGCTGCTGGAGAAGCTCTACACCCTCCAGAAGGTGCCGCCGGTCACCGAAGGCGACCAGGTCGAGGCCGACGGCACGTACAACTACGAGGTCCAGGCCGGCGTCGCGTCGGTCGTGAAGCTCGCGCCCGGCCTCACCGAGGAGCAGAAGATCCGCGCGGTGATCACCGGCGTCGCCGAGGCCGACTCGTGGGCGTTCCGCACCGACGCGCGCCGCGACTACGCCGATCAGATCCACCGGGTCATGCGCGGCTACGGCGACGATCAGAAGGAACAGATCCTGCGCATGTACGGGCAGCTCAAGCTGCTGCAGTTCTTCAACGGCCCCGACGCGCAGGCGGCGATCGACGCCCTGCCGGGCGACGCCAAGGCCACCGTCGAGGCGATGCGCAAGCAGTACGTCGACGACAAGATGAAGATCTGGGGCGACTGGATGAACGTCCGCATGTACGCGCGGCGCGTCGTCGCCGGCGATCAGCCGTTCCGCGGGGTCCTGCGCCAGATCAAGCAGGAGCTCGGCCAGGAGGAGCCGCCGGCGCTCACGTGGGAGCAGTCGGTCGACACGCCGTTCTCGGGCTGGGCCAAGGAGATCCGCGACAACGAGGAGCTACTCATCAAGCTCACCGATCTCCGCGAGCTCAAGGACCGCGAGGAGTACCTCAACGAGACCCACTCGGTGTGGGCCGTCGAGGGCTCGGCGAAGGTGCCGCCCAAGGCCAAGGGCGTGAAGATCGATCCCGACCTCGGCTTCGGCGTGCACCGCGAGGATCTCGGCGGCGGCTACAACGAGCTGACGTTCGTGTTCTCCAAGAAGCTCGGCGGCACCGGGCTCAAGCGCGCGTACGTCCGGTCCATCGTCTACGGCCAGCTGCTGACCGACTTCGCGATGCTCGCGACCGCCGGCTCGGACTTCGCCAAGCGCGACGAGAACAACGTCATCGACTCGAAGACCGCCGTCGTCCCCGACAAGTACGACCCGCTGTTCGCCCGCTGCGCCTCGAGTGCGGCGCTCGACACCCTCGTCACCCACTACAAGGGCAAGTTCACGTTCCTGGCCGACCTGCCCGCCAACGGCGACAGCGACGCGGTGCTCGCGGCCGCGCACAAGTGCATCATCGACGGCGCGGCCGGCGACATCCACGTGCCGTCCAAGGACGACAAGAAGGACCAGGAGGGCCCCGCCCCCGGCACCCGACTGGCGCTCTACCAGATGCTCGCGCGCTTCGAGAACGTCGACGTGAACATGGCCAAGATGGCCTCGGAGAAGAAGACCGAGGAGGACGAGGTCATCGAGGACGCCGAGGCGGTGCTCAAGCGCATCAAGGCCAAAGAGAACGAAGGCAAGGGCGTCAAGTAGTGCGCCATCGTCGTCCGCCCATCCGCCCGGAGCCGTCCATGTCGAAGATCTCCCCCGTGTTCCCCTCGCTCTCGCTCGCGTTCGTGCTCGCGCTGCCGCTCGGCTGCGACAGCAAGGCGGCCCCGGCCGCGGACCCCAAGGCCGACGCCAAGGCCCAGGAGGACGCCGAGGCCAAGGCCCGCATCGAGAAGCGCAAGCAGGAGCGCGAGGCCAAGGAGGCCGCGGCCAAGAAGGAGGCCGAGGACATCACCGCGAAGATCCAGCAGATCACGGTGATCCCCGACGGCACCAAGATCCCGAAGAAGATCGGCGAGGCCTGCGAGCAGGTGGTCGCGGCGCAGACGGGCTTCATGAAGAAGTTCCACCCGCAGATCGAGGACGCAGCGCTGACGACCCAGCTCGGCCTGCTGCGCAAGCAGTGCACCGACATGAACAAGCCCAAGGTCGCGATCTGTCAGAAGTTCGCCCTGGAGGCGACCGACGAGCTGCTGCAGAAGTCGATCAACGAGTACCTCCCGGCCTGCATGGCCAAGTACGACAAGGAGTGAGCCGACATGGGCGCGTTCGGGCGCCCGCGTGCGCCCAGCGCCGTGCGGTGCTAAGCTCGTCCCACGCCGGTCATTGAGTCCGGCTTTTGATTGGGGTGGAGCGATGGGACGAGCCGAAGCGAGGGTTGGTTTGCGCGTCGTCGTCGGCGTGGTGCTCTCGGGCGCCGCGGCGTGGGCCTGTGAGATCGAGGGGGACCCGCCGACGCTCGTGCCCCTGGCCGAGGCCGACGACGCGGTGGACGCGGCGTACTGCGAGCGGATGTTCGACTGCGAGTGCGCGCAGGGCCGGCGCTACGACAGCCTGGACGCGTGCAAGGCCGACGTCGACGGGCGCGTCGAAGGGCTGCGCAGCCGCGCCGAGGTGACCGGCCTCGCCTACGACCCGGCGTGCATCGGCGCGTGGATCGACGAGCTCGACGCGGTCGGCTGCGCCGCTGCGTTCGACGACGACGACGACGACGACGAGTGCCAGCGGCCGTGCAATCCGCTCCACGGCGACGTCCCCGTCGGCGGCGCGTGCACCGATCGCGGTGGCGACAGCGACTGCGCCCAGGGCCTGCGCTGCGACATCGAGCTGTGCGAGGGCGAGAACACGTGCACGGGCCTGTGCGCCGACCCCTGCCTCGGCACCTGCCCGGGCGGCTGCGCCGACGACGAGCGCTGCGACGACGCGAGCGCGACCTGCGTCGCGCTGCCCGGCCTCGGCGAGTCCTGCGAGGATGACGGCCAGTGCGCGCCGGGCTTGGGCTGCCGCTACGAGGAGGGCGAGGTGTTCTCGGCCACCTGCATCGCGCTGCCCCGCGAGGGCGAGTCGTGCTCCCAGCTCGGGCTGTGCGCGGACGACCTGCGCTGCGACTTCGACCCGCTGTCGACCGAGAGCACGTGCGTCGGCCCGACGCCGCAGGGCGGCGCATGCAGCGGTCACCTCGAGTGCGCCAGCGGCTACTGCCCCGCGGGGTTCTGCAGCGCGCTGCCCGGCGAGGGCGACAGCTGCGCGGGCACGTTCGCGTGCGCGCCGGGCCTCGACTGCGACGGCGAGAGCGAGCGCTGCATCCCGGGCGACCCGCTGCTGTGCTCCGCGAACCTCGACCTGCCATGACGGGTCCCCGCGGGCTACCCTGACCGGGTGATGCGTCGCCCCTGCGCCGCGCTGCGGCCGTTCGTCGAGCGACTATGGGCGAGCGCGCCCGACCCCGTCGAGCCCGACGTCGATCGCGAGTGCATGCTGCCGACGGGCACGACCCACATCGTCGTCCGGCTCGATCGCCCGGTGCGGTTCTTCGACAGCATCGACGACGAGGTGCCGTCGTTGTCCGGCCATGCCTTCGTCGGCGGTGTGCGCTCGGGCTACTACGTGCGGGACGTCAGCGAGCCCGGCACGTCCGTCGGCGCGATGCTGCGGCCGGGCGCGTGCGAGCTGCTGCTGGGCGTCCCGGCGGATCGCCTCGCGGGCCGGCACACGCCGCTCGGCGACCTCTGGGGCGCGAAGGCCGAGGCCGCGCGGGCGCGGATCGCCGAGGCCCCCTCGCCCGCCGCGCAACTCGACGCGTTCGAGGCGATCCTCCTCGAGCAGCGGCCGCGCCTGCGCGCGATGCATCCGGCGGTCGCCGCCGCGCTGCACGGGTTCTCGGTCGGCACGTCGGTCGCCGAGGTCGTGCGCGACGCGGGCCTCAGCCACCGCCGCTTCATCGAGGTGTTCCGCCGCAGCATCGGCCTGACGCCGAAGCTCTACTGCCGCGTGCAGCGGTTCACCCGCGTCCTCGATCGGCTGTGCCACGAGCAGCGCCTCGGCGCGATCGAGCTCGCGCTCGCCGCCGGCTACAGCGATCAGGCGCACCTCAACCGCGAGTTCCGCGAGTTCACCGGGGTCTCCCCGGGGCGCTACCGCGAGCTGGCGCCGCGCTCGGCCCACCACCTCCCGCTGCGCCGCGGGCGGTAAATTCCGTTCAAGACCGCTCGGCGTCGACCGGGCCACACTGCCGCCCGGAGACTCTCCCCATGGCCATCCACGAGCTGTTCGTCCAGATGCGCGTCATCGATGCGCCCCGCGCCATCGCGTTCTACGTCGAGGCGTTCGGCGCCCGCGAGAAGTACCGGCTCGTCGAGCCCAGCGGCCGGGTCGGCCACGCCGAGCTCGAGTTCGGCGACACCACCGTGATGCTCTCCGACGAGTACCCCGAGATGGGCCTCGTCGGGCCGCAGACGCGCGGCGGTACGGTGATGTCGATGCACCTGCACGTCGACGACGCGGATGCGCTCATCGCCCGTGCGGTGGCGGCCGGCGCCACGACGATCCGGCCCGCCGCCGATCACTTCTACGGCGAGCGATCGGGGACCGTGCGCGACCCGTTCGGCCACGAGTGGAACATCGGGCACTCGATCGAGGAGGTGTCGCCCGAGGAGATGCAGCGCCGCTACGACGCGCTGATGGCCTCGGGCTGAGACCCTGGCCGTGGTCCACCGCGGTGCGCCTGCGCTATCCTGCGGTGGGTGTCGACGATGGACTCGAGGACCGACGCGACCGAGGCTGG
>LNFB01000216.1 GCA_001464385.1 Deltaproteobacteria bacterium Ga0077550 | reverse complement strand
GTGGCGCGAGCTCGGTCGCCTCGCGCTCGGCCGCTCGCGGCACACGCTGCCCGCGGTCCTGCTGGTGGGTCTCGAGCAGATCGCCGCGCGGATGCCCGGGCAGCTCGATCGCGCCGTCGCCGATGGCCGCGCGCTGCAGGCCGAGCTCGAGGCCGTCCTCGGCCCCAACGGCGTGATGCTGCATCCTCCTTACTCGCGGCCGGCACCGCGACACTTCGCGCCGATGCTGACGCCGTTCGACTTCGTGTGCACCGGCCTCTTCAACGTGCTGGAGTTCCCGTCGACCGTCGTGCCGATGGGGTTCGCGGACGGACTCCCGCTGTCGGTGCAGATCATCGGTCGCCGCGGCAACGACCACCTGACGATCGGCGTCGCGTCGGCGCTCGAGCGGGACTTCGGCGGCTGGCGGCGGGCCGATCCGACCTGGCGCCTGCCGGCGGCCGACATCGGGGCGAAGCTCGGATGGCCGCGATCCTCGACGATCGCCTGATCCTGCCCGTTCGCGGCATTGCGCACATTGCGCCAGGCACCGTCGCCGCCCGATCACCGCGCAAACCCGCGTCCCCCGGGTCCCTGGTGCTGCGAATTCGCCGTGGTGCCCACGCGTGCGAATTGTCGTCGCTCCCCCGAGCCGCGCACGGCGTGGTTGTGCTAACAACGCCCCCGCGCCCGGGCGCAACGCGACGAGATGAGCAGCGACGACGCAATTGAATTCGAGGGGAAGGTCGTCGAGGTCCTCAGCGGCGGCACGTTCAAGGTCAACGTGGGCGAGGGTCACGACGTGATCGCGAAGCTGGCAGGCAAGATGCGCCGCTACCGTATCCGCGTCGTCTTGGGCGATCGGGTCACGGTCGCCGTGTCCCCGTATGATCCGACCCGCGGGCGGATCACCTACCGTCCGCGCTGATGC
>LNFB01000215.1 GCA_001464385.1 Deltaproteobacteria bacterium Ga0077550 | reverse complement strand
CCCGTCACGTTGCACTGGCATGCGCCGGCGTCGTGTCCAGACGCGGCCGCGGTGTCCTCGGCCATCGCCGCGCGGCGACCGGTCGACCCCGTCGTCGTCGAGGCGCGCGTGTCGATCGAGCCCGACGCCGTGGTCGCCGACCTCGCGATCGACAGCGCCCACGGCTCGACGCGCCGCCGGCTCGCGAGCCCGTCGTGCGAGAGCATCGTGGAGGCCGTGGCGTTGCTCGTGCAGGTGGCCGCAGATCCGCTGCCGACGCCCGCGCGCATCGCCCCGGCGACGACGATCGCCGTGCCCGCCCCCGCAACGCCGCTTGCCCCCGCGCCGGTGCCCAGCACGGCGCCGCCATCGCGCCCGACGCCCGCCCTGGCGCGACCATGGGTGCGCGCGCGCCTGTCGGCCGCCGCGATCGTCGGGGCAGGCACGCTCCCCGGCGTGGACGTGGGGGGTCGGCTCTCGGTCGGGATCGCCTCGCGTCGGGTGCACGCCGACATCGGGGCCCTCGGCTTCGCCCCGCAGCGGGCCCCGACGCCCGCCGACGTCGAGGTCCGCGTCGACGCCTTCGCGGGGGTGGCCCGACTCTGCCCCGTGCTGCCGGTGGGCCTGCGCCGCGTCGAGCTCTCGGCGTGCGCCGTCGTCACCGCCGGGGTGCTCCGCGGCCGATCCCAGGGCCCCGCCGTGGCCGATCCCGGCCAGGCGTTGCAGCCGTGGGTCCGCCTGGCCGCGGCGCCCGAGCTCGCGATCGCCGTGCACCCGCGGGTGCGGATCACCGCGGCGCTCGAGGTCGGCGGTCACGTCGTGCGTCCGGGGTTCGGGATCGCCGGCCACGGCCGGGTCTGGGCGCCGCGGCCCTGGGCGATCCACGGCGGCCTCGGCGTCGAGGTCCGGTTGCCGTGACCCGCACGGCCGCACCCGACGCGAGAACGCTCGACGGATCGGGGCCCCTCGACGGAAGTCCCCGTGCCGACTTGAGCGCCGCATCGCGACACCCCGGGCCCCAGGTGGGACCCGCCCCGCCGCCCGTGGACGCACCACCGGCGTTCGAGGCCGTGTACGCCGAGCACTTCACCTTCGTGTGGCAGAGCCTGCGGGCCCTCGGGGTGCGCGCGGCGGCGATCGACGACGCGGCGCAGGACGTGTTCATCGTGGTCCACGACCGACTCCACACCTTCGACGGGCGCAGGCCGCTGCGCGCGTGGCTGTACGGCATCGCGCGGAACATGGCGCGCCGTCACCACGAGCAGGCCCAGCGACGATCGCCGCTGCAGCTGGTGTCGAGCCCCGCGCCGCTCGACGAGACCGTGCAGTGGCGCGAGCGCGCGGCCCTGGTCGCCCGCTTCCTCGACGACCTCGACGAGGGGCACCGCGCGGTGTTCGTGCTCGCCCAGCTCGAGGGCGCGACGGCGCCCGAGATCGCCCTCGCGCTCGGCGTGAACCTCAACACGGTGTACTCGCGACTGCGAACCACCCGCGCGCGGTTCGAGCGCGTGCTCGCCCGCGACGCGCTGCGCGACCGGAGTCACCCCGATGTCTGACGCGAATCGACCCGATCCGGTGGCGGCGTACTGGGACGACTACCTGCGGGCGATCGAGCCCGACGCGGGCGCGTCGAGGCGCGTGCGTCGGAGCCTCGATCGCGCGCTGGTCGATCGACGCCGCGCCGCGCCGGTCGAGGCGCCCGCACAGCCGATGCCGCGGGCGGCCGCCGCGTTCTTCGTGATCAAGTCGAGCGCGCTGTCGGTCGGCCTGGCGCTCGCGACCTTGGGTGGGCTGCACGTCGGCGCGCGGGCCCTCGCGCCCGCGGAGCTGCCGACGGTCGAGCCGCGCGCACCCGTCGAGCCGATCTCGGCGCACGAGCCGATCGCGACGCCCGAGGCGCGACGACCCGCCGCCTCGCTCGAGCGCCCGTCGATCGCCGCGCCGCTGCCGGCCGATGCTGCGCCAGCGATCGCACCTGTGCGGCGCGCGACGACCCGCGCAGACGCGAAGCCCAACGCCGCACCGGCCGAGTCGACGCCCGCCGCCTCCCCGCCGCTCGATGCACTGCGGGCCGAGCTGGCGCTGATGGACCGCGCGAAGGCAGCGCTCGCCGCCGGGGACGACGCGCGGGCGCTGAGCCTGCTCGCCGAGCACGCCGAGCGTTTCCCCGCCGGCAGCATGATCGAGGAGCGCCGCGGATGGATGGTGATCGCGGGCTGTCGCGAGGGCGCCGCGACAGCCCGCTCGCTCGCGGAGTCGTTCGCGCGCGAGTACCCGCGCTCGGTGCTGCTCGACGACATCCACCACGCGTGTTCGCGACATTCGTCGACGGATTCGGCGCGCGCGTCGGAATGAAGCTCATGAAGCGCACGAACCGAACCCACCTCGCCGCCGTCGTCGGGCGCAGCGTCTCGTCCACGACCTCGGCCCTGCTCGCACCGTTGCTCGCGCTGACGGCCTGCGTGCTGCCCGACCGCGATCTCGGCTCGCTCGTCGACACCGACGCCGGCACCGGGACCGGCACGGACGGCGAGTCCGACGCGTCGGCGAGCGGCAACGGCACGGGCACGGATTCCGCCGGCGACACGACCGGCGACGGATTTCCGACCGAGTGCGTCTCGCCCAACGTCGACCCGCCGAGCTGCGAGGAGGATGAAGACGGGGACGACATCCGGTACGGCTGCGACAACGCGCCGTACTACTTCAACCCCGATCAGCGCGACTCCGACGAGGACGGCATCGGCGACGTCGAGGACCTGTGCCCGCTGGTCGAGAGCGCCCCGGCCAACACGGCCGACTCCGACAAGGACGGCATCGGCAACGAATGCGACAGCTGTCGGCAGGCGACGAACCAGTACAACGACTCCGATGGGATCTCGGTCGATCCCCGGATGTTGGTGCGGAACGTCCCCTCGCAGATCGACACCGACGAGGACGGCATCGGCGACGTCTGCGACAACTGCGTCACCGTGGCGAACTGCGAGGGCTACGGGCCCGGCAACGAGTTCGAGGTCGGCGACCCGATCGCCTACGACGACCCCAGCAAGTGCCAGCGCGACGACGACGCCGACCTCGTCGGTGACGCCTGCGACGGCATGCAGGCGGAGGGCGCCGCGGGGCCGGTGGGCCTCGGGCCCGCCGACGACTTCGACCAGGACGGCCTCGTCAACGACATCGACCTCTGCCCGCGACAACCGGTCGACCCCGTCGCGTGCACGGACGACACCGCCTGCGGCCCCGGTCGCGACTGCGACACCTCGGTCGGGGTCTGCAATCACCTCGACCGCGACGGCGACCTCGTCGGCGACGTCTGCGACACCTGTGCATTCGTCTCGAACCCGGCCCAGGTCGCCGAGGGCGGCATGCAGGAGGATGACGACGACGGCGACTTCGTCGGCAGTGTCTGCGAGACCAACTCCGATTGTGCGGAGCGCAGTGACGCTCGGCCGTTCGCCTTCTACGAGGTCGCGGTGGACGGCAACTGCTGCACCGTGCAGCTGGTCGAAGACCCGGACACCCTCGACCTCGTGAACGCGGTGAGCGGGCAGCCGTTGCTCGATCCCGACGGGCTACCCGTGCGCCGGGCGTGCGACGAGGCGAACGACCCCACGCTCCGCACCTGCCGACGGCTGCCCGAGTGGGTCGCGATTCTCCCGGGGGTGCTCACGCTCCCCGCGGGCTGCGACGCGGCCCTCGCGACCGCCGGCTACTCCGCGGTCGACAACCCCCTGCTCAGCGACGGCGCCGTGCCCTCGCTCGACGCCCTGTGGAACCGGATGTGCCTGCTGCCGCAGTTCGACCAGGACCACGACGGCCTCGGCGACGACTGCGACCTGTGCCCGTTCAACTTCGACCCGGAGAACCGCGAGTACATCGACGACGACGGCATGGTGTGGCCGAACGACGGTCACTACTGCAACGGCGACTACTCCCTGAACGCGATCTGCGGCGAGTGAGCCCGCTGCCCTGGAGCCATCGCCCGACGTGGGCCCGAAGTGAGCGGGCCCACGTCCATGGGGCTGCAACCGCGCGCGAACCGTTGCGTCTCTGTGCCCGAGCCCTTCGGCCTCGGGAAGGACGCGGCACCGTGACCATCAACTACATCGACGAGATCCGGACGCTTGCCCGCCAGTTCCGCCCGAACGAGCGCAACCTGACGTTGTACTTCCCGGACTTCGAGGCCCCGCCGGTGCCGAACTCGCTCAACCGGGTGTTCGGGCCCCCGGTCGGCGTGACCGACGAGCTGTGGCCGACCTATCCGCGGCTGCGCGAGCTGCTGTCCCCCGACTCCCTCGCCGGTTGGGACCCCCGCGACGTGCGGATGGAGCACGTCTTCACGATCGATCTCGACGGCCTGCACCTCTTCGGCGTCCCGCCGGGCGCGCGGGCGATGATGCTCTTCCTCAGCAACGCGACCTATCACCGCGCGTTCCACTGGGGCAACGCGGACTCCGCGGTGGTGTTCCTCGGCGAGGACGACCTCGCCCGCGGTCCGTATCAGGGACCCCTGCCGCACCGGTCCCTTCGCCGCTGGAGCCGCCGCTTCGCGCTCGCGGCCGTGGACGTCCCTGGCGATGTGTTCGACGCCGAGGCCCAGGAGGACGCCCGCATCGTCGCCCTGCACGACGCGATCTGGCAGGCGCCCGCGCGCCTCGGCGGCCGGCCGATCTGGGTCCGCGACGACCAGGCGATCCGCACCCCGTCGGGTCAGTGGCGCAACGTCGACACGACGCCGCGCTTCCCATTGGGCATGCCCTCGTCGCCCGAGTTCCTCATGCAGTTCGAGCGCCGCTTCGCCGAGGTGAACCTCGGCAACCAGGGCGTCATGTACGTGACTGGGCAGAGCGCGTGTTATCAGTCGTTCTAGCGGGGTGAAGGATGCACGCCAAAGGCGTGCATCTCACCCCGCTCCGTGCCCGTGCCCGTGCCCGTGCCCGTGCCGGACCCCTACTCCGGCGTCGGCAAGAACGGCCCACTCGACGGCTCCGGGGCCGGCGGAGGCGGCGGCGGCACCTTCGGCACCTCGGTCGGCGCCACGACGCTCGGCTTGATCGGCGGCGCCTTCTCCGGCATCGGCTCGCTCGGCGTCTCCACCTCGTCGCGCGCGTCCTCGCCCGCGCCGTCGTCGACCCGCGCCGCGTCGCCCTTGCGCTTCTTCGCCGTCGAGCGCAGCCGCGCCTCGACGATCGGGTTCTGTCCCGCGACCACCTCGATGGTCTGCTCCCACGGGGCGTGGTTCGGCGCGACGATCCGGATCACGTGCTTGCCCACCGACAGCTCGGTCTGCAGCGGCGCGGCCCCCTGATCGACGCCATCGACCTCGACCCGCGCGCCCTCGATCGCGCGCACGACCACGGGGCTCGTCGGCGTCGCGTCGGACGGGATCACGATCGGCTCCTCGTCGTCGCCGCCGGTCAGCGGGCGCAACACCGGGGGCTTCGCGGCATCCCCTGCAGACGTTGGCGTCGGGGACGACGGCGGCACCGCCCCGTTCGAGGCCACGCTCGGCTGCGGCGCCATCGGCCCACCGGGCCCGAACATCGCCCACGCGAGCAGCCCACCGAGGCTCACCGCGAGCACGGCGGTCACGACCAACCACCGCCGACGCACCGGCAGTCGCGGGACCGGGATCGGCCCGCTCGCCGCGTCGCCGATCTCCTCGGGCATCGGCGTGATGGTCTCGGTGGCGACCCCGGTCTCGGCGGGACGCGGCGTCGACACGGCGGTCGTCGCGGGCCCGACGATCGACGCACCGGGAGACTCGGGGACCACCGCGATCGCCTCGAGCTCGGGCGCGCTCGGCCGCGGCCGCGGCATGCGAACCGGCGGAGCGACGACCGGACCCGAGCTGGCCCGCGGTCGGGGCGTCGCCGCGGCGGGCTCGGGCTCGGAGGCGGGACGCGGCCGCGCGACGATGTCGGGCCGAGACGAACGCCGCGGCTGGGGCGGGACCGGCGTCGCGCGTCGCGCTGGCCGGGGCAACGCCGACGTCGACGCCTCGGCGGGCGCCGGCTCCCCGACCGGCCGCATGACCGGCTTGGTCCACTCCGAGCTCTGCGGCCCCGCATCCGGGTCGAGCCCACGGTCACGCGCACTGCGGTAGTCCGCGAGCGCCTTGCGGCTGTCGTCGGTCGCCAGGGGCAGCGCGAACAGCTTCGGCGGCACCGACTCGAACAGCGCCTCGGCGATCTCGCTGGCGTCGGCGGGCCGCCGCGACGGCTCCTTCTCGAGGCACTGGTGCACGAGGGCGATCAAGGCCTCGGGGATGTTGTGGCCCGCGGGCAGGACCGAGCCCAACGGCTTGGGCGTCCCGTGCACATGGTTGTACAGCAGGGCCCCGTCGTTCTCGCCCTGGATCGGCGACTCGCCCGAGAGCATCACGTACAGCATCACGCCGATCGCGTACACGTCGACGCGCACGTCGGACGGCTCGCCCTTGATCTGCTCGGGCGCGAGGTACCCCGCGGTCCCGATCACGTGCGACTTGGTGACCTCCTCGTCGTCGCCGTCGACGAGCTTCGCGAGCCCGAAGTCGAGGACCTTGACGAAGTTGGCCTTGCCATCGCGCTCGCACAACATGATGTTGGCGGGCTTGATGTCGCGCAGCATGATGCTGCGATCGTGGGCATAGCCCACCGCCGCGAGGACCTGCCCGGCGATCGGCGTGAAGTCCTGCAGCGCCAGCGGCCCGCGGCGCTTGAGGTAGCGACGCAGCGGCTCGCCGTCCAGGTACTCCATCGCGATGTACGCCTGCCCGCGATCGTGGCCGCACTCGAGCAGCTGCACGACGTTGGGGTGGGCGAGCTGCTGGAGCCGCTTGCCCTCGCGCTCGAACCGCGAGACCGCCGTGGCGTCGTCGACGAAGTGCGGCGCGAGCAGCTTGATCACGACCTCGCGCGCGTCGACCTCATCGGTCGCGAGGTAGACGAGGCCCATGCCACCGCGGCCGATCAGCCGCTCGATGCGGTAGCGTCCGCCGAGGACCGCACCGAGGTACGGGTCCAGTGTGCGGGGTCGCTCGGCGCGGGTGGTGGACATCGTCGGGATCGACCTGGCGTCACCCGAGGGGTGACGGCAGCGCATTTTCCACGTTTTGGCGACGGGGAGAAGGGGTTCCCGTGAAAACTACGTCGTTGGAGGGGCCGTCGCCAGTTTGCGGGGCGGGCTGTGCAAGTCGCCCAGCTCGGCCCACCCCGGATACACTCTCGCGCCGGACCCGAACGTTTGCCGCGTCGGCCCGCGGTGCGGGCCGGCGCGCAGGAACAGCATGCATCCCCCCGAGAAACGAGATCGTCCGGCCCCCACGCGGGTCGTCGTGGTGGGCGGGGGCTTCGCGGGGCTCGCCGCGGCGCGGGCCCTGGGCGCCAGCGGGAGCCCTGACCTCGAGGTCGCGCTCATCGACCGCCGGAACCACCACCTCTTCCAGCCGCTGCTCTATCAGGTCGCGATGGCGGGGTTGTCGCCGGCCGACATCTCGATGCCCATCCGCTCGGTGCTGCAGGGGCTGCGATCGGTGTCGGTGCGGCTCGGGGACGTCCAGGATCTCGACCTCGACGGGCGGGTAGTGCGGGCGGACACCGGCGAGGTTCCCTACGACTACCTGGTGCTCGCGTGCGGGGCCACGCACAGCTACTTCGGCCACGACGCCTGGGAGGAGCACGCCCCGGGCCTCAAGACCCTGGAGCAGGCGACCGAGATCCGCCGCCGGGTCCTGACCGCCTTCGAGCTCGCCGAGCTCGAGGACGATCGCGAGCGCCGTCGCGAGCTCCTCACGTTCGTCGTCGTCGGCGGCGGCCCCACCGGGGTCGAGCTCGCGGGGGCCCTCGGCGAGCTCAGCCGGCACACGCTGACGAAGGATTTCCACCGCATCGACCCCGCGGGCACCCGCGTGATCCTCATCGAGGGCGGGCCGCGCATCCTCGCCAGCTTCGACCCCGAGCTCTCGCGCTCCGCGACCCGCAGCCTCGAGCAGCTCGGCGTCACCGTGTGGACCGACACCAAGGTCACGCACATCGACGAGACCGGCGTGCGCGCTGGCGACGAGTTCGTCCGTGCGCGGACCGTGCTGTGGGCCGCGGGCGTGCACGCGTCGTCGCTCAACGCAAGACTCGGTTTGCCCCTCGATTCCGCGGGCCGCGTGAAGGTCGAGCCCGACCTGTCGATCCCCGGCCATCCCGAGGTGTTCGTCATCGGCGATCAGAGCCTGTTCGTCGACGAGCGCGGCCAGGTTCCCGGTCTCGCCCCCGCGGCGCTGCAGCAGGGACGCGCCACCGCGGCGAACATCCTCGCCGATCTCCGCGGCACCGCCCGCACCCCGTTCGTCTACTTCGACAAGGGCTCGATGGCGACGATCGGGCGCGCCAGCGCGGTCGCGCAGACGGGCAACTTCAAGCTGCAGGGCTTCGTCGCCTGGCTGGCCTGGTGCTTCATCCACATCCTCTACCTCATCGGGTTCCGCAACCGCGTGCTGGTGTTCTTCCAGTGGACGTGGTCGTACATCCGCTATCGCCGCGGCGCGCGGCTCATCACCAACCGTGGGTGGAAGCTGGCCGAGCCGCCCGACGCCACGACCACGCTCGCGTCACCGCCGGTCCCATCGCCCGCGGTCGTCCACGGCGCCCAGCCCACGAGCGCCCCATGAGCCCGCCCTCCACCACCGTGGTCACCGCCGACGCGTCGCCGGGCGCCGTCGTGTTCGATGTCCGGGGCGTCGCCAAGGCGTTCGGGCCCCGCGTCCTGCTGCAGCAGGCCGATCTGCAGGTGCTGCGCGGCGAGACCCTGGCCATCATCGGGGAGAGCGGCTCGGGCAAGAGCGTCTTCCTCAAGATGCTCGCCGCGCTCGTACCGCTCGACGAGGGCGAGGTCCTCTACAAGGGCGAGCGACTCGCCGACATGGACCAGTCAGCGTTGGACCGCCTCCACCGCGAGGTCGGCTACGTGTTCCAGAACGACGCGCTGTTCGACTCCATGACGGTCTGCGAGAACATCGGCTACGCGCTGAAGGAGCACACCAAGCAGAGCGACGAGCAGATCCGCGAGCGGGCGCTGGTGTGCCTCGACATGGTCAACCTGCGCCGCACGGCGATCGACGACTTCCCGTCGGGCCTGTCCGGCGGCATGCGCAAGCGCGTCGCCCTGGCCCGCGCCATCGCCATCGAGCCCGAGGTCATCCTCTACGACGAGCCGACGCAGGGCCTCGACCCGCAGAACATCACCAACATCGCGGCGATGATCGAAGAGCTGCAGCGCACGCTCCATGTGACGTCCGTGGTGGTGACCCACGACATGCGCACGGCCTTCGGCGTCTCCAACCGCATCGCGATGCTCCACGAGACCCGCTTCGCGTACATCGACACGCCCGAGCGCCTCATGCACAGCACCGAGGGGCCGGTCCGCGAGTTCATCGACGACGCGATGGACGAGCTGCACGAGATGTTCGACGAGCACGGCGCCGGATCGGGCTCGGGTGAGGGCGGCTCGGCCACGCACACGATGCCGATGACCCCCGTGCCGCGGCCCGAGCCGCGCTGACGATCTTGCCGCGCGGGCGCGCCGCGCGCCCTCTGGCCGGATCCCGCCCCGGTCAACCGTGGGCCCACGTCGCCACGATCTGCCGGAGGCGCCGGTGCGCGGCGTCGACGTGCTGCGCGGTCGCATCGACGAGCGCCTGGGCGTCGAGGCCCGCCCGCCGCAGATCCTCCGGGAACGCCGCCGCCATCCCGCGGACCTGGGCGAGATCCGCCTCGAGGTGGAAGAGCATGCCCAACGCGCGGCCATGGGCGAACGCCTGGCACGCGGTCGCGGACGACGACGCCAAGGCGACGGACCCCGGCGGCGGATCGAACACGTCGCCGTGCCAGTGCAACGCGACCAGCCGCTCGTCCCCGAGCCATCGTGTGCCCGCCGGCGCGACGTCGACCGGCAACCACCCCAGCTCGAGGCCGCCGCTCGGACGCACGGTCGCGCCGAGGGCGGTCGCGAGCAGCTGACTGCCGAGGCAGATGCCGAGCACCGGCCGCCCCGCCGCGAGCGCGCGCTCGACCAGGCGCAGCTCGTGGGCGAGGTGCGGGTGCTGGTTGGCCTCGTACACGCCCATCGGTCCGCCGAGGATCGCGAGCACGTCGCACTCGGGGTGCGCGGGCACGTCCTCGCCGCGGTCGATCCGGATCACGCGCGGCAGGAAGCCCGCGGCCTCGAGGGCGACGCCCAGGCCCGCAGGCCCCTCGGCGGCGACGTGCTGCAGCACCCACGCGGTCCGGCGCTCCGTCACCACGGTGAGCATCGCCGGCCGGGGCCGCCCACGGCAAGGCTCGCGGCTCCGTTTCGGGACGGCCCGGATCGGGCCCGGGGATTGGCGAGGCGCCCCGTCGTGCCCCACGAGGGGAGCATGGCCGTCCTCGAAGTGGTCGCATCCGGGCAGAGGCCGACGCTCGATTCTTCGTTCACCGCTGGGCTGCGGGAGTGCCACGCGCGCCACGGCGTCGCCGACCTCTCGCCCGAGATCGCCGACGACGAGCATGCGCTCGTGCGCGTCGTCGTCGTGCGCGACGACAACGGCGTGCTGCTCGGTGGCGGGCGCGTCCACGCCCACCACGCCCGGCTCGGCTTCCCCGCCGAGACCACCCTACGGCACTTCGCCGACGCCCGCGCCCGCGTGCGCAGCTTCGCGGCCGCGGACACCGTCGAGATCGCGGCGCTGTGGACCGCCAACACCTCGGGCAACACCGGCGTCGCGCGCCTGGTCGCGCAGGCCTGCCTCGCCGCGGGCCTCGCGATGGGCAAGCGCTTCGCGTTCACGATCTCCCACGCCGGCTTCACGCCGGTGCTCGCGGCCATCGGCATGGTCGCGCTCACCGACACCCCCGAGCTGCCCTTCCCCGCGGTCGGCTACCGCTCGCGCCTCTACGCCACCGATCTCGAGGGCTGCAAGCTGGCGATGCGCTGCGATCGCGAGATCATCACCGCGATCGCGACGTCGCTGAAGACCGGGACCGATCGGATGATCCTGAACGAGCTGACGTCGATCGAGCACGGCCGCCCGAGCTGGACGATCCGCCGCACGACCCAGCGCCTGCGCACGGTGGCCTGACGCCGACGATCGCGCCGGTCCCCGAGGACCGCAGGGATGCCCCGACGTGGGCGTGCCGCGACTGGCCGACCCACCACCCCGCCTGGTCGATCGGTGGCATCGGGCAGCGGTCGACCGCCTCTCGCACGGCGGACTGGGCTAGGCTGCCGCCCGGAGTCCTGATTCATCCATGCGGTTCGACAACGTGTCCATCTCGAGTGTCGCTGCGGTCGACGCCACCCACCGACTGGCCTCGGCCGAGATCGAGCAGCGCCTCGCCCCCACGATGGAGCGCCTCGGCATTCCACCCGGCATGCTCGAGGGACTGACCGGCATCGCGGCGCGGCGGGTCTTCGATCCCGACTTCATGCCGAGCGAGGCCGCCACGCTCGCGGCCCGCGACGCGATCGCCCAGGCGAACGTGGATCCGAACCGGCTGGGGATCCTCGTCAACACCTCGGTGTGCCGTGACTACGTCGAGCCGTCCACCGCGTGCCTGGTCCACGGCAACCTCGGCCTGCCCAGCCACTGCCTCAACTTCGACCTGAGCAACGCGTGCCTGGGATTCCTGAGCGGCATGGAGGTCGTGTCGAACATGATCGAACGCGGCCAGATCGACTACGGGATCGTCGTCGACGGCGAGAACAGTCGCTTCATCATCGACACCACGATCGAGCGGCTCAACCGCGCCGAGACCACCGAGCAGGAATTCCGCGACGCGTTCGCGACCTTCACGCTCGGATCGGGCGGCGTGGCGATGGTGCTCTGTCGCCGCGATCTCGCCCCCGACGCGCCCCAGTTCAAGGGCGGCGTCGGCGTGGCCGCGACCCAGCACAGCAGGCTCTGCCACGGTCAGGTCGACCGCATGTACACCGAGACCAAGGCGCTGCTCGTCGCCGGGATCGAGCTCGCCAAGCGGACCCTCGCCGAGGCCAAGCAGGTCCTCGGGTGGGAGGTCGGCGCGTTCGACGAGCTGGTCCTGCACCAGGTCAGCAAGGTCCACACCGAGAAGCTGGCCCATGCGCTCGAGCTCGACCCCGCCAAGATCCACGCGATCTTCCCCGAGTACGGCAACGTCGGCCCCGCGGCGGTCCCGATGGTGCTGGCGCACGTGACCAAGAGCGGCCGCGTGACCAAGGGCGATCGCGTCGCCCTGATGGGCATCGGCAGCGGGCTCAACTGTGCGATGCACGAGCTGGTGTGGTGAGACGGCCGTGCGCGAGATTCCCCATCACCTCTATCCGTTCGAGCACCACTACCTGCTGCTCGACGGGCTCCGGTACCACTACCTCGACGAAGGCGCGGGCGAGCCGGTGGTCATGCTCCACGGCAATCCGACGTGGTCGATCTACTACCGCAACCTCGTGACGAGCCTCCAGGGCACGCACCGCTGCGTGGTGCCCGACCACATCGGCTGCGGCTACTCCGACAAGCCCGGCGACGATCGCTACCCGTACACGCTGTCACGCCGCGTCGACGACCTCGCGCACCTCATCGATCACCTGGGCCTCGAGACGATCGATCTCGTCGTGCACGATTGGGGCGGCATGATCGGGATGACGTGGGCGGTCCGCAATCCGGAGCGCGTGAAGCGGATCGTCCTGCTCAACACGTCGGCGTTCCACCTGCCCGCGACCAAGCCCTTGCCGTGGCAGCTGTGGCTCACCCGCACCTTCGTCGGGGCGCTGATGGTCCGGGGTGGCAATGCCTTCAGCGCGGCGGCCACGTACGCCGCGTGCACCCGCACGCCGATGTCCCGTGAGCTGCGCCGGGCCTACACCGCGCCGTACGACTCGTGGGACAACCGCATCGCCACGCTCCGCTTCGTACAGGACATCCCGCTGCGACCCGGCGACCCCGGGTACGATCTCGTGACCGAGGTGGCCGAGTCGCTGCACCGTCTGCGCGGCAAGCCGACGCTCATCGGCTGGGGCGATCGCGACTTCGTCTTCGATCACCACTTCCTCGCGCAGTGGAGGCACTACCTCCCCGACGCCGAGGTCCACCGATTCGCGGACTGCGGGCACTACGTCCTCGAAGACGCGTGGGCGGAGCTCGAGCCGCTGATCCAGCGGCACCTCTCCGAGCCGGCGCCCGCGCCCGGGCCGGTGCCGCAGCCCTGAACCCGACCGAGCGCCGATGGACGACATCATCAACATCGCCGCCGTGCTGCCGCGCATGGCCCAGCAGCAGCCGGACGTGCCGGCGATCCACTATCCGACCGGCCGCGCCGCCGACGGTCGGCGCACGTACGAGAGCTGGACGTACCGCCAGCTCGACGACGCCAGCAGCAGGATCGCCCGCGGGCTCGAGAAGGTCGGCATCGGCCGCGGCGTGCGGACGGTGCTCATGGTGCCGCCGTCGCTCGAGTTCTTCGCCCTGACCTTCGGCATGTTCAAGGCGGGCGTCGTGCCGGTCGTGGTCGATCCGGGCATGGGCATCCCGAACCTGGGCGTCTGCCTCGCCGAGGCCCAGCCGCAGGCCTTCATCGGCATCAGCAAGGCGCACGTCGCTCGCCTGCTGTTCGGCTGGGGTCGCGGGACGATCGAGACCCTCGTCACGATCGGTCGCCGGTGGTTGTGGCGCGGCCACACCCTCGAGGACGTCAAGCGACTCGCGGGCGAGGACCCGCGCTGGTCCATGGCGACGACGACGGCCGACGAGCTCGCCGCGATCCTGTTCACCTCGGGCAGCACCGGCGTGCCCAAGGGCGTCGAGTACACCCACGGCAACTTCGTGACCCAGGTCGAGGCGATCCGCGAGATGTACGACATCCGGCCGGGCGAGGTGGACCTCCCGACGTTCCCGATGTTCGCGTTGTTCGACCCCGCGATGGGCATGACCACCGTGATCCCCGACATGGATTTCACGCGCCCCGCGGCGGTCGACCCGACCATGATCGAGGAGGCGGTGCGCACGTTCGGCGTCACCACGATGTTCGGATCCCCTGCCCTGCTCGACACGGTGGGTCGCTACGGCGAAGCGCACGGCACCAAGCTGCCCGGGCTCGCGCGCGTGATCTCGGCCGGCGCCGCGGTGCCATCGACGGTCATGCGCAGGATGGCCGCGATGCTCGACGACGACGCGCAGGTGGTCACGCCCTACGGCGCGACCGAGTCACTGCCCGTGGCGACGATCTCCAGCCGCGTCGTGTTGCACGAGACCGCCCTGCGCACCGACGCGGGCGCGGGCACGTGCGTCGGGCACCCGGTGCGCCAGACCGAGGTGTGCATCATCCGGATCGACGACGGCCCGCTCCCGACGTTCTCGACCGACCTCCTGCTGCCTGCGGGCGAGATCGGTGAGATCTGCGTCAAGGGCCCGGTCGTCACGCGGGCGTACTTCAACCGCGCGCGCAGCACGGCGCTGGCGAAGATGCAGGACCCCGCCGGCGGGTTCTGGCACCGCATGGGCGACGTCGGCTACCTCGACGACCGCGGCCGCATCTGGTTCTGCGGTCGCAAGTCGCACCGCGTGATCACGGCGCAGGGCGAGCTGTACAGCGAGCCGTGCGAGGCCGTGTTCAACGTCCACCCCGCGGTCAAGCGCACCGCGTTGACGGGCGTGCCCGCAGGAGCTTCGCAGCAACGGCCGGTCGTCTGCGTCGAGCTCGAGCCCGGGACCCCCGCGGCGGCCCACCCCGAGATCCTCGCGGCGCTGCGTACGATCGCGACGCAGCACGGCCACACGCGGAGCATCGACACGTTCCTCGTGCACCCGGGCTTCCCCGTCGACATCCGCCACAACGCCAAGATCGACCGCACCGCCCTCGGTCAGTGGGCGCAGGGGAGGCTCTGATCCATGGCGCTCGTCGGACCCGTGATGGTCACCGGCGGCGGTGGTTTCCTCGGACGCGCCCTCGTCCGCCGGCTGCTCGACCGCGGCCTGCAGGTCCGATCGCTGGCGCGGGGCGACTACCCCGAGCTGCGCGCGTGGGGAGCCGAGACGTTCGCCGGATCGATCGACGATCGTGCGCTCGTCCGCCGCGCGCTCGATGGTTGCGAGGTGGTGTTCCACGTCGCCGCGAAGGTCGGCACGAGCATGCGGCGCGACGGCTTCGTGCGCACCAACATCGAGGGCACGCAGGCGGTCATCGACGCCTGTCGTGATCACGGCATCCCGAAGCTCGTGTACACCAGCACGCCCTCGGTCGTGCACGGCGGCGGGGATCTCGAGGGCGTCGACGAGGGGCTCCCCTACCCCGCACACTTCGGGGCCCACTACGCTGCGACCAAGGCCGAGGCCGAGCGCCGGGTCCTCGCCGCCGACAGCCCGACGCTCGGCACCGTCGCCCTGCGCCCGCACCTGGTGTGGGGCCCCGGCGACACCAACCTGCTCCCGCGTCTGGTGGCGCGGGCGAAGGCCGGGCGCCTGCGCCTCGTGGGTCGCACGCCGAAGCTGATCGACACCACGTACATCGACAACGCCGTCGATGCCCACCTGCTCGCGGCGGAGCGCGTGCGCCCTGGCGCGGCCTGTGCGGGCCGGGCTTACTTCATCGCCAACGACGAGCCGATCCTCCAAGACGACATGATCAACCGCCTGCTCGCGGCCGCAGGCCTGCCACCGGCGTCGCGTCGGATCTCGCGGGCCGCCGCGAGCACCGTGGGCGCGGTGCTCGAGCTCGTCTACTGGGCCAGCGGATCCGACGCCGAGCCGATCATGACCCGGTGGCTGGCCGAGCAGCTCTCCACGGCCCACTGGTTCGACCTCGGCGCGGCCCGCCGCGATCTCGGCTACGCCCCGGCCGTCAGCGTCGACGAGGGGCTCCGCCGCCTCGCGCGCTCGCTCGCCGGCTGACGTCGGTCGCGAGTCCCGGACGACGCGCTCGTCCGGGACTCACCGGTCAGTTGTACTGCTTGCCGTCGTCCGGGGGCACGGCCGCGCCACCCTTCGCGGGGTCCTCGGTGAACGCGAACGTCAGCGCGTCGTCCTTCACGTCGACGTGCACCGAGCCGCCGTGCTCGAGCTTGCCGAACAGCAGCTCGTCGACGAGCTTGCCGTTGATATGCTCGTCGATCATGCGGGCCATCGGCCGCGCGCCGAAGAGCTTGTCGAACCCGCGCTTGGCGATCCACTCGCGCGCCGCCGGCGTGTACGTGATCCGCACGTTGCGATCCGCGAGCTGCAGCTCGAGTTCGCCGAGCATCTTGTCGGCGACCTTCTGGATCACGACCTCGTCGAGGCCGCGGAACGTGATGATCTTGTCCAACCGGTTGCGGAACTCGGGGCTGAACGTGCGCTCGACCGCCTTGTTGGAGTCGGACGCCTGCGGCCCCTCGTCGGCGAATCCGACCTTGCGCGCCGCGATCTCCTGGGCGCCGGCGTTGCTGGTCATGATGAGGATGACGTTGCGGAAGTCGGTCTTGCGGCCGGTAGTGTCCGTCAGCGTCGCGTTGTCCATCACCTGCAGCAGCACTGCGAAGATGTCGGGGTGGGCCTTCTCGATCTCGTCGAGCACGAGCACCGCGTGCGGCTGTTTGGACACCGCGTCGGTCAGCATGCCGCCCTGATCGAACCCGACGTAGCCGGGCGGCGCGCCGATGAGCCGGCTGACGCTGTGCTTCTCCATGTACTCGCTCATGTCGAAGCGCAGGAACGGCACCGCGAGCAGGCGGGCGAGCTGCTTGGCGAGCTCGGTCTTGCCGACGCCGGTAGGGCCGGCGAACAGGAACGAGCCGATCGGCTTGTCGGCGCGCGACAGGCCGGCGCGCGCCCGCTTGATCGAGTGCGCGATGATCTTGACCGCGTCATCCTGCCCGTAGATGACCTCGCGCAGGCCCTCCTCGAGGCGGGCGAGCACGCGACGGTCGTCGATCGACACCGACTTGGGCGGGATGCGGGCCATCCGCGCGATGACGGCCTCGATCTGCGGGACGTCGACGATCGTCGGCTTGGGCGTGTCGGCTGCGGTCGGGATGTCGTCGGCGAACTCGACCTCGGGCGAGGCCTTCGGGGTCTCGAGCGCGTCGTTGAGCGAGATCTCGGGCGCCGCGGCGCCGAGCCGGGCGGCCGCGCCTGTCTCGTCCATCACGTCGATCGCCGAGTCGGGCAGGTGACGGTCGCGCAGGTACTTGTGCGCGAGCTCGACCGCGGCCTGCAGCGCCTCGGGCGTGTACTTCACGTTGTGGTGGCGCTCGTAGACCTCGCGCAGCCCCTGGAGGATGAGCACGGTCTCCTCCTTGCTGGGCTCGACGATCTCGACCTTCTGGAACCGGCGGGCGAGCGCCGCGTCGCGCTCGAACGAGGCCTTGAAGTCCTTGAACGTGGTCGAGCCGATGCACCGCAGCGCGCCCGACGACAGCGACGGCTTCAGCAGGTTGCTCGCGTCCATCGACCCGCCCGAGGTCGCGCCGGCGCCGACCACCGTGTGGATCTCGTCGATGAAGAGGATGGCGTCGGGGTCGGCCTCGATGGCCGAGATCACCGCCTTCAGCCGCTCCTCGAACTGGCCGCGGAACTTGGTGCCCGCGAGCACGGCGCCCATGTCGAGCGAGTAGATGTGCGCGTCCTTGATCGCCTCGGGGACCTTCTTCTCGTGCACGCGCAGGGCGAGGCCCTCGACCACGGCCGTCTTGCCGACGCCGGGCTCGCCGACGAGCACCGGGTTGTTCTTGCGGCGGCGGCACAGCACCTGGATGACGCGGAGGATCTCGGAGTCGCGGCCGATGAGCGGCTCGATCTTGCCGGCCTCGGCGCGCGCCTTGAGATCGACGGCGTAGGCGCTCAGCGGATCGTCGGCGACGTCGCCCCCATCGGGCTCGTCGGCGCCGCTCGGACCCGGGCCTGCACCGGGGCCGGGGCGGCGGGCGATCGAGGTGCCCGGGGCGCCCTTGGCGATCCCGTGCGAGATGTAGAGCGTCACGTCGCGCCGCGTGATGCCGTGGGCGCCGAGGATGTAGACGGCGTGCGACTCGGGCTCGGCGAACAGGGCGACCAGGATGTTGGCCCCGGTGACCTCGCGCTTGCCCGCGCCCTGCACGTGGTAGACGGCGCGCTGCAGCACGCGGCCGACCCCGATGGTCTGGTGACACGTGAACGCGTCGCCCTCCGGGATGGCCTCCATGTTCTCGTCGAGGAAGGCCTCGATGTCGCGCCGGATCGCGTCGGTGTTGCCACCGCAGCCGCGGATGACCTGCTGCGCGCTCGGGTCGTCGACGAGCGCCAGCAGCAGGTGCTCGAGCGTGAGGTACTCGTGGCGCCGGCGCTGCGTGTCCTCGATCGCGTGGTTGATCGTCTCCTTCAGCTCGTCACTCAGCATCTTCTTCGTCTTCCGGTTCCATCGATGCCATGAGGGGATGGTCGTTCTTGCGGGCGAGCAAGTGGACCTGCGCGACCTTGGTCTCGGCGATCTCGTGGGTGTACACCCCCGCGACCCCTTGGCCGTGGTGGTGCACGTGCAGCATCACCGCGGTGGCCTCGGCCTCCGTGCGGTGGAACACCGTCTCGAGCAGGCGGACCACGAAGTCCATCGGCGTGTAGTCGTCGTTGTGCAGCACGACGCGGAACATGCGAGGTCGCTTGACCTTCTTCTCTTCCCGCTCGCGGATGGCCACGCCGGTCTGTCGATCTTCGTCGCGTCGCTCGGTCATTGCGCTTGTGGTCCAGAGTCTAGCAAACCGCAACGTGTTCTCGCAGGGCGCGGCTTTGGGTTGTCGGTCGCCCGATCTCAGCGTACACGGAAGATGCATTGGGTCTGACCCTGCGACAAACCTCGACGCTCGCCAGCGTCGATCCCGCGGCCTGGAACCGTCTGGACCACGGTTGTAGCCCATTTCTCGAACACGGCTTTCTCTGCGCCCTCGAGCGGAGCGGATCGATCGGGCCGGGCTCGGGCTGGGCGCCGCGCTACATCCTGGCCGAATGGGTGGGTCCGACGGCACCGGATCGGGCCGCGCTGGTCGGGGCGATCCCATGCTTCGTCAAGCACCACAGCTACGGCGAGTACATCTTCGACTTCCCGTGGGCGCGGGCCGCCGCCCGCGGCGGCGTGCCGTACTACCCCAAGCTCGTGGTCGCGGCCCCGGTCACGCCGGCCACCGGCCCGCGGATCCTCGTGCGCCGCGCCGACGATCCGGGCCCGGGCGTCGACGAGATCATCGCGGCGATGCTCGCGGCGGTGCGTGGACTCGCGGACGCGGAGCACTGCTCGTCGATCCACTGGCTGTTCACCACCGAGGCCGAGCAGGCCCTGCTCGCGGCGGCGGGATTCGAGCCGCGGGCGAGCTTCCAGTTCCACTGGCGCAACGCGGGGTACGCCTCGTTCGAGGACTTCCTCGCGACGTTGACCTCGCGCAAGCGCAAGCAGCTCCGCAAGGAGCGGGCGCGGGCCCGCGCGGCGGTCGACGAGATCGCGTTCGTCGGTGGCGATGCGCTCGACGACGACGACCTCGCCGCGATCGATCGTTTCTACCGCAACACCACCGACGCCCACGGCGGGCAGGACTACCTGCGCCCCGGGTTCTTCGCCGAGCTGCGGAGGCTGGCCCCCGAGCGGGTGCAGTGGGTGCGGGCGCGTCGCGGCGGTCGCACCGTCGCGGGCGCGCTGTACCTCGAGACGGACGGCGCGCTGTACGGCCGCTACTGGGGCTGCGACGAGTCGATCGAGTTCCTCCACTTCGAGCTCGCCTACTACTGCGGCATCGAGCGCTGCATCGAGCGCGGCCTGCCGCTGTTCGAGGCCGGGGCGCAGGGCGAGCACAAGCTGCTGCGCGGCTTCTCGCCGTCGCCGACCTACAGCAGCCACTGGATCCGCCACGGTGGTCTGCGCGACGCGGTCACGCGCTTCCTCGACGAGGAGCGCGGCGCGGTCGCCCGCTACCTCGTCGAGCTGTCCAGCTTCGAGCCGTACCGCAAGCCGGACGCCGCGCCGAAGCTCGACCCCGACGGCGTCGCGGGCGAGGCCGACCCGGTCGACCCGGATTGAGTCGCGCCGGCGGTGCCGCGCCCGGCGGCGCGCAGTTCTTGACGCGCGTCGTATTGGTGATAACAATATCACCATGCAAGCCGCCGTCGCCCCGCGCCCGTCCGATCTGCCCGCCGTGTCGCCGCCGGAGGTCGGCCACGCCGTCGCGCTGTTCGGCCTCGTCGCCGCCGCGCTGGCCTCGGTCATGATCGCGTTCGCCCTGTTCGGCACGTCGCAGGAGTTCTTCGAGTCGATCCACCCACCCGGCGAGTACGCGCGTGCGCTGCTCGAGCACGCGGGGTCGCTGCGCACGGTGCTCGCCCTCGACGGCCTGTTCCTCCTGGCGTACACGGCGTTCTTCGTCGCCTACGTGATCGCGCGGCGCGGGCACACCTCGGAGTTGGTCCTGCGGCTCGTGCTCGGCGCGGTGCTCGTCGCGGCGGGCCTCGACGCGGTCGAGAACTTCCACATCCTGTCGATGCTCCACGTCGCCGAGGCCGGCGGGCTCCCGAGCGCGGGGCAGATCGAGGCCCAGTACGTGCTGAGCGCGGTGAAGTTCACGATCGGCTACGGCGCGGCGATCGGCCTTTCGCTCTCGTATCCCCGCGACTCGTGGCTCGCGCGCATGGTCGCGCTGTCGACGGGCCTGGCGTTCCCCGTCGTCGGCGTGCTGGCCTACGTCGCGCCCGCGCCGTGGTCCCACCTCCTCGGCCTGGCGCGCGTCGTGTTCTTCGTCTCGGGGTATGCTCTGTCGGCGCTGGTGTTCTGGCCGACCCGGCGCCCTCGACGAGCCTGACCCGGATGACGCGCCCGCCCTCGACCCGCCGTGCCGGCCCCGCCAAGCGGGCCACCGCGAGCGCGGGTCCCCGGGCGGTCCGCGGCACGCCCGAGGAGACGCGCGCGCGCCTCGTCGCCGCGGCCGGGGCCGCGTTCGAGCACGACGGCTACTTCGGCACCGACACCAACCGCATCGCCAAGGCCGCCGGCTACGCGCCCGGGACCTTCTACAAGCACTTCGCCGACAAGGCCGAGATCTTCGTGGCGGTGTACGAGGCGTGGATCGCCCGCGAGTGGGACGGGGTCGCGGCGATCGTCGCCGACGCCCGCACGCCGACCGAGAAGGCCGCGCGCATCGCCGACGCGGTGCTCGAGCACCACCGCGCGTGGCCGGGCCTGCGCGCGAGCCTGCGGGCGTTGGTCGCCACCGAGCCCGCGATCCGAAGGGCCCATCGCGCGAGCCGTCGGATCCAGATGGCGCGCATGGCCGAGCTCGGCCTCGACGACGTCGGCAAGAACGCGATCCTCCTGCTCACCGTCGAGCGCATCGCCGACGCGATCGCCGACGGTGAGCTGCGCGAGCTGGGCATGGGCGACGACGAGGCTCGCGGGCGGCTGGTGGCCGTGATCGAGGACCGCCTGCGCGGCCGCTGAACCCGCTCGCGCGCCGCGGAATCGGTTCACCCCGATCGCCCGCGGCGCGTATCCGTCGTCCATGCCCTGCCCCGCGTCCCCGCGCTGCGCCCCGCTGCTCCCCATCCTGGCTGCCTTCGCGTGCGGGAGCGCGGCGGGGGATCCCGCGCAGGGGCCGACCAGCTCGGGGGGCACCGGCGACGCGAGCACCGCGGGCGATCCGGTCGGCACCGACGACGGCCCGGGCACAACGGCGCCCGCGGGCACCGACGACGGCTCGAGCACGGCGGATCCCCCCGGGAGCAGCGGCCCGGCCGACAGCACCGGCGACGCGCCGCCGGTCGGCGTGCCGGTCGTGGTCGCGGTCGGCGACGGCGGGTGGCTCGCGAGTTCGTGCGACGGCGGGCAGTCGTTCACCCACGTCGCGTTCTCCGACGAGATCGACGATCACTCGCCGTGGACCGCCTTCGCCGGCCTCGCCCACGGCAACGGGTCCTTCGTCGCCGGGTTCGGCTGGGGCGCACCCGGACATCTGCTGCGCTCGGCGGACGGGCGCACGTGGGAGGACCTCGGCCCCGAGTCGTTCCTCGTCGACGGCGTCGCGACGGCGTACGACTCGTGGACCGTCGGCGTCGCGCACACAGGCACGCAGTTCGTCGCGTTCGCGTCGACGCGCTGGGGCTCGGCGGACGGTCAGACCTGGACGCCGACCGCGATCGAGCTGCCGCCCGGATCGGATCAGCTCCGCCAGCTCCGCGGCTTCCCCGACGCCGGGCTGCTCTTCGCGTCGCTCGAGAGCCAGAGCGGCAACGGTCACGCGGTCGGCAACTTCGTCGCAGTGAGCGAGGACGAGGGCCTCACCTGGCAGGAGGGCCAGGGCTACACACCGTCGTGCTCCGACGGCATCCAGCACTTCGGCGACGCCGAGCTCCGCGGCGACACGCTGGTGGTCGGCAGCCACGACGTCTGTCGCTCGCTCGATCGCGGCGCGACGTGGGAGTTGGTCGGGCGACCGACCGACGCCGACATCGCCGATCTGTTCGCCGACGACACGAGCTTCTGGGCGGCCTCGGGGAGCCGGATCTGGCGCTCCGACGATGGCGCCGCGTGGACCGAGGTCGCGGATCTCGGCGTGACGCTGCGGGTCGCGGCGTCGGGCGAGGGCGTGTACGCGGCGGCGCAGGAGCGTGGGTCCGCGCTGTTCTGGAGCGCCGATGGGGTCACCTGGTCGCCCTCGACGCTGGACTGGACGCCGGACGGCGCGACGTGGGTGCGCGACATGGTCGTGGGCGTCGTGCCCGCGTGCCCGGGGTGATGCCCGCTCTGCCGCGGGTCCACGTCGCGTGCGATTCGGCTCGCGCTGCGCGGCCCGCGATCGCGCGCGGCGATCCGTGGCATGATGCCCGGCCGGTGGTCGGGGACTCCAACGACGCGTCGAATCGCGGGCCGCTCGGCTCCGAGGACGACAGCGTCGACGGGCCGCCGCCGCCGGTGCGCAAGCCCGACCTCGAGCGCGGGCGAACGATCGGCCGCTACGTCGTGCTCTACGAGCTCGGCTCGGGCGGGATGGGGGTCGTGTATGCGGCGTACGATCCCGAGCTCGACCGGAAGATCGCGCTGAAGATCCTCCACGGCGACACGACCAGCACGCGCGGCCGCCAACGCCTCATGCGCGAGGCCAAGGCGATCGCCAAGCTCACGCACACCAACGTCGTCACCGTGCACGACGTCGGCACGTACGAGGGCCGCGTGTTCCTGGCGATGGAGTTCGTCGACGGCGTGACGCTGCGGCAGTGGCTGCGCGAGCGGCCGCGACCATGGGCCGACGCGCTCGACGTGCTCTGCGCGGCCGGGGCCGGGCTCGCCGCGGCCCACGCCGCCGAGCTCATCCACCGCGACTTCAAGCCCGACAACGTGCTGGTCGACCGCACCGGTCGCGTGGTCGTGCTGGACTTCGGCCTGGCGCGCCGCGCCCCGACCCAGGACGACGAGCGGGGCTCGAGCGCGTCGGGGGTCGTCCGCGTCGAGGGCTCCCGCTCGCGCGCCTCGGCCCGTTCGCCGGCGATGGACGACGCAGCGCTCGAAGAACGCCTCGAGCAGCTCGCCGCGCGCTCGGGCAACTTCGACGTCGACCTCACGCGGACGGGCGCGGTGCTCGGCACGCCGGCGTACATGGCCCCGGAGCAGCACCTCGGCAACACCGTCGACGCGCGCTCCGATCAGTTCTCGTACTGCGTGGTGCTGTGGGAGGCGATCTACGGCATGCGGCCGTTCCGCGGCGAGTCGGCGACGTCCACCGCGGTGAACGTCGTCAAGGGCATGCTGCAGGAGCCCCCCAAGGGCAGCGGAGTCCCCGGCTGGCTGCGGCGTGTGCTCGGGCGCGGGCTGTCGATCGATCCCAACGATCGCTACCCCAACATGCACGCGCTGCTCGGCGCCCTGCGACGCGACGCGACCCGCCGCGTCCGCCGTCGCGTCGGACTCGGGGCGACGCTCGCGGGCATCGGGGCCGGCGCGGCGGTCACCTACGCGCTCGCGACCCGCGAGCCAGCGGCGTGCGACGGCGGGGCCGAGCGACTCACCGGCGTCTGGGACGACACGGTGCGCGCGCAGGTGCGCGAGATGTTCCTCGCCACCGACGTCAGCTACGCACCCACGGCCTTCGCCGGCGTCGAGCTCGCCCTCGACGCGTACGCGACCCGCTGGGTCGACCAACACCGCGAGGCGTGCCTGGCCACCCACGTCCACCGCGAGCAGTCCGCGGAGCTGCTCGATCTGCGGATGACGTGCCTACGCGCGCGCCTCGGCGAGTTCTCGGCGTTGACCGCCGAGTTCCGCCACGCCGATGCTGCCCTGGTCGAGCACGCGGTCGAGGCCGCCGCGGACCTCGGTCGACTCGAGGCGTGTGCCGACACCCGCGCGCTCGCAGCTCGAGTCCTGCCGCCCGCCGACGAGACGATCCAGGCCGCGGCCCAGGGCCTGCGCGAGCGCCTCGCAGACGCGCGCGCGAAGGAATCCGCTGGCCGCTACGCGTCGGCGCTCGGCGTCGCCGAGGCCGTCGCACACGAGGCCTCGTTGCTGGGCTACGCCCCGGTCGTCGCCGAGGCCCGGCTGCGTCTGGGCAGCGCGCTCGAGCGCGCGGGAGAATTCGCCGCAGCCGAGCGCGAGTACCTCGAGGCGATCTGGCACGCCGAGGCGGCGCGGCACGAGGTCGTCGCCGCAGACGCGTGGGTCCGCCTCGTCTGGGTCACGGGCGTCGAGCGTGGTGACACCGCCCAGGGCGAGATCTGGGCCCGCTTCGCCGACGCCGCGGTCGACCGCATCGGCACCGACGAGCTGCTCCGCGCGACCCTGACCCACAACCGTGGCGGCGTGCTCTACCGCCAGCAGCGACTGGACGAGGCGTTCGCCCACTACCGAGACGCCCTGGAGGTCCAGCAGCGCTTGCTCGGCCCCGACGATCCGCAGGTCGCGATGTCCTACAACCACATGGGCAACGTGAAGATCGAGCAGAACGATCTCGTGACGGCGCAGGAGTACGTGAGCCGCTCCTACGAGCTGCGGCGTCGCGTGCTCGGCGAGCGCCACCCCAAGGTCGCCGCGTCGATCAACAACCTCGCGGCCATCGCCGCCAAGCAGGGGCACCCCGAGCGCGCGCTCGAGCACGCCGAGCACGCCCTGTCGATCGTCGGCGGCAGCGGTGGCGCCGAGGAGGTCGTCGGCCTGACCGTCGCGGCCGACGCGGCGAGCGAGATCGGGACGCCGGGCCGCGCGACCCCGTTCCTCGAGCGTCTGCTCGCCGTGCGCGAGCAGGCGTCACCGCCCGTCCCCGCCTCGGTCGCCGACGCGCGCATGCGACTGGCCGCGGACGCCGAGACCCAGGGCAAGCTCCCCCTCGCGCTCCTCCACCTCGAGGCGGCGATCGAGCTCCGCTCGGGCATCGATCCGAACGCCGCCGCGCGGGCGCTGCAGGAGCTGGCGCGCGTCGAGGCGCTGGCGCTGCACCCCGATCGGGCCGCGACGGCGATCGAGCGGGCCCGCCGGCTCGCCGAGGCCGCGAACCCGCGGGACGCGGGGCTCATCGCGGAGCTCGCCGCAGCCACGCCGTAACACCCCGAGCGCCCCGCAGGTCGGAGCTCGGGTACGCTCGACCGACGCATGCTCTCGCTGTACGGCACCCTCACCTCCCCGTTCGTCCGCCGCGTGCGCATCGTCGCCGCCGAGCTCGGCGTCGCGGTCACCCTCCACGACGTCAACGACGCCGGGGCCCAGGCCGAGCTGCGGACGCTCTCCCCGATATGGAAGGTCCCGGTCGCGACGTTGGACGGACAGACCCTGTTCGACTCGCATGCGATCACCGAGGTGCTGCTGGCCCGTCGCGGACCTGGTCCGTTGCTGCCGTTCGATCCGCTCGACCCCGGACCGCGCAACGCGATCGCCGTGGCCGATGGCGCCGCAGACGCCCTCATCAACGTCCTGTACCTCACCCGCGACGGCATCACGGCCGAGGCGTCGAGCTACCTCCGCAAGCAGCAGGAGCGCGCCGCTGCGGCCCTCGGTTGGCTGGCGGACCGCGTCGTCGGCGGACGTGTCCGCATCGCGGACGGTGAGCGCGCCTTCGCGGGTGGGCCGAACGACCTCGGTCTGGTCGAGATCGCGCTGTTCACGGCGCTGGACTGGATGCGCTTCCGCCAGGCCTACCCGATCGACCGGCATCCGAGCCTCGTCGCGTTCCTCGCGCTGCACGAGGCCCGTCCGAGTTTCGCGAACACGCGTCCCGTCGCGTGACCCATGGACGAGCGACTGCTAGAGTCGCCACGCTGTCAGGAGTTTCGCACCGCATGGATTCGAACCAAGACGTCGACACACGCATCGCCCAACTCGAGCTCGAGCTCGCGGAGCTCCGCGGCGACCGGCCCAAGGCCACCCGCGTCGGTCCCGAGCCCATCATGCCGCGCCGCCGCGTGTCGACGTGGTGGCTCGCCGCCTCGCTGTTCGCGATGAGCCTCCCGGTGGCCACGTGGCTGCACGCCGAGTCGCGCGGCAACCAGGCCAACCGACTGCAGAGCCGGGCGCTGCGCGTCGAGGCGAAGCTGGATCTCGCCGCGCGTCGCCACGAGATCTCGACGCGCTTCCTCGACGTCGCCCTCGATCCGGGCCGCAGCCACGACGATCGCCAGGCCGCGCTGCGCTACCTCGCGACCGAGCTCGGTGCCAAGAGCAAGATCCGCCACTGGGCCGCGCAAGAGCTCGCGCGCACCGACGGCGACAAGGGCGGCTGCGCCAAGCGCAAGAAGGCGAAGGCCAAGGCGCTTCGCGAAGCCCTCGAGCGCGAGCAGGCCGAGCAGGTCGCGGCGACCAGCTCCTGCTGGCACTGATCGGTCCGCGCCTCGGCGACCGTCACCGACGGTCGCCGACGATCACGGGCGGTCGACCGCGGTCAGTCCATCGACGAGGCCACGGACGTAGAGCTCGACGAAGTCCTCGACGTCGCCGACCGGCAGATAGAGGTGCTCGGACGCGACGCGTCGGGTGATGAGCAGCGACGCGAGGCCGTGCGCGGCGGCCCACCAGCGGACGACCAGGCGACGCGCGTCGAGGGGACGCCGGCCGGTGAACGCCTCGAACCGATCGAGGAACCGCGCGGTCACCTCGCGCTCGAGCACCTGGAGCCGCTCGGACTGCGCGCCGGTGACGACCTCCGAGGTCGGCGTCTCGTTGACGAACAGCAGCGTGTACAACCACGGGTTGTCCCGGGCGAAGGCCACATATCGCCGGGAGATCTCGAGCAGGCACTCGTGGGGACTCGGGGCGTCGAACCCCTCGATCAACGACTTGCCCAGGGACAGCGTCCCGCGGAGCCGGAGCTCGCGCATGATCGCCGCCTTGCTCTCGAAGCACGTGTACAGCGTCGTTGCGCTCGTCCCGAGCTTGCTCGCGATGGCGCGCATCGTCACGCCATCCTCGCCATAGGCCTGCCCGAGCTCGAGGCTCGCGCCGATGATCGCTTCGCGGAACGTCTCCGCGTCGCCGGTCGCCGTCATGGGCCGGACCCTAGCAGCTTGCTCGGAGCCCCGGGCAACGCCCGTGTGCGGCGAGGAGGGAACGGCGTTCCGACCGGGGGCTCACGCGGAGCGTGCCGCGGGCAGGGTCACGCGGCCGTGCGCGGCCCCGCCCTGGGGTGCTGCCAGGGCCTCGGCGATGTCGGGTATAAACGATGCGATCGAACCTTCATCGCGGTGCGCTCGCGCTGGCGATGCCCACGGATTCGGCACCCGGCGCCCCACGACGCCGACGCCCACACCGCCATCGCGGAGCCAACATCATGAGCGACCGACGCAACCTCGCCTCCCCCTCGCGCGCCGTCACGCTCCCCGACCGTCGCGTCGCCGTCGGCGTGCTGCTCGCCGCCGTGTCTGCATGCGCCGAGCCCGAGGGCCTCATGCGCGCGCAGCCGGCCGAGGTCACCGTCAAGTTCGACTTCGATCACCGCCCGCTGCCGGACATCCCGCTGCCCAACGACATCGCGACCCGGCCCGATCCCACCTCGCCGACCGGCCTGCGCGTGAACGCCTCCCTGGTGGCGCCGACGAACTACGAGCGCCGGACCCGCGGCCTCATCGACGGGCTCGACGGCTGGGGCGTCTACCAGCCGATCAACATCCCGTTCACCGGGCCGATCGACGTCCTCGCGCTGCGCGAGCGCCATGACGAGGAGGACTACGACACCAGCAACGACGCGGTGTTCCTCATCAACGTCGACCGCAGCTCGGCGGAGTTCGGCAAGCTCGAATACCTCGACATCGGCCAGGGCAACTACCCGATCATCCTCGAGCGCAGCGACAAGTACGGGGCCAACGACCCGCGCGAGTGGAACATCAACCTGGTGTTCGACGAGACCGAGGAGGACCTCAACCGCAACGGCATCCTCGATCCCAGCGAGGACGAGAACCGCGACGGCAAGCTCCAGCCCGGCGAGGACCGCGACGGTGACGGCGTGCTCGATCTCGCCGAGGACAGCGACGCCGACGGCGTGCTCGACCACCCCAACTACTTCCCCGGTCGCAACCCGGCCCGCGACGACCTGGCCGGCCGCGCCGACGCGCTGATGAGCTTCTACGAGAGCGAGACCAACACCCTGGTCGTCGCCCCGATGCTGCCGCTGCGCGAGAAGACCCGCTACGCCGTGGTCATCACGCGTCGGGTCCAGGACACCGACGGCAACCCCGTGGGCTCGCCGTTCGACTTCGTCAACCACGCCGCGCAGACCGACGACCTCGAGCCCCTGCTCGAGGTGCTGCCCGACGGCATCGAGGCGGAGGACATCGCCTTCACCTTCTCGTACACCACCGAGTCGATCACCAAGGACTGGATCGCCGTGCGCGAGGGCCTGTACGGCGAAGGGCCGCAGGCGCACCTCGCCGACGCCTTCCCGGCCCACATCGCCCGCCTGTTCGCGCTGAAGGACACGGCCAAGGGCGCGAAGTTCGAGGGCCACAACCAGTTCATCCTCAACCACGAGGACTGGAAGCCGATCCTCGGCGTGCTGCTGAAGGCGTTCTTCGAGGGCGGCGACACCACGAGCCAGCAGTTCTCGGCCATCGTCGACGGCCACGACTACATCGACTTCCACGCCCAGGGCACCTACTTCTCGCCGCAGCTCTTCGACCGCTTCGACGCCGACGGCGAGCGCCTGCCGCTCGACCTGCAGTCGTGGCCTTCGGACCTCGAGAAGACCGCCGCGAAGGCGCGCCCCGAGGAGATCCCGTTCTGGCTGATCGTCCCGCGCAAGGAGGTCTCGGTGCGCGGGCAGGGCAAGATGGCGCCGATCGTCCTGCTCGGCCACGGCTACACCAGCAACCGCGCCACCGAGCTGCTCGGCTTCGCCGGCTTCCTCGCGCAGTTCGGCATGGCCGCCATCTCGACCGACAACGTCTCGCACGGCGTGCCGATCACCCCCGAGCTGAAGGACCAGTACCGCCCGGTCCTCGAGAACGAGGGCCTGGCCCCGGCGATGGACGCCCTGCTCTTCGCCCGCGGCGGCGACGTCGACGGCGACGGCGTCCACGATCAGGACCTCGACCGCGACGGCACCATCGACAGCGGCGCCGACTTCTGGACCGCGTACCTGTTCCACATGCGCGACATGGTCCGGCAGTCCGCGCTCGACTACATGCAGCTCATCCGCATCATCCGCACCTGGGACGGCAAGAAGATGTGGGAGTGGGATCCGGACGGCGACGGCAAGTTCGAGCAGGTCGACGTCAACGGCGACGGCAAGTTCGATCTGGCCGGCGACTTCGACGGCGACGGCTTCGTCGACATCGGCAAGGACTCGCCGCTGTACGTCATGGGCGGCTCGCTGGGCGGCATCATGTCGACCACCCTCGGCGGCCTCGAGCCCGAGATCGACGCCATCATCCCCATCGCCGGCGCCGGCCGCCTGATGGACGTCGGCAACCGGTCGCAGCAGGGCGGCGTGCCGGATGCGGTGCTCGTCCGCGTCATGGGTCCGCTGTACCTCGCGACGATGGCCGACGACGGGACCACGCGCCTGCACTCGCAGGTCACCGAGCTCAACCACATCGCCGACATCCCGATCGCGACGGTGGCGGGACTGCTGCCGGGCGACACGATCGTGGCCGAGAACCTCGTCAACGGTGAGATCGGCTGCTCCTACCTGCTGCCCGACGACAACCCGAGCGACGGCGTCCCCGCGCGCGGGCGCATCTCGCTGGCGTCCGACGTCGGCGACGCGACCGTGCTGCGGATCTATCGCGGCGACGTCCTGGTCCCCGGCGGGGGCGAGTGCGAGCTGGTCCCCGACGTCGAGCCGATCGAGGTCATCGACCAGATGGCGGCGCCGCTGGACGGCGAGGGCAACCCGATGAAGTTCGAGGGCCTGCCGATCGAGGCCGGCCCGGTGCGTGCGTTCGCAGAGGGCTTCGGCCTCGCCCGCAACCGCCCGTCGCTGCGCCGGCTGATGAGCCTCGCGCAGCTCGTGCTCGACCCGACCGATCCCGGCGTCCTCGCGCGCTACCTCGCCGCCGAGCCGTTCGAGTACCCGGCCCTGAAGCAGAAGACCGGCGCGCGCTTCCTCGTCGTGACGACGACCGGCGACATGAGCGTGCCGGGCAGCGGCGGCATCACGGTCGGCCGCGCCGCCGGCGTCATCGACTTCCTCAACCCCGATCCGCGTTGGGGCAAGCCGGTGAACCAGGTGCTCATCGACACGCACATCGCCGAGTCGGTGAACACGCTCCAGCGCTACACCTACGCCAACGTGCCCACGAGCCAGAACATCATCGACCTGCTGCAGCTCGACGGCACCTACGGCGTGCACTACGACGTCGAGAACTTCGCCGAGGGTGACGACATCTGGGGCACCAACATCCCGCGACTGGACGAACCGCTGCGGATCGCCCGTGATCGCGACATCTGGGGCAACGACCTCGGCGGCACCTCGGGCGCGACCTTCCCCTACGCGATCCCGCAGGGCCAGCACGGCTTCCCGCTGCCGGGTCAGATGACGGACTGGGCGATCAAGATCTGCCGCGAGACCTTCGGCTCGAACGCGCCCGAGTGCGCGATCGATCAGATCGTCGGCGAGACGTTCGACATCGGCTGGTTCATGTTCCACACGTTCGGCAACTTCCTGAAGCACGAGACCGGGTCGCCCTACGCCCTGGGCTGCGTCACCAAGAACCCGTGCAACGACATCGGACCGGTCCCCGAGACGCGCGATCCGGCCTCGCTGCCCTGAAAACTCCGGCGTCGCGTGCGGCGCCGCGCCCGTTCCCCTCGGGCTTGGAGCGCGGCCGCCGACCGTGCGACGATGCCTGGGTGCGCCTCCTCGCCCTCGGGCTCTCGGCCGCCACCGTCGCCCTCGTCTCCGGCACCTCGTGCATCGTCGACCTGCGCCACACGCTGGTGTGCGGCGACGGGTATGTCGACGCGGAGGCCGACGAGGAGTGCGAGCCCGGCCTGCCCGAGACCTACGCGCAGGGGTGCAGCGGCACGGGGATCGCCGGCCGCGCCCGCTGCGACGAGGAGACCTGCACGATCGTCTGCGAGGGCTGCGGCGACGGCATGGTGCAGAACGCCGCGGGTGACGACCTCGTCGACGAGGAATGCGACGAGGGGCCCTACTCCGGCGCGCGCGCCCTCGAGACCGAGGCGGTGGAGTGCGTCGGCCTGCCGAGCGGAGACACGCTGACGCCCTACGGCTCCGGCACGACGCGCTACTGCACGGCGACGTGCTTCTACGATCGGACCCCGTGCAGCTACTGCGGCAACGGCTCGGCCGACGACACCCTCGATCTCGCCCCGTCGATCTCCGGGCAGGTCGCGACCGCGAGCGCCGAGGACTGCGATGGCGACGAGTTCCGCCCGAGCTTCAAGGCCGAGACCTGCCCGGGCGAGGTCGAGCTGAACGCCACCTGCGGCGAGGATTGCCGCATCGTCCCCCGCAGCGACCCGCCGTGCTGCCTCCCCCGCGGGAAGGACTGCGGCGACACGCCGTGCTGCCACGAGTTCACCCACCCCGGCGAACTCTTCCACTGCCTGAATCCGCTGACGGGCGAGCCGGTACCAGGCGAGCCGCCCCCAGACCCGACGGACAGCAGCCCCAAGCCCACGTGCCTCTGACGCCCCCGCGCAGGCTCACCCCGGCGCGTGGGCCCGGTTTCGACGCGTCGTCGCCACCCGCGTCTATCATCGACGCCGCATGACGCGCCCCGGACCTGCCCCCCGCGCCCGCACGACCATTCGCCCCGCCAGGTCGCTCGCGTTGGCGCTGCTCGGCACCCTCGCCGCCTGCGCCGAGCCCGAGGGCCTGATGCGCGCCGAGCCAGCCGAGGTCACGGTCAAGTTCGACTTCGATCACCGGCCGCTGCCGGACATCCCGCTGCCCAACGACATCGCGACGCGGGCCGACCCGAGCTCGCCGACGGGCCTGCGCGTCAACGCGTCCATGATCGCGGCGACCAGCTACGAGCGCCGCACGCGGACGCTCATCGACGGCATCGACGGCTGGGGCGTCTACCAGCCGATCACGATCCCGTTCACCGGGACCATCGACATCGACGCGCTGCGCGCCCGCCACGACGACGCCGACTACGACACGGCCGACGACGCGATCTACCTCGTCAACATCGATCGCGACTCGCCGGAGTTCGGCCAGCTCGAGCACCTCGACATCGGCCAGGGCAACTACCCGATCCTCCTCGAGCGCCGCGACAAGTACGGCAGCAACGATCCACGCGAGTGGACCAACAACCTGATGTTCGACGAGGCCGACGAGGACCAGAACGGCAACGGCGTCCTCGACCCCAGCGAGGACGACAACCGCGACGGTGTGCTCCAGCCCTCCGAGGATCGCGACGGCGACGGCGTCCTCGACCTGGCCGAGGACAGCGACGCCGACGGCGTCCTCGACCGGCCCAACTACCTGCCGGGTCGCACGCCCGAGCGGGGGGACCTCGTCGGCCGGGCCGACGCGCTGATGAACTTCTACGAGCGCGAGACCAACACGATCATCGCCTCTCCGCTGCGCCCCCTGCGTGAAGAGACCCGCTACGCGGTCGTGATCACCCGACGGGTGCTCGACGCCGCTGGTGATCCCGTCGGCTCGCCCTTCGACTTCGTGAACCACGCCGCGCAGACCGCCGACCTCATGCCCCTGCTCGACGTGCTGCCCGACGGCATCGAGGCCGAGGACATCGCGTTCACGTTCTCGTACACCACCGAGTCGATCACCAAGGACTGGATCGCCGTGCGCGAGGGCCTCTACGGCTTCGGCCCGCAGGCGCACCTCGCCGAGGAGTTCCCGGCCGAGGTCACGCGCCTGTTCCCGCTCAAGGAGGTCGGCCCGGGCACCAAGTTCGAGGACCGCAGCAACCCGTACGCGCTCGCCCAGGAGGACTGGCGCGGGCCGCTGGGTCTGGTCGTGCAGATGTTCCAGGGCGGGGATCCGACGACGAACCAGTACCGCTCGGTGATCGACAGCCACGACTACGTCGACTTCCACGCCCAGGGCACGTACACCACGCCGCAGCTGTTCGATCGCTTCGACGAGGACGGCGTGCCGCTGCCGCTCGACTTCCAGTCGTGGCCCGGCGACCTCGAGGTCACCGCAGCCAAGGCCCGCCCCGAGGAGGTCCCGTTCTGGCTCGTGGTGCCGCGCAAGGAGGTCTCGGTGCGCGGGCAGGGCAAGATGGCGCCGATCGTGCTCCTCGGCCACGGCTACACGGGCAACCGCGCCGGTGAGCTGCTCGGCTTCTCCGGCTACTTCGCGCAGTTCGGCTTCGCGTCGCTCTCGACCGACAACGTCTCGCACGGCCTCCCGCTGGCCAAGTCGGACGAGGAGTTGCTGCGCCAGCTGTTCGGCGCCGCCGGCCTGGCGCCCGCCGCCGACGCCGCGATGTTCGCCCGCGGCGGCGATCAGAACGGCGACGGCTTCCACGATCAGGACCTCGACCACGACGGCGTGATCGACAGCGGCGTCGACTTCTGGACCGCGTACCTCTTCCACATGCGCGACATGGTCCGGCAGTCGGCCCTCGACTACATGCAGCTCATCCGCGTCATCCGCACCTGGGACGGCAAGACCCAGTGGCGCTGGGACACCGACGGCGACGGCAAGGCCGAGCCCGTCGACATCGATGGCGACGGCGACATCGATCTGGCGGGCGACTTCGACGGCGACGGCATCGTCGACATCGGCAAGGACTCGCCGATCTACATGATGGGCGGATCGCTCGGCGGCATCATGGCGACCACGATGGGCGCGGTCGAGCCCGAGGTCGAGGCGATCATCCCGATCGCGGGCGGCGGCCGGCTCACGGACGTCGGCAACCGCTCGCAGCAGGGCGGCGTGCCCGAGGCCGTGCTGATGCGCGTGATGGGCCCGCTGTACCTCGCGACCCTGGGCGACGACGGACAGACGCGGCTGCACACCCAGGCCACCGCGCTGAACCGCCTCGCCGACGTGCCGATCACGACGCTCGGTGGCCTGCTCACCGGCGACACGATGGTGGTCGAGAACCTCGACAACGGCGAGCTCGGCTGCGCCTACCTCGTGCCCGACGAGACCCCGGACGACGGAGTCGCGGCCCGGGCCCGGGTGCCGCTGGCCTGCGACGTCGACGACCGGATCGAGATCCGGATCTACCGCGGCGACGCGCTCGTCCCCGGCGCCGGCGAGTGCGAGCTCGTCGCCGACCTCGAGCCCGTGGAGATCATCAACCGCCGTGACGCGCCGGTCGACGCCGAGGGCGCGCCCATCCTGTTCACCGGCGAGCCGATCGAGGCCGGCGAGCTGCGCTCGCTCGCCGAGGGCTTCGGCCTGCAGCGCAACACGCCGTCGCTGCGGCGCTTCATGTCGCTGGCGCAGATGGTGATCGACCCGACCGACCCCGGCGTCCTCGCGCGTCACCTCGCCGCCGAGCCGCTGGTCTACCCCAACAAGGGCGACAAGACCGGCGCGCACTTCCTGCTCGTCACCACCGTCGGCGACATGAGCGTGCCGGCGAGCGGCGGCGTCACGGTGGGCCGCGCGGCCGGTGTCATCGACTACCTCCACGCCGACCCGCGCTGGGGCGTGCCGCCGAACCAGGTCATCCTCGACACGCACACCGCCGAGGCCGTGAACGTCTACGGCCGCCACCCCTACGTCGACGTGCCCGAGAACGAGACCGTTCGCGCGCTCCTCGGCCTCGACGGCACGTTCGGCACCCACGTCGACGTCGAGAACTTCTCCGACGGCAACGACATCTGGGGCGACAACATCCCGCGCCTCGATCCGCCGCTGCGCCTGGTGTCGCGCACCGATATGTGGGGCAACGATCTCGGGGCGATGTCCGGCGCCGTGTTCCCCTACGCGGTGCCACAGGGCCAGCACGGCTTCGCGTTGCCCGGCGAGATGACCGACTGGGCGCTGGCGATCTGCCGCGAGACCAACGGCAGCAACGCACCCGAGTGCAGCCCCGAGGCGATCGTCGGCGAGGTCTACGACGTGGGGTGGTTCATGTTCCACACGTTCGGCAAGTTCCTCCGCAACCTCGACGAGGCGCCGTGGGCGATCGGTTGCTTCGACAAGGATCCGTGCAACGCCATCCCGGCAGTGCCCGCCGTGCGGGCATCGGCCGACTTGCCGTGACGGGCGCGAACGTCCGGGGAAACCCCTGGCGCACGCGTGCGGCCACGCCGCGGTGCACGTCGTCGCGCCGCACGTCCCCGGAGCGGCGCGGATCGCTTGCAGATCGGAACGTCGTTTCTCTCGACACTTCGGCGCTACACGTCGCGCGTCGTCGTTTTTGGCCATTTGGCCAGATTCGCCGGCCCGAACATGTTGCTAGCCTGCGGCAGCATCCGTGACTCCCTCATACCGCATCCTGTTGGTCGAGGACTACGAGCCGCTCCGGCACTCGTACTCCAGAACGTTCACCGAGGCCGGCTACGAGGTGCTCTCGGCCGGCACCCTTGCCGCCGGCCGCGCCTTGCTCGGCGACGAGCTCGACGTCCACGGCGCCCTGCTCGACTACCGTCTACCCGACGGCACCGCTGCAGCGCTCGTCCAAGAGCTGCTCGATCGCAAGCCGCTGTGCCGCTCGGCGGTCGTCACCGGCGCCGTCGACGACGAGACCGCGATGGAGAGCGCTCGTTGCGGTGCGCACGCCTACGTGCGCAAGCCCGAGACGTTCCCCAACCTGCTCGCGACGCTCGCGAGCACCGTCGCCTCGACGCTCGAGTGGCGTCGTACGCTGGGGCAACAGTCCAGCGCCACCGGCACCGCGACCGCCGGCGTCCCCTCGCCCATCGGCATGGACACGCAGAAGGCGATGGCTCGCCTGGCGCACATCGCCGGGCTCTCGCACTTCGAGACGCTGGTCGCGTGGCGACTGCTGTGGGGTGACTCCAACAAGCGCATGGCACAGCTGCTCGGCTGCACCGAGCGGACGGCGAAGTACCACGTGGCCGCCGTGCTCGCGCGGACCGGCGCGAAGAACCGCAACGCACTGCTGAAGGTGCTGCTGATGGACGCCGGCTTCGAGGACCCGTGGGCGTCGCGCGGCGATCCGGACGTCGCCGAAGAGGCGGACTAGCGCCCCAGGGCGACCGACCCGGACCGAGACCCGAAGGGGGAGCCAGCGCTCCCCCTTTTTCATTTCATCGTCACGGTGACGGGCTTCACGTTCCAGATCTCCTTGGCGTACTCCGCGATGGTGCGATCGCTCGAGAAGCGGCCGACCTGCGACAGGTTGTGCACGACCATCCGCGCCCAGTTCGTGGGGTCGCGATACGCCTGGGCCACCGCCTCCTGGCACGCGGCGTAGGCGTCGAAGTCGGCGGCGACCATGAACGTGTCGACGTTCCACATGTCGTGCACCACGGCGTCGAAGCGCCGCGGATCCTCGGGGCTGAAGAAGCCCGAGCCGATGAGCTCGACCGCGCCGCGGAGCTTGGGGCTGCGCTCGACGAATTCGGCCGGGCGATAGCCGGCGTCGGCGCGGGCCTGGGCCTCGGCCGCGTCCATGCCGAACAAGAAGAAGTTCTCGGCCCCGACCGCCTCTCGGATCTCGACGTTGGCGCCGTCGAGCGTCCCGATGGTGAGCGCGCCGTTCATCGCGAACTTCATGTTGCCGGTGCCCGACGCCTCCTTGCCGGCGAGCGAGATCTGCTCGGAGACGTCGGTCGCCGGGATGATGCGCTCGGCCAGCGAGACCCCGTAGTTGGCCATGAACACGACGTGCAGCCGACCACGCATCGCCGGGTCATCGTTGATCGTCGCGGCGACGTCGTTGATGAGCTTGATGTGGAGCTTGGCCATCGCGTAGCCGGGCGCGGCCTTGCCCCCGAAGACGAAGGTCCGCGGCACCCACGGCGCGGCCGGGTCGGCCTTCATCGCCTGGTACAGCGAGACGATGTGCAGGCAGTTGAGGAGCTGACGCTTGTACTGGTGCAGCCGCTTGATCTGCGTGTCGAAGATCGAGTCGACGTTGACGTCGACCCGGTTGCGCTCGCGGATGAGCGTCGCCAGCTCGATCTTGTTCGCCCGCTTGATCGCGTGCAGCGCGTGGTGGAACTCGGGATCGTCGGCGAACCGACGCAGCTGCTCGAGCTGCGGCAGATCGGTGATCCAGCCGGTGCCGATCCGCTCGGTGATCGCCGCCGCGAGCGGACGGTTCGACAGCAACAACCACCGCCGCGGCGTCACACCGTTGGTCTTGTTGTTGAACTTGTGCGGGAACATCTCGGCGAAGTCGCGCAGCACGTGCTGCCGCAACAGATCGGTGTGGAGCTGGGCCACGCCGTTGACGCTGTGCGAGCCGACCACCGCGAGGTGGGCCATGCGGATCTGGTCGTTCTCGACGATCGCCATGCGCTTGCGCCGAGCCTCGTCGGCCGGCGCCGCGATCTGCACCTGGCGCAGGAACCTGCGGTTGATCTCGGTGATGATCGAGAGGTGCCGGGGCAGCAGCCGGCCGAACATCCCCACCGGCCAGCACTCGAGCGCCTCGGGCAGCAGCGTGTGGTTGGTGTACGCGATCGTCCGGCTGGTGATGTCCCAGGCCCGCTCCCACTCGACGCCCTCGACGTCGACGAGCACGCGCATGAGCTCGGCGACCGCGATCGCCGGGTGCGTGTCGTTGAGCTGGATCGCGGCCTTGTCCGAGAACCGGTCGAAGTCCTTCTCGGTCTTCTTGAACCGGCGGATGATGTCGTGGATCGAGCAGCACACGAAGAAGTACTGCTGCTTGAGCCGGAGCTCGCGGCCCTCGGGCGACTCGTCGTTGGGGTACAGGACCTTGGAGATGGTCTCGCTGTCTGCCTTGTCCTCGACGGCGCGGCGGTAGTCACCGTCGTTGAAGACGTCGAGGTTGAACTCCTTGGACGCCCGCGCCCGCCACAGCCGCAGGGTGTTGACGGTGTTGTTGCCGTAGCCGGCGATCGGCGTGTCGTACGGCACGCCGAGCAGCTTGGTGGTGTCGACCCAGCCCACGCGCAGCCGCCCCTGCTCGTCCGCCTTCTCCTCGATGCGCCCGTACATGTTCACCGTGACGGTGTACTCGGGCCGGGCGATCTCCCACGGGTTGCCGTAGCGCAGCCACGCGTCGCCGCGCTCGACCTGCCAGCCGTCGCGGATCTGCTGCTCGAAGATGCCGAACTCATAGCGGATGCCGTAGCCGTAGCCCGGGTACCCGAGCGTCGCCATGGAATCGAGGAAGCACGCCGCGAGCCGGCCGAGACCGCCGTTGCCGAGGCCGGGGTCGTTCTCCTCCTCGAGCACGTGCGACAGCTCGAGCCCGTAGGCGCCCAGGAGGTCCTTGGCCATGTCGTAGGCACCGAGGCTGAGCAGGTTGTGCCCGAGCGCGCGACCCATCAGGAACTCGGCCGACAGGTAGTAGACGCGCTTGACGCTCTGCTCGTAGTACGCCCGCTGGGTGCGGATCCATCGCTGCACCAGACGATCGCGCGTGGCGTGGGCGACGGCGCCGAAGATGTCGAGCAGCGTCGCCGACGGCGGGTCCTTCATCTGCGTGTAGTAGAGGTGATCCAGCACCGCGCGCTCGAGCGTCAGCGGGTGCATGCCGGTGCGATCATCCTCGACCACCACGCGCGGGGGCAGCAGGCCGTCCTCGGCGGTGGCTCCGGGGCCGTGGTTCGTCTCGGGCGAGGGCGCGTCAGTCGGTGTGTTCATCGTCGATGATCTCGATGGGTTCGTCGGATTCGCCGTAGCCGGCGATCCACTCGATCAGGCGGGCATAGACCAGCTCGTCCGCGTCGGGCTGGCCGGCCGTCGCGGTCTTGAGCTGCAGGAGGAGCTCGCGACGCGCGGCCACGTCGTAGCTGCTGGGCATCGTCAGGAAGATCGCCTCGAGCTCGTCGATGCGGCGGTCGTCGGGGGCCCGCGCCCCGCGGTGCTGCCGCCAGGTGACGATCAGATCCACCAGCAGCGAGCGGCGGAACTCGGCGGCGTCCTGGCCGGCGGGCACGTTGTCGAGGGCGAGCTGGTACTCGCGCAGGGCGAGCTCGATGCGATCCCGTGACAGGCCGCTCAGCACCGTCGCGCGCTGGAACTCGGCCTCGAGCTCGGGGATCGCCTTGGTGCGCAGCGCGGCCTTCTCGGGCGAGATCGCCTCCGAGGTGGGCGCGACGAGGGCCGGGCTCGCGGGCGCGGCGGGCTCGTGCACCGCGGCGGGCTCGCGCAGCGCGGCGGGCTCGCGCAGCGCGGCGGGCTCGCGCAGCGCGGCAGGCTCGCGCGCCGCTTCGGCCTCACGCAGCGCGACGGGCCCGCGCAGCGCCACGTAGCTCGCCGCGGCGATCCCGGCGAGCGCGGCGACGCCCGCGACGACCGCGGCCACGACGGCGACCCGCGCGGGTGCGGGCGCCTTCTGCCGCGGCATCGGCACGTGCGACGCATCGAGGGTGGCCGTCGCCATCAACGCCGACCACAGCTCGTCGGCGAACAGGTCCGCGCTCTGCGGTCGATGGTGCGGCACCTTGGCCAGCGCGCGCATGAGGCAGGCCTCGAGCGCGGGCAGGACGCGCACCCCGGGGCACGCGGCCGACAGCGGCAGCGGGGCCTCCTGCGTGTGCTTGTGGATGTAGGCGATCGCCGCGTCGGCGACGAACGGCGGCCGACCGGTCAGCATCTCGTACAGCGTGAGGCCGAGGGCGTAGACGTCGCTGCTGCCGTCGACCGGGCGGCCGGTGAGCTGCTCGGGCGACATGTACTGCGGCGTGCCGAGCATGACGCCGGTCGCCGTCCCCTCTCCGCCGTCGAGCTTCGCGATGCCGAAGTCGAGCACCTTCACGAACTCCGGACCGCGATCGCGCGCGACCAGCATGATGTTGGACGGCTTGAGATCGCGGTGGATGACGCCGCGGGCGTGGGCGTGGCTGAGCGCCTCGCAGACCTGCGTCGCGATGCCCACCGCCCGGGTCGCGTCGAGCCGCCCCTCGGCGCGCAGCAGCTGGGCCAGCGTGCGGCCAGCGAGGTGCTCCATCGCCAGGAACAGCGTGCCGTCGGGCATGCGCCCGTAGTTGTAGATGGAGACGATGTGGGGGTTCTGCAGCCGCGCCGCCGCCTTGGCCTCGGTGGCGAAGCGCTGGGCCACCGCGGCGTCGCGCGACAGCCAGGGGTGGATCACCTTGATCACCGCCTGCCGCCCGATCGCCGGCTGGTCGGCCAGGTACACGGCCCCCATCCCGCCCTCGCCGAGCTTGGCCTTGACCACGTACTGATCGAGCACCCAGCGGCCGATCATCGCGTCGGTCGTCGGGATGCCCATGTGCACCCCCGTGCCGGGCTGGGTCTCGAACTCGATGCCGCTCAGCGTGATCCCGCAGCGGGGACAGTTGCGTGCGCCGGAGGGGATCGGCGCGCGGCACTGCGCGCAGGTACTCACTCGGTCGGCATCATACCAAAGCACGCCCTGACCACGGGAGGGGCCCCGCGATCGGACGCACGGGCCGACCGGCGGTCGGTTCCGCCGGAGCGGAACCGCGGCGCCTCAGGGAGCTGGCTCAGGGACCCGCCTCAGCGATCGAGGGAGATGCGCGACTCGAGGGCGAGCGCGGCGGCGGTCTGCGCCTCGAGGTCGTCGGTCGTCGCGGTCTCGAAGTCGATGCCGTCGAACACGCGATCGTAGGTCTTCGACAGCGCGAGCTCGATCGGGAAGTCCTCGCCGCCGGCGACGGACAGCGGCTCGCCGTCCTCGATCGTCGACATGTCCAAGGTGACGTCGAACGCCTCGGTGGAGCGGACCTCGAAGGGGAGCACGAGGTCGCCCTTCGCCGCCGTGCCGCGGAGGTAGAAGGTCGCGCCCGCGACCCGCTCGTCGATGCCAGCCATGTGCGAGGTCTCGGGAAACGGCCCGTAGTGCACGTCCACGGCGCAGAACTCGGTCGCCGCGACCTCCACGCCGCCCACGGTCATCTTGTCGAGATCGCGCGCGGTGATGTCCTCGGCGAGCGGGCCCCAGTACATGTCGAGCGCGACCGGGCCGCCCGCGCACTCGTGCAGCGTGACGCTCGCGGTCGTGAAGAACGCCGACACGAGGGAGATCGTCCAGCCCTCGTCGGTCTCGAACACCCGCATCTCGCCCTCGCCGCCGCGGTCGGGGAAGGTCCCCTGCTCCATCGAGGCGTGGTGCGTGACCGAGACGTTCACCAGGGTCTTGGGGTGGTCGAGGTCGTGGAAGAGGCTGTTGATGTCACAGCCGCCGACGAACAGGGTGCCGAGCACGAGAACTGAGGCGAGGCGTGGGGCGTGGGGCATCGGGTCCTCCTTCGAACTCAACATCGGCATTAAGTCAGATTACATAAATGTACTCAAGCGAAATCGACGGCGGCCGCCCCGCGAAACCGCTCAGGCGTGGGCAATTCGGCCATTCACAGGGATTCCTCGCGGATCACGTGGGGATCCAAGACCCCAGGAGATAAGCTGTCAAAACGAACTCGGGATTGACGGCGCGGAGGGGCGTCGGTACTCCGCATTCGGTGCCGCGCGCCCTGCAGCTGCTCCTCGCCCTCCTCCTCGCGTCGCCCCTGCCCTGGCTCGCGGGGTGCCGCCCGGACGCCGCGAGCGTTCCCCCCGTGACGACCATGCCCGCTGGCCCCGATCCCCACTCGGTCGCGCGACCCGCCGAGGTCCGCGTCTGGCACTTCGGCCTCGACGTCGACGTCGACTTCGCCGCGCGCACGCTCGCGGGCACGATCACGCTCGCGGTGCAGCGCGACGATCCACGCGCGCCGCTGCGGCTCGACACCCGCGCGCTCCTCATCGAGCGGGTCGAGGTCGCGACCGCACCGGCGCCGCTGCGGCGCGAGGACGTCGTGCTCGCCGGCTTCGACGCGCCGTGGCGCGCCGCGACGTGGCAGCTCGGGGCGGTCGATCGTCACCTCGGCGCAGGCCTGCAGGTCGAGCTCGAGCCCGGCGTCGATCTGGTGCGCATCACCTACCGCACGTCGCCGGAGGCGTCGGGCCTGCAGTGGCTGACGCCCGAGCAGACCGGCGATCACGCGGCGCCGTTCCTCTACAGCCAGTCGCAGGCGATCCACGCCCGCTCGTGGTTCCCGTGCCAGGACTCGCCGGGCATCCGCGCGAGCTACGACGCGCAGGTGCGTGCGCCCGCGCCGACGGTGCCGCTCATGGCCGCCGATCCCATCCCCGCGCGCGATCCCAACGCCAAGGCGTTCGCGATGCGCCAGCCGATCCCCGCGTACCTCGTCGCGCTCGCGGTCGGTCGCGTCGAGTTCCGCGCCCTGGGCGAGCGCACCGGGGTGTGGGCCGAGCCCTCGATGCTCGATCGGGCCGCGCACGAATTCGCCGACATCGAGCGCATGCTCGGCGCGATCGAGGCCCTGTACGGCCCGTATCGCTGGGGCCGCTACGACGTGCTCGTGCTGCCGCCGGCGTTCCCGTTCGGCGGCATGGAGAACCCCAAGCTCACCTTCGCCACGCCGACGATCATCGCGGGCGACCGCTCGCTGGTCTCGCTGGTCGCCCACGAGCTGGCGCACAGCTGGTCCGGCAACCTGGTGACCAACGCGACCTGGGCCGATCTGTGGCTCAACGAGGGCTTCACGGTCTACATCGAGCGGCGGATCATCGAGGCGTTGTTCGGTCGCGAGCGCGCCGACATGGACGCCGTGCTCGGCCGCCAGGATCTCGACGAGGCGTTCGCCGAGCTCGGCGCCGACGATCAGCGGCTGCGGCTGTCGCTGGACGGACGCGACCCCGACGAGGGCCTGTCCGACGTGGCCTACGAGAAGGGCGCGCTGCTGCTGCGCGCCCTCGAGGAGGCCTACGGCCGCGAGGCCTTCGATCCGTTCCTGCTGGCGTGGTTCGAGGGGCACGCGTTCGGCAGCGTGACGACCGTCGAGTTCGAGGCGTTCGCCGCCGAGCATCTGCCGGCCGCGCCGCTCCCCGGGCGCGCGAGCGTCGATCTGCGCGCGTGGCTCGACGCGCCGGGCGTGCCGGCGTCGGCCCCGGTGCCGCGGGCCAAGGCGTTCGACGCGATCGATGCGGTCGTCCCGGCGTTCGTCGCGGGTGAGCTCACCGCGGCCGCGTTGCCCTCCGCGGCGTGGACCCCCCAGCAGTGGTTGCACTTCCTGCGCGCGCTCCCGGAGCACACGCCGCAGGAGCGCCTCGTCGCCCTCGACGCCGCGTTCGGCCTGACCCGCAGCGGCAACGCCGAGATCCTCGCGCAGTGGCTCGAGCTCGCGATCCGCCAGGGCTACCGGGGCAGCGACGCGGCGCTCGAGTCGTTCCTGCTCGGCATCGGGCGGCGGAAGTTCCTCATGCCGCTGTACCGCGCGCTGCTGACCGCGGCGCGCGGCGACGAGGCGCGGAAGATCTTCGCCCGGGCCCGCCCGGGCTACCACCCGATCACGCAGGCCAGCCTCGACGAGCTGCTGCACCCGTCGGCGGCCGCGAGCGCTACCGCGTCACCGTGAACTCGATCCGCGAGGCGTGACGCGCCGAGCGGTGCACGCGGTGGGTCGCCGCCACGAACGCGCCGTCGGGGGCCAACAGCGGGTTGTCCGTCCACGACTGCGGGTTGCGATCGACCAGCGGGAACCACGTGCTCTGGACCTGGATCATGATGCGGTGGCCCTTGCGGAAGGTGTGCAGCACGTCCTGCAGCGGGACCACGACCTCGTTGGGCCTGCCCCGCTCGAGCGGTCGACCGCGCTCGTAGCCGGCGCGGTAGCGGGCGCGGAACACCTCGCTGCGGACCATCTGCTCGAAGCCGTCCATGTCCACCGCGCTGCGATCGGCGAGCTTGGGGCACGCGTACGCCGGGGCGCGATCGGGCGGCGGCAGCGGCATCGTCTCGCCCTCGGGCCACACGTCGACGAGCTTCACCACGACGTCGGCGTCGGCGGCCGAACTCGACAGCCAAACGTGCGCGGCGATCGGACCCGCGATCGTGGTGTCGTGCTCGAGCGGCGCGCTGCGGTAGGTGACGACGTCGGGTCGCCGCGACGCGAAGCGCTGATCCTCGGTCATGTACTCGGGCAGCATGCCGATCGTCACCGCGGCGGTGTACGGCACGGGCTTCGCCGGGTCGCTCGTCCACGCGTCCGCGGCGGCCTTGGCCGTCGGCGCGCGCGGGGCCAGCGTGCCCTCGGCGTCGAACCACAGCGTGCGCGCGTCACCGACCGGCGGCCAGCTCGGCAGGCCGCGCCACGCGTTGGCCCCCGTGTCGAACACCGTCGCCTCGGCGAGCTCGGGCGCGGGCCCACCGTCGAGGTGGTGGGCGAAGAACGGCGCCTCGATCGCGGCCCGGTAGTGCTCCGAGGTGTCGGCGCCGAAATCGATGCAGCCCAGGCGACGCCCCTCCGAACGCGCCCATCCACCGTGGCTCCACGGGCCCATCACCAGGCGGTTGTCGACCGCACGCTCGCGCGCCTCGAGGGTCCGGTAGATCGCCAGCGGCCCGAAGAGATCCTCGGCGTCGAACCACCCGCCGACGACCAGCACCGCGGGCGCGACGTGGCGCAGGCGCGGCAGCACGCTGCGCGACCGCCAGAACTCGTCGTAGTCCGCATGGGCGACCAGCTCGGTCCAGAACGGCCGCGACCCGGCGAAGAACGTCTTGTCGGCGTTGGCGACCGAGCCGAGCGCGAGGAAGAACGCGAAGCCGTCGAGCGTGCCGTGGTCGAACGACGGCGGGCCCTCGGTCGTCGGCGCCGGGCGGGGCACGCCGAAGGTCGAGTAGAAGTTGAAGGCGTGGGGCAGGAAGAACGCCCCGTGGTGGCGGAAGTCGTCGAAGTACCAGTCGGCGATCGGCGCCTGCGGCGACACGGCCACCAGCGCGGGGTGGTGCTCGATCATCCCCACCGCCGCGTAGTAGCCCGGGTACGAGACGCCCCACATCCCGACCTTCCCGTTGTTGCCCTCGACGTTCGCGACCAGCCACGCGATCGTGTCGAAGGTGTCGGTCGTGTCGTCGACGCCGTCGGCCCCCGTCTTCGCCGGGCGCACGTCGACGAAGTCGCCCTCGGACATCCACCGGCCGCGGACGTCCTGGTAGACGAAGATGAACCCCGCGCGGACCAGCTCACGCGACGGCCCGAGCGTCTTGCGGTACGCGTCGGCGCCGTACGGGCCCACGCCGTAGGGCGTCCGGTTGAGCAGGATCGGCGCCGGAGCGCCGCGGTGCTTCGGACGGTAGATCGTCGTGAACAGGTGCACGCCGTCGCGCATGGGGATGCGGACCTCGGTGCGCTCGTAGTGCTCGCGCACCCACGCCATCCACGCGGCGTCGTCCTGCGGCTCGGCCGAGGGCTCGTCGGGCACCGCGGGCGCGACGGCGACGGCCGACGGCGCGGTCGGGGCCGACGCCGGGGCGACCCGGGCCGCGCAGGCCGGCAGCGAGCTCGCCGCGATCGCGAGCAGGCCACCGCACCGCACGGCGGCGGCGAGCGAGCGTCGGGGAGAGGTCGTGCGGCTCTCGGCGTCGGTGGACATGGCGCTCGCGGTGGTATCCTATCGCCCCGCTTCGATGCGAGTCCGTGCCCGATGGTTTCCCGCGATCGCCCTGGCGTGCGGATGTTCGCGGGAGCCCGCGCCTGCGGTGATGCAGGACGCGCCCGCGCCCGCGCCCGCCCAGGGGCCGGCGCCAGGCCCCACGCCGCCGTCCGCGGCGTCGCTGCGCGAGGCGACCCGGATCCTCGCGGCCGACGAGATGGACGGACGGCGCCCCGGCACCCCGGGGGGCGCACGCGCGGTGGCGAAGATCATCGAGTGGATGGGCGCGCTGGGTCTGCAGCCGGCCGGTGAGGGCGGAGGGTGGACGCAGGCGGTGCCGATGCGCAGCGTGACCACCGATCGCGACCGCGTGAGCCTCGTGCTCGTCGCCGACGGCGCCACGCCACGACCGCTGCGTCACGCCAGCGAGATCGTGGTGAGCACCTTCGGGCCCGCGGGCACGCACCGCGTCGACGCCGAGCTCGTGTTCGTCGGCTACGGCGTCACCGCCCCGCAATACGACTGGGACGACTACGCCGGCGTCGACGTCGACGGCAGGATCGCGGTCGCGTTGGTCGGCGATCCACCGCTCGCCGACGGACGCTTCGCCGGCGACGCGCTCACCTACTACGGCCGGTGGTCGTACAAGTTCGAGGAGGGGCTGCGCCATGGGGCGCGGGGCGTGCTCCTCGTGCACGAGACGGCCGCGGCGTCGTACGGCTGGAACGTGGTCGAGACCAGCTGGACCCACGGGCGCACGCACGTGGCCGAGCCCGCGGGCGATGCCCGTCGCGCGCCCGACGTGCTGCCGATCCAGGGCTGGCTGCACCGCGACGCCGCGGTGGCCCTCGCCGGGCGCTGCGGCACCACGCTCGAGGCCTGGCACGCCGCCGCGATCGATCCGAGCGCCACGCGGGGGACCTCGTGCGGCCGGCTCCGCGGCGAGTTCGTCACCGTCGACGCTCGCACCGAGGACGTGAACGTGCTCGGCAAGCTCGTCGGCGCGCGCTGGCCGGATCAGGCCGTCGTCGTCACCGCGCACTGGGATCACCTCGGTCACGCCCCCGATCCCGAACCCGGCGCGGACGCGATCTTCAACGGCGCGATCGACAACGCCAGCGGCGTCGCCGGCATGCTCGGCGTGGCGACGGCGCTGCAGGTGCGCGCCCACGCCGGCCGGCCGCTGGGCCGCACCGTGCTCTTCCTCGCCACGACCGGCGAAGAGGAGGGCCTGCTCGGCAGCACCTGGTACGCCGATCACCCGACGATTCCCCTGGCCGACCTCGCCGCGGTGGTGAACCTCGACAGCATGAACGTCCACGGGCGCACGCGGAACATCGCCGTCATCGGCCCGGGCCAGACCACGATCGAGGACGTGCTCGGCGAGGTGGCCGCCGCCGAGGGCCGCACGGTGGTGCCCGACGAGCACCCCGCCAGCGGCGGCTACTTCCGCTCGGACCACTTCAGCTTCGCGCGCCGCGGCGTGCCGGCGATCTACCTGCGCGGGGGCACGGACATGGAATCCGGCGGCACCGAGGAGGGCGCCCGCCTCGGCCAGGCCAACGCCAGCCACTACCACACGGTCGACGACGAGTTCGACGCCGCGTGGTCCTTCGAGGGCACGCTGCAGGACGTCCTCACCGTCGCGTCGCTGGTTGGCCGCATTGCCGACGCCGAGACACCGCCGTCGTGGCGACCGACCAGCGAATTCGCCGGGGTCCGGCGCTAGCGGGCCCGCTGGCCCCCCACGTTTGTTATCGTCGGACGCTCGATGTCCAAGCGTGCAGTCGTCAGCTCCTCCCGGCGTACCGTCGCGACGCGCGGGTCGTCGAACGACGAGTCCATCACGCTCGACGATCGGCCGCTGTCGTTGACCATGAGCCACGACGGCAAGCGCGTGCTGGTCACGCTGCCGTACGAGGTCTGGATCCTCCACGCCGAGACCTTGGTGGTCGAGAAGACGATCGAGCTCGGCAGCCCCGAGCCGAGCGTCGCGCTCGCCGGGCGCGCCGCCGCCTCCGAGCCGCGCGCCGCGGCGACCACCGAGGACGAGGGCGTGCTGTGGTTCGGCGGCCACCACCTCCACCGCGGCTCCGTGTGGGCGGCGAAGGCCGAGAAGTTCGGCAGCAAGCTCGGCGGCTTCGTCGACCGCGTCGCGGTCCTGCGCCCGCGGCTGCTGTGCGGCGCCGGCAGCCAGGGCGAGGTGCTGCTCGACGTCACCAAGCAGGAGGTCGTGCACCGCCGCAAGGCCCCCGAGCACGAGGTCCTCGGCTTGGTCGCCACCGGGGACGGGCGCGCGGTGTGGATCGACGGCAGCAACCACGCGTGGGTCATCGACCCCGAGCACATCTCGGGCTACATGATGCTCAAGCTGAAGCACACCAGCCCGGAGCCGGTGGCGAGCGAGGCGATCGTCGCGCTCGGCCAGACCACCGCGGGCCACGTCGTGCTCGCGGCCCGCGATGGCGCGCTGTGCTGGACCAACCGCGCGCTGCGGCCCCTGGGCGAGCGCGTGCCCCTCGTCGATCTCGCCAGCGCGACGCCGCTGTCGGTGGTCGGCGACGAGCGCTGGATCTACGTGCTGCGTCCGCGCGGTGTGCTGCACCGCTTCCTCCTCGAGCAGCCGACGGCCGAGCCGGGCAGCAAGGACGAGCCGCCGGTGCTGCCGGAGGCGCAGTCGGCCAAGTTGCCCCGCGCCGCGTCGTGCATGGCGCTGGCGGGGAGCGGCGCGCTGGTGCTCGCCGGGCCCCAGGCCGACGATCAGCTCGGCCGGCTCTGGCGCTGCGCCATCGACGAGCTGACGTGGACCGACCTGCCGCTCGGCACGCGCACGCTCGTCGAGCCCGAGCCCGCGCCGGTGGAGCCCAGCGCCCCCAAGGTCCCGAACTTCACCCCGACGCGGAACAAGCTCGCGGGCGGCACGCTCGCCGCGCTCAAGGTCGACGACGTCCTCGGCGGCGCGCATCCCTTCTGGATCACACGCGCCACCGGCACGCTGGCCGAGCGGCCGGTCGATGTCCGGCCGGCCGCCGAGATCCTCGCCGCCGACGCGCTGCTGCTGCCCGCGATGATCCGCCTGCACTCGGGGACCGCCCGTCCGGCCCTGCTGCTGTGGCCCGGGGTCGCCGACGAGCTGCGCGAGCTGCCGCAGCTCGAGTGGATCACGTGGGGCGCCCGCCCGCGCGAGTGGATCGCGCTGCGCACCCCGGAGATCCGCGCGCAGGGCTGGACGCGCCGCGAGGTCTTCCCACTCCAGGTCGCGCTCGCCGCACCGCCGCCGCAGGTCGATGGTCGGCAAGTCGCGGGCCGACGCACCGCGATCCCATCGCGCTGGATCGACGCGGAGTTGTTCGCGGCGCTCGTGAAGGAGTGCAAGCACCGGCTCGAGGTGCTCTGGTGAGCGGTGGCCCCGAGGGTGGTTTTCCCTCGGCGTCACTGAACCAACGCGAGCGTCGACTCACCTAACCAATGCGGTGCACGGATCTCCGAACTCGGACGAGGTGAACCCGCAGGGCGACACCTGGCCCTGGACCGATCCAGAGATCATGCGGCGCATCGCGATGCACCGCGGTCAGCCGAGCGAGCCGGCCCGCCCCGCGCCGGTCGAGCCCCCGCCCGATCGCGCCGCCGACGACCTGCCCGGGTGGATCGGGTCCTATCGCCCCCTACGACGCATCCGCAGCGGCCCGCTCGCCGAGACCTTCATCGCGCGCCGCGACGGTGCGGCCCGCGACGAGCTCACCGCGGTCAAGCGCATCCACCCCAACCTGCACCACGTCGTCGAGGCGCGCGCCCTATTCGCCCACGAGGGCCGCCTGCTCGAGCTCCTGCAGCACCCCTCGGTGATCCGCGGTGTCGACCTCGCCCCGGCCGCGCAGCACGGGTACTTCGCGACCGAGTTCGTCCGCGGCCACGCCCTGCCCGCGCTGGTGCGGCGCTCCGAGCAGCTCGGGTTCCGCATGCCGTTGCGCCACGTGATCGCGATCGTCGCCTCGATCGCCGAGGCGCTCGATCACGCCCACGGCGCCACCGACGACACCGGCGCGCCGCTGCACGTCGTCCATGGGGATGTCTCGCCGGCGAACATCACAGTCGCCGACGACGGCAGGGTGATGCTCACCGACTTCGGTGCGGCGCACAGCCGCCTGCGTGCACCGCAGCCGCGCGCCCAGCCGAACCTCGGTCCGGTCGCGTACATGTCCCCCGAGCAGTCACGCGGCGAGGCGATCGATCGGCGCAGTGACGTCTACGCCCTCGGCGTCGTGCTGTGGGAGCTCTCGACGTGGTCGCGGCTGTACCGTCGCCTCGCGCCCGAGCAGGTGATCGCTCGGGTCGCGATCGGTGCGGTGCCGCTGCCGTCGCAGGTCCGCGCCGACATCCCCGCGGAGCTCGAGGACGTCACGATGATCGCCCTGCAGCCCGCCGCGCACCGCCGGTTCTCGAGCGCAGGCGAGCTCGCCCGGACCCTGCGCCGCCTCGGCGGGAAGGCCGATCCGCGGGGCCTCGACGCGTGGATCCGCCGCATGTTCCATCCGTGAGACCCTAGGGCCCCGCGGTGTGGCCCGAACTCGACGCCCTGCTCGACGCGCTCGCGCAGCCCGGCGCGCTGGATGTGGCACGCGAGGGCGCGCGCTCCGTGCTGACGCCGAGCCACCCCGCACCGCAGGCGACGGCGCCGCTGGGCATCGCGATCGCGATCGACGACGACGCGATCACGGTGACGATCGAGGGCTGGACCGAGCGCTTCACGATCGACGGCGAAGAGGACGACGACGGCCCACGGCTCGCCGTCGACCTCGTGGCGGCCGCGCTGTTCGGGCGCCTGCACGTGCACGTCCGCCGCAGCGGAGCGAAGGTGCTCGCGCGGCGCTTCGTCTTCGCCACGGATCGCGGGCCCGTCGTGCACCGCCACGAGCAGCGGTGGTCGTGGCCGTGGCAACGCACGACGACAGAGCTGCTCGCCAACGCCGTGCCCGCGCCACACGGCCTCGCCCTCGGCCCCGGCGGCTTGCTGCCCTGGGCGCCGTGGGCCGGTACGCTCGCGGCCGGCCTCGCCACGGCCACACCCGCGACGATCGCGATCGACGGCGAGCTCGATCTGCACCCGTTCTCGCCGCGCGAGGTGAAGCCGCTCGTGCTCGAGTACATCGAGGCCTGCAAGCAGCGCGGGATCACCGAGCTGCGCATCGTCCACGGCAAGGGCATCGGCGCGCTGCGCCGCACGGTGCACGCCCTGCTCGCCGATCACCCCGACGTCCGCGCCTATCGGCTCGGCGGCATGGGCGAAGGCAGTTGGGGCGCGACGATCGTGGATCTGCACCCGGCCCGGCCGACCGACCGCTGAAGGCCGAGCGCGTCAGCTGCTCGGCACCAGTGACACCTCGGGCGCGACGCGGTGTTGGACCGGCATGCTGCTCCGGTCGCCCCGCGCCTGGCTCTCGACGCTCCTCGTGATCCTGTCGGCGTGCGCCGCCGAGGCCCCGGCGCCGGTCGAATCGGTCGCCGCAGCTGCGCCCGCCACCTCGCCGATGGGCGCGCTCGAGCGGCCGACGACGCCGGCGTACCAGGGCACGATCCTCTCCACGCAGAAGGTGGGTCGCTACCACTACCTCGAGCTCGCGCTCGCCGACGGCGAGCGGCGCTGGGCCGTGACCACGAGCGAGCCGCCGAGCATCGGCGCCGCGGTCCGGACCCACGTGTTCGGCACCCGCACCGACTTCGACTCGCCGCGACTGAAGCGACGCTTCGCCCGACTGGACTTCGCCACCGTCGAACGCATCTGACCGAACCCAGAGCCCGAACCATGCCACGCCCCTCCCTATCCCTGCTCCTGACCATCCTGCTCGCCTGCGGCGACGACTCCGATCCCGACGCCGCCGAGTCCACCGCCTCGCCCTCGGACACGACCACCGACCCCGGCGAGTCCTCCGGCCCTGCCGCAGAGTCGACGGGCGACGACTCCACCGGAGTCGCGGCCGATCCCTACGCGTGCGTCGACGCCGACTTCACCGTGGACCTCCCGCTCGCAGGCCCCGGCTGGGATCCCGAGGCCGGCCTCGTCGATCCCCAGGCGCAGTACGTGGTGAGCACGACGCAGGCCCTGCCCTTCCCGGACCAGCTCGAGGCGTTCGGGGCGCTCGCAGGCGCGGCGGGCATGGCCGCCGCGATGACACCGGGCTTCGTCGCGGCCTCGTTCGCGACCGAACCGAACTGCGGCTTCGCCCGCACCATCACGGTGTGGCGCGACGAGGCCTCGATGTACGCGTTCGTCACGGGCGACGCCCACGCCGCCGCGATGGCGGCCTCCGACGAGGTGCTCGCCAGCGGTCGGACCACGCACTTCACCATCTCGGCCGAGCAGATGCCGTACGAGTGGGACGCGGCGCTCGCCGAGATCGCGGCGGTCGAGCCCTTCTGATCCAGGGCGGGCCGACTACGGCGCCGCGAGGGCCGCGGCGGCCTCGGCCTCGTCGAGCGTGCGGTTGGCCCGCTTGGCCGCGTCGAGCAGCCGCGTCACCGCGGCGTCGGTGACCTCGATGCCGTGGCGTCGCAGCCAGTGCGCGGCGTTGCCGGGCCCGCCCTCGGGCCCGATCTCGATCTCGTGCACGCGCCCGAACGCATGGGCGGGCACCGACGAGAACACGCGATCGGCCTGCTCGATGTCGCCGCGCCCCTCGGCCTTCGACACCGCCTCGGCGTGCGCGGCGTCGGCGGTGCGGAACGCGTCGCGCCCCGACAACGGGTACGACGGCGGGATCGCGACCCCGGTGTACTCGCTGATCTTCTGCACGTACTGCACCAGCACCGACAGGTCGTGCCGATCGCCGTCGAGCTGTCCGAGCAGGAACAGGTTCAGCAACAGGAGGTCCATCGGCGTGCTGCCGACGCGCTCGCCCAGGCCGAGGCCGCACCCGTGCACGCGATCGATGCCGTGCTCGAGGGCGAACAGGCCCAGCACGAGGGCCAGGCCGCGATCGTTGTGACCGTGCCAGTCGAGCTCGACGCGGTCCTCGACGTCGAGGCCGCGCAGCGAGCGCAGGCCGTCCGGCGTCGCGTGGCCGCAGGTGTCGCTCAGCACGAGCCGCGTCGCGCCGGCGTCGATCGCCGTGCGGAACAGCCGGTCGAGCAGCCGCGGGTGGGCCCGCGTGGTGTCCTCGGTGACGAGCGCCGCCGGGAGCGAGCTGCGGACGATGAACGCGATGGAGTCACGCGTGCTCTGGTCGAGTCGCGCGAGGTCCCAGTCCTCGGCGTACGAGCGCACCGGCGAGGAGTCGAGCAGCGCGCCGACCTCGATCGACACGCCGACCCGCTGCGAGATCTCGACGATGGGGCGGATGTCCGATTCGGTGGCACGCGCGGCGCAGGTGGCCTGGATGTGCAGGTGCTCGTCGGCGATCATCCGCGCGAGCCGCTCGACATCCTCGGCCGCGCGCGGGCTCGCGCCCGGACGACCGAGGTTGACGGCGTCGATGCCGAGCCGGTCCATCATGCGGACCAGCTCGAGCTTCTGCTCGAGACTCGGCTGCTTCACCGCCGGGGACTGCAGGCCGTGGCGCAGCGTCTCGTCGACGAAGCGCGGCGGCTCGCGAAGCAGCGGCCCGTGCCGCTCCTTCTCGTTCCAGTCGTAGAGGCTCGCCGCCGAGTCGGCCATCCTCGTCAGGCCTCCGCCATGACGACGTCGTCGCGCTGGAAGAAGCTCTGCAGCTCGTCCATCAGCCCGTAGAACAGCTCGGTCTCGACCGCGTCGTCGCCCTCTTCGTCGTCGTCCTCCGCCTCGGGCAACAGGTCGCGCATGATCACGATCCCCGTCAGCTCCGCCTCTTCGTCGCCCTTCTTGCGCGTGCCGCAGAACGCGACGACGTTGCGCGGATCGACGCCGGCCTTGACCTGCTCCTCGGTGGCGCGGGTCTGCACGGTGATCGGCGCGTGGGCGACCAGGCGCAGCAGCGGATCGGGGAGCTGCTCGAACACGTCCTCGAGCCGCGAGCGCAGCTCCTGGGCGTCGGCGTAGGTCGGCTCGGGCGTCTCGCCGTCCTCGGCCGCGTCGAGCTCGCGGACGCGGAGCATCGCTGCGACCGCACCGTCGGTGTCGCCCGCGGCGCCGAGCACCAGCGCGAGCTGGTAGTGCAGGTCGCCGTCGTCGGGCTCGTGCGTGAGCGCGGCGCGGAGATCCTCGACCGCGCGATCGAGCTTGCCCGCGGCCATGTGCGCCGAGCCGCGCGTGCTCAGGAATGCAGGGTGGTTGTGCAGGGATGCATCGATCTCGCCGAGGATCTCGAGCGCCTCGTCGGGGTCGTCGCCCGACAGCCGGATCTGCGCGAGCAGCAGCCGCCCGTCGTCCATCTGCGCCTTGGTGATCCCAGGCAGCGCCAGCGCGGCGCGGGCCTGGGCCTCGGCCTCGTCGATCTCGTCGCCCGCGAAGAGACACTCGGCGCAGTCGAGCTGCACGTCGGCGCGATCGGGCGCACCGTCGGACGCCTGCATCAAGTAGCCGGTTGCCCGCTCGAGGTCGCCCTGCGCCCACGCGAGCATGCCGGCGAGATGAAGAACGCGCGGCTGATTCTCGCCCGCGGATCCCTTGAGGTCGTCGAGGATGCTCTCTGCAGTGTCGAGCTCGTCGTCTTCGACGGCGCGCAGTCCACGATCGACGAGTTCGTCGAGATCCGCTGTGTTGCCCTTGGCCATGGGGCGCAACACTAACGGCGTCCCCCTCGAAACGCGCAACCGCATGGGTGTGAGCGAGCGCATGCCGCAGCGACGCCACCGCCGCGCGCCGACCTCACGTGGCGCGCACGCGCGGCCCACCACGCGGGCCCAGCACACCGGGGCGGCCGGTGACAACGACCAACGTGCGGGACATACTCCGAGCCCCACGCCCATGGATACCCCCGTTCGACCCAAAGATGCTGAAGGCCGCGAGATCCTCGACTCCGTCGTGATTCGCTTCGCGGGCGACTCCGGCGACGGCATGCAGCTGGCGGGCATGCAGTTCACGCAGGCCACGGCGGTCGCGGGCAACGACCTCGCGACGTTCCCGGATTTCCCGGCCGAGATCCGCGCACCTGCGGGCACGACCTTCGGCGTCTCGGGCTTCCAGATCCAGTTTGCGTCGCACGACGTGCTCACGCCCGGCGACGAGCCCGACGTCCTGGTCGCGATGAACCCGGCCGCGCTCAAGGTCAACCTGCGCGACGTGCCCAAGGGCGGGCTCGTCATCGTGAACAGCGGGGCGTTCACCGCGGGCAACCTGAAGAAGGCCGGCTACGACAAGAACCCGCTCGAGGACGGCACGCTCGACGGCTACCGCAAGCTCGAGGTCGACGTCTCGCGGCTCGTGCTCGCGGCGGTCGAGCCCCACGGCCTGGGCACCAAGGAGGCGCTGCGCGCGAAGAACCTCTGGACCCTCGGCCTGCTGTACTGGCTGTTCAGCCGCGATCGCACGCCGACGGTCGAGTGGCTCGAGCGGAAGTTCGCCAAGCGCCCCGACATCGCCGCGGCCAACATCGCTGCGCTCAATGCCGGTCACGTCTACGGCGAGACCGCCGAGCTGCCCACGGGCGTCGCGGTCTACAAGATCCCCAAGGCCGAGCTGCCCAAGGGGCACTACCGCAACATCACCGGCAACGAGGCGCTGGCGTGGGGCCTCGCCGCCGCCGGCCGACTCGCGGATCTCCCGGTCTTCTACGGCTCGTACCCGATCACGCCAGCGTCGAGCGTGCTGCACTCGCTCGCGGGCCTCAAGCACTTCGGTGTCACCACGTTCCAGGCCGAGGACGAGATCGCCGCGATCTGCTCCGCGATCGGTGCGTCGTACGCCGGCATCATCGGCGTGACCGCGACCTCGGGCCCCGGCATGGCGTTGAAGGGCGAGGCGATGGGCCTGGCGATCATGACCGAGCTGCCGCTCGTCATCCTCGACGTCCAGCGCGCCGGCCCGTCGACGGGCATGCCGACCAAGACCGAGCAGAGCGATCTGTTCCAGGCGGTGTGGGGCCGCAACGGCGACGCGCCGCTGGTCGTGCTCGCGCCGGCGACCCCCGGCGAGTGCTTCTCGTTCGCGATCGAGGCGGTCCGCATCGCGCTCAAATACATGACGCCGGTGATCGTGCTGTCGGACGGCTACATCGCCAACGGCGCCGAGCCGTGGCCGATCCCCAACTTC